>CAMUZG010000001.1 GCA_947165145.1 uncultured Selenomonadales bacterium
GTGGTATCGTCGGTGTCATCGGTGGTATCGTCGGTATCGTCGGTGGTGTCGCTAGTCGTGGTGACTGTCGTGTCTTCGTCTTCGTTGCCGTCGTTTTCCTCACTGCCCACACTGGTCAATAGGATTGCATCATCGGCAAAACGTTGCAAATCAAAAAAAGTGTCTGTAACCATACATTATTCCTCCGAAAAGAATTTTTAACCGTGTCGCGGTCGGACGCGCAATTTCAGCTTGAGGCTGTCGTTGTGCTTTTACAAGCCGTGCTCTTCCGCGACGAACGACCTGCACGGCTTTCGGATTTAACGACGCTGTTTTGACCGTTCGCAAAAAAGAAAGCGAAACCGGCTGATCACGCTTTAAAGTTTCACCTCCTATTTTACGGGCCGCTCAAAATCTATAGGCGTCGAAATATTTAATCCTGCGCTGACGGGCAGGGATTGTATGGGAGCGGTCGAACTCGATATTATGAGTCCTTCGACCGAGCGGACGAGTGATCAAGTCGCCGCAAAGTCAATCGGCAAAGGCATTTTTGCCTAAAACCGTGGCAATTTTATATCTAACTTCCCCTTTGTGTCAATAGCTTTGTATTCGGGCGCATTCCGTTAGATAAATGCCGCCGAAAATTTTTAACGAAAGTTTAATCTGCCGAAATTCGGAAGGATTTTCTAAACGTTGCAAAAAAATTCCCCGCCGCATTGACGGAGAAATTTTTCAAGGCTCAATCGAAGTCGAACAGCGTCGGCGTGTTGTCGGTTTTCGGATAAGCGATTCCCATGTGACGATAGCCCGCCTCAGTGACGACACGACCGCGCGGCGTGCGCATAATGAATCCCAACTGCAGAAGATACGGCTCGTAAATATCTTCAATCGTCTCACGAGTCTCACTTATCGACGCGGCGATTGTCTCCAAACCAACGGGACCTCCGCGAAATTTTTTTATCATGGCGTCCAACATGCGGCGATCTGTGTGGTCAAGTCCGGCTCTGTCGACTTCCAAGGCAATCAACGCGCGGTCGGCAATGTCGTCGGTGATTGTCGCGGAACCTTCGACTTGAGCAAAATCTCTGACGCGTTTTAACAGACGATTTGCAATGCGCGGCGTCCCCCGTGAACGTCTGGCAATTTCGGCGGCACCGTTCGATTCAATCGGTATCTTGAGAATCTGCGCGGCTCGTGTGATGATTTCGATAAGCGCGTCCGTCGAATAATACTCAAGCCGACTGATGACACCGAACCTGTCACGTAGCGGCGGGCTCAACGCTCCGGCTTTTGTCGTCGCACCAATCAGCGTGAACGGCGCGATGTCAAGGCGGATACTGCGTGCGCTCGGTCCTTTGCCGATGATGATGTCCAACGCAAAATCTTCCATTGCCGAATACAAAATTTCTTCGACTTGTCGGCTCAAGCGGTGTATCTCGTCGATGAAGAGCACGTCGCGTTCATGCAGATTGGTCAAGATTGCGGCGAGGTCTCCGCTGCGTTCGATTGCGGGACCCGATGTCGGTCGGAAGTTTACGCCGAGTTCGTTGGCGATGATTGCTGCCAATGTCGTCTTGCCCAAACCCGGCGGTCCGTACAATAAGACATGATCGAGAGCTTCGCGCCGATTGAGTGCCGCTTTGACGAAGACCGATAAATTTTGTTTGGCTTTGTCCTGCCCGATGTATTCGTTCAATCTGCGCGGACGCAAACTGTATTGCCAATCGTCGGTTGCCTGTTCGTCGGTGGCGATTATTCGTTCGTCCAAAAATTTTCACCAACTTTGCGTCCTCTGATGAAGTCGGCGGCATTGAGCTTTTTGGAATTCGGAGCTTGAATCTCCAAAATTTCCAATGAGCCGTCGCCCGTGCCGACGAAAAATTTTTGCCCGATGATTTTGATTTCGCCCGCCGCAAGCGATAAATTTTCCTCGACGAGCCGCGAACGATAAATTTTGAATTTGCCTGCCCGTGCCGAACCGTAAAGCCCGCGAATCAGATTGTGCAATTCCCGCGCAGGTCGTGACCAATCGATAAGTCCCGTGTCTTTTTTGAGCAATGGAGCATACGTTGACAGCGCGTCATTTTGCTTGACGGGTTGAAGTTCGCCGCGTCGCAGAAGGTACAGCGTCTTCAGCAACAAATCAGCCCCGACCGTCATGAGACGTTCGCGCAGTTCAGGCAGAATCATTTCGTCACCGATTGCAACTTCACTCGAAAGGAGCATGTCGCCCGTATCAAGTCCCGCGTTCATTTGCATTGTCGTTACGCCCGTGATTTTTTCGCCGCGAATTATCGACCACTCAATCGGAGCCGCACCGCGATATTTAGGCAGTAGTGATGCGTGAACGTTGATACAACCGAAGCGTGGCACGTCAAGCAGAGTTTGCGGAAGGATTTGACCGAACGCGACGACGACGATTAAATCGGGCTTGAGTGCGGCAAGTTCGTCAACGACTTCGGGGGCTTTGACTTTTGGCGGTTGAATGACACGCAAACCGTTTTCTTCGGCGAAAATTTTGACGGACGGCGATTGAAGTTTGTGACCACGACCACGCGGTTTATCGGGCTGTGTGACGACGCAGAGAACGTCGGTTTTGTCAATCAATGCGGCGAGACTCGGCACCGCGAAATCGGGCGTGCCCATGAAGATGACTTTTAATCTGTCCATGTTATCTCCTTACTTCAAAACTTCAGTTAGCGTTTCAATCATTTTGGCAACATCGAGCGGTTTGGCAATGTGGCTGTCCATGCCCGCGTCTTTTGCGGCTTGAACGTCTTCGCTGAAAGCATTCGCCGTCATCGCGATAATCGGAATTTGAGCAAGCTTGCTGTCCGGCAGGGAACGAATTGCCTTCGTCGCCTCGTAGCCGTTCATCACCGGCATTTGAACATCCATTAAGACCGCGTCGTAATCGCCTGGCTTGGAGTGAGAAATTTTGTCGACAGCAACTTGACCGTTCTCCGCCGTATCCAACTTGAATCCGAATTCCGTCAAAATCAGCGACGCAATTTCGCGGTTGACTTCGTTGTCCTCGACAAGCAGCAGTTTTATTTTGCTGAAGTCAATTTCGCGCTTAACGTCGGTCTCTTGCTCGGTATTGTCTTCTTCGGGCTCATCGACAATCGGCAGGTCGACGCGAACGATAAATTCCGTGCCTTTGCCGAGTTCGGTTTCAACGTCAATCGTGCCGCCCATCAAGTCGACAATGCTTTTGGTGATTGACATGCCTAAGCCCGTGCCTTGAATTTTGCTGACGTTGCGGTCGCGTTCGTAGGCGGAGAAAACTTTTTTGGCGAATTCGGGCGTCATTCCCATGCCCGTATCTTTAACGCGCAGTTCGTAGGAGCCTTTCTCGTCGTTGCCGCCGATTTGTTCAAGCGTGACGATGACGGAGCCGCCCGCAGGTGTGAATTTGTAGGCATTGCTTATCAGATTGAGCAGGACGCGATTCAAACGCGGCGTGTCGCACATGACGATTTTGTTCATGACGTGGTTGGTGTTCACGTTGAAGACTAAGCCCTTCGTCTCCATTTGCGTTGCGAAAAGGTCGCGAACTTCGCTGATTGCCTTGACGATGTTGGACTTTTGCGGGTCGAGTTCCATTTTGCCGCTTTCGATACGGCTCATGTCGAGAATATCATTAATCAGCGCGAGCAGGTGATTGTTCGACGCCTCAATCTTGTTAAGGTGATCGCGTATTCTCGGCGACAGAGCTTTTTCCTTTTTGATAAGATTTGTATATCCGATAATGGCGTTCATTGGCGTTCTGATGTCGTGGCTCATATTCGACAGGAACGTTGATTTCGCTTTGTTGGAACGTTCAGCTTGAAATTTTTCTTGCTCCAAATCGTGTTCGCGTTTCGTCATCAAGTTGTAGATGTTGAACATGATAAACAGCGCGATTGTCACCAACGCCATTTGCATAAGATTATGTTGCGTGAGCGATTCGCCAATGTATTCCATTTGATGTTCAAGGTAATATTGTGAGTCGGCTTTTTCTCTGACGGTGGGCGGCAAGCCGTGTTCGCTCAGTTCTTCGGTGTAGTATTCGTTCAAGTTGTGCAGGACGACTTTCGCGGCGTCGTTGGTCGATTCGCGAACCCAAAGCATTGACGTAAAGAAAATCAGGAACAACAACGCAATCCACGCAATGGTCGATTTGCCGAAGCGGCGGTCGTCGTCACGTTGAAATATGTAGCGGAAGAATGCGAATCCGAGAATGCTCCACACAATCAAAATCAGATAGCTTTCCGTCGACATCGCGCTGACTGACCAGACGTTCGGCACCATGAAGTAGAGGAAGAAAATCACCGACACGACGCAACCGATTGTTCCTGTGATTCTCGGCAGAGTTTTGCCTAATTGCCGCGCAGTGATTACCGTGATGATTGACGTGTAGGAATAGTCGATTGTCGCGCCGATTGTGTTCACGTCGATAATCCAAGCGATTGCCGTGCGTCCGAGAAACGGTATCGGCAAACTGAGTAGCATGATAAAAAATACGGCGTTCATGGGCGAATGTTGTTCGTTGAGCTTGCAGAACCATTCGGGCAACAGATTATCTTTTGCCATGGCGTAAATCAATCTGCTCGCCGCAATGTAGTTGCCGACAAGTCCCGTGATGACGCCGCCCATTACAGCCAATTCCAAAATTATCAAGCCCGTGTCGCCCAAAATATGATGTATCGTGTAAATGACCGGCATAGCTTCATAGCCGCTGAAATTATCAAGGTTGCTTATGTATTCAGTCCAGTTTGAACAATTTGGCGGTAAAGCGGCTATGGCAAGGATCGTCAGAATTGTATAAGCCAACGCCGCCGCAACGACTGCGCAGAACATAATCGCGAACGATTTTTTCACGGAGAAAGTAAAGCCTTCAGCCGACTGCGAAATTGATTCAAAGCCGACGAAAGCCCACGGTGCTAACACGACGATTCCGAAGACTGCCGCAAACGAACTCGTATTTTCGGACGGATAAGCGGGCGAAATATCAAAAGGATTTATTCCGTGAGCGAAAATCGCGCCGATACTGATAAGCACGCCGCCGAACAGAGTTATCGCCGCAACAGTTTGAACACGAGCCGCCAATTTCCCGCCGTGCATGCAGATTACTCCGCAAATCCAAAGTGCGCTCAAACTCAACAATGCCTCGCCAAACCAGATGTCGAAGCCCGCGATTGTGTAGTGAAAGCCGAATTGGAACATGTCACCCGCGAATTTGCGGAAAATTATCGGCAAGGCAGTCGCGTTCGCCCAAGTGATTGCGATATAAACCAGAATCAAAAACCACGAACTTAGAAAGCCGTGGTCGTAGCCGAGAACTCTTTTCGCGTAGGAATAAGTGCCGCCGGCTTCAGGGTATCGATTTATCATGAAGTGGTAATTGTAGCCGATGATGAGCATTATGACGCCGCCGATAAGCATGCCGAGTGCCGTGCCGAGTGGTCCCGCTATCGGCAAGAATGTTGTGCCAGGCATGACGAATGCACCCCAGCCTACCGCACAGCCGAACGACAATGCCCACACGTTTAGCGGCGACAAGTACGGTTTCAGTTTTGTATTTTCAGTATCCATGGAGGAAACTTGTCTCCTTTAAATGAACTGCTTGAAATTATACACAAAGTTGCGGCAAAGTAAAGTTGCTTTTTGAGGCGGGTAGACAAGCTTGCGGCGGAAAATGTCAGTCGAAACACTCTAAAAAAAATTTGCATGGAGTCGGCTCTGAAATTTATAATCAACGCAAAGAAATTTTTGGAGGAGTTATCATGGACATCACACGCAGAAATTTTCTAAAGCTCGCTGGCACGGCAGGTCTTGCGCTATCAATCGGTCATGTCGACGCAGCGACGAATGAAAAATTTTTGATTGCCTATTTCTCGCGCACGGGCGAAGAATACAACGTTGGCACAATCACCAAGGGCAACACCGCTATCGTCGCCGAAATCATTGCGCAACAAGTCAACGGCACGCTCTTTGAAATTCGCGGCGAAAAAAATTATCCCGCAAGCTACGAAGAGTGCAAGACCATCGCAAGCCGCGAGAAGGCTACTAAAGCTCGTCCGCCGTTCGTCGGTGGCGTCGAGAATTTTGAGCAATACACGACGATTTTTATCGGCTATCCGATTTGGTACGGTGACGCGCCGCAGATTGTCTACACGTTCCTTGAAAGCTACGACTTCGGCGGCAAAAAAATTATTCCGTTCTGCACGCACGGCGGTAGCGGTCTTTCTGGCACCGAACAGCGAATCACGCTTGCTTGCCCGAATGCTAAACTGCTCAAAGGTTTTGCGGTCGTCGGCAGAGTCGCGCAGAATGATCGCGTTCAAACTGAATCAATCGTTGCCGAAAATCTCAATCGGCTCGGATTAATCGATTGAAACGTGGCGACAAATTAACTTTAAAATTTAAATCAAAGGAGAAATCACCATGGACATCACACGCAGAAATCTTTTCAAAATGGCGGGCATTACGGCTGTCGGCGCGGCTGTCAGTCAATTCAACGCTCAACCCGTCGCGGCGGCTAAAAAAATTCCAAAGCTCAAAGCTGCTCCCGTCGTCGGCTCAAAGAATGTCACCGGTATGAAACACGCTGGCTCGGCGGCTAAAGTTTACTTCACCGACAAAATCGACGCCGCGCATTTAATCAAGCTTTACAGCGCAATGGTTGAAAAAGGTACGGGCAATCCGAAGTACAAACTGATTGGAGTTGATTGACATGAAGAAAATTTTTCTGCTCCTGCTGATGATTTTGACGGTGAGCGGTTGCGGCAGTGATACTCAAAATAAACCGCCTGCCGAACCCGAAAAAGTTGAATCCGCCGACAAAACACCCGTTCCGCCGAACATTCTGGTCGTGTACTTCTCGCGCACGGGTGAAGAATACAACGTCGGCAGAATCACCAAGGGCAATACCGCTATCGTCGCCGAATTCATTGCGCAGAAAGTCGGTGCGGACATATTCGAGATTAAGCCCGAAACGCCTTATCCCGACGAATACGAGCTTTGCACGGAGATTGCCAAGCAGGAACTTGAATCGAACGTGCGCCCCGAACTCGCAAACAATATCGAGAATCTTGCGCAATACGACACAATTTTTCTGGGCTACCCGATTTGGTGGTCTGATTTGCCGATGATCGTCTACACGTTCCTTGAAAGCGGCGACTTCAGCGGCAAGACGATTATTCCGTTCTGCACGTCGGCGGGCGATTACATGACCGGCAAAGAAACTGCCATACCGAATCACGCGACGGGCGCGACGATTCGCGAAGGTCTCGGCTTGAAAGGCAAACGTTGTCAAGAGGAACCCGCCGCCGTCAAAAAAGATGTAGACGCGTGGCTGACAGGTCTCGGCTACTGAAAAAAAATCCCCCGCGATTTTTATCACAGGGGATTTTTTTTGCAGTGTAGATGAAATTTATTCGTTGATGATTTTGCATTGACAGTTGCGCATGACATCAAGTGCTTTGCGGTGAGCTTCGGGATTGGTGCCGGCACAACAAGCCGCGTCGATTTGCACGCGCTGTTCGGGGTAAAACGCTTTAATCAGCAACGCATTGGAGATGACGCAAATATCTGTGCAGACGCCCGCGAACTCAACGACTTCGTAAGGCTTGATGAGCGACGGCAGCCGTGTTGAACCGAACGCTTTTTTCTCGATGACAGCTTTAGCACGCGCCGTGAATTTTTGCAGTTCGGGGACAATCAGCCAACCGTCCGTCTTCTTGATGCAGTGCGGTATCGGCAAATTTCTGCCTTCCTGCGTATCAAGGTAGTTGTCGACGTGCGTGTCCTGCGTGAAAATCAAATCGACGGCACCTTCCTCGACGATGTCTTCCAACTTTTTCACTAGGCGCGGGAGCATGTCGCGAGCTTCCTGCGTGCCGAGCGGTCCCGTCACGAAATCGTTTTGCATGTCGATTACGATTAATGCTTTTGCCATGTTAATTGCCTCCAATCTTCAAACCAATCGCGCAGGCGAGCAATCCCGCCGTCACGCTGACCACAACGTTCGCCGTTGCGGAAAAAATTTGTCCGTTTTGAATCAAAGCAATCGTTTCGGCGGAAAATGAAGAAAACGTCGTAAAGCCGCCCAAAAATCCCACTGCAACGAACAATCGCACAGACTCCAAGCTTGCACGACCCGCCAACAATCCGACGAGCAATCCCATTAGCAGACTGCCCGACAAATTCGCAACGAGCGTTCCCAATGGGAAATTGCCGAGTTTACCCGCAAGTGTCGTCGTCAAAAAAAAGCGCGTCATTGCGCCGAGTCCGCCGCCGATAAACACCAAAATCAGCTTCGCCACAGTGATCACCTTGCTATCCCGCAACGGGGCTTGTAAAAGAATCAGTCGCGCGGTATAATTCGCCATTGATTGAATCTGCGCGGCTTGACGGATATTTTATACAACGAACGAAACTTTGACAAGCCGAAAATTTTCAGCGAGGTGTTTGAAATGTGCAAAGAATGCGGTTGCGGCGCGAGTGGCGGCAATACTCGACTGCAATTCACGGCGAAAGGTTACACTGACGAGAGCGCGTCTGCCGTCGAAAAAAAATTGCTCGGATTGGCGGGCGTGCTGTACGTCCACATTCACGCGCACGACGGCGAAACGACTATCGATTATAATCCCGCAAAAACCAAGCTCAGGGAAATTTTGAGCGTCTTCGACAGCCACAACGTCGAGGCAGATATTTAAAATCATTTCAACAAAAAATCGGGGCACAGCAGAACTTTGCAGTGTCCCGATAATTTTTTTGCTAAAGTACTTGCAGATAGTTTCTGTAGTTGATATAATCTGCGCAATCACATAGTTAGTTATAGATACTTGAAAGGAGAATGCAACAATGAAAATCTTCGCATATGGTGAGCCTGACCAAGACGCAAAGAACTTTGTTATAGAGTCGCTCAAAGATCACGTGTCTAGATTCTGTTACAGCTGGTTCGATGATTGTAACCTTACTCGGCTGGCGCATGTGCCTACGTATCTGATGACGGCAGATGAACAGGAGGCATTTCAGCGCGGCAAACGGCTATTAACTCTGCAACGTGGCGATTGGATTTTACACAAGAACGTTCCGGAGCGCGGAATCGTAACTGCAGTACGTATCTGTAGCGATTATTTCTACGAAGCAAATCCAAAGCCCTTGAATGCCGCCGGTCGTCAAGACGCTAGGCACTGCTTCAAAGTAGACAAAATTTTTTCCTTCCGCCGCGATGATGTAAACCCGACTTTTGGCAGAAAGTTGCGCGTTATGGGGTCGCTTTATCAAATCAAGCCCGAAAAACTTTTCTACGAATCAATGCAAGCGTTGGGCATGCCGTTCGACCAATTAGACTGCGACGCCGCAAAAAATTTGGGCGTAATTCTGTCAACTTCGCTCATGAACACGAACAACTCATGCACGACCTTTAAAAGCTCGCCGCAACAGACGACAAATTTTAATTCGCCGCTCCAAAAAATATCGGCAATCCAAGAAAATTATTTCAACGAGCTACTGAAAATTTTCTGCAACCTGCCGCCCGACGATACGTCCCGCAAAGAAGTTCTCAAAAATATTTTCGAGACATTGCAAACGTTTTCGCCCGACGCGCTCAAAAAAATAATTTCGGAACTGTTCACCAAGAACGGCTACCGCTTGATCGACGACGAAACGGATTTGGTTTTTGAGCTGTTTTCAGAACACGAACCCATGCACGACCTTTACAAGCTCGCCGATGAGCCGCAGAAAATTTTCGTACACGTGAACAGTAGCCCCGATCTGCCGCCGAACGGAGACATTCACATTGTCGTTGACTTGACTGGGACGCTTGAAAAATATGACGGGATTATCCTCGTCGATGCCGAAACTTTTGTAAATTTTCTTGCCCGCCATGGTATGCGCTAAACTGGGGTGATTGCGTTGAGTGATTTTATTTCGATAAAAATTATTGGAATAGGCTCAAGCGGAACGAGTGTTTTAAACTATTTCAGCGACGTTGGTCACGATATTTTTCCCGAACGATTTATTGTTTCCGACGAAAACGATGTTGCCGGCTTGCAAGCTTTTGTTGACCATTGCGATTGGTTGTTCGTGATTATGGACGTTAAGGATTTGGAACTTGCTAAGAAGGTCGCCAATATTATTGAGAAATCAAAGCCTCCAAAGAATCTATTAGGTTACCAATTTCCGATAACAACGTTTTTGATTTTGTGTACGACCGCTGATGACGTTCGACTTGCCGATATTCCCGACAACTTCTGCACGTGGATAATTTTGCCGGAAAATAAAATCGCCGCGATTGGCTTGACGAGCAACGAGCTGATATATCGGATTATAAGCGTGAATGTAAGTCTGGTTATGACTGTAAATATGAGCGAAATTCACTCACCCGCAGATGTAGACAGGATTGACTCACTGAGTCGTCGTGAAAGAAACTATGTTGCCGGCATGGATATTATCGATGTTATGGAGACAATAGGAAATTTCGGCAGAGCGTATATCGGCTTCGGAACAAGTCTTGACGCTGAAAATAATTCAATTCAAGCCGTGAAAAATGCGTTGCAGTCGCCGTTGTTTATTGAGAATATTCGATACGCCAAAAAAGGTTTGCTCGTATTTGTCGTGAAGAGTCGTGAATCTGTTGATATGATGAAGGTGATTGAAGCAGCCGCTTTTTTAGAAGAACTTATGTATCCTGAATATGATTGGCGTCTTTTATTGCAAGTACTTATTGATGAAACTTACTGTGACGGTGTGACGGCGTTTATGCTTGCGACAAATTTTGATTTTTGTAATGGTGAAGATGAATTCCGCGACAAATTTTTTTCGGGGATAAAGATTGTGGGAATAGGCGAGACGGGAGCAAGTGCGTTGGACTATTTTGGCAAGGTCGCCGACGATATTTTCCCTGACCGCTTGATTATCTCCGACAAAGACGCCAACTCGCAAAACCCATTTGCCTTATTAGCAACAATTTCACATTTTGTTAACGGAACAAGCTGGCTGTTTGTGATTATGGACGTTGAGGATTTGGAACTTGCCAAGAAGGTCGCCAAAATTGTTGAGAGCTCAAAAAACTTATCGTCAGCTCCTTCGTACGATGAATTCAAATTGCCGTTGGTAACTTTTCTGATTTTGTGCCCGACCGCTGACGACGTTCGACTTGCCGATATTCCCGACAACTTTGGCACGTGGGTAGTCTTGCCTAAAGATAAAATCGACGCGATTGGTTTGACGAATGACGAAGCGATATATCGAGTCGTGAACATGACGACAAGTATAGCTTCGCTTAAGAAAAATTGCGGTAATATGATCGGCATGGATTTTGCTGAGCTTCCAAGAACGATAGGAAATTTCGGCAGGGCGTGTATCGGGTTCGGCACAAGTCTTGACGCTGAAAATAATTCAATTCAAGCCGTGAAAAAAGCGTTGAAGTCGCCGTTGTTTATCGAGGATATTGGAAAAGCCAAAAAAGCCTTGCTCGTGTTTATCGGAGGAGTGGACTTTCTTAATATGCTGGAGGCTAATGAAGCATCCACTTTTTTAGAAGAACTTATGTATCCTGAAGATGATTGGCGTTGTTTATTGCAAGTCGACGTTGACGAAACTGCTGCTGACGGTGTAACGGCATTTATATTTGCTACAAATTTTTGAACAAAAAATCCCGACAGAAATTTTGTCGGGAAATTTTTTTGCGTTGAGCCGAATTCAGTTGTTGAAGATATTTTTCAAAGCTTGAATGTTCACGTCGCGATTGAGTTGCGCAAGGTACGTCGTGAGCTTGATTGACTTCGGACAGACTTCGACGCAGTTTTGAGAATTGCCGCAACTGGTGATGCCGCCCTTCTCCATGAGGACATTCAAACGTTTCGGAGCGTCGAATTTGCCGAGCGGGTGCAGATTGAACAGGTAAGCTTGAACAGTCGGCGCGGGACCAATGAAGTCCGATTGCGGTCCGACGTTCGGGCAAGCTTCCAAGCAACAGCCGCACGTCATGCAGTGAGAAATTTCGTAGGCAGTCGCGGCAGTGTATGGATTTTGAATCGGTGCGTCGCGATTGTCCCACGAGCCGTCAAGCTCAACCCAACCTTGAATTCGTTTGAGAGCCTCGAACATGCGTGAACGGTCAATCAGCAGATCGCGGATAACAGGGAACGTCCGCGCAGGTTGCAGTTTAATCGGTTGCTTGAGGTTGTCGATAAGCGCACAGCACGCTTGCTGAGCTTTGCCGTTGATGACCATCATGCACGCGCCGCAGACTTTTTCCAAGCAGTTGCATTCCCACACGACGGGCGGAACTTTTTTGCCGTCGACAGTGACGGGATTTTTTTGAATCTCCATGAGCGAGGCGACGACGTTCAAGCCAGGGCGATATTCCACGTCGAATTCCTGCGTGTACGGCTTTTCGTTCGGACCGTCCTGCCGCTCAATTATGAATCTGACTTTTTCAGCCATGTTAAATCTCCTTTACTCTTTCTTCGCGACGGCGTAGTTGCGGGCGCGCGGCTTAATCAGCGAGTGATCGAATTCGCGGTAAGTGACAATCGGTTCCTCGGTTTTGGTGTCGTAGTTGACAATCGTGGTGAACATGAAGTTCTTGTCGTCGCGTCCCATGAAAACGAGTTCGCCGTCTTTATCGTGTTTCTGCTTGCCGTTTTCGAGAACAATTTTAGCGTGAGCACCGCGAGATTCGTCGCGCATACGTGCACCTTTCGTGATTGCCATTGCGTAAAGAATCATGTTGCGGAGCTGGCGAACGAACATTGCCTCTTGATTGGCGACGTTGCCGCGGTCGGTGATGCCGATGTCGTCCCAACGTTTGAGAATTTTTTTGAGCTCAACCAAGCAGGCGTCGAGACCGTTATTGTCGCGCTCAATCGCAACGTATTTGTACATGAGGTCGCCCATTTCGTGGTGGAGCCTGTGAGCATTCTCAGAGCCGTTCATCTGCAAGATTTTATCGTACTCGTTCTGAACTTCTTTTCTTGCGGCTTCGAGTTCGTCGTCAGTGAGTTCGGAACCTTTGTTGCCCGTGCGAGCCCATTTCATAGCTTCAGGACCGCTGACAGTGCCGGAATACGCCGCGCTAAGCAGTGAGTTTGCGCCAAGACGATTTGCGCCGTGATATTGGTAATCGCATTCGCCCGACGCCATCAAGCCAGGAATGTTCGTGAAATGCTGTCTGTCAACCCAAATTCCGCCCATCGAGTAATGGACGCTGGGGAAAATTTCCATGGGAACTTTGCGCGGATCTTGTCCGACGAATTCGCTGTACATCTCCAAAATACCGCCGAGTTTGCGCAGGAGATAATCGCCGTCAATGTGCGACAAGTCGAGATAAACGCGGTTTTCGCCGTTGATACCGAGACCCATGTGCACGCAGACTTTGTAAATCGCGCGGCTTGCAACGTCACGCGGAACGAGATTGCCGTAAGCAGGATACATTTCCTCAAGGAAGTACCAAGGTTTGCCGTCTTTGTAGACCCAAACGCGACCGCCTTCGCCGCGACAAGCTTCGGACATAAGACGATTTTTATCGGAGCCAGGAATTGCCGTCGGGTGAATTTGAATGAATTCGGGATTAGCAATTTCTGCGCCCTGCTGATAGACTGCACTGACCGCCGAGCCGTTGCAAATTGTCGACGCCGTGCAACGACCGAACACTTGACCGGGACCGCCAGTCGCAAGAATGACAGTATCTGCGCGGAAAGATTTAATCTCCATGGTGTTCATCGATTGTGCGACGATACCGCGGCAAATGCCTTCGCGATTTTTGATAATCTTGACGAATTCCCAGAACTCGTATTTTTTGACGGAGCCTTTGACTTCCCAACGACGAACCTGTTCATCAAGCGCGTAGAGAATTTGTTGACCGGTCGTAGAGCCCGCAAAGCAAGTACGTTTATTTTTCTGACCGCCGAAATTGCGCAAGTCGAGAGTGCCTTCAGGTGTACGCGTGAAGGGGACGCCCATTCTGTCAAGCATTTTGATAAGTTTCGGAGCAGCCTCGACCATACCTTTAACAGCAATTTGGTCAGCGAGAAAGTCGCCGCCGTAAACCGTGTCGTCGAAATGCTCGTAAACGCTGTCGTGTTCGCCTTTGGTGTCCATGCAGGCGTTCATGCCGCCCTGTGCGCAGAGTGAATGCGAACGTTTGACGGGGCAGTAGCTGAACAGCAGAACTTCGCCGCCGAGTTCGCAAACTTTAATCGTGGCAAGCAAGCCGCTAATGCCGCCGCCGACGATGATAATTTGTTTCTTACTCATATCTTTTGCCATAATCGAATCTCCCAATCAGTACATGAAGTAACTAGCCATGAAGACGACAGTCACGGCGCACAATGCCGCGCAGAGCAACATGCTGACGATGCTGATTGCGTTTTGCGCACGCGGTCCTTTGGTGATGCCCCATGTCATACAGAAGGTCGTAATGCCGTTGCAGAAGTGGAAAATTGCCGCCCACATGCCCAAAATATAAAGCACGACGACCACGGGATTTTGGAAGAAGTTTTGCAACAGTTCAAAGGAAATCGGTGTGCCGGTGATACCTTTGACGTAGAAGCGCAGATAGCCGACGTGCCAAATCAGAAAGACGACCAAGAACCACGCCGTCCAACGTTGCAGGGCGAAATTTTTGTTGCGGAGGTAGCCGTACTCGCAAGGATTGTTCTTTGCCTGCAGTGCGATGTAAATGCCATAAATTCCGTGGAACAAAAGCGGAACCGCGATGCCGCCGAGTTCGAGCCCCATGAAAATCGGTTTGGGAATAAGCTCCATCATTTCGAGCGCGGTGTTGAGTCCCTGCGGTCCTAAAATTGCCATTGAGTTCGTGAAAATGTGTTCAAACAGCACCATGCCCAAGACGAGCAAGCCGCAAAGGGAGTGCAGTCGCCGCAGATAAAAAGTTGTATGAAACATTGTGACCTCCTTGTTTTGTAGGTTATTAGGTTACTAGGGAATTAGGTTATTAGAAGAAGAGTCCACTATTAACCTAATAACCTAATAACCTATTCACCTAAATTTGATTGATGTCGAAGTGGCGATAATCTTTCTGACCGATTTCGTAGAAGTTGTTGCCTTCGCAGTCGATGACGACAATCGCGGGGAAGTCGACGACTTCAAGCGCGGCAACAGCTTCGGGACCAAGTTCGGGATAAGCCAGCACGGTATAACTTTTGACGGATTTTGCGATGAGAGCAGCTGCTCCGCCGACCGCAGCAAAATAAGTTGCGCCGTTCTTCTTCATTGCCTCGACAACTTCTTTTGTGCGCGAACCTTTGCCGACCATGCCTTTGATACCTTGATCAAGCATTGTAGGAGTATAAGCGTCCATGCGACCAGAAGTCGTCGGACCGCACGAACCAATCGGATCACCAGGCTTTGCGGGCGTGGGACCGAGATAATAAACAATTTGATTAGTCCAGTCGACGGGCAATTTTTCGCCGCGAGCAAGAGCTTCCGTCATGACTTTGTGAGCGGCGTCGCGTGCGCTGATAATCGTGCCGGTGATGAGAACGCTGTCGCCCGCTTTGAGTTTGCGCGACATTTCCTCAGTAAACGGCGTGGTGATTCTGATGCTTTCAGCCATCTGGTAATCTCTCCTTTGCAAAAAAATTACAGTACGCGGTGAGAATGACGCATTGCATGACAACAAATCGTGACGGCGACGGGCAAGCCTGCAATGTGCGTCGGTGCCCATTCGATGTTGACGGCAAGTGCTGATGTTGTGCCGCCGAGTTGCGGACCAATACCCGTGGCGTTAATCATGTCTAACAGCTCCTGCTCAAGCTTAGCGTATTCGGGCATTGGATTACGTTCGTCGATTGAACGCGTCAACGCTTTTTTCGACAAAAGTGCCGCTCTGTCCATTGTGCCACCGATACCGACACCAACGACCATCGGCGGACAAGGATTCATGCTCGCGTGCAGGATAATTTCCATGACAGCTTTTTTGACACCGCGAACGCCATCAGCGGGCACGAGCATTTTGATTCCCGATTTGTTTTCGGAACCAAAACCTTTCGGCGCAACGGTGATGCTCAACTTGTCGCCAGAAACAATTTTGGTGTAGATGACGCCAGGCGTGTTGTTCTTGGTGTTGACGCGATTGAACAGCGGCTCGCCGACGACGGATTTGCGCAGATAGCCTTCGGTGTAGCCTTTAGCAATGCCCGCGTTGACAGCTTCTTCCAAATCGCCGCCGACAATGTGCAAGTCTTGTCCGACTTCGAGGAAAACGATTGTCATGCCCGTGTCTTGGCAGTAAGGACGATCTTCCGCCTTGGCAATTTCGGCGTTCTTGATGATTTGGTCAAGAACGATTTGTCCGACGGGCGATTGCTCAGTCTCGCGTCCGCGCTTGAGGGCACGATAGACATCGTCCGGCAGGTAGTACGCCGCCTCCTTGCACATTTCAGCGACGTTCTCGGTGATGAGTTTAACGTCCAGCTCTCTCAAAGTAATCCCTCCTGAAATATTATTGCGGTCAAAAAAATTTTTTCGTCACTTGCGTTGCATATTTGCCGCGCCGTTTAAAATTCCTGCCGCAAGACCGTAAAATTTCGATATAGATAGACTCGGCAGGAAATTCGCACGCTTGACAGAATTTATAGCGCGCAAAAGTTTTCTGCTGCACGGAGGAACAAGCGATGAAGTATCGGCGGATATTGGCTATCGGCGACATGCACGGGAAATTTTCGCGCCTGTTGTCGCTCTTCCACAAAATAAATTTCGACGAGAACGAAGACTTTTTGATCTTGCTCGGCGACTACATTGACCGCGGCGAAGAAAACATGCGTTGTTTCCGTTGGGCAATGGAGATGAGCGAAAAACCTAACGTCATCGCTCTGCGCGGCAACCACGAACAAATGATGATGTATTACTACATGCTCGGCGGCACGGAAGGCTATATCTGGTTACCGAACGGCGGCAATAAGACTAAAGCGGAGTTCGACGAGTGGCGCAGACGTGACCCGACAGCTTATCATCGCGCACTGGAATTCATCGACAATCGCCCGCTCTATCATCAAATGTTCGTCGACGGCGAAGAATATATTTTCGTGCACGCAGGTTTGAAACCGGGCAAACCGCTTTCCGAACAGGACGGCGAGTCGTTGCTGTGGATTCGCGAAGAATTTTACAACAAATACAGAGGCGCGGCTCACGTAATCTGCGGACACACGCCCACGCCGTTCATCAAACGCGATTGGTATTATCCGATTCGTCTGCCGAACAAAATCACGCTTATGGACACCGGCTCCTTCATGACTAACGGAAAAATTTCCTGCATCGACATCTTGACCGACGAAATTTGGCAAAGCGACTGAAAGGCGACTTCAATGGAAAATCTCAACATAAAAATTATCGGGCTCGGCGAAGGCGGCGCACACGCGATTAGCAAGATGATTGCGGCGGGCGTCGGCAAAAATAACGGCGTAGAATTCATTGCTATCGGCAACGACGAAAACGTCATGCTCACGAGCTCCGCGCGAAAAAATATTTTCCTCAACCGCGACATCACGACAATTTACAAAAATATCACGGACGCTCTTGGCAACACTAAGCTGATTTTTCTTGTCGGCGGACTCGGTTCAAATGCTGCGCGGGCGTCTGTGCCGATAATCATTTCTCGTGCGAAAAATTGCGGCGCGGTGATTGTCGCGTTCGTCTGCAAGCCGTTCGTCTTGGAAAATTCTCTTCGCAAGAATAATGCTGAATACACGTTCACCAACATGCTCGGCAACGTCGACACGCTTTTTTCGGTACCCGTGGAAAAATTTTTCGTCTTCCGAATCAATCAGCCGCAAGTGTCGCTGACCGAACTTTTTGACGTGGCGGACGATATTTTCTGCAATGGCGTCGAAATTTTCCTGAACATGATTGCCGAAAGTGATTCGAGTCTTGCGTTGCTCAAGTGGGGAAATGCCGCGTTCGGTTACGGTGAAGGTGAGACCGCACTCACGGCGATTAAAGTTGCCGCTCGGTTCCCTACGCTTGAATCAAACGACATTGCCGACGCCGAAGGAATTTTCGTGCGATTGATTGGCGGACGCAATTTGTCGAGCGGTGCTGTCGAACTTGCCAATAATTTTATCAGAGAACGATTACGTGCCGACGCAGAATTTTTTTCGCAGGTCGACACCGATAAAAATCTCGGCGACAAAATTTTTGCGTCGATAATTTTAACACGCAAGTTGATTAGGGATTAGTCCCTATTGGAGGCTGCAACTATGAACGCAAACACAGTTAAAGGAATGCTCTTAGGTTTGGCTGTCGGCGACGCGTTGGGCGTGCCCGTCGAATTTGAATCTCGTCAAACGCTGAAACTTGATCCCGTCGTCGGAATGCGTGGTTTCGGCTCATGGGATCAACCGCCCGGCACTTGGTCCGACGACACGAGTTTGACAATCGCGGCAATGGAAAGCATCTCGCGGAACGACAAAATAAATTATCGTGACATCATGGAAAATTTTTTGAAGTGGTACGCGCAGGACGCCTTCACCGCGACGGGCGAACGCTTCGACATCGGCAACACGACTTACAGAGCAATCACCCGCTACAGCCGAAAACTTTTGCCCCCAACGAAATGCGGCTCGACCGACGTTAATTCCAACGGCAACGGTTCGCTGATGAGGATTTTGCCTGCAGTGACGTATCTGTTCGTGACGCGTGGGAAGATTGCCGCTGACGAATTGGAAATTATTCACGAGTTCAGCGCGCTCACTCACGGGCATATAATCAGCCGAATGTCTTGCGGAATTTATTCGCTGATTGCCGCACAGCTTTTCAGCGGTCAAAATGTTCACGACGCATTTCGAATTGGCATGAACGACGCCGAAATTTTCTACGGCTCAAATGAAACTTTCGAGACCTTCAACCGACTGCGTGACGAAAATTTTGCCGAACTTCCCGAAGAAAAAATTTCTGCGGCAGGTTACGTCGTCAGCACGTTGGAGGCGGCTCTGTGGTGTCTGCTCAACACCGACAATTACAAGTCGCTCGCGCTCAAGGCGGTCAATCTCGGCAAAGACACCGATACGGTCGGAGCAGTTGCGGGCGGATTGGCCGGTATTGTTTACGGCGTCGAATCAATTCCGCAGGAGTGGCTCGACACTTTGAAGCGGCGCGATTACCTCGAACAGATTGCCGAAGATTTTGCCGCCGTGTGCAAGCTCACTCAATGAAAGCAACGTAAACCGCTAACGTGCCGTGTTCGACGCGCAAAAAAATTTCGTCAGCGTCAATGCGATTGCTCGTGGCGTTCGGGAAATTTTGCGTCAATGTCGCGCCGTCAAGCTCCCAATGCAAATTCTTCGTCGTGACGCCCGTGCAAACTTCATTCATCGGCAGGAGACTGACAGCAAGCGGTTCGCGGAAAAATTTCACTGCGGAAGTTTCGCCGCCCTTGACGTAGTAGACAAGCTCGCGTTCGTCCGCCAAAAAAATTTTCCGACTGTCAGCCGCGCAGGTGAACAACGTGCTGTAAAGATGATCGATTCGTCCGCCGAAACAGCCCGTCACAAGCGCAACGTGTTCGCCGAAAATTTCAGCCGCGCGATTCAATGCAAGTTGCGTGTCAGTCAAATCCTTGTCGACGGAATATTTTTCGACGGGGATTTTTTTTTGCGCCCAATCGACGGCAGATTTGCTCGCGCTATCGAAATCGCCGATTAAAAAATTCGGGACGAGTTCGCACGCACGACAGATTTCAATGCCTTTGTCGATACAAAAAATTTTTCGACCGCCAGCAACTTCGCGGAGCCAATCGACATTCGGAGAACGTCCGCCGCCGATAAACAGCAATTCCTGCGCGGCAATCGTCGTTGAAATTTCACACTGCGGAATTACCACGGCGTCGCGCTCATTTCAAGCTTGGGATTGTTGTCGCTAATCCAGCCGAGTGCCCATTCGTTTTCGACGAGCAGAACGGGATTTTCGTTGCGGTCAAGGACAAACATTCCCCTATCAGTGCCGCGAAGACTTGTCGGGGTAACTTTGGTTTCGTCGGAGAATTTCAGCCAACGCGCGACTTCATAGGTTAACATCGTCAGCAACACGTCAACGCCGTATTCCGCCTTCAGCCGATATTGCAACACCTCGAATTGCAGCGTGCCGACTGTGCCCACGACGTAAGATTCGGTGCCCGCGCCGACTTGGTTGAACAGTTGGATTGCGCCTTCCTGCGTGAGTTGGTCGATACCTTTCGCGAACTGTTTGCGTTTCATTGTGTCGCGAGCCTGAACGCGTGCAAATTTTTCGGGCGGGAATGTCGGGAAGTCCTCGAACTTGAACTTGTGCGCGGCGTCGGTGAGCGTGTCGCCGATTCCGAAAATGCCGGGGTCGAACAGTCCAACAATGTCGCCTGGGAACGCCTCATCGATTATCTGCCTGTCCTGCGCGAGAAATTGTTGCGGTTGCGCAAGCTTGATGAGTTTATCGGTCGGCGCGTGCCAAACGCTCATGTTGCGTTCAAATTTCCCCGAACAAATTCTGATAAACGCCAAACGGTCGCGGTGCGCGGGATTCATGTTGGCTTGAATTTTGAACACAAACGCGGAAAATTTTTCGTCGTTGGGTTCGATTATGCCGTCACTCGACAGACGCGGTGCAGGCGTCGGTGCCAATCGCAAATACTCTTCCAAAAAATTTTGCACGCCGAAATTCGTCATTGCCGAGCCGAAAAACGTCGGCGTCAAATCTCCCGCGTCGATTTTATTCTTGTCGAAAACTTCGCCCGCCTCGTCAAGCAACATCAAATCATCTTGGAGCGCGTCAAAATTCGTCTGTCCGATTCGCTTGATGACTTCGGGATCATCGGCGGCGAAAACTTCGGAGACGCGTTCTTTTTGACCGTGGCTGGTGTCTTCGGCGAAAAGTTCAATCTGATTCTTTTGGCGGTCAAACACGCCGAGATATTTGCCGTCGGTGCCAATCGGGAAGTTCATCGGGTAAGTCGGAATGCCCAGAACTTTTTCAATCTCGTCGAGCAAATCGAGCGGAATTTTGCCGTAACGGTCGAGTTTGTTGATAAACGTGAAAATCGGGATACGACGTTCGCGGCAGACTTTGAACAGTTTTTTAGTTTGAGCTTCAACACCTTTTGCGGCGTCGAGAATCATGACTGCGCTATCAACCGCCATCAACGTTCGATAGGTGTCCTCGGAAAAATCTTGGTGACCGGGCGTGTCGAGAATGTTGATTCGGCAACCGGCGTAATCGAATTGCAGGACGGAGCTTGTGACGGAAATACCGCGTTGCTTTTCGATTTCCATCCAATCGCTGACGGCGTGACGTTGCGTTTTGCGCGACTTGATTGAGCCCGCCAAGTGAATTGCTCCGCCGTAAAGCAAAAGTTTTTCGGTGAGCGTAGTTTTGCCGGCGTCGGGGTGCGATATGATTGCGAACGTGCGCCGCTTATTAATTTCTTCGGTCAATGTCAAATTAGGTTGGCTCCTTTCGATTGTAGCTTAAATCTCTTTTCATAAGCTGGATAAAAATTAGCGTGGCGTCGACAACTGCCGCCGTCAACACAATCAGCACGATTGAATCCATTTCGACGCGCCCCGACGTGTTCAGCACGGGCGACGGGTGCAACGAAAAATACATTCTCGGCAAGACGAACACCAAAAACGGTACCGTCAACACGCTCAACAGCGAATAGACTGCCGAAACTTTTGCGCGAATTTTTTCGTCGGAGACTGCCGCCCGCAACGTCAAGTATGCGCCGTAAATTAGAATCAGCACGAAAATTGTTGTCTGCCGCGGATCCCAATTCCAATACGCGCCCCAAGTCAACTTGCTGAAGATTGCGCCGCTGACCGTCGACAGTAGCACGAACACGAAGCCTAATCGCGCGGCTCGTGCACTTAATTTGTCGAATGAATAATTTTGCTCACGTAAAAATTTCGCCGCAAAAAATGCACTCGTGAAGAACGCGACGACTGACACCCACGCCGTCGGCACGTGGAAGAAAATTATTTTCGCCAAATCGCCGAGACCTTTAATCGGTGGCACAAAAAAAATTATCGCCGCGCAGATTGCGAGCGTCAACAGGATTATAACTTTGTTCATGAAAATTTTCCTTAAAGATAATCGTAGAGAATCGACGTCGCCGTCACGAGTATCGCGTCGAACAAAATCATCACGACGAGCAAACTTGAATCGGACGCCGCGCCCGTGAATGCGAATTCGGTCAGCTTGATTGCCGGCAAAAATATCGGCAACGTCACGGGGAAAAGCAATATCGGGAACAAGCCGCCCTTGACAGTCGCCGAGGTCGTCAACGCCGCAGTCAACGTGCCCGCCGCTGATAAACCGATTACGCCGAGCAAAATTGTCGTCGAGAGCAACAAGCCGCCTTCAACCGCAACATCGAACAGCACCAAAAATATCGGCACGATAAAAATTGTCAACGCGGTCAGCGACGCGAACACGCCGAACATTTTGCCGAAAAGAATTGCTTGAGCGTCCGCGTAAAGTTTCAGCGTCGGCAAGGTTCCTGCTTGCGCTTCGTCGTCGAATGTGCTGGAGATTCCCGCGCTTGCCGCGAAGAATATCACGACCCAAAGTATTGCCGCCAAAATTTTCGGGTCAATCGGTGCGCCGCCCGTCGACAGGCTCAACGACGCCACGGCAGTCAACGCGAACATCATCATCGCCGCGAAGGACGCTTTTCGCCGCAAGCCGACGATAAAATCTTTGCGCACGATTGCCGCGATTTGCTCACAACGGCAGGCAAATAATTTCGTCACAAATTTCAACCTCCGCATTGTCGTTGGTGGCGAGCAAAATAATTTTATCTGACTTCGCGGCTTGAATTTCTGCGAAAATTTTTTTGCGCCCGTCGTCGTCGAGATTAGCTGTCGGTTCGTCGAGTAGCCAAATATCCGCGTCAACGCTCAAAAGAATCGCGAACTTCAGACGTTGCAACATTCCCGTCGAAAAATTTTCTGCGCGGGTTGAGCCGAAATTTTTCATGTTGAGCCCGACGCGATTGCCGAGCTCAAAAATTTTTTCGGCAGTCAAAATTTTTCCTCTCAAGCGTGCAAAGAACTTCAAATTTTCTTCGGCAGTCAATCCGTCGTAAATTTTCATTTCGGGCGACACTGCGGCGATTTTTTTTTCTGCAGGCAATTCAACCGCGCCACTGTCTGGACGAATGATTTTTCCTGCGAGCTTGAGGAATGTCGACTTGCCAGAGCCGTTCGCGCCCGTCACGCCGATAATTTGTCCGCCGCGCAGTTCAAGCGTAACATTCTTGAAAATCGCACGTTGTCCGAAACTCAAGCTCACGTCGTCGAAGAAAATTTTTTCCGTCACTGAAGTTTATCCTTGTTGAGCCGCATCCATTTTTTGTCGACTTCAACGAGCCCGTCCGCCTGCATGAGCGAAATTTCCCGCGTCAGTGATGAGCGATTGCACTCCAATTCTTTGGCGAACTGCACACGCCCGGGCACACGCACGCGTTCCGATTGTTGACGGCGTTCACGTTGCAACAAGTACAGGATAATTCGTTCGCGCAGGTTCCGTTGCGAGAGTAACTCGACTTTCTGCATCATCATGACGCTTTTGCGGCTGAACGTTTCCAAAAGATTTTTCATGACGATTCCGTGCATTCTGCCGAGTTTTGGTCCCGCGATTAAAAGTGAGCGATAGGGCAGCCACATTATCGTTGCGTCGGTCGTGAGCTGAACGCTCGTTGCGATTAAATCTTCGCCGAGAATTGCCGAGACCGTGCCGAACATTGCGCCGCTTTCCAACGAGTGTCCGACGGATTCATTGCCGAGCCTGTCGAGTGCGAGAATTTGAGCTTCGCCGCTGATAATGATTCCGATGTTTGCGTTTGGCGCGAATGCCTCAAGCACACGTTCGCCGCGTGAATAGCTTTTAATCGTCGTGCCCGTGAACTTGACGAACTGTTCTATTTCCTTCGGTAGCAAGTCTTTAAAGAGCGGAATGCCGCGCAGTTCTTGACCGGTCATCATCGCTCACCTCCCGATAAAAATTTTCTATCGATTATATCGCGCCGAATTTTATCATAAGGTTACAAATGTCACAACGCCCGCTTGAAATTTACTCCGCAACAAATTTGCGCATGGCGTCGATAATTTCATTCGGCTTTTTGTCGGTAGGCTTGGTGATTTCGTTGAAGGCTCTATCAAAGCAACACAGCGCGGAAAATGCACAATACTTGCAGGCGTCAAGGTCGGTGCCGAATTTCGCGGGCTTAACGTCAATGTCGCCGTTCAAAATGCGTTCGCCCGTCGTCAACAAAATTTTTTCCGCGTAGTCAATAATCGTCTGCAAGTCGCCACGGCTCACGAGATTATCTTTGTTGAAGTTGACAAATTCCTCGGTGCTGTCGACGGCTTTTTTGATTGCGTCGTCCGCGAGAATCAGCCCAGGCATTTTGAGTTCCTTGACGCTTTCGGACTTGGCATCGTCTTCAGTGCGACCACTTTTGCTCGACAACTTCAGAAAACAGTACAACATTGCGCTGGGCTCACGTTCGCCGATTTCGGGAAGATTTTTCGCCGCGGCAAGATAAATGACGAGTTGCAAGCTTAAGCCCGCGAGAATTTTTTTCAAGCTGATTGACGCCTTGCCGGTCTTGTAGTCGATAATCAGAAAATAATTTCCGTCGCTGCTCAAATCGATTCGGTCAATGCGCCCGACCAAATCCGCAGTCACATCGCCGATTGTGCGCGTCGAATCAGTTTCGCGGAAGTCCGTCTCGAAAATTTTCGGGTGAAACTCGCTGACCTTGTCCAACTCAATCAGACGTTTCAGCGACTCTACAGCAACTTTCTTTATGCGTTCGCGGCGATATTCAAGCGTCTTGGTGCTGAGCAAAATTTTATTGTGGACGCGGGGCGTGAGTTCGTCGACAATTTTTTCGACGCGGCGTTCAAGTTCAACGGCATTAACCGACGACCACGACCGATTTTCATTTTTGAGTTCGCGACCGAAATTGCTCATGACGGCGTGCAAGATGTTGCCGATGTCGGGCGACTGAACTTTATATTCAACACGCTCCTGCAGATTCAATCCGTGCTGGGCAAAAAATTTGAACGGGCACTCGTTGAAGCTCTCGAACTTCGTGACGTTGGCGCGAATTTTTTTTGACGGCGCGTAAAGTTTTTGAGCAGTCTCCGCAGAAAGTGTTCGTTCGCCCGCCGCGAAGATTTCTCCGCCCAAATTCTGCAGAACGTCCAATTCAACGTGCTCGATTTCGACGGGGAAAATTGCGCGGATTTTGTTCAGTAGTGGCGACGGAGAAATTTTTTTGCCTTCAGCGTCAGCTAACGGATACGATAGCCACAAAAATTCACGCGCCTCGGTCAGCCCGCGATAAATCAAAAATTTTTCCGCCAAAGCCTGTTCGCGTCCGCCGAATGAAATTTCCAAACCCGATTCGTTGAGCCGTACTCTGTCCGCGTCGCTCAACAAATTTTTTTCGATGATTTTGCGTGGAAAATTTCCGTCGTCGAAGCCCGCCACGAAGATTGCCCGCGAATTTTGCAACGAGTTTTGCTCGAACTGCGCGACTGTCACTTCGTCAATCCCGGGCGGTATCAGCGACATTTCCAACGCGTCGAGACCTTCGCCGATTATCGCCTCGAATTCGCGCACGGTGATTTCGTCCCCGCCGATTGCGTCAACGATTTGTTCAAACAGGCTCACCATGTCGTCGAAGATTTTCAGATGTTCACGCGACAACGCCAAATTCCCGCGAAGTTCTTCAGCCTGCGACCACGCCGATAATTTTTCGTGCACGAGCAAATCTTCCGTCAAGTTGAAAAGTGCCGTCGTCAGCGCGATGACTTCACCGTTTGCCGACTTCACGCGCTCCGCGAAATTTATCAGCGGCTTGATGACTCGTTTGCGGATTTCGTTGATTCGGTCAAGAAATTCCAAGTCAGATGATTGTGGCGTATGCTTGCCGTTGTCGATTGACCGTTCACGCAGATAATCCCACGTGTGCTGCCATGAGCCCGAACCTTTCAAGCCGAACTCGATAACGTAATTCTCAAGTAGATCAATTTCCTGCTGCGTCGCGTTGAAAAATCCCGTCCGCAGACAACGGAAGATTGGCTCACGTCGCCACCCGCGCAGGACTTCCAACGCCGAACGAATCAGTTCAGCCAATGGGTGATGCGCTGCGGGGCGTTTCATGTCAATGAAGAACGGGATTGCGTGCACCTCGAACAGCGGCTTGACCAGCGCGAAATAAGTTTCGTCGCGAACCAAAACGCCGATGTCGCGAAGTTTGAATCCGTTCTTGACGAGCCGCAAAATTTCCCGCGCGATTGCTTCGACTTCCGCACGACGATTGACAGCCTCGACGACCTTTAAGCCCGCAGCGTCATTGAATTTTTTCGGCGAGTAGTCGAAGAGCCTTTGCTCCAAAATTTTCAGCGGCGATACTTTAAATCTGCGCGGGTTGCTCAAGCGTGCTATGTTGAACTCGACGTGGACTTCTTCCGCCAAATCGCGCAACATCTTGAACGTCCTAAACGACCGATTGAAAATGCCGACTTCAAGCTGATTTTCGCGGCTGTTCAAGTTCGTGTCCATTGTCAGCGTAATGTGAACGTTGCGGGCGTGCTTGAAGAGTTCGCGAAGAAAATTTCGTTGTTGCGGGTCGAAGAAGATGAATCCGTCGATAAAAATTTCCGTGTTAGCAATCGTCGCGGACTGCTCCAAAAGTTCTGCGGCGCGTTCCAAAAGATTTTCATCGTCAATGAGTTTGTCGGCGAGCAGTGCGCGAAAATCTTCGTTCAACGCGGACAAGTCGCGGAGT
The DNA here is from genome assembly GCA_947165145.1 of uncultured Selenomonadales bacterium. GTDB lineage: Bacteria > Bacillota > Negativicutes > Selenomonadales > Selenomonadaceae > Quinella. The sequence goes on from CAMUZG010000001.1 coordinate 26,768, forward strand.
TTGTCGCGCAAATCGTCATCGTCAACGTTATCGGCGGCGGCGTTGAGCTTGTCGGCGTCGATTGAATAATTGCGTAACTCCTTGAGCTCATCAGATAAAAGTTCCGCGAAACCGTGTTGTTTGGCGGCACGCGTGAAAAATTTCAGCTCACCGTCTTTATCGCGGCGAAGTAAAATTTTCCTAAGCAACAGACGCCTACCAATTTCCGAAATGCGCGGGAGTAATGCTCCGCCAACTTCGTCGAGAATTTGTCTTGCAAAGCGGCTGAAGCTGTTCATGCGTGTGTTGAGTGCGCCGCCCGTCAATGCCGCAAGCTCCAATTCCGCGCGATAAGTTTGGTAAGCCGGCAGCAGAAAAATTATTTCGGTCTTGAGCGGTTCGGTCTCAAGAATTTTTTTTGCGCGTTGCAGACACTCGAAAGTTTTTCCTACGCCCGCACGCCCAATGATTAACTCGACCATGAGAAGTCTCCTTTCGCCGATTGTCAAAAAAAAATCCCCGCGCTTGGCAGGGAAAAATTTTTTACGGTAACGTTACGCCATTTGCGGCAACCTGTTCGTGCAGGCGCGGCATGTGCGTCATCAAAATTTCAATCAACTGAATGTGATTCGGGCTTTGAATCATCGCTTGATAGTGTGACGGATTCACGCCGCTTGCCGAGGAAAATGGTTTTTCGCAGATGATTTGTTCGCCCTGCACGCTGAACAGCGCGTAAACCGGCACGAGGTGAATATCTTCTTCCCAAATGCCCAAATCGTCGTCAATCTGTCCGCGTTCCTGGAACATAACCGCCATATCGAAAATCAGCGGCGATTGATTCGGTGCAACGTAGAAGTCGTAAACGTTACGCGAGAACGGAACGAATGCTACTGACTTCGACGTGCTGTCCGCCGACACTAAGAACAGAGTTCCGTCAGCTTTCATGCGAATCAGCGTGAGTGATGAGGAATCGCCTTCGACGTACGTTGACGCCAATTCGTCGAAAGTTTCATTGTCCGCCGCCTCAACGTTCATCGACGTGAACAGAATCAGCGCGAGCAACAGAATTATTTTCTTTGCCATGATGATCGACCTCCGTCAGATTTTATTTTCGCGACCTGCTCTGAGACGTTTGACGTTGTCTTTGTGCCGCCAGATGATAACGACAGCCGCAATCAGTGCGAACGCGAAAAACTCCGCAGGTTCTTTGAAACACGCCGCCAAAATCGGTGCGAGCAATGCCGCGACGATTGAGCCGACCGAGACATAACGCGTGAGCAAAGTCAGCACGAGCCACACGACAAAGATAATCGCCGTGATTGTTGGCATGAGCGCGGAAATTACGCCGAGCCCCGTCGCGACGCCTTTGCCGCCTTTGAAGCCGAGGAACAGCGGGAAGACGTGTCCAATCATCGCGAGCAGACCGCCCAAGACCATTGCGCCAGGTGTGCCGATAAGACAGCCGCCGAGCAGGACGCCGATTTGACCTTTAATCAAATCGAGCAGGAAAATTAGAAAGCCCGCTTTTCTGCCGAGAACACGCCAAGCGTTGGTTGCGCCGATGTTGTGCGAGCCGCACTGCCGCAAATCTTTTTTCCAAATGAGTTTGCCGAAAATCAAGCCGTTTGGTAAGGAGCCGATGAGATACGCCGCGATTACGAGAATTGCCCAATCCATAACTAATTCCTCATTCCAAATTCCTAATTCCAAATTGTTAAGTGGTGCGGATGGAGGGAGTCGAACCCTCACGCCCGAAGGCAACGGATCCTAAGTCCGGCGCGTCTGCCAATTCCGCCACATCCGCTTGCGCCGATTAAATCACATTTACTTTTCACTGTCAACGCCGCGCAGGATTTAATCTTTCGTCGCCGAATACTACCTGCAAAATTTTTGACAAGTTGGCGGGAGACTGTTTGGGCTCAAAATTTAGTTTTATTTTTGTTGATCAACTTTTCTTTGCGTGCCCAAAGAAAAGTTGCAAAAGAAAAGGCACCTCGCGGGGGCGTTCAGTCCAAACGATTCCAACGTTGAGATTACCCGTAGCTCGTGGTTGTCGCCTTCGAAAACATCACGTTTTCTGGGCGACAGGACGGCCGTCATCCATGACGGCCTCAACTTCCCGCAACGTGTTTGCTGATATACAGGAGGTAAAAAATTTGCAGACCAAAGAAAAAATCGCGGCGGTCGTTCGTGAGGCTGTGACAGCGGCGATGAATGACGGCGCATTGAAATTTTCCGACGCATTGCCCGAAGTCGCGTTGGAAGTTCCGCCGAAAAAAGAGTTCGGTGCCTTCGCGACGAATTTCGCCATGCAGACCGCAAAAATTTTCCGCACGTCACCGCGAAAAATTGCCGAGGAAATTAAATCGCGAATCACTTCCGACCTGTTCGACAGAATTGAAATTGCCGGCGCGGGCTTCATGAATTTTTATCTGAAAAGCGACGTGCTTTATCGTGAGCTCAAAAAAATTTACGACGTGGGCGAAAATTTCGGACACCTGCCGAACAAAGGCAACGTCACGATTCAGGTTGAATACGTCAGCGCGAATCCCACGGGCCTTTTGCATGTCGGTCACGGACGCGGCGCGGCGGCTGGTTCCGCTATCGTCAACATCATGCGGGCGGCGGGCTACAACGTTGAAAGCGAATATTACATTAACGACGCGGGCAACCAAATGGATAAACTTGCCGTCAGCGTCAACGCCCGTTATCTTGAATTGCTCGGACAAACTGTTGAGTTCCCTGAGGACGGCTATCTCGGTGCGGACATTATCGACACGACAAAAAGAATCATTGCCCGCCACGGCGATAAATTTTTGAGCTTGTCGAACGATGAACGCTTGAAAATTTTGGGCGACCTTGCCTATGCCGACAAAATGCTTGAGCTTAAAGACGACCTGGAAAAATTCGGAGTGAACTTCGACGTTTGGTTTAGCGAAAGAACTTTGCACCCCGACAAAATCAACGCGGCGATTGAAATTCTCAAGTCGAACGGCGACATTTACGAGAAGGACGGCGCACTTTGGCTGGCGAGTACAAAATACGGCGACGACAAAGATCGCGTGGTTGTTCGCGAAAACGGTGAGCCGACTTATCTTGCCGCCGACATTGCCTATCACAAAAACAAATTCGACCGAGGCTTCGGCGAACTGATTAATCTTTGGGGCGCAGATCATCACGGCTACGTTGCTCGCGTCAAAGCTGCGATGAAAATGTTGGGCTACGATTCCGACAAGCTCAAAATTATTTTCCTGCAGATGGTCAGTCTTTTCCGTAGCGGCGAGGCTGTAAAAATGTCCAAACGTGCAGGCACGGCGATTCCCCTGCGCGAACTTATGGAAGAAGTCGGCACGGACGCGGCGCGTTACTTTTTCTTGATGCGTTCGACGGACAGCCAACTTGATTTCGATTTGGATTTGGCGAAGTCGCAGAGCGCGGACAATCCCATTTACTATGTTCAGTATGCGCACGCGAGAATTTGTTCAATCTTCCGCCAGACGCAGGAGGCGGGTTTGACGCTTGACGATGAGCCGAACTTTGCGCTGATGAATTCGACCGCGGAGCTTGACCTAATCAACAAAATTTTCGAGTACCCCGACGAGATTGAAAAGTCCGCCGCCGAATACGCACCGCAACGCATTGCCCGCTATGTTTACGATTTGGCGTCGACGTTCAGCGCATTTTATCGCGACTGCAGGATTTTGGGCGTCGAAACTGATTTGGCGACTGCGCGGCTTGCACTGCTCAAAATCACTCAACACACGATTCAACACGCATTGAGTTTGTTGGGAGTTTCCGCGCCCGAAAGAATGTGATGTCATGCAAGCGCAACCTTCGCCGCAATGGGTGAAAAATCTTCCCGCCGCACAAAATTCTGGACAAATGGTAGTCGTCGCAGGTTTGGACGGAACGACAGCTTGGATTTCAATGCATGAACGCAACACTTCGGGCGACTGGGAAATGATTATGACGACGCCTGGCTTTATCGGCAAGAACGGTCTCGGCAAAGTCCGCGAAGGCGACCATAAAACGCCCGTCGGCACGTTCAGATTTGATTTCGCGTTCGGTATCGCTCCTGACCCGGGCTGTGCGATTCCTTACGTTCAAATCAACGAAAATCATTATTGGTCGGGCGATTGGAATTACAAGTACAATGAGTTCGTCGACGTGCGCGAGGCTCCGGCTAATTTCGACACGCGTTACAGCGAACATCTCCTCGATTACAATCCGCATTACGTTTACGGCTTGAACATGGGCTACAATGCCGACTGCACGCCCGGCAAAGGCTCCGCGCTGTTCATGCATTGTTTCGGTCCCGTTAAGCCGTGGACTGGCGGTTGCGTCGCGTTGCCCGAAGCCAAAATGCTTTTCGTCATGCAACACATCAGATCTGGTTGCGCGTGCGTCATCGACACTTTGAAAAATTTGGGAGGAACGATTTAATGGAAGACATCTACGAAACAATGAGCGAGGTTGATATTGCCTACATGATTTTGAGCAAGTCGGGCAAAGACAATCCGCTTTACTTCAAGAAATGGATTCGCGAAGTCATCGCCAAAAAAAATAAAGTCGTGCAGAACGAAGCGGCGGCAATTTCCGAAATCTACACGTTGATTAACATGGACAGCCGTTTTCAGCACGTCGGCGACGGAAAATGGGGCTTGACCGATTGGTATCCGCCCACGAAAAAATCTTCGTCGAAGTCGACGAAAGCCGTTAAGAATTCTTGACCCTATCAGCAAAAAAATAACCGCTCGGCTTTCGTCGGGCGGTTTTTCGTTGCTTAATTTAATGAATTGCAGAGAGCTTTACTTGTCGGAATCATTTGGAGAGTAGAATGTGATTTCATCATCGATCAGGTAAAATTCGACAAAGCTCGACCATGCCATGCTATTGTCGGGAGCATAGAAGAGAAAAACGTAGCCGTAATCGTCGATACCTGAATTTTCGTCATCAAGCATTTTTTCTTCAATCTTCGGGTTCTGACCAATTTTAAAGGGCTCACCTTTGGTAATTTTAACCCTCTTAGCGCGAGAATTCCCCCGCCGAGCGGCGGGATGAATCGCGCTTTTGCGTAGACATTATTGGTTCTTTGTGATAAAATTAGCATAACAAGTAACAAGGAAAGGAGAAGACCTGCGAAAAACTTATAGATTGTTGTACTACAATCTTCACGGAGTCTGAAACGTCGAAAACCAAGACAGTAAGCTCCCAGCAGGTATTATAAGGGTTTTGTGATTATCCTCTCTTTCCCGTGACCATTCGGGATGTAACATGTGCGAAGTCAGCTAAGCAGACAAATCACAACTACCGTAGGGACTACGGGAAGTAAAGCCTGTATGAGAGGAAATAAGACGCAACCTCGGCGCGACCTCGTTGATTCAGGAAGCTCCCGCCTCTTCAGGCGGCGAGTAGTTCACTGAGAATAACCTCACCATCTGGGGCGGAAAATCTGGCTATTACATCTTCGTCATCATCGTCGCTACCTCCCCCAGCAACACCGAGGAATAACGGTGTTATCTCGTCGCCCGCCTTGAGATAGTCGACATCACGGCTTGCCATACCATCTTTACTTGCTTCCTTGCTGGCGCGTTCGATGGTGTATTCTTGAGTTGATTGATTGTAAGATACTTGCAACAGGCGCGGTTCACCATTTAACAATATCGGAACGTCATAAAGCTCGTAACCGTTTCCGGCGAAAGTTCTGTCTAATGAAATAAGGTGTCCGTCAAGCGCAGGCCAAGTGGCTTTCAAATTACTACGGAAGGTGCCCGTTTGCCTGTCGGATTTAACGGCAAGATTGCTTCCAAGGAATATTCCGCCTTCCTCTTTAATGCCAAGTTCGGGATTGGGATTTTCGACGTTACGTCCTATGAGGCAACTGACTCTTGAGACGCTTTCCATTTCTTCGGGCGTGAGGTGGACGACGGCTTGATTGTTCTCTATTGTCACAGCATGACCTTGCAGAGCTGCTACATTGAAACGACTGCTTCTTTGAGCCGATTTTCCGCTTTGTTCCGTAACTCCTGCCGTAACACTTGGGGTGGCACCGCTGACGAGTCTGTAAAATGCTTTTTGTTTATCGGAAGCGGAGTATTGCTCTAAGTACGCCGAATGACAATATCCATTGTACGGGTAGTAAGTGGAAATGCCGCCGCCTATTCGTTCGGCACCGTTACTGGGTTGCCCGACAATCACGGCGTCAATCGCGCTGAGCAAGTTTCTTGAGGCGTCCGGTAAAAGGTATTGGGTGTTCGTCGCGAGGCTCTTTAAGTCTACGTAACAGCCTTTGTAGCCTTCTGTCAAGGATCCTTCACCATGGACAATGTAATCGAAATCCGAAATGAATCGTCTTGAGGTATTTGCGCGATTAAGAGCCGACGTAAAATATTCTTCGTGAGCCTGCTTTAGGCGTGGAAATGCGCTCATATCGACAACGGAAAAGGTTGACGCCGTCCAGTCGTTGTGGTGTTTGCAGTCCGCCAAAGAACCTGAGCAAATTTTTTCTCCCAATACCGCGCCGTTGCTTGCGGGGTTTTGGGCAAGTTCGGTAAGCCAGTCGGTGTAATACCAACCCAAACCGTTTTCACTTTCCTCCGAAGCAACCATGTATCTCGCGAAGCCGTTGATATTGTTTGCGCACTCATAAGAACCCATTAGGCACGTATCAAAGCCGATAAGCTCAAAGGGCGGTCGGGCAGGCGATTCACCGTAAACGGATTTAACCGCGCTACTGAGAGCATTCAAACTCATAATCTGTCCAGTATTTTCTTTATCTTGACAAACTCCACCGACGCCGCCATGATCCCAAAAGATTAAAATCCTGTGGTCGGCTCTGTAATTTTTCTCGCCGTATTTCAGAAACTCTTTGAGCGTGTCAGATTCATACATGCTTGATTCAAAGGCGGAAATTTTCCTTAAGCCGTTGGAATCGTAAAGATAGCGTCCGTTGCTGTTTATAACAGGGTGATGCCATTGGGAAGTGTTGCCCGTTTGAATCAAAATTTTCACGTTGGGCGGAAGTTGTACTTGAATAGCCTCCTTGATATCGCCAGTAGCTTGACTATCGTCTGTTTCGAGATCGGTACCGCAAATGTACCAGTAGATAAGCCATTCGTCGCTTGCGTTGTAAGTTTCGCTCGGCATAGTTGGTTGTGGAAATTGAACAGGTTCGATGGACTGGGCAGGTTCGGGCTCTTGAACGGGTTCGACGGGCTGAACGGGCTCAGGCTCTTGAACGGGTTCGATAGGCTGTGGCGTTGGCTTAATTATGTTCCATGCGCCGTCATGAAAACTGTCCCCGCCGCGCCCGTTGCCATTGCCGACTTCGCGAGACATGTACTCTACTTCAACTGCGCCGCGCTCAATCGTTTGTTCGGAGCTTTGCACAGGTTTGGCATTGGTGACGGGACAAAATACCGTTGCCAGCACTGTCAGGGCTACGATACTTCGCTTAAACATTTTACTCATCTCCCAACTCATAGAAATTTTTATTACCGTTCCATTCAATTATAATCGTTTTTTTTTGTCAATTTGAGGTATAAAAACTTTCCGAAAGGGTTGAGCTCAATTTTCGGCAGGAAAAAGTTTTCTTTGGCAGAATCAAGTACAAAAAAGTCAGGAGATTATCGGAGGACAGACATGGCTAAGTACATCTTCGTGACCGGCGGAGTAGTTTCGTCGCTCGGCAAAGGAATAACTGCGGCATCGCTTGGCAGACTTCTTAAAAGCCGCGGCTTGAAAGTTACGATTCAAAAGTTTGACCCCTACATCAACATCGACCCCGGCACAATGAGCCCCTATCAGCACGGCGAAGTTTTCGTGACGGATGACGGCGCGGAGACTGACCTCGACCTCGGTCACTATGAACGATTCATCGACATCAATCTAAGCAAACATTCCAACACGACCACGGGCAAAGTTTATTGGTCTGTCCTTTCAAAGGAACGTAAGGGCGACTATCTCGGCTCGACGGTACAAGTTATTCCGCACGTCACCAACGAGATTAAAGCCCGCGTCTATGCCGTGGCGGAGGCAGATTCTGCGGACGTGGTCATCACCGAAGTCGGCGGCACAGTCGGCGACATTGAAAGTTTGCCGTTCCTTGAAGCTATTCGACAAGTCAAAAAGGAAGTCGGCAAGAACGACGCGCTTTATATTCACGTGACGCTCCTGCCGTACATCGGTGCTGCGGGCGAACTCAAAACTAAACCAACTCAACACAGCGTCAAGGAATTGCGAGCAATCGGCATTCAACCCGACATTTTGGTTTGTCGCACGGATTATCCGATTACCCGCGACCTCAAACGCAAAATCGCGCTCTTCTGCGACGTCGACGAAAATGCCGTTATCGAAAATCGCACAGCCTCGACGATTTACGAAGTGCCGCTCATCATGCAGAACGAAGGGCTTGACAAAATCGTTCTCGACAAGCTCAACTTGCCGCAATCTCCCGCGAATCTCGACGAGTGGCAACGTATGGTTCACAAAATCAATAATCCTGAACGTTCAATCAAAATCGCGCTCGTCGGCAAATATGTTGAGCTCCCCGACGCGTACATTTCCGTTGTCGAAGCACTTCATCACGCTGGCGTTGTGCACTCGACGAAGGTCAAAATTAATTTCGTCAACGCGGAAAATATTGAGCGTCCTGACACCGACTTGGAAGAAGTTTTCAGCGGTTGTCGCGGAATTTTGGTTCCAGGCGGTTTCGGAGATCGTGGCGTCGAAGGCAAGATTAAAGCGATAACTTTTGCCCGCGTGAATAAAATTCCGTTCCTCGGATTGTGTTTGGGAATGCAATGCGCCGCGATTGAATTCGCCCGCAACGTCTGCAACTTCCCCGACGCTCATTCGACTGAGTTCAATCCCGACACCGAACATCCCGTTATTGCGCTGATGGATTCTCAAGTCGACGTCACGGAAAAAGGCGGAACTATGCGGCTTGGCGCGTATCCTTGCAAAATTTTGCCGGACACGCACACGGCTCAAGCTTACGGCGTCGAAAACATCAGCGAGCGGCATAGGCACCGTTTCGAGTTCAATAACAAGTTCCGCGACATTTTCCGCGAACACGGCATGATTATCGCGGGAGTTTTGCCCGATGATAGCTTAGTCGAAATCATTGAGCTTGAAAAAAATTTGCACCCGTGGTTTGTGGGTTGTCAGTTCCACCCCGAATTGAAATCGCGACCGAATCACGCACATCCGCTTTTCCGCGAATTCGTTGCCGCTGCTCTCAAACTCAAATATCAATGAAAACGTTGTCCTCTGTAGTCATTTGACCGCAGAGGATTTTTTGTGCTATTTTGAGCGAGCTACTGCACCTTCGCAGTCGGCAGATTCTGCGGACGAGAAGGGAGGTGGACGCTGTGGAGAATATTCTTATCGCTTTGGCGGTGAGTTTAGTCGGCAGCACCGTTGGCAGTGCCATTGGCGGTGTCATCGCTGACTACATCATCCGAAAGATCTGGAAGCAGTAGCAACCCGACTCGTGCCTAATCGATGACCTATGTCGATTACGGCAAAACGAAACCCCCGTGCAGCGACCTATTTCCGCGCGGGGGTTTTCGTTCGGTAGAAACTGTGTGCTAATTCTTATCGCTTTGTGTTAGCACGTGCATATTATCACAGCCGAAAAAGTTTTGCAAGTACGGTGCAATCGTTTGCCGCGACGATGAAATTTTCCTGCTTATGTGTTATAATTTTTGTAAAAATTTTGCTCGAAAGGTGATCGCATGAACGAAACGTTGCAATGGTTCCCTGGGCACATGAAAAAAGCTCAACGCCTCATTGAAGAAAATTTATCGCTCGTCGACATTGTTATTGAACTGCTCGACGCGCGAATTCCCGTAAGCAGTCAAAATCCCATGCTCCGCGAAATTATTCGTGACAAGCCGCGATTAATCGTGCTGAACAAAGCTGACCTTGCCGCGAATGTCGACGCGTGGCTGAAAAAGTTCCGTGACGAAAATTTATCCGCCGTCGCTGTCGATGCCGTCAAAGGTTCGGGCATTAAACAGCTTATCGCGTTGGCAAAGTCGCTCGCCGAATCGAAGACGCATAAATTGACCAAACACGGCGCAAAACCGCGCTCCGCCCGCGCGATGATTGTCGGCATTCCTAACGTCGGCAAAAGTTCGCTGATAAATCGGCTCGCGGGCATGAATCACGTCAAGATTGAAAATCGCCCAGGCGTCACGCGCGCCAAACAGTGGATTAAAATCGCTGACGGGCTCGACCTGCTCGACACGCCTGGAATTTTATATCCCAAGTTCGATGACGCCGATGTTGCTCTGAAATTGTCGTGGACGTACGCAATCAGCGACGAAATTCACGATTTGGAGCCGACCGTTTGCAAACTTTTGGAAGTTCTCGCCGAAAAATTTTCTGCGGGCTTGATTGAACGCTACAAAATTCAAATTTCTGCCGACGGTCACGAACTTTTGAATCAAATCGCTCTCAAACGCGGCTGTCTTCAAAAAGGCGGCAATATCGACCTCGAACGCGCGTTGCATTTGATTTTGACTGAATTCCGTGACGGCAAGCTCGGTAGAGTGACGCTCGATGAACTTTAAAAATTTCCTGCCCGCGATTTTGGCGAACGTCTCAGCTACCTTGAGCGAAATTTTGTTAATGGCGTCGTCGGCATGGTTGATTGCGTCCGCCGCATGGCATCCGCCGATTTCTGCGCTGTCAATCGGGATAACGCTTGTCCGAACCGCAGGAATTTCACGCGCCGCATTACGTTACGCTGACAGATTTTTATCGCACAAAATAATTTTCAAACTCCTCGACGACCTGCGACAAAAAATTTTCCTGCAAGCCGCGCAGATTTTCCCGCTGAAGTCGGGACGCGCTCACGAAGGCGAACTTTTGCACGCACTGACCGTCAAAGCCGATTTGCTGAAAGATTTCCTGCCGCGAGTGGTCTTGCCGCTGTCGACCGCCGCGCTCGTGACGATTTTGCTGACGTATTTTTTGTTCGAGCCGCTGAAAATTTTCGCGCTGATGTTGCCGACGATTTTTTTCGCGAACTTGATTCTGATTGCGTTCAAGCAAGCTGACAGTTCCGATTATCGCGGAAAAATTTTGGACTTCAACGACGGGTGCGACGAATTGAAAATTTTCGGCACGGAACCTGCAATCAAAAGCCTCAATCGAGCCGCAAAAAATTTCGGCGCGGAAAATTTCAAGCTCACGGCGCGACAAATCAATTTCGACACGGCGTTTCAAGTCCTCAACTGCGCGGGATTTTTTTTTATTCTGTTGAAACTCGGCGCGGTTGCTGATACAATCGCTTTGACGGTTTGGACGCTGATTTTCCTTGCGACGCTCGAAATTTTCGCGCAAATTCCGATTGCAATCCGAACGTGGAAAAAAATTTTGAGCTGTCAGTTAAAGCCGTTTCCCCTGAAAGCTGATAGCTGGAAGCTGAAAGCTACAATCTCAACGCTAAAAGCTATCGAGATAAAAAATCTCAACTTCGGCTACGGCGGCGAAAATATTTTCGACAACTTCAGCTTGACGATCGAGCGCGGCGAAAAAATTGCGATTGTCGGCGAATCTGGTTGCGGCAAAACGACGTTGCTTTTTCTGCTGATGAAACTTTTTCCGCCCGACGCAGGCACAATTTCAATCGGCGGCACGATTGCGGCATCGACGTTCACCAACGTGATTTTTTCCGCGTCGATTCGCGAGAATTTCCGAATGTTGCACGAAAATATTCCCGACGACGAAATTTTTTCCGCGTTGAAACTCGTTGGGCTTGATGACTTCGACATTGACGCGCAAATCGGCGAGGACGGTGCAAATCTTTCGGGCGGCGAACGCAATCGCTTGCAAGTCGCGTTGGCAGTCGCGCAGAATTCCGAAATTTTGATTCTCGACGAACCGACAGCCGGCTTGGATAAAATCTGCGCCGAAAATCTGATCCAAAACCTAATCGCGCTAAAAAATCGTACGCTGATAATCATCACGCACGACTCAAATTATTTTTCGGACTTGAGGAGGCTTGAACTTGTACACTAAGAAAATTTATTTCAGCGGCGGCAATGTTCGCGAACTGCAGGAGATTTTTATCGACTTGCCTGGCGTCGTGAAAGTTTTAATCGGGAAATTATCCGCCCGCAACGTTCACAGCTACGTCAATCCCGAAATGCAGACGCTTGAAAATTTTCCCGCCGTCGAAATCGAATTCAACCCGAAGAAAATGGATTTGTCGATGTTGCTGGACGTGCTGTTCAATGTGCTCAACCCCTACGCCGACAAAACTTTGGGAATTTTTTATTCAAGCGGCGAGGACGAACCGCAAGTTGAACTTCATCTAAATTTCATCGCGAATCGCGGCAGAGAACCTGTCGTTTCTAAAGCTTGCCTCACGATTAACGACCCGAACAACAAAATTATCCGCAAATGTCTCGTGAACGTCGGCAGATTGATTGAATTTGTCGCCGCAGCTGATGACGAACAAAATTTTCTGCGCAAACACCCCGAAATCCCGACAGACATTGACTTAACGAAGCTAAAAACATCGCTTAGATTTTGACGTACAAAAAATTTTAATTTCAAATTCCAAATTCCAAATTCCAAATTGTTAGAAGGGAGGTGAAACAATGCGCGAACGTCTGGAAAAGAAACGGCTGGCTTTGGAACGCAAAATGCGCAATCGGAAATTATTTTGGTCATTCATACTTTGTTCATTCATAATCTTTGCCTCACTCGCACATCTCGGCTTCAACTCGGACTTCACGCGGCTCACTGACGACTTCAAGTCAAAAATCACGCCCGAAAGTGTTCTGCCGACATTCCGCAAACCGACGACGATAATGCTTTTGGGCGTAGACGAACGCAAAGACGACGTTGGACGCTCGGACACGCTGATGATCTTGCGGCTGTCGAAAGAAAAGGCGTCACTGCTGACAATTCCGCGCGACACAATGGTTTACATCGAACGTCACGGCTTTCAGAAAATCAATGCGGCTTATGCTTATGGCGGCGCGAAATTGGCTCGCAAAACCGTTGAAGAATTCCTCGGCATTGAAATCAACCATTACGTCGCGATTAACAAGGCTCGTTTCGCCGAAGTGATTGACGCGATGGGCGGCATTGATATTTACGTCGAACGCGACATGCATTACGAAGATCCTTGGGATGACGACGGCGGGCTCGTTATCGACCTCAAGCAGGGACTTCAGCATCTCGACGGCAAAACCGCGATTGAGTACGTGCGCTATCGTGACGCGGAAGGTGATGTTGGTCGTGTGCGTCGTCAGCAAGCTTTCATGAAAGTCTGCGCGGACAAGTTGAGCAATCCGTCCATGTTGATTAAGTTGCCCGAACTTTTAGGCGTGGCTGTCAAGGCGATTGAAACTGATTTGAGTTCGCGGGAAATGTTGGAAGTCGCCGGTTCACTCAAAAGCGCGGAATCTGCCGGCAACATTAAAACTGGCGTCGTGCCTGGCTGGTTGCAATATATCGAAGGCGTGAGCTACCTTATCCCCGACGCAGAACGTCTCGGCAATGTCGTCCGCAAAAATCTCGGCTTCGACGTTGGCAAAAAACATTTCGAGAAGTTGGCAAACGATTACACACCAGGTTCCAACGCCGAATATTACGACGTGAATCCCAATCCCGAAAAAGATTTGCGGCTGTTGGATTATTTGGAACGTCGCAAGCTTGACCTGTCGAACAACGAACTTTAACGCAGTGACGGTTCTTTTTCCGCCTGACGTTGTTGCTTCACGCTCGACGTAGCTTACTACGCCGTCGCGCTTGCGCCTCGTCAGTCGAAAAAATTCCTCGTCACATGATATTTTCAAGTATACAAACATATTCTAAACGGCAATCAAAAACCCCCGTCGATTACTCGATGGGGATTTTTTTGTGCGCTGAAAAATTTTAGCGTCAGTCTTGTTTGTCAAGCAGTTCGAGTTTGCCGGTTCTTGGGTGGAACATCAGCCCGTGAACTTTGACGTATTCGGGGATTAGCGGATTGTCGCGCAGTTGTTCGACGACTTTTTTAACGTTCTCTTCGGGACGTTGGAAGCTGTCTGCCCACTCAATCATTTCTTTTTCGACCATTTTGATTGCGCCGAATGAAATGCCGCTTTGCAACATTGCCTTCGTCAAGCTGTCGGAAGTCGTCTTCGCCATGCCGCATTCGTGGTGCCCGATGATTGCGATTTCTTTGACGCCGAGTTCGTAAATACAAACGAGCAGACTGCGAACAGTCGCGTCGAAAATTCCCGTCAGGACGTTGCCCGCAGTTTTGATGATTTTTACGTCGCCGCGAGAAAGTCCGAGTGCCGGCTCAAGGAACGTGACGAGGCGCGTGTCCATGCACGTGACGATTGCCAGATGTTTTTTGGGCAACTTGCTTTCGTGATGATCTTCGCCCGTGTAGTCGACTGGCGGATTGGCGCAAAACTTTTCGTTGGCTTGAAGCATTTCGTCGATAACTGACATTAAGATTACCTCCCGTGAAATTGAAGTTTACGATCAGTTTCCGCGCTGCAAAGTCAATATCCTGCCGCCGAATCGTCGCGCTCACACGTCGAGCAAATTTTTTCCCGCGTGCAAAAGTTCCGTCCGATTGATTGTTGCCGCTGAAAATTCCGTTGGGAAGTCGAATCGTTCGCGTAAAATTTTTAGGACTTCGCTCGGCTTGATACTGCCTTCGGGCGTGATTTTTACGGCAAATGTCAGCACGAGTTCGCCACCAGTCAACGACAACTTTACGCGCTCGACAAGGCAACGTTTCAGCTCAAGCTCACGAATTTTTTTCGGCGTGACGCGTGTGAATTTTATTTCGGGCGTGGCGTTGAAATTTTTTACCGACATCTGCGCGGCGTCGAAAAATTTTTCGTCGAACGGCAACCGGACTTCGTAGCGCGACAAGTCAACCAGCGACATCACGGGCTTAGCTTTGCCGATTAATTTTTTCAGCCGCAAAATTTCTGCGCCGGCGGGTAATTGTTCATTGAGACGCGTCGCAACTTCAAGCTCATTGATTGGTGCGGTCAGTTCAAAGTCGACGTATTCGCAATCGCTCGTGACACCGACAGCCAACGCCGTCGCGAACGAAACTTTCAAATGCGGGTTGAAACCTTCGCTCCACGCGGCGGGCAACTTGCTACGAATCAGCGCACGCATGAAAACGTTCATGTAATCGAGATGACTGAGCACGGCGATTTGACTACCCTTGCGGATTTGAGCGCGATACTTGTAACAATTAGGAATTAGGAATTTGGAATTTGGAATTGGTGACGCCGTATCATTCCTAATTCCTAATTCCTCATTCCTAATTACCGCAGCGTTGAGGTTCATGCAGACACCGCAACCCGTGCAGCTCGTTCGGCGACAATCGCGGGTCGTTTCGCCAGTTTGAGATTTTTCCCACTCCGCAATCAGAAAACTTTTGTCGACGCCGGGCGAAGTGTGTTCCCACGGCAACGGCTCCCAAAATTCACGCGTGCGACTGCTGTAAAAATTCGAATCAATGCCGCATGTTGCGAACGCTTCCGCCCAAACGTCGGGCTTGAACAAATCTGACCAGCCGTCGAATTTCGCGCCGAGTTTCCAAGCAGTTTCAATCACTCGCGATAATTTCCTGTCGCCGCGTGCCAAAGCTCCTTCAAGCACGGAAAGTTTTGCGTTGTGATAATTGAACGTCACTGCCTTGTCGCGAATCAAATTTTTCAACAGGAGTTGTCGCCGCTCGAATTCTGCTTCCGAAATTTGCGCGAACCATTGAAACGGCGTGAACGGCTTCGGCACGAAACATGACACGCTCACTGTAACTTTCACGTCGCGGCGATTTTTTATCGTTCGGTAGAGTTCGGCAACTTTCTGCGCCAAATCGGCAATGCCCGCGATGTCGTCGTCGGTCTCGGTCGGCAAGCCCATCATGAAATAAAGTTTTACGCTCTTCCAACCTTTGTCGAAGGCAGCCGCGCAGGCGTCGAGCAAATTTTTTTCGGTGACATTTTTGTTGATGACGTCGCGCAAACGTTGCGTGCCGGCTTCGGGCGCGAAGGTCAATCCACTTTTGCGGACGGCTTGAACTTTCTCGGCAAGCTCAATCGAAAAGCTGTCGACACGCAAACTCGGCAGAGAAAAGCTCACCTTCTCGTTGCGGAAATCGTGTTGCAAATCGTCAATCAATCGCGCCAGACAAGAATAATCGGCACTGCTCAGCGACGTTAAAGAAATTTCGTCCCAACCGCTAGAATCAATCAGCCGCCGCGCATGAGCCCGCAAAGTTTCAACATTTCGTTCACGGACGGGGCGATAACACATTCCCGCTTGACAGAATCGACAGCCGCGACTGCAACCGCGGAACAGCTCCAACATTGCGCGATCGTGTACAATTTCCATGAACGGCACGACGGGCTTTTCAACGGTCGGTGTTGCGTCGAAATTTTTCACAATGCGTTTGAGGATTTTTGACGGCGCGGACGGCTCCAAAGTTTTCAGCCCGATAAAATTTTCTCCGTCGTAAAGCGGCTCGTAAAAGCTCGGCACGTAAATTCCCTTGACGCTCAAAAGATTTTTCAAGAAACTACGACGCCCGCCGATTTTGCCTGACGACTTCCACGCCGTGAACACGTCGACAATTTCGCCGAAAATTTCTTCAGCCTCGCCGACAATGAAAAAGTCGAAGAAGTCCGCGACAGGTTCGACGTTGTAGACGCAAGGTCCGCCGCCGATTATGAACGGCTCATCGTCAGTCCTGTCGACCGCATGCAGATGAATTTGCGCCAAGTCCAGCATGTTTAAAACGTTCGTGAAAATCATTTCGTATTGCAACGAGAAGCCGAGAAAATCGAAATCGCGGACGGGTCGCTTTGATTCGAGCGCGAACAGCGGCAAATTCTCCGCACGGAAAATTTCTTCGGCATCAGTCCACGGCGCATAAACTCGTTCGCAAAGAGTATCGTCGCGGCGGTTGAGTATCGAATACAAAATTGCAAGCCCCAAGTTCGACATGCCGACTTCGTAGACATCGGGCAGAGCAAGCACGATTCGGCAAGCAGTCGCGTCGAAATTTTTTGTCACGCTGTTGAATTCTCCGCCGGTATATCGCGCGGGCTTTGTTAGCAATGTGGAATTAGGAATTTGGAATGTGGAATTGTTTGTCATTACGTCACCTGTTGAAGCTGTCAGCAATCCTATCAGCTATAAGCTATAAGCTAACAGCTAGAAAATAAATTTTTGTTTGTGCATGTTGATATTGAGCAGGATAGCGATTGCCAAAATGTTCGTCGTCAGCGAGCTGATACCGTAACTCATCAGCGGCAATGGAATTCCCGTGACAGGCATAATCCCCGTTGTCATGCCGACGTTAACGAGCACGTGGAACGCAAGCATTGACGTTATCCCGACGGCAAGCAGTCGCCCGAACACGTCGCCCGCATCTTTAGCAATTTGTATGCCGCGCCAAAGCACAATCAGATACAAAAGCAACAGCGCGACTGCTCCGACGAAACCGAGTTCTTCGCCGACGACCGCAAAAATAAAATCCGTGTGATTTTCGGGCAGGAAGTTCAGCTGACTTTGCGTGCCCTCGAATAGACCTTTGCCGAAAAGCATTCCCGAACCGATTGCGATTTTCGATTGGATAATGTGATAGCCTGAGCCGAGCGGGTCAACGTTCGGGTCAAGGAAAACCATTATGCGCATCTTCTGATAATCTTTTAGGAACTGCCACATCACGGGGAACATTGCAATTCCCGCGAAAACTATTCCCGCGAAAATTCGCCACGGCATACCGCAAGCAATCACCATGCCGAAGAAAATCGCCATGAAGACCAGCGACGTGCCTAAGTCAGGTTGCTTGAGGACGAGCAAGAACGGTAAGCCCACATACAGCACGACGGGCAACAGGTCTTGAATCGTGTTAAGCTTGCCCATGCGTTCTTCGAGTATCGACGCCAAACAGATTATCATTATGATTTTCGAGAACTCCGACGGCTGAATGCTTACGGGACCGAGTTGAATCCAACGTTGTGCGCCGAGTGCCGCATGACCGAACAACATGACCGCCAGCAACATTATCAAGTTAAAGACGTAAAGCGTCTTGCCGTGTTGACTGAGCCCGCGATAATCGAAATTCATGAACAGCACCGCCATCACCGCGTTGACGACCGCAAAGAGCCCTTGCCGTTGAACAAACCAGAAACGTTCCTCGCCAGGCGTGTTGATGTGCGTTGCGCTTGAAATTATCACGAGACCGTATATGACAATCGCCGTCGCCGCCAAGAGTAGTGGCAAATCGATTCGGCGAAGAAGTCTTTTGCTTTCTGTGGAGAAAAGTGCCAAATGTTTCGCCTCCAAAATTTTAATGCGCGTTGATTTTTCTGCCGCCGCTAAAATTTTCCTGCCGACGAAACCTGCCGCCAAAAATTTTTGCCACGGCAATTTTAGTTTGATATAATGCGCGCACTGAATATCTTTGTACGGGAGGCAAGAAATATGATTTTAGTTTTGGATTTCGGCGGGCAATACAATCAGCTGATAGCGCGGCGCGTGCGTGAAAATAACGTCTATTGCGAAGTACATGCCGCTTCCGACTTCGACAAAGTGCGTGAGCTCAAACCCGAAGGAATTATTTTGACGGGCGGTCCGCAAAGTGTTTACGTCGACGACGCGAGTCTCCCGCCGCTTGAGCTGTTTGAACTCGGCGTTCCGATTTTGGGCATTTGTTACGGTGCGCAGGCGATGGCGAAAGTTTTGGGCGGAGAAGTCAAATCCGCGTCCGTCAGCGAATACGGCAAGACTGAAATTGAGGTCAGCGCGTCGAAACTTTTTGCGAACGTCGAAAAAAAATCTGTCGCGTGGATGAGCCACACTGACAGAATTTTTACCGCGCCGAAAGATTTTGTCGTTACGGCGTCAAGCAGCGATTGTCCGATTGCCGCAATGGAAAATCCCGCGAAAAATTTTTACGCCGTGCAATTTCACCCCGAAGTTGTTCACACGGTCGAGGGTACGAAAATTTTTTCAAACTTCGTCGACATCTGCGGTTGCGCTCGCGATTGGAAAATGTCTTCGTTCGTCGTCGATACGATTGCTAAGCTTAAAGCCAAAATCGGCGGCGGCAAAGTTCTATGTGCATTATCGGGCGGTGTTGATTCGAGTGTCGCGGCTGTCCTGCTCAGCAAAGCTGTCGGCAAAAATTTGACGTGCGTTTTCGTCGACCACGGCTTACTTCGCAAGAACGAGGCGGCTGAAGTCGCGGACGTTTTCGGCGGTTTCGACTTGAATTTCATCAAGATTGACGCTGGCGAACGTTTCTTGAACAAACTGCGCGGCGTCGTCGAACCTGAACGTAAGCGCAAGATCATCGGCGAAGAATTTATCCGCGTGTTCGAGGAAGTCAGCAAAAAAATCGGCGCGGTTGATTATCTTGTTCAAGGCACGATTTATCCCGACGTCATCGAGAGCGGCTTAGGCAAGTCTGCGGTCATCAAGTCTCATCACAACGTCGGCGGTCTGCCCGATTTTGTCGACTTCAAAGAAATTGTTGAGCCGTTGCGTCTGCTGTTCAAAGATGAAGTTCGTCAAGCCGGTCGCGAACTCGGTTTGCCCGAAAATCTCGTCAATCGGCAACCGTTCCCCGGTCCCGGTCTCGGCATCAGAATTATCGGCGAAGTCACGGCGGATAAAGTTAAAATCGTTCAAGACGCTGACGCCATTTATCGCGAAGAAATTTTTAAAGCCGGTGTCGACAAAAATTTGGCGCAATATTTTGCCGCGTTGACGAATATGCGTTCAGTTGGCGTCATGGGCGACGGTCGAACCTACGACTTTGCGATTGCCTTGCGTGCCGTGTTGACCAGCGACTTTATGACCGCCGAGTCCGCGCAGATTCCGTGGGACGTGTTGAGCCGCGTCGCGAACCGCATTGTCAACGAAGTCAAGGGCGTTAATCGCGTGCTGTACGATTGCACATCAAAGCCGCCCGCTACGATTGAATTTGAGTGACGGAGGCGATTGCATGAGTCCGAGAATCGGGCATATTGATTTTTTGAACGTCCTGCCGCTCAATTACGGCTATCGTCACGCCGCGCAGGATTTGCCGATTGTTTACGGTGTGCCGACTTTCGTGAACGCCGAGCTCAACGCGGGGCGAATCGACATCAGCAACATCTCTTCTATTGAGTACGCCGAACGTAGCGACGAACTTTTGATTCTGCCGAAAATTTGCGTTCGAGCCGACGACGCCGTCACGAGCATAATTTTAGTTTCGCGCAAACCGATTGAACAACTTCGCGACGACAAAATCATTCTCACGTCGAAATCAGCGACTGCGCAACGTCTGCTGAAAATTATTCTGCACGAATCCTACGACGCTGAGCCTGCTTACGAGACGCGCTCAGTTGACGTGAATAAGCCCGTTGATGATGATGCGACTGCCGCGTTGCTTATCGGTGACGACGCGCTTTATGTTTATCTGCATCGCCCGAAAAATTTTCACGTGTACGATTTGGGTTGCGAGTGGCACAAGCTCACGGGGCGGCAGATGATTTACGCGTTGTGGGCTGTCAGAAAAAAATTTGCTGTCGAGGAGCCTGAACTTTTGCGTGAGACGTATGAAAAAATTTTGCGTGCCTTCGATTACGGTTTGCAACATAAAGCTGAGGCAATTCGTTCTGTGCAGTCGAAGCCGTTCACGTTCGCGGAGCTTGATGAGTATTTGGGCGGCGCGATTAAGTGGAACTTGACGAACGACGGTCTCGACGCGTTGAAGTTGTATTATCACAAGGCGGCGGCGTTGAAACTGATTGACCGTGAGCCTGAATTGAATTTTGCTGACGTGTTGGGAGGCGATTCGCTTGGCTGACAAAAAATTTTTCGGCGCGGCACAAGAACTTCGCACGACGCTAACCGATTCGATAAACGCTGGCAAACCGCCACTTGCAATCGTCTTGGAGCTGGCAAAAGCTGTCGGCGAACTCTCCGGCGAAGAATCATTCTATCAGACGACGCGCGAACAAATTCTGTCGGTCTACGGACTCGCGCTCAACGACAAATTCATTTTGGACGACGAACTTGCCGAAGTTCGGACGCGGCTTGAAAAAATTTCTGCGGCACAACAAAATCCCGACTTCACCGAAGAAGAACGAATCCGCATGGGCTACGCACTCGAACGCCACAAACAAGAAATCGCGCGGCTTGAAGGTCTTAAACTCAAGGAGCAAGCATGATAATTGCAATCGTCTGCGTGAACGTCACGACGAACGCTATCGACAAAAATTTTACCTACCGCGTGCCCGACAGCTTGAAATTTTTAAAGGCGGGTTGGCGCGTGATTGTCCCGTTCGGCGGCATAAAAAAAATTGACGGCTTCGTGATGAACCTGCACGAGGTCGACGACTCCACGCCGTTTGAATTCGAGCTCAAAGACATAATCGGCATTATCGACGACGAGCCGTGGTTTACGACGACAATGTTGCACGAGGCGCGTTGGCTGGCGGATTTTTATTTGTGCCCGCTGTCGCAGACAATGACGCTGTTCATGCCTGGTCGTCGCGGAAGAAAAATCGTCGCGAAGTTCGAGCACGTCTTGAAACTTGCAACTTCATTCGACGCGGAAAAATTTTCGCGAGCACCTGCACAGCTGAAACTTCTGCGACTGCTTGAGGAACGCGGCGAACTTCGTGCAACTGAACTCAAGACGGAAAAAATTTCGTCGTCGACGGCAAAGTTGCTGATTGACGCGGGAATCGTCGTGGCTGAACAACGCAGAATTTTGCGCGACAGCTATGCCCAATTAAAATCCGTGCCGAAAACTTTCGAGCTGACGGACGATCAATGCGCGGCAATCGCGGCTGTGGAAACGTCGTTGAAATCGCACAGGTTTAACGGCTTCCTACTGCGCGGCGTGACGGGTTCAGGCAAAACGCAAGTCTACATTGAACTGGCAAAGATAACGCGACAACTTCAGCGGCGTGTGATAATTTTGGTGCCGGAAATTTCGTTGACGGGACAAGCGGTCTTGAACTTCAAAGCGCACTTCGCGGACATTGCGGTCATTCACAGCAGATTGAGCCTTGAGGAGCGTAGCGACGTTTTCGATAAAATTCGTAGCGGCGAGGTCGGCATTGTCATCGGAGCACGGTCGGCATTGTTCACGCCGATTGACAACGTTGGCTTGATTGTCGTCGACGAAGAGCAGGATTCATCTTACAAGCAGGACAAAATTGCGCCGCGCTATCACGCCCGAATTGTCGCCGAAGAGTTTGCAAAGTTCCACGACGCGACGATTGTTTTCGGTTCAGCGACACCGAGTCTTGAAAATTTTTATCGCGCCAAACACGGCGAGCTGACATTGTTGGAGTTGCCGCGCAGAGTTTTGAATAATCCGCTGCCCGAAGTCGAACGCGTTGACATGCGTGGAGAATTTCGTGACGGCAATCGCGAAGTGTTGAGCCGCGCGTTGGTCGAACTGTTGAAAAAAACTTTGGCGGAAAATCAGCAGGCGATATTGCTTTTGAATCGTCGTGGTTGGTCAACGGTCGTGATGTGCCGAGAGTGCGGAACAGTCGTTGCGTGTCCAGATTGCGGCTTGCCTATGACTTATCACGCCGACGGGAAATTGCGTTGTCATCGTTGCGACATTGAAAAAGATCCGCCGCAAAATTGTCCCAAGTGCAATTCGCGCCGAATAAAATTTTTAGGCACAGGCACCGAGAAATTGGAACGTGCGTTGAAAATCGCCTTGCCGAACGCGAAAGTTTTGCGCATGGACAGAGACTCCACCGGCGGGAAATTTGGTCACCAAAAAATTTTGGACGCGTTCGCCGCGCACGAATACGATATTCTTTTCGGGACGCAAATGGTCGCCAAAGGTCACGACATCAGCGGCGTCACGGCTGTCGGCATTTTGAGTGCGGACGCGGCGTTGAGCTTCTCGAATTTTCGTGCGGCGGAAACTTGTTTTGAACTCATCACTCAAGCGGCAGGTCGAGCAGGTCGCGCGGATTTGCCCGGCAAAGTCATCGTGCAAGCCTACAACGTCGACGCGGCGGCGATTCGGTTCGGTTGCGCTCACGATTACGAGAAATTTTGTGCGAATGAATTTCCTCAACGCAAGGAAGTTTTTTTCCCGCCGTTCTGCCGATTGGTCAAGCTCATCGTCACGAACACCGACGAGCTTAAAGCTAAGGCTCAAGCTAAAGAAATCGTCAAGTTGTTCCGCGAAGAAGTCGGCAGAAAAAAATCAGCGCGTCACGAAATTTTCGGACCGATACCCGCCGCAATCGCCCGCCTGCGCGATGTGTACCGTTTCGCCGTGCTGATAAAGTCTGAAGATTTATCGCGCGTCAGAAATTTTTTGAGAACTCACGAGCTCAACAAACGCCCCGACATCACAATCGACATCGACCCGTTAACAACCGATTAAAAAAAATCCCCTGTGATAAAAATCGCGGGGGAAAATTTTTTTTATTTGCTTGCGAACTGCAGGACACGTTCCGCCATCTCGTCCTTGTCGCAAACGTCTTCGTGCAAAATTTTCGCGTGTGACAGTTCGGCAAGATTTCGCGGGACTCGGACGCTTGTCAGGACGTTCAACTTCTCAAGTTGCGCCAAATCGTCGACGCCGTCAATCGATTGCCCCAAAGCCGTCAAAACCGCACTTGTGAATTTGTACGGGCTGGCAGTCGAGGCGGTCAATACGGGCGTGAAATCCTTCGACCTGCCGCGATATTTGCTCAATGCCGTCATCGCAACGGCGGTGTGCGTGTCAGTCAAATATTTGAACGAATCGTAAACGCGCTTAACAAAAAGCCGCGTCTCGTCTTCCGTGACGTATTCGGCGTGGAAAAGTCGCTGTAGCCGCGCCTTGAGCTTGTCGTCAATCGTGTACTGACCTTTTGCGGCAAGTTCGTCCATGTAGTGCTTGACCTGCTTGAAATTACCGTTCGTCTCGTGATAAAGCAAACGCTCAAGGTTGCTTGAAATCAGAATGTCCATCGACGGCGTTATCGTCTTGAAAAATTCGCGGTTGCGATTGTAAGTGCCCGTGACGAAAAATTCCGTGAGGACGTTGTTGACGTTCGAGGCGCAAATCATGCCTTTGACGGGCAAACCCATTTTGAGCGCGTAGTAAGCGGCGAGAATGTTGCCGAAATTTCCCGTGGGCACGCAGATTAAAATCCTGTCGCCGAGTTTGATTTGATTCGCCTTGATGAGTTCAACGTAGCCCGAAAAGTAGTAAGCGATTTGCGGGACGAGCCGACCCCAATTTATCGAGTTGGCGGAACTGAGTTTGACGCCGAGTTTGTCGAGTTCAGCGCGGAGTTTTTTGTCGCCGAAGATTTTTTTAACGCCGCTTTGAGCATCGTCGAAATTGCCGCGAACAGCCGTGACGTTGACATTGTCGCCGCGTTGAGTGACCATTTGCAACCGCTGAATTTTGCTGACGCCGCCGTCGGGGTAGAAGACCATGACTTTTGTTTGAGGTACGTCCGCGAATCCCGCCAACGCTGCTTTGCCAGTGTCGCCCGATGTCGCCACGAGAATTAAGATTTGTTTCGTCTCGCCGACTTTCTTCAACGCCAAACGCATGAGGTGCGGCAACATTTGCAACGCCACGTCTTTGAACGCGCTTGTTGGTCCGTGCCACAGTTCCATTGCGCCGACGGGAGCCGTGGGATTTTTCGGATCTTGAATCAAAACCATGACGGGCACCCGCGCAGGAACGTCGAACCAGTTGTAAGCGAGCTCCGAACATTCACCGAGCTCATCGGCTGTGTAATCCGTCAAATATTTTCCGAGGAGCCAAGCGGCACGTTCTTCGTAAGTTTTGTCTTTAAGGGCGTCAATTTCCTCAAGCGAGACTGTCGGGATTTTTTCTGGCACGAAAAGACCGCCGTCCGCCGCGAGTCCTTGAAGGATTGCTTCCGCCGAACTGACCGGTTTAATTTTTGAGCGCGTGCTGATGTATTTCAAATGTAAAACCTCCTATTTGAGCAAAACCGCAACGACGATTGCCGCAATGCCGAGAAGCGTGACGATATTCAAATTTCGATTGCTGGTTTGCATGTTCTGCATATTGGTTTGCAGATTTTGTAGGCTTGTGCGAATTTCACGAATGTCTTCTGCCCGTTGATTGTCACGGTCGCGCATCTCCTGCATGAAGACGTTAAACTTTGCGTCTTGAATCGCCAATTTCGTTTGAAATTCGATATTGATTTTTTCCTGATCCGTCATGATAATCGCCTCCTATTTGAGCAAAACCGCAACGACGATTGCCGCAATGCCGAGAAGCGTGACGATATTCAAATTTCGATTGCTGGTTTGCATGTTCTGCATATTGGTTTGCAGATTTTGTAGGCTTGTGCGAATTTCACGAATGTCTTCTGCCCGTTGATTGTCACGGTCGCGCATTTCCGCTTTAAAGTCTTTCATCTCCTGCATAAAGACGTTAAACTTCGCGTCTTGAATCGCCAATTTCGTTTGCAACTCAATGTTGATTTTTTCCTGTTCCGTCATGATGAACACCTCTTTTCAATTAGGAATTAGGAATTTGGAATTGGAAATGACATTTTACTTTGTGCGCAACGAATTCGCCAAAATGAGCACGCTGAAAATCGCCACGCCTACTGCGGCAATCAGCGGGTGAAACGGTATCGGCGGACGTTCAAGAACGGTGAGCAATGCGGGCGGTACCAATACGACCCACGACAACAGCGCGAGCCGTCGATTGAGTTTGAGGACGTTGACAACCTTGCAAGCCGTTTCTCTGACCGCCAAAAAACTTTCCAATGTCGGCAATTCAAAGTTTAACGTGATGTCTTCAAGTTCGTCAGATTTGAGCGAGCCGCCAGCCAATAAGCACGAAACGTCAGCACTGAGGAGCGCGGGCAAATCGTGTTTGTCGTTGCCGATAACTGCGATGTTGTTGCCCTTCGCGCGTAGAATTTGAACTTCGCGGGCCTTAGCTTCTGGCGTAAGGTTCGTGCGTATCGTGCTGAGCAAAAATTCTTTGGAAATGCAATTCGCCATCTTCTTCGGCTGAGCGGTAAGCAAAAGAGTTTCGAGCCCGCCGCGTGAGAGTGAGCCCAAAAATTTTTTCGCTGAATCGCTACTTTCGTCTTTGAGCGCGATGATACCGCGAGCGACTCTGCCGGTGCTGACAATCACAACGGTTTTGCCCTTGACGAGCAGTTGATCAACGCGCGTGCGGAAATATGCGCCGATTGATACGCCGATACTTTCGAGCCAAGCAGGATTGCCGACGCGAATCGTTGAGCCGTCAACAATCGCCTCGACACCGCGACCAGGAAATTCAGTGAACTCCGTCGACTTGCGCAACTTCAACGCGCGACTGACTGCCGTATCGTAAATCGTGCGCCCAACGATGTTCACCGCGTCACGTTCAGCACTCGCCGCCATTTGCAACAGTTGAGCTTGCGAAAGTCCCTGCGGTACCAAATCTGTGATGAAATATTCTCCGCCCGTG
This sequence comes from uncultured Selenomonadales bacterium, assembly GCA_947165145.1. GTDB lineage: Bacteria > Bacillota > Negativicutes > Selenomonadales > Selenomonadaceae > Quinella. Next base: position 53,217 of record CAMUZG010000001.1, read on the forward strand.
AGCACGCGATTATACGGCAATGCGACGAAATTTACTTCCGCCAAAGATTTCAACGCGTTCGGATTGTTCACGGTCACGCCGAGCTTTGCAAGTCGTCTGCCCGCCAAATACAGCGTGAACGGCGACGCCAATATCAAACATATCGGCGAAAAGGCGATGAAGATTGACAGCCCCGATATGATTGCCGCGTCGACACCGCGATTGAAATACAGCCAAGCCGAAATTGCGCCCGTGACTGCCGCGTCCAACAGGAGCAGGAGAATTATCCGCCGCATCATTCAAATCATTAGCCTCCTTTTGTAGATGGAAAGATTGTAAGGTGGAAAGATCGTAAGTACTTTCCATCTTTTCATCTAACCTACTTTATACACTGCCGGCGAAAGTTATTCAAGAAAAATTTTTGGTGAAGACGCGCCTTGTTGTAAGCGTTGCCGTCGTGTATAATGAATTCAATCAAAGAATGGAGGTTCGAGCCATGGTTAAGAAAACAAAAATCATCTGCACGCAAGGTCCCGCTACCGACGCCCCTAGCATTATCGAAGGGCTCATCGCAAACGGCATGAACTGCGCACGATTCAACTTCTCGCACGGAGATCACGCAGGTCACCAAAAACGCATTGACGCTGTCAAAGCCGCCGCTCAAAAGACGGGGCAAATTATCTCGCTGATTCTCGACACCAAAGGTCCCGAAATGCGTCTTGGCGAATTCAAAGACGGTGCGGTTCAACTTGTAGAGGGCAACAAATTCGTCCTGCGCTACGACGACATTCAAGGCGACGAAACTCAAGCTACCGTGTCGCACAAAAACCTTCACGCCGAAATCAACGTTGGTGACAAGCTCCTTTTGAACGACGGACTTGTTGAGTTGCGGATTGATGAAATTGTCGGCAAGGACATTCACACGACGATTTTAAACAGCGGCAAGATGAGCAGTCGCAAACGCGTCGCGGCACCCGGCATTTCACTCGGATTGCCCGCCGTCAGCGAACAGGACGCTAAGGACATTCTCTTCGGCATTCAAAACGACATGGACTTTGTCGCCGCAAGTTTCATTCAACGCGCCGCCGACGTTAACGAGATTCGCGAACTTATTCAAAGTCACGGCGGTCACATGGAAATTATCTCCAAGATTGAAAACCTCGAAGGCGTCAAGAACATCGACGAAATCATTGAGGTGAGCGACGGAATCATGGTTGCACGCGGCGATTTGGGCGTCGAAATTCCCGCTGAAGACGTGCCAATCATTCAAAAGGAAATCATCAGGAAATGCAACGCTGTCGGCAAACCTGTCGTCGTCGCAACGCAAATGCTTGAGAGTATGACCGTTAATCCGCGACCGACCCGCGCAGAAGTTTCCGACGTTGGCAACGCGATTATCGACGGCGCGGACGTGATTATGTTGAGCGGCGAGACTGCTGGCGGAAAATATCCCGTCGAAGCTACGGCGATGATGAATCAAATTGCGCGGCGCATTGAAGAATCGCTCGAATACAAAGAAATTTTCGTGCAGAAGGGCGTTCACAGAAGAAATTCGCAGACAGATGCAATCGCTCACGCCACGGTTCAGCTTGCCTACGAATTGAACGTTGACGCAATCATCACGCCGACAAAATCGGGCTACACAACGCGCGTCGTCTCGAAATATCGCCCGAAAGCACCGATTATCGCCTTCACGCAGACATCGCAAGTTGCGCGGCATTTAAATTTACGTTGGGGAGTTTTCCCGATACCTGGCACGCCGTGGCTTGATATTTTCCAGATGATTAATTATTCGGCGGAAAGCGCGTTGGAGAAAGGTTACGTTCAAAAAGGCGACCTCGTTATCTTGACGGCGGGCATGAAGTACGGCGAAGGCGGCACGAGTTCAATCCGCTTGCACACGATTTGACGGTCTCAAAGTTACAAATTGCCTTCAAGTTTTAAGATGATGTCGCGGCAACGTGACGTTGCATCCAGTGTTCGCGCTGTGATGTGTCAGCTGTCTAACGTTATGACCGCGTTCACAGGTGTCCTTCAAGTTTTAAAATGATGTCCCGAAGTTCGGCGGCTCGTTCAAATTCCAAAGCTTTCGACGCTTCACGCATTTCGGCGGTCAAACTCTTGACCAAGTTCCGTTTCTGCGCGGGCGTCAATTTTTTTATCATTTCGCTCGGCGATTGCGACTTCTTGGCGGATTTTTTCAGCGGCAATTCAATCAGCGGAGCAATCGGTTTTTCAATGGTGCGCGGCGTCACGTGGTGTGCTGCGTTGTATTCTTCTTGAATTTTTCTGCGACGTGCCGTTTCGTCCATTGCTCGCCGCATCGAGTCCGTCACCTTGTCCGCGTACAGAATAACTTTGCCGTGAACATTTCGCGCCGCGCGTCCGATTGTCTGTATCAGCGACGTGTCCGAACGCAGAAAGCCTTCTTTGTCCGCGTCGAGAATTGCAATCAGCGAGACTTCGGGCATGTCGAGACCTTCGCGCAACAAATTTATTCCGACAAGTACATCAAATTTCCCCGCGCGCAGGTCGTGAATAATTTCCGCACGTTCCAAAGTCACAACGTCCGAATGCAAATATTTCACGCGAATTTTTACGCCGCTGAGGTAGTCCGTTAGCTCCTCGGCGAATTTTTTTGTCAGCGTCGTGATTAAAATTCGTTCGTTCATTTTGACGCGTTCGTTTATTTCCGTGATGAGGTCGTCAATCTGATTTTCAATCGGTCTCACTTCGACAATCGGGTCAAGCAAGCCCGTCGGTCTGATGATTTGTTCAACGGTGTTTTGCGATTCGGCAAGTTCGTAGGCGGCAGGTGTCGCGCTCACGAAAATTATCTGCCCAATTTTTTCGTTGAATTCGTCGAACGTCAGCGGACGGTTGTCGCGTGCGCTCGGCAATCTGAATCCGTTTTCAATCAGCGACGTTTTGCGCGATTGGTCGCCCGCGTACATTGCGCGAAGTTGCGGTAATGTGACGTGCGATTCGTCGATGACGGTCAAAAATTTTTCGGGGAAGTAATCAATCAGTGTGAAGGGCGGCTCACCTGCATTGCGTCCCGTCAAATGTCGCGAGTAGTTCTCGATTCCCGAACAGTAGCCCATTTCGCGCATCATCTCCAAATCAAAACGCGTGCGTTGTTCGATTCGTTGAGCCTCAATCAATTTGCCTGCCGCCGTGAACTTCTTAACCTGCGCGGACATTTCAGCACGAATATTTTTTTCAGCGCGTTCCAAGTCGGCAACGTCGGTGACGTAGTGAGATGCGGGGAAAATAAAAACTTCGTCGCGTCGCCCGATAACTTTGCCCGTTAAAATCTCGAACTCGGAAATTTTTTCAATCTCGTCGCCGAACAGCTCAATACGCAACGCACGACCATTGTAGCCTGCGGGTGTGACTTCGATAACGTCGCCGCGAACACGGAAATTGCCGCGCTCAATGATAACGTCGTTGCGGTCGTAGCGAATTTCAATCAGCCGTTGCAAAATTTTTTCACGCGGAATAATTTGCCCAACCTTGACGTGCAAAAGGAGCTTGCGATAATTTTCCGGCGAACCGAGACCGTAAATACACGACACGCTTGCCACGATGATAACGTCGTTCCGCTCGAACAGACTGCACGTCGCACTGTGGCGCATTTGGTCAATCTCGTCGTTAATCGAGGCGTCCTTCTCGATGTAAGTGTCGGTGGCGGCGATGTAGGCTTCGGGCTGATAATAATCGTAGTAGCTGACGAAGTAGCCAACGTAATTTTCGGGGAAAAACGCTTTGAACTCGGCGGCAAGTTGCGCGGCTAAAGTTTTGTTGTGCGCAATGACGAGCGTGGGCATTTGAACGCGTTCAATGACTTTGGCGATTGTGAACGTCTTGCCAGTGCCCGTCGCGCCCAAAAGTACTTGAGCACTTAAACCCGCGTCGAGACCTTCGGCAAGTGATTCAACAGCTTGAGGTTGATCGCCCGTCGCTTGAAACGTCGAGACAACTTTAAATTTATTTTCCAACAAAAATATCGCTCCCCAAAAATTTTTTCAACGTCGCGCCATTTTATCCGCTTGTCAACGGCTTGGCAACAGCAATCGTTTTGTTTACAGGATTTTTTATCCGTGATAGAATTCGCCGAGACAAAGAAAGGAGCAGTTTACAAACTATGCAATCAATCATTAAGGACATCACGCTTGCGCCGAGCGGTCACGACAAAATCGAATGGGTCAAAAATTTTATGCCCGTCATGAGCGCAATCGACAGAGAATTTTCGCAGACAAAACCGTTCGCGGGCAAAAAAATTTCAATCACGTTGCACCTTGAGGCGAAGACGGCTTACATGGCGGAAGTCTTCATGCACGCGGGCGCGGACGTCGTCATAACCGGCTCAAATCCGCTGTCGACGCAAGATGACGTTGCGGCGGCTCTCGTTGAAGACGGCGTAACTGTTTTCGCAACACACGGTTGCACGCCCGAAGAGTACGACACTTACCTGAACAAGGCGGCTGATTTTGAGCCAGACATTTACATTGACGACGGCGGCGACTTCACCGAACTTTTGCACACCACGCGACGCGACGCGCTCAAAAATATTATCGGCGGTTCCGAAGAGACTACCACGGGCGTTTTGAGACTGCGTGCGCTTGAACGTCAAGGTAAGCTTGCCTTCCCGATGATTGCCGCGAATGATGCCTATTGTAAATTCCTGTTCGATAATCGCTACGGCACGGGACAATCGACGTGGGACGGCATCATGCGCACGACGAATCTTGTTGTGGCGGGCAAAACTGTCGTTATCGCGGGCTACGGTTGGTGCGGCAAAGGCGGCGCAATGCGTGCTCGCGGACTCGGCGCGAATGTCATTGTCACCGAAGTCGACCCGATTAAAGCGATTGAGGCTGTCTTCGACGGTTTTCGCGTTATGCCGATGAGCGAGGCTGCCAAAGTCGGCGACATTTTCCTGACGTTGACTGGCGACAAAGACGTTATCACGGGCGAACATTTCCCGCTGATGAAAAACGGCGCAATGCTTGCCAACGCGGGACATTTTGACGTTGAAATCAACATTCCGCAACTTGAGGCGCAATCCTTTAGCAGAAAAGTTGTCCGCAACAACGTCGAAGAATTTTTGCAGAGCGACGGGCGCAAAATTTATCTGCTCGCCGAAGGACGTTTGGTCAATCTTGCAAGTGGCGACGGTCATCCCGCCGAAATTATGGATTTGAGTTTCGCGGTACAATTTTTCAGCGTGGCGCACATTCTCCACAATCACGGCAAACTTGAACGCAAAGTTTACCTAATGCCCGACGAAATCAACACGAAAATCGCGGAGATTAAGTTGGACTCAATCGGCGTGACAATCGACACGCTTACCGACGAACAACGCGCTTATCTCGGTCTTTAATGCAAAATTTTTCCGAACGTCTGCGGACGCGTAAATCTATAAAAAAATTTTTTTCTGTTGCTTGCGGGCGGCAGATTTTTTTTATCGGCTTGTGCTATAATTGAGCGCGATTTAGAATTTTCAGCGAAGGAAGAGGGTCAAGTTGTCTGTCAGAAAAATTACTTTGATTTGCCTGGCGGGATTGGCATTGAATCTTATCAGCTCCACGGCGGCGAAATTTTTCAACCTGCCAATTTATCTGGACACGATCGGCACAATCTACATCGCGGCACTGGGCGGCTACGTGCCAGGCATCGCGGTCGGTTTCTTCACGAATCTGATTAAAGCCGCATTTACCCCGTCAGAAATGTATTATTCCTCGGTGAGCGTGCTGATTGCGATTTTCACGACGTACGTCGCGCGGAAAGGCTTTTTCCAAAATTTCGTCAATGTGCTCCTGTTTATACCTGCACTGGCGGTTTTTACGGGCATTTGCAGTTTGATTATCGAATCGTTCGTGAGACTGCCGAATTTCTCAAATTCCGCTGGCGAATTCGGAATGTACTTCTTGACGAATATCGTCTTATTCGAGTTGCTGGACAAAGGCGTGTCAGTCTTGGTTGCGTTCGCGTTAATGCAGTTCACTTCGCAGGAAATTAAAAATTCCTTCCACCTGCTGGGCTTAAAGCAAGCTCCGCTGTCCGACGACATGAAACGCATCATCAGCAAGCAAAGTTATCTGTCGTCGTCGTTGCGGACGAAAATGTTGTTGATTCTGATTTTATGCTCGCTGTTCGTCTCGTTGTCAATCGCGACGATAAGTTACATGCTGTTCAAGACCGCCGCAATCGACGATAAAATCAAGTCGGTTGACGGATTGATTGCCGTTGCGATAAACGATATTAAAGCTGACCGCATCGACGATTATTTGAAACTCGGTTATGCCGCGCCCGATTATCGCGCTGTCGAACAAAAACTTTACGCCATAAAAAATAGTTCGCTCGCCATGAGATACCTTTACGTCTATCGAATCGAAGCGGACGGTTGTCACGTTGTCTTCGATTTGAATTCGTCGGACATTGTCGGTGATGAGCCTGGGCAAATCGTTCCGCTTGAAAAAGGCATGCAGAAATATCGCACCGATTTGATTGCTGGGCGTCCCGTTCCGCCGATAGTCACCAATGATGAATACGGCTACTTGCTCACGCTCTACAAGCCGATGTACGATTACAACGGCAAATGTCAATGTTACGTGGCAATCGATTATTCCATGCAACACATGTCGGAATATCTGCACGATTTCGTTGTCAAGATGATCGCGCTGTTTATCGGTTGCTTCGTGTTCATCTTTGCGATAGGCTTTTCCTTCATTGAAAATAATATCATCTTGCCGGTCAACACAATGGCTTATTGCGCCAAAAATTTTTCCTACGACGATTCAGTTGCTCGCACTCACAACGTCAAATTGATTCACGGCTTGAAGATAAGGACGGGCGACGAGATTGAAAATTTGTACCAGGCACTTTTGCGGACGACGAAAAATATTTTGCGCTACGTGGAAAATTTGCAAGTCGCCAAAACTGAAGTCGCTGGCATGAAACTTCGAGTCCACGCGATGAACAATCTTGCCCGCAACGACGCAATGACTGGCGTAAAGAACAAGACGGCTTACAACGAGGACATTGCCAAGCTTAACGAAAAAATTTACAACAGCACCGCGAATTTCTGCATTGTGATGGTTGACGTGAACTTTCTCAAGCGAATCAACGATACCTACGGTCACGAGCACGGCAACGATTATCTGATAAACGCCTGCCGATTGGTTTGCGCGGTTTTCGGCGAAGAACATGTCTATCGTATCGGCGGCGACGAATTCGTCGTGATTTTGGAGGGCGATAAAGTTTCGCTGTGCAAATATTTCGCGACGCAATTCAAATCCGAGATGGATCGAAAATTTAACAACGAGTCGCTCCAGCCGTGGGAAAAAATTTCTGCGGCAATCGGCGTTGCAACCTACGAAGCGGGCGTCGACAAAACTGCCGATGAAGTTTTCAAACGTGCTGATGCTCAAATGTACGCGAACAAATTGGCGATGAAGGCAAACAGACGGGATTAGAGTCTTTTGTTTAATCCGGCAGTGACGGTTCTTTTTCCGTCTGACGTTAAGTCTTGTCAGCCGAAAAAATTCCTCGTCACATGATAATTTGAATTCGCCAACAGACCCTAGTCCCAAAAATTTTGGAGGAAAAGCCTTGAAGATTGCGTTCTTTGATTCGGGAATCGGCGGACTGAGCGTCCTGCACCACGCAATGAAAATTCTGCCGCACGAAGAATTTATCTTCTTTGCGGACGAAGACAACGTTCCTTACGGCACAAAATCGCCGCAGGAAGTCTTGCGTTTCGTCGACACGGCTTTTGAATTTTTAATCGCGCAGGACGTTTCAGCAATCGTCGTGGCGTGCAACACGGCAACATCAGTCGCGGTAAAAAAAATGCGCGAAAAATATTCGCTACCGATAATCGGCATGGAGCCCGCGTTGAAAGTCGCGCTCGACACTTTTCCCGACCGAAAAGTTTTAGTGGCTGCCACGGCAATAACAATCACGGGCGAAAAAATTCGTCGGCTCATCAGCAGATTGCACGCGGAAAATTTGACGGAACTTAAAGCGTTGTCGCGGCTAGTCGAATTCGCGGAGCGGCAAGAATTTTCGTCGGCGGCAGTGGAAAATTATCTGCGCGGCGAACTGAGCGATTGCGATTGGGAAAAATTTTCGTCGCTGGTATTGGGTTGCACGCACTTCAATTACTTCAAGGACACGTTCAGAAAAATTTTGCCTGCTCACGTAAAAATTTTGGACGGGAACGCCGGCACCGTCAACGAACTAATCAGACGAACGAAATTGAATCCTGTGACGACTTCAAGCGCGGTCAACGACTTCGGCAGTTGCAACATTGCGGCGCGCTCACTGGATGCAACGTCACGTTGCCCTGCTCACGTAAAAATTTTGGACGGGAACGCCGGCACCGTCAACGAACTAATCAGACGAACGAAATTGAATCCTGTGACGACTTCAAGCGCGGTCAACGACTTCGGCAGTTGCAAATTTTTTTATTCGGGACGACTCGTGACGGACGCCGCCGAGCTTGCCGCACTGAAAAAATTTTTGCAACGTCTCGACGAAATGGAGGACATATCATGAAAATTTATCGCGCGGCGATTTTCGACATGGACGGCACGTTGACTGACACGCTCGCCGATTTGCACGACAGCGTTAATGAGATGTTGGCTCATTACAATTTCCCATTGCGAACGCTTGATGAAGTTCGACAATTCGTCGGCAACGGTGCGCGTAAGCTGATGATTCGCAGTTTGCCCGCCGATAAGGAAAATTTTGTCGACGAGGCGTTGAAATTTTATGACGGCTGTTACGCCCGCAACTGCTTGAATAAAGTCGCGCCTTACGTCGGGATTATGGAAATGCTTGCGGCGTTGCAGTCGAAAAAAATTCCGCTCGGTATCTGCACGAACAAGCAACACTTTGCGGCTGTCGCGATTGCTGAAAAAATTCTTGCGCCGATAAAATTTTCATGCGTGAGCGGCGACGAACCCAATCAACCGCGAAAACCTAATCCGACTCGTGCGCTTGCTTGTGCCGAAAAATGTTCCGTCGCGCCCGAAGACGTTGCCTACCTCGGCGACACTGCCATTGACATCGAGACGGCGATTAACGCGGGATTTTTGGCTGTCGGCGTGACGTGGGGCTTTCGTCCGCGAAGTGAGCTTGTCGACAGCGGCGCACAAATTATTATCGACCATCCGCATGAACTGTTGGAGCGTGTTAATTTCGGCTGAAATATTTGCAATCAAAAATCCCCGCCATTTGACGGGGAATTTTTTTTGCGGAAGTCAATTCAATCGTCGTAACCGCGCGGGTGTTTAACGTGCCAATTCCAAGCCGTCGCGATAATTTTTTCAACGTCGTCGAAACGTGGCGTCCAGCCCAAAATTTTACGAGCCTTCTCGCCCGAAGCAATCAATCGCGCAGGATCTCCTGGTCGACGTTCGCCAAACTCAGTCTTGATTTTTTGAGCAGTGACTTTCTCCGCCGCGTCGATAATTTCTTTGACGCTGAAGCCGTGACCCGTGCCCAAGTTGAAAAAATTCGACTCGCCGCCGCCGCGCAGATAATTCAGTGCGCAAAGATGAGCCGCCGCCAAATCGATGACGTGAATGTAATCGCGAATGCAAGTGCCGTCGGGCGTTGGGTAGTCGGTGCCGAAAACCGTGATGTGGTCGCGCTTGCCGAGCGGTACCTGCAGAATCAGCGGAATCAAATGCGTTTCAGGGTGATGATCTTCGCCGAGTGAGCCGTCTTCAATCGCGCCGCTTGCATTGAAATATCGCAGACTGACGAATCGGACACCGTGAGCCGCGCTGACTCGACGTATCATCATTTCCATAATCAGTTTCGAGTCGCCATAAGGATTGACGGGAAAAGTTGCGTCACCTTCGTCAATCGGAATTCGTTCGGGTTCGCCGTAAACCGCCGCGCTTGAGCTGAAAATAATTTTGTCGACGCCGCACTCCGTCATTGCCTCCAACAAAATTTGCATGCCGTAAACGTTGTTGTTGAAGTACTTCAGCGGCTTAACGACGCTTTCACCAGCCTCAATGAACGCCGCAAAGTGGAAGACAGCCTCAACGTGATTTTCGGCGAAAATTTTTTTCAACGCGCTTTTGTCTCTGATGTCGCACTCGTAAAGCTTGACGGCAGGATTAATTGCGGCACGATGACCTTTGACAAAGTTGTCGGCAATGATGACGTCTTCGCCCGCCGCGACGAGTTGATGAACAGTGTGCGAACCGATATAGCCCGCGCCACCGCAAACCAGTACAGCCATAAAAATTCCTCCAAAAAGTTTTTGTCGCGCAGAATTTATCACGGCACGGTTTTAAATGCAACCGACAAGTCCCAAATTGCGTGCTTGCAAATTACTGTTGCAAAGTGTAAAAAGTATGATAAAATGATTTCGCTTAGCGCAGGCATAACTTATCCTAAGAAGGGAGCAATTTGACAGATGTGGGGTTTTTTTGGCGGTTTATCGCACGACATGGGAATTGACCTGGGAACGGCGAATACTCTCGTTCACGTCAAAGGTCGTGGAATCGTCCTGCGTGAACCTTCAGTCGTTGCGATAAAAAGTGATACGGGCGAAGTGCTTGCCGTCGGCGAAGAGGCAAAGCAAATGATTGGTCGCACGCCCGGCAATATAATCGCGATTCGTCCGATGAAAGACGGCGTCATTGCCGATTTCGACGTGACTCAAGCGATGCTTCGCTACTTTATCCGCAAGGCAATGAATTCAAAATCATTCGTGCGTCCGCGAGTTGTCGTCGGTGTTCCGTCCGGCGTCACTGAAGTTGAAAAACGTGCCGTAATTGACGCGGCAACTCAAGCGGGGGCTCGTGAAGCTTACCTTATCGAAGAACCGATGGCGGCGGCTATCGGCGCAGGTCTTCCCGTCGAGGAGGCAACCGGCAATATGGTCGTCGACATAGGCGGCGGCACAACCGAAATCGCAGTCATATCGCTCGGCGGTATCGTCACAAGCTGTTCAATCCGTATCGGCGGCGACGAAATGGACTCGTCAATTATCCAATATATTCGCCGCATGTACAGCTTAATGATTGGTGAGCGCACTGCCGAGGAGATTAAAATTTCAATCGGCACCGCAATGTTGACAACCGACAAAGATAAAAAAATGCCCGTCCGTGGACGCGATTTGGTCACAGGTTTGCCGAAAAATATCGAAGTCAAATCCAGCGAAATTCGCGAGGCTCTCAGCGATCCGATTTTCAAAATCGTCGACGCGGTTAAAAGCACTCTCGAAAAAACTCCGCCTGAACTTGCGGCGGACGTTATGGATCACGGTATCATGATGACGGGCGGCGGCGCACTCCTTGCAAACTTGGACAAACTGCTTGCAAAGGAAACCGGTATGCCGGTTATCGTTGCTGATGACGCCTTGAGCTGCGTTGGCGAAGGTACAGGTCGTTCGCTTGAAAATGTGAACCTTCTTAAACGCGTCGTCATGACATCTAAAAAGTTGAGACAATGAGCAATAAAGTTCGCAAAGAAAAAAAGACAGGTCAAAAAATTATCGCGCTGATTGTTGTTTTCGTCAGCGTGTTTTGTTGTGTATTCTTCGCTGCCCGTGGCAAATTCTCAACGCCCGTCGCCAACAACGCCGCAATGACTGTCATGTCGCCCTTTCAACGCGCATTTGCTTGGGTCGGCAGTCAGTTGACATTCATAAGAAACACCGTCACTGAAATGTCGCAACTGCACGAGCAAAACGAACAGCTCCGCAAGGAAGTCGAGATACTTCGCGCGCAGAATTTAACGGCGTCGGAATACGCGTCAGAAAATCAGCGGCTCAGAAGTTTGCTTGACTACAAGCAGGCGGCAGTTCAATTCGATTTGGTTGCGGCAAGCGTAATTGGTCGCGAGTCGGCATCATGGTCAAGCGTGATTCTGATTAATCGCGGAACATTGGACGGCGTAGCGAACAATATGCCCGTCGTCACGGAACTCGGTTTAGTCGGTCACGTCATGGAATCAAGCTTGAACAGCGCGAAAGTTCAGCTGATGATTGATCCGCGTTCATCGGTCGGCACGTTGATTCAGCGTCCCGGATCGCGCGTTGCCGGTATTGTCGAAGGCGACATCAAAAATCCCGCTCACCCGCGCATGGTCAACATCCCGAAAGATTCTGACGTCAAAGTTGATGATATGGTCGTCACGTCGGGATTCGGCGGCGTCTACCCGAAAGGGCTTGTCGTCGGCAAAGTCGTTGCAATTCACAACGAGGAAGGCGGTCTGTTGCAGTTCGCGGAAATTGAAACGTCGGTTGACTTCCAAAAATTAGAAGACGTTGCAGTAATCGTCGCGTCACGAGAAGCACCGCCCGAACCGATTCAACCGCCCGCGCAGACGCCAGGTACCGAAACAAATCCTTATGAGACGGCAGAAAAACTTCAGGCGGCGAAACAACAGATTTTGGACGCACAACAGCAAGTTCAAGACGCACAGCAGAAACAACTTCGCGATGCGCGTGAACAGGCTGGACTTCCCGTCGCTGACGAACAATCAAGACTTCCCGCTGATGATGAACCGCTTGAGCGTGAAGATTATCGGTCGTTCGAGGGGGCGACGCGATGAAAGTTATCGGGCTGTGGGCAATGTTGCTCATTATCTGCTACGCCCTGCAAACGTCGCTGTTGCCGCTGTTGAGTTTCGACGGTTTTAGCGCAAATCTCATGATTCTGCTGACGAGTTCGGTCGCGTACCTTTGCGGTCACAAGCGCGGCGTATTTTTTGGCTTTGTTGCGGGATTGTTGCAGGATTTGACGGCGGGAAGTTATTTCGGTTTGGCAACGTTCAGCTACATGACAATCGGGCTTATTTTCGGGAAATGTTCCGTCAATCTCTTCCGCGACCAATCAATTTTGCCGGTGATAAGCGCAATTCCCGCGCTCGCCGTGCACTTTGCCATAACGATAATTTTTTTGCTGATGTTGGGGCACCACGTCGATTTTATGCGTTTCATGAAATTTGATTTCTGGCCTGCGGCGATAATGCAAGTGTTGCTGGCGTATCCTGTGCACAGGCTTGTTCACGCGGTTAATCGTTACGCCAAAGAACACCGCTGAATTAAAATTTTTTTGGAAGAAGGAGATTCTGTTGAAAGTAACCGAACAGGACATCAAGACCGTAGCGAGTTTGTCGCGCTTGCGGATTCGTGACGAGGAAAAAGCCGAAGTCACTGCGCAACTCGACAAATTTTTAACGTACGTCGAAAACTTACAGGCAATCGACACGACGAACATTGAGCCGACAACCTACGCGCTGCCTATGCAAAATGTTTTTCGCGCGGACATCGTCAAACCGTCGCTCGATAGAGATTCAGCACTGTCAAACGCGCCGCTCAAAGAAGACGGCTATTTTAAAGTTCCTAGAGTATTGGAGGCTTAAACATGAAAAAATTTTTGGGTGCAACGTTCCTGGCGGGGACAATGCTTTTCAACACGGCGACTGCGGCTCCCGCTCCCGCTGACCGCGAAACTGTTTATCAAGTCGCGCTGTTGCAATCGTTGACAATGGGCTATTTCGACGGCTCTGTCACTGTCAAAGAACTCAAGAAGCATGGCGACACGGGTATCGGCACTTTCACGGGGCTTGACGGCGAAATGATCGTCCTTGACGGCGTCGTCTACCGCGCAAATCGTGATTGCAAGATAAACGTCATGAACGACAAGGACGGCGTGCCCTTCTCGAACGTCACGTTTTTCGACAAAGATTTTTCGGTCAAGCTCAGCAACGTTGCCGACAAAGAATCGCTCGAAAAAATTTTGAACGAACAGGTCAACAAACACGGGCGCAACAGTTTTTACATGATTAAACTTAGCGGCACCTTCAACGAAATTTTAGTCCGCAGTGAGAGCGGCTCGAAAGAACCTTATCCGACTTTGGTCGAGGCTTTGAAGACTCAAAACGAAGTCACGCGCCAAAACATCAGCGGCACGATTGTCGGCTTGTACTGCCCCGATTTCATGAGCTCGCTTAATTCTGTCGGCTGGCATTTCCACTTCATTTCGGCTGACAAAACATACGGCGGACATGTTCTCGGCTTGAATTTGAAGAGCGGCGAAGTTCAATTCGACAAAACCGACAGCTTGGACGTAAAATTGCCGAAGAAAAATAATTTCCACACGCTGAACTTCAACCAAGACTTGAAGGAAGAAATTCGCATTGCGGAGCAGGACAGTCAGGGAGGCAAATGATTTGAGTTTATACGACAAGACGGCGCACGAACTTCACGAACTCTTGACGACGAAAAAAATTTCTGCGACGGAACTTACTGCCGATGTTCTTTCGCGTGTCGACGAAGTTGAAGACAAAATCGGCGCGTACTTGACAATCACCCGTGATAAGGCGATTGCCGATTCAAAAGCCGTCGACGAAAAAATTGCTCGTGGCGAAAAAATTTCTCCGCTCGAAGGCATTCCTTGCGCCGTCAAGGACAACATCTGCACCAAAGGCATCCGCACGACTTGCGCGTCAAAAATTCTCGAAAACTTTGTTCCGCCGTACGACGCCACGGCTTACGGTAAACTTACTGCTCAAAAGCCCGTGCTTATCGGTAAGGCAAATCTCGACGAATTCGCGATGGGCGGCTCCACGGAGAATTCTGGCTTCCACGTCACGCGCAATCCGCACAATCTCGAACATGTGCCTGGCGGTTCTTCGGGCGGTAGTGCTGCGGCTGTTGCGGCGGGTGAGGCTGTCTTCGCGCTCGGTTCGGATACGGGCGGCTCAATTCGTCAACCTGCGAGTTTCTGCGGCGTCGTCGGGCTCAAACCGACTTACGGCAGAGTTTCGCGCTACGGTCTTGTCGCCTACGCCAGTTCGCTCGACCAAATCGGTCCGATTACTCGCGACGTGACGGATTGCGCTTTCGTCTTGAATGCGATTGCTGGTCATGATGATATGGATTCCACTTCGACCGCCGCGCAGGTTCCCGACTTCACGAAAAGTTTGATTGCCGACGTGAAAGGCTTGACGATTGGCTTGCCGAAGGAATATTTCGTTGCGGGCATTGATTCCGACGTTGAAACGTCAGTTCGCAATGCCGCCAAGAAATTTGAGCAACTCGGCGCGAACATCGTTGAGATAAGTTTGCCGCACACGGACTACGCCATTTCGACTTACTACTTGATTGCGCCCGCCGAGGCAGCTACAAATCTCGAACGCTACGACGGTGTAAGTTACGGTGCTCGCGTTGACGGCGTGGACGTTGTCGACATGATGACGAATACTCGCACGGAGAAATTCGGCGCGGAAGTCAAGCGGCGTATCATGATTGGCAATTACGCTTTGAGCGCGGGCTACTATGACGCTTACTATCTCAAGGCGTTGAAAGTTCGCACGTTGATTCAGCGCGACTTCACCGACGCGTTCAAGACGGTTGATTTGATTCTTGCGCCGACAGCACCGACTGCCGCGTTCAAGCTCGGCGAAATGGTCTCCGACCCGTTGAAAATGTATTTGCAGGACGTTTGCACGGTGCCGCTGAATTTGGCGGGATTGCCTGGCATTTCAATTCCCTGCGGCGTCACGAACGACGGCTTACCAATCGGCTTCCAACTTATCGGCAAAGCACTCGACGAGGCTACGATTTTGCGGGCGGCGTTCACTTACGAACAAATAAATTAAACCTTCAACAAGACGACCTTGCTCCTGTTCAAACGGAGTGAGGTTTTTTTTTGACAAAAATTCTTTGCCGCTGTGACTTAAACGCAATAAAAAAAGAGCCCCGACAATTTGCCGAGGCTCCGAACTGAAACTTCAGTTCAAGCTAGATTGGGTGTATCTCCGTTGCATGGATTATCTTATTGCTGACGACGCGCTTCGTCGGTGTAGTAGGTGTCTACGCCGCCTTCGCCGTTGTCGACCATGATGCCGACGTGTTTGTCGTTGTCGACGATGGTGAGTTCATCGCCGTCGTTCATCTTGATTGTGATAGCGGTTTCGTCAATGCTGATCTCGTCGATGTCGTCGAGCGAGTTGATGTCGAGCGCAACGAGGTCGCCGTCCTGGACGCCCGCGATAGTGTCGTCGCCGTTGCCGAGCGAGTAGTAGAAGGTGTTACGACCACCAGCAGCACCAACGAGCAAGTCGTCGCCGCCTTCGCCGCCCCACAGACTGGTTTCGCCGCTGCCTGCGTAGATGACGTTGTCGTTGTCGTTACCAGCGAGTTGTGCGTTTGCGGAGGACTTACGAGCGTCAATGACTGCGATGTCGCCTTCGAAGCTCTTGCCGGTCTCGTCGTCGTCGAGCCAGAGGACAACGTCGTCTTGGATTGCGCTACTGACTTCAACGGTAGCGTTCTTGCCTGCCGCATAGTAGAAGTCTGCGAACTGGTCGAAGACGAGTTTGTCGTCGCCAATTTGCACGATAGTTTCGTCGACGATCATGTCTTGACCGACAGCACCGACGATAACTGCAGACTCGGTTTCGTCCGAACCGTCTTTGCTGGTGACTTCGATAACAACGTCGTCGCCGCTGATGTCGAGGCGCGTGAGGTTGTTGTCATCAAGGTCGAGCAAGAGAACGTCCGCAGTGACTTTCTTGGTGTCGGTGTAGTTGTCGTCGGTGACCCAGTTGAAGCCGGTGATGGTGTTAGCCGCGCCGTCAGCGTTGCCGAGGACGTAGAAGTAAGTCTGACCTTCTTTGTCGAGACCGTTGTAGCCGACCATGAGGTTTCTGCCGCCGTCGCCGTACATGTAGGTGTTGCCACTGCCGGCATAGAAGGTTTCGTTGTCGTCGTCGCCCTTGAACGCCATGTCGCCGGAACCTGCGATGAGCGTCGTAATATCGTCGTCGATAAGGACAACTGTTTCGTCGATGATGCTGTCATCAAGGTAGTCGCCCTTGAGGTCGATGAGAGCGTCGCCGGTGTAAGCGGAGAAGTCGATAGCGGTGTTCTCGCCGAAGAAGACGTTCGGACGCAGATCTTCTTGTTCGGAGACTTTGATTATGCTGCTCTCGGTGCCGATTGCAACTTTGTAGACTTCGCCAGTCGAGGTGTCTTCGATGGTTTGTTCGGTGTAGTTGCCGTCGTAAACGTCAACGTCAGCGATTTCGGCGTAGTAGCCGTCACCGTCGATAATGAGCGTGCCAGTGACGTCATCGTATTCGATGCCTTTGAGTTTGGAAGCGTCGATTGCGATGGTGTCGCCGGTGCTTTCAGCCAAGGTGCTGTTCGCGCCTTTAACCGTTGCACGACCTTCGTTGATTTCGACTCTTGCGCCGCCACGGGTTGCATCGTCTTCGAGAATGACAAGGTCATTGCCTTCGCCGGTGCGGAAGTCATCGCCTGCGCCGCCGAAGAAGGTATCGGAACCTGCGCCGCCGACCATGGTGGAGCCTTCTTTGTCGCCGTCCATGTTGCCGACCATGATGAGCGGAGTATCCCATTCGCTTGCATTGACAACGCCGCCGTCTTCGCCCGTGAAGCCGACTGCTTGTTTGTCATCGTTGCCGCTGGTTGCGTGAGTCATCAAGTTGACAATCTGACCGCCGAGACCGTTGGTGCCGACGACGATTTCGGAATGTCCGTCAGGAGCGTCGATGTTGACGGTGCCTTCGCTGAAGTTGATGGTGCCGTTGAGGATACCTTCAGCAATGGAGCCTGCCGTGCTGTTGTTTTCGTCGAGATATTCTTCAACACGGATAGCCGCGCCGTCGCCTTCGTCTGCATCGTAGCCTGCGAGCGTGATTCTTGCGTTGGCTTTGCCGAACGTGAGGATCATGTCGTCGCCGCCCTCGCTGAGGTCAATGACGGTGTTGACATTGTTGCGGACGTAGATAGAATCGTCGCTCTTGCCGCCGATGATTGCAACTGCGTTCTGCAGACCTTCGACTTCGTCAACAACAACAACGTCGCCGCCGTCGCCGAGCGTGATAGCCTTCGCGCCATTAGCAGTTTCTTCAACGTGGACGAGGTTGCCGCCGTCGTTGTTAAGCGTGACAGCTTGCGGACCTTCGAACAGGTGAATGCTCTTCGTGTACTTGTAACCGCTGACGTCGAATTCTTGCGTTTCTTTAACGTCTTTGTTGTCGAGGAAGAGTTTAAGCGGTTGATCGAGGTCGAGGATAGCTGCGCTGGTGCCGGCAGTTGCCAAAATCGAATCGGAGAGTTCTTTGTTGATGAGACCAGGAACAACTTCTCTGTCGCCAGGAATGCCGCTGATGTCTTCGATGTTGAAGCCGTCATCTTCGCCGCTGTCGATTGCAGTCGACAAACGAATAAGTCTGCCGTTCTCGTCTTCGAAGTAAGCATCGGTCTTGTTGTAACGACCTTTCGCGACTTTTTCGCCGCTGGTGTCGCCGAAGTCGAGTTCTTTGCCGTTGACGGTGTGTTTACCAGTGGGACCTGTCAAGCTTGCTTCGTCGTCGAGACCAACGACAGTGCCGTCTTGTACGTCAACGCCGTCTTCGTCGCCGATGATGGTGTAAGGCTGACCGTTGATGGTGACCGTAGTGCCGTCTTCGTCGTCGCTACCAGGAATGTGGATAGATACGCCGCTGAGAGCACCATTGACTGCGTCGCCGTCCGTCAAGCCGGAAATGCTGTCGATGTCGCCGTTTTCGTCAGTGCCGATTGTGACAGGTGAGCTGTCGCCGCCGTCAACGATTTCAATCTCGTTGCCGTTGATTTCGCCGTCCCAATCGCCGTCTCCGACAACCAAGCCGCCTTCGAGGCTGTAGACGCCCGTGAGAACGCCGTTTTCATCAGTGACGAAGGTGAAGCCGTCGTTGACGTCTTTGCTGTCGTCCATAACGTAGCTTTCGCCGCCGATGACGAATGCATTTTCGCTAGCATGAGCGGAACCAGTCGCGTTGGCTCTGACGGAAACATCTGCCGCGTTAACGGTCGTGTCGCCGTCGACGTCATAGACATAATCAGCTTCGCCGCTGTGAACGAGAACGTTGAACTGTTTGTCTTCGTCGATGACTTCGATGTCTTTGCCGTTGATTGTGATTTCGGTGTCGCCCTCAACGCCGATAACTTGTGCAGTACCCGCAACGATGCCGCTGACACTGCCGGTGATGCCTTTTACGACAACAACGTCTTCGTCGACAATCGTCAAGGTTGCAATCGATTCGGACGCGAAGGTCATATCATTGCCGTTGATGTTGAGTGCGGAGGTTCCTTGAGTGTCGAAGGACAAGTCGCCATTCGCGAAGTCTTCTACGCCGCCGATAACCGAAGCGTCATTCGGGACAAAGACGAATGCCGAATCACCGCTTGTGGTGAATTTCTGTTCCACGTCGTCCGCGCCAATGAAGGTGTAGTCGCCGTCGCCATTGACGCTGATTGCCGAAGCAGAGCCCCAAGCACCGACAGTTGCGTCTGCATCAACTTCGCCGATTGCGCTGACATTGTCGTCGCCGCCGTAGACTGCAACTTCGTTGTCGTCGTCGGTAACTTGAACAACTTCGCCGTTGACTGCGATTGCGTCGGAGAAGCTGCCCTTGACGAATTTGCCTTCGTCGAGGTTGTCGATTGTTCTTTCTCTGCCGAAGAGGAGGTTGTCGTCGTCAGTGGTGTAGGTCGCGCCGTTCTGCGTGAAGGTGAAGGAGCCGGTCTTGTCGGTAGCAATGAAGCTTGCGCCAGCAGCATTGTTGATGGTGACAGTGCCGTCGTCCGCCGCGCCGACATGGGAGATCATGGAGATGTCGTCTTCTGCGTCATTGCCGAAGACAACCATATCGTCCGCGTCGTTGACGATATCGAAGTTCTTGCCGTTGATGCTGAGTCCGCCGAGGATTGCGCCTTCTGCCGTAACATTGCCGCTGAGTTTGTCGATACCCGTGACTTTGTCGCCGTCAAGCGCGAATTCAACTTCGTCGTCGTTTTCAACTGCATAGCTGTCGCCGAAGATTGTGAAGGTACCTGCTTCGTCGGTGACAATCTTGTCTGCGCCGCCCGCCGCGACAACTTCAGTGCCGTCGCTGACGTTCTGAATTTCGCTGATACCGGTGCTTGCGCCGACCACTGCGATGAAGTTGTCGGGATCATTCACTTCGAAGGCTTCGCCGTTGATAGTGCTGAGACCTGCGAGGTCGCCCTTGAGGGTTGCGCCTTCGTCGAGGTCGTCAACGCCGATGATGTTGCCTTGACCGTCGAGGACGAATTTCACGCCGTCAGCGTCAGTGCCTTCAACGATGTAGGATTTACCGCCCGCGTCAGTGACTGCGATTGCGTCGCCGCTGAGTTCGTCGGTCCAAGCTTCGTAGACGTTGTCAGCTTTGACAATGACTGCGCTGTCGGAGAGGTTGCGGATAAGGATAGCGTCGTTCTCAACCGTGATTTCGTCGTCGCCGTCGATTTGGATAACAGCAGATGTGCCGTCGACAGCAATGAACGTGGTCGGAGTGCCGCTGAAGTCGCCCGTGATGGACTCGTTCTTGTCGATGTCGCTGATTTCAACAGCATTGTTGCCTTCGATGTTGAAGATGACAGAGCTGTCACCGCCCGCGAGTTCGTAGGTCTTTGCGTATTCAGCAGCAATGCCGCCGTTCGCGAAGGTGTATTTGCCGTCTTTGACGAGTTCGACGTAGCTTGCGCCTGCCGTGCCTCTGATGACGACACTTGCACCGCCGACTTGACCGAGGAATGTCTTGCCGTCCGCGCCGATTGCATAAACGAGACGTTCGTCTTCGTCGTTTTCGACTTCAATGGCGGGAACAATCTCATTAATGGCAATGCCGTTGAGTTTGCCGTCAAGGATTGCGGATTGACCTTCAACGCCGAATTCGTTAACGCCGACAACTTTAGCGTCTTCATCGGGATCCATGACGAATTTGACATTGTCGTCGCCCACAACAATGAACGAATCGCCCGCGAACGTGAAGGTGCCTTCTTCGTTGGTTTCGACAATGCCTGCGCCTGCAACGTTGTTGAGGACTGCGCCGTCGCCGACACCTGCGATCTTGCTGATTGCGCTGAGACCTTCTTGACCAACAATCGTGAGCTCGCCGTCGCCTTCAACGTCGAATTCAGCCGTGTTGACAGACTTGATGTCGCTGAAGTCGCCCGTAATGGATTCGTTGGCGTCGAGGAGACCGATACGTTCGACATCACCATCATCACCAAGAATGAAGCCGACTGCTCTGACCGCGCCGCTTTCAGCCGCCATTGTAAAGGTTTCGTCTTCGCCGAAGGTGATTTGGTCGATACCAACTGCAAGAACGGTGCTTGCGCCGGCGGTTGCTTTGACTGCGACAGAGGTGCCTTTAATGGCAACGATTGCGGAAACAGCGTCTTTGCCGTCCGTGCCTTGCATGACGAGACCCGAAACACCTTGAATGTCGAGTTCTTGCCCGTTGACCGTAATAGCGTTTTCGGGTCTGAGACCAAGAACTTCGTTGCCGCCAATGCCGCTGATACCCGTGACGTTGCCTTCTTCGTCAAGCGTGAATTCAGCACCGTCGGATTGTTCGATGTTCTCAGCGAACTGGCTGACGATATCCATCTCCGTGGAGTCTTCGGAAATATCAACGCCGAGTATCTGCTCAGGAGTGATTCCGTTGACGCCAATAACCACGGCAACAGATTTACCCGCAACGTTGAGAGCGATGTTGCCGTCGCTGACGAGTTTCGATGCGCCGCCTGCATTGACAACATTGACCATGCCGCTGAGTCCGACGATTGCGCCGATACCGCTGTCGCCGCCGACGATTGCAAATTCACCGTCGCCGCCGAGATTCTCAACAGGAGTTTCGGTAACGCTGAATTCTTTGCCGTTGATTTTGTCAAGAACACTGAGTGAGCCGGTGAGCATGACGCCTTCGCCGAGGCTGTCAACGCCGTTGATGTGTGCTTGACCGTCGAGCAAGAATGCAACGCCGTTGGAGTCGCCACCTTCGACAACGAATTCATGACCGTCAGTATCAGTGACTTTGAGCGTGTCGCCTTCGCCGAGAGGATCGGTCCAAGCTTCGGTGATGTCGTCAGCAACTTTAATCGTGGCAAGGTCGCTGATGTCTTTGAGGATCAAGGAGCCGTGGTAAACCGTGACATCGTCGTCGCCGTCGACTTGGACGCCTTGCAGACCGCTGTCGCCTTCGACTGCGATTTCTTCTGCAAAGTTGCCGGTGATCTGTTTGCCGGTGTCGAGACCGTAAACTGCAACGACTTGACCGTCGCCGTTGAGTTTGAAGGTTACGCTGTCATCATCGGTCGTGAAGCTCTGACCGCTTGCGAATACGAACGTGCCAGCCGCATTGGTCTGAACGAAGCTTGCGCCCGCCGTCGCTTTGATTTCGACGATTGCGCCGCTTGCGCCGCCGACGCCGCCGAGAGTTGCGTTTTCGCCGTTCTCGTCAACCATGTAGCTGAAGAGGTCGTCTGCGTCGCCGTCAATGTCGATTGCGGAAGTGCTGCCGTTGATTGCGATGCCTTGGAGTGCGCCTTCGAGAGTTGCCGCACCTTCGTCGCCGAAGTTGTTGACGCCTGCAACCATTGCCGATTCGCCTTCAACCATCATGAAGTCAACAGAGCTGTCGCCCGCCACTGCGAACGGAGCGTCATTGCCCGCGAAGCTGAACGAGCCAACCGCGTCAGTGCGAACGATGCTTGCGCCCGCGACGTTAGCGATGATTGCGCTGTCGCCGACACCTGCGATCATGGCGATTGAGCTGAGACCTTCTTGACCAACGATTGTGAGTTCGTCGTCGCCTTCAACGTCGAATTCAGCCGTGTTGACAGACTTGATGTCGCTGAAGTCGCCCGTAATGGATTCGTTGGCGTCGAGGAGACCGATACGTTCGACATCACCATCATCACCAAGAATGAAGCCGACTGCTCTGACCGCGCCGCTTTCAGCCGCCATTGTAAAGGTTTCGTCTTCGCCGAAGGTGATTTGGTCGATACCAACTGCAAGAACGGTGCTTGCGCCGGCGGTTGCTTTGACTGCGACAGAGGTGCCTTTAATGGCAACGATTGCGGAAACAGCGTCTTTGCCGTCCGTGCCTTGCATGACAAGACCGGATGCGCCTTGAATGTCGAACTCTTGACCGTTTATCGTCGTAACATCGTCGAAGGTGCCGGCGAGAACTTCATTGCTACCAACGCCGCTGATGCCCGTGACTTTGCCTTCTTCGTCGAGAGCGAAGTCAACGCCATCGGACGACTGGGTTAAGACTTCACCAAACTGACCGAAAACAATTTCCTGCATCTGGGAGTCTTCCGAAATTTCAGCGTGGGTTATTTGGTCATGAGTGAGTCCGGAGACGCCCAACACCAAGAAGTTTTGGTCTGCCGCTTTGTTGAGGAGGACGATGTCGCCGTCACTGCTGAGTTTCGATGCGCCGCCCGCGTTCTCAACGATAACTACGCCGCCGAGTTCGGTGATTGCGCCGATACCGCTGTCGCCGCCGACGATTGCAAATTCACCGTCGCCGCCGAGATTCTCAACAGGAGTTTCGGTAACGCTGAATTCTTCGCCGTTGACAGAGCTCAAGCCGCCGAGTGCGCCGCGCAGTGTGACGTCTTCGTCGAGGTCGTCAACACCGACAATCTTGCCTGCGCCGTCAAGGATGTAGTTCACGCCGTCATCAGTGCCTTCAGCAGTGAAGGAGCTACCGGAAGCGTCGGTGACAGTAAGTTTGCTGTCGAATGCTTCAGTCCAAGCATCGGTGACGTTGTCAGCCTGTGCGATAACTGCGCTGTCGGAAAGGTTGCTAATGACGAATGCGCCGCCTTCGTTCACGACAGTAACTTCGTCGTCGCCGTCGATTTGGATAACAGCAGATGCACCGTTTTCAGCAACGAAGGTGATCGCTTCTTCGCCGAGAGAATCGGTCGTGATAGATTCGCCGTCAGCAATGTCGCTGATGGTGAGCTTACCAGCTTCGTCGATGTTGAACAGGACAGAGCTGTCGCCGCCTTCAAGTACATAATTTTCATCGACTCCGGGAACTGCAGTGGGAGCGTAGTTGTACGTGCCGTCTCCGGTAATCTGAACGGTTCTTGCGCCTGCAGTTGCGTTGATGACAACATCAGTACCGCTGACACCGCCGAGAGTTGCGTTGCCTTGCGCGTCAATCATGTAGCTGAAGCGTTCGTCCGCGTCGTTTTCGATTGCGATTGGGTAAGAGTTGCCGTTGATTGCGATGCCTTGGAGTGCGCCTTCGAGAGTTGCCGCAATGTTCGCACCGCTATCATCAACGCCGAAGTCATCAACGCCGATAACTTCTGCCGCCGCGTCTTTATCCATGACGAATTTGACGGAGCTGTCGCCGCTGACAACGAACGGAGCCTCGTTGCCGCCGAAGCTGAAGGAGCCAACCATGTCGGTTTGGACAAAGCTTGCGCCCGCAACATCAGTGATGAGTGCGCCGTCGCCAACACCGGCAATCTTGCTGATACCGTCTTTGTCTTCGTTGCCGACAACCGTGAGGCTGTTATCGGGATCGTTGACAACTTCAAACTTGTTGCCGCCGTTGATTTCTTCAACAGTGCTGAAGTCGCCCGTGACGGATTCGTTCGCGCCGAGGAAGCTGATACCTTTGACTGTAAGTTTTGCGTCAGCGAGGAAGCCGACATATACTTTACTTTCGCCCGCAACTGCAAACGTTGAGCTGGTGCCGAAGGTGATGTTGCTGTCTTGGTTGACCACGAAGACGCTTGCGCCCGCCGCGTCGGTAACAACAACGCTTTCGCCGCCGAGACCGAACACGCCGGTAAGACCGTCAGCGTCTTTATTGCCGATAACAGCCATGCCGCCTTCGTCGCCGCTGATTAATAAGTCTTTACCGTTGACTTTCGTCATATCGGTGAAGTAGCCCATGACGAATTCGGTATCGTTAATGCCTTTGATTTCGGAGACTTTGCTGTCGGAACCGATAATGAATTGGACGCCGTTGTTTGTGCCGCCTTTAACGGAGAAGTTACCGACGTAGTATTCGCCGCCGCTGACACCGTTGATTGCGAAGGTGTACAAGCCGACGCCGCTCTTGCCTGCCGCAGTGTAGACGTTCGCCATGCTGGCACCGAGCTGTTCAATCGTGACGTTGCCATAAACATCTTTGAGGTCTGCAGAGCTTGCGCCTTTGGCATAGACGTAGCTGACATTGTCGCCGCTGACTTTGACTGTGTCGCTGTCGAAGATAACTGCAGAAGCCGCGCCTGCAACTTTAACCTCGTCATCTTTAACCAAATCCGTAATGCGATGGAGTTTCTGCGGGGTGTTCATGTCGAACTCAATCGCCGCAGTGGAATCGTCGTCAAGTTTTTGGAACGTAATCGACGCGCCGTCTTCAAAGCCGACATAGTTGCCTTCTTGGAAGTCGGACATGCCGTAGTACGGATCTTCTTTCTTGGTGATGGTGTATTCGTCTTTTGCCGCACCGCCGACCGATTTGAGAACTTCGGGAGCCGTGATTGATTTGCCAGTCTTGTCGTCGATGAGCGAGAAACCTGCCGCAGTCATGCTTTCGGTTACGCTGATTGCGTCGCCGACAGTTGCAAAGCCGAAGCCCGTTGCAACAGTGCCGTCAAACGTGAAGTATGCGCGCGAAGCTTGAGATGCGCCGACAGCCGCGTAGTTGTACGTGGTGCCTTTGCCGTCAGTCAGTTCGCCGTCGAGTGAAGCCGCAGTTCCGATGCTTGCCGCATAAACTTTTTTGACTTGTTCGCCCGCATCGTAGACTGTGACGCCCGTGCCGTAACCGAACAAGCTCTTCTCGTCAGCGTCGTAAACGAGGACAGGAGCTTCTTCGCCCCAGTCTTCGCCGCCGACGATGGTTGAGGTTTCTGTGATTTCGCCTTCAATGTCGACTGCAGAGCCGTTGATTGAGAACGCAGGTTTATTGGCCGTTTGTTCCAACCAATCCACAGCCTCACCGGCAATCGAAACTTTGCCTTCTTTGGCGTCGAAGCCGAGAGCATTGCCGTCGCTGTCGAAATGGAATGCCGCACCACTTGCTGAACCGAAAACGACTTCGCCCGCGCTATCTTCGTTCCCGAACCCTACTACGGTACCAACAGAGGCGAGAACTGTTGCTTCCGGTACGTATTCTGCCACTCGTTCTATGTAGGCAGTGGGTATTGAGCCGAATTCGCTGACCGAGAACTGAGCAGTACCAACCGAATCGTTGTAAGCTTGCGTCATCTTGACGGTGTAGGAAGGGCTGAGAACTCCAGGCTGATTTTCAAGTTCTTCGACTTCGTTGCCCAAGCTGTCGGTGCTGTAAGCCAAACCGGCAGGATAATTCAAACCTATGGAGTCTGTCCAGTTCGTTGCTTCATAATAGGCACTCCAGTCGATTTTGAGAGCGTCGTCTTTATCAACGAAGACAAACTTATCGATAACGCTGGCTTCTTGCATGCCGCCGAAGTTAAGTTCATATGTTCCCGTTACGGAGTTGTAAGTACGATCAGCGACGTAACCACTTTCCAATGAGAAGAAAGCTTTTCCGCTCGTGGTGTATTCGTAGGTGATGTCGTTGGCAGCGTTGCCGTCCAAATCAGTCGCGTCGGTGAGTGAGCCTTTGCCGCTTGCGAGAACAAGTCTGTTGGCACTGTCGAGAGCGTAAACGGTGTCGGTTGCGGACTGCAACGAAATGTTGAGGTTATCTTCCGTGCCTTTGCCGTAGACGTATTGACCGCTGCCGATTGCGACAAATTGAGACGCGCCGCCGAGGGACATTACGCCGAAGCTGTCATTAAGAGCATTGCCAAAGAAAAGACCTTGAATGCTGGCTGCAGACGCTATTGCATGGTCATTAACGGTGAACGAAAGCGTGTCGTATGCGCTCAACGCTGCGGGAAGTTCTTCGTCGTCTGACAACGGATCGACTGAAGGAACGACGCCGAGAATGTTGTTTTTGCCGTCTTCCAAAATATCAAAGACGATTTCAACGAAATTGTCTTTGCCGCAAGTAACCGTGATTTCCGTGCCGTCGCTGTCTTTGACAACTGCACCGTCGCTAACAATCAGCGAGTATTTAGTGATTTCGGCAAGTGCGGCTCTAGCTTTGGCAATATCTTCTGCGGTTTCGGCGTCACTTAATGCATTCAATAAACCCATAGCTGTTTCCGCATCGTAATACTTTCTAATGCCGACAGTTGCGCTGTTGCCCGTGACAGTGGGAGCATCTACGCCCGTGCCGAAGTTCTTTTTGTTCGTTGCGCCTTCAGCGTAGGGATCATGATCAGGATCGTAGCCGTAGATTTTGAAACCTTCGGGGATTTTGCCGTCCGTGAAGAGAATGGTTGCGTCGTTGTCTTCTTCGCTGAAAACAACGCCCGTGACGTTCATGCTGCTGTCGAGCATAAAGCCGTTGTAACCTTCTGCGTCGCCGAAATTTTTTGTTGTGTAGGTTTTACCGTTGATGACGAACTGTTGAACGCCGTGTCGAATGTCGTCAGAAAGAATGGGTACAATAACCTCGCCAATAACCTCGTCAAGAAGAGGTAATCTAAAATATCCATCGACGCGAAGAATGCCCTGAGAACCGTCAGGGGATTTTTGATACACGAATTCATAAGTCTGCAGATTGATTGCCACGCCGTTAAGCATGATGTCGGTTTTGGACTGATAGGTTGATTTGTAGTTGTAGATTGAGCGGCCGCCGACCGTGACCTCTGCGCCATTTTCGACATTGATTTCGAGACGACCTTTGAGATCGAAGGTGATGTTGCCTGCAGGAATCTGCTCTTCCTCTCCATCTTCACCAAGTGGTTTAGGGTTATCGAATTCGATTGTTACGTCGCTGTTCAAATCAACTCTGCTGTTTAGCTGGTCGGCATAGATGTCGCCGATTTCAAAGGTGCCTGTCGTGTCGGTCAGTTGGATATAAGTAGGCTTTTTCTCCGGTCCGGGTTGGAGACCGCTGATGTCGAAGCCTTCCAGTGCAGCATCATATCCACTGCCAGAACTGATAGGATTGTTGTCGCCGAAGTAGAGGTTTTGGAGAAGATCATTTTCATTAAGCGTTTCTTCGTCGAGTACGAGTTTGTCGCCCGCGTTGACGAAGTGAATGCTCTGCGGCTTGGTAACCTGTTCTTCATCTTCGCTTTCTTCAGCGGGAACAAAGCTGATGTAAAAGCCCGGTTGTTGAATGCTGAAATTGACGGTGGAAGTTGCGGATGCTTCTTCGAGATTTTCGGTGTTTGCGAAAACAATGGTCGTGGACGACGTGTCGGGAATAACTTTGTTAATCGCACCAACTACCGTGAGTCCATATGGGTCTTCTTCTTCGGCAACAGTGTAAGCAACCGTTGCTTTTACGACCTTGGTTGTTTTGCCGTTTTCGCCGTCGAACATGTAGAATTCGAGGTGGTCTTCCGGCCAATAGACGTTGTTGGGTTGATCCTTGAGAAGTTTTTCCCAGTCAACCTCGCCGTAGTCGGTGAGCGGATAGCCGTTCTTTTTGGCGTTTGCGACTGTCGGATAGGGCTTGATGTCGCCGTATTTGATAGTGGTTTCATCTGCAAAACGTTGTAAACTAAAAACAAATTCGTCGAACAAATCGCTCATATAGAAAGAACTCCTTTCTAAAGTCGCGCCGTTTGGGGGTCACGACTTTGTCAGAAAAGTTTTTTGCGGCTCTCGTAACAGAGTGAACGCGTGCGTTTGAGCGAACAGCGTATGCGCCGATTTCAAGCGTTCGAGGCCGCCCTATAGATGAACCCGTAACTTGAACCTAAACAAAATAAAAGGACGAACTTTGTCGAAAAACCTACAGTTCGACAAGAGCCCGCCACAGCGATAAGCTCTGTGCCAGTTCCCCAACCGGCGTAGGAGCTTGCAGACACTTTGGACTTCGTGATCCCGTGTGTCTCCCCGTTGTGACAGCAGTCCACCAAACGGCTGTCGACGCGAATAATAGTACAGGCTTTCAAATAGAACAACAGGGCGCGGGGTATAATGAATTTGGAATTAGGAATTTGGAATTTGGAATTACGATTACACATAAAAAATTCCCCGACGTTAATCGGGGAGCAATGCTTTATAAAATTTTCGACAGGAATAATTTGGTGCGTTCTTCTTTCGGGTGCTCGAATACGTCTTTAGGTCTGCCCTGTTCGACAATGTAGCCGCCGTCGACGAAAAGTAAGCGCGTGCCGACTTCGCGGGCAAAACCCATTTCGTGCGTTACGATTATCATTGTCATACCGCTTTCGGCAAGGCGTTGCATAACGTCGAGAACTTCGCCGACCATTTCGGGATCAAGCGCACTTGTCGGTTCGTCGAACAACATAACTTTCGGTTTCATTGCCAAAGCGCGGGCGATTGCGACGCGTTGTTGTTGACCGCCGCTGAGTTGATTGGGATAATTTCCCGCCTTGTCGCCTAATCCTACGCGGTCAAGCAAATCTTGTGCAGTCTGTTCGGCTTTGGAACGTGCAACTTTACGGACTTTCATCGGTGCGAGTGTGATGTTGTCAAGAACGGTCATGTGCGGGAACAGATTAAATCGCTGAAAGACCATGCCGACTTCTTCGCGGACTTTGGTGATATTTTCTTCGCTGTCCATCGGAATTCCGTCAACGGTGATTGTGCCGCCCGTCGGTTCTTCCAAAAAATTTATGCAACGGAGCAAAGTCGATTTTCCGCTGCCCGAAGGTCCGATTATAACGACGACTTCGCGTTCGTCAATGTGCAGGTCAATTCCCCGCAAGACGTGCAGGTCGCCGAACGATTTCTTTAAGCCTTTAATTTCAATCATAGCGCGTCACCCGAATCAGCTGACTGCGCCGACTTGATTAACCGACGTTTCGATCATGGTGTCCTGCGTCGTGACGGCTTTGGAATTCGCCTCGTACATGCGCTGATTGTGAATCAGTTCAACCATTTCGTAGACAATCGCCGTGTTCGATTTCTCCAAAGTGCCTTGAAGTATTTCGCCTGACGCGGGACGTGGTTGAGCATTGGGATTCATTATCCGTTCACGAAGGGCTTGATTGACTGTCCGCGCAGGTGGCGGATTGCCTTCGTTGTTGTTGACGATGTAGTAAAGATTATCGCCCTGTTTCTGCGTGGCAAGACGGTCGCCGAACTCAACGAACTGAATTTGCGCAAGCTGTTGTTGAAGGTCAAGGTTGCCGATAGCTTCCCAACGGTCAGTCACGACATTAAGGCGGACTTCGGTGCCAGGTATTGAGACAGTGCCGTCGCCCGTGATGACGACTTGCGAATCGGGAATGTTGGACGGAATGCGAATCGGATTGCCGTTTGTGTCAAGCAGATTGTAGCCGCGAATATCCTGCAAGTAGCCTTGACTGTTCTTGAAGAACGCGCCGTTGCGAGTGTAGCGAACGCCGTCGGGAGTTTGCACGGCAAAAAATCCGTCGCCGACGATTGCAAGGTCGTAGGTGTTGCCCGTGGACTCAAGCGCGCCTTGCTGATAGTCAACGGCAATTTCGTCAATGTAGTCGCCCAAACCGAGTCGCCCGATACTGGGTCTTCTGGTCGGGTCAGCGTTGAAGCCTTTAATTTGCGTGACGTCTTCGCGGGACGTGCCGAGATCTGCCAAGGAATTGAACGGCGCAACATTCATGCCGAGAGCACCTTCGTCGCCGAAATCGTTTATGCGTTTGATTAACATGTTGTGAAATTCTTTATGAACGGCCACGTCGCGCTTGTAGCCTGTCGTTGCGGCATTGGCGATGTTGCTTGCAATGACGTCGGTGCGTTTCATCTCGGTTATCATGCCGGTTGCCGCCGTGTAAAGTCCGCGCCACATTGTCTAATCACTTCCCCTGAATTTTTTTTGCGTTCAAATGATAACGTCAACGCGTTGCAAAGTCAAGGAGACTTGCGGCATGTGTCGAGCTGTCGAGCAAATTTAAAAGGAGCGCAGATTATCTGCACTCCGAAATTTTTATTTGTTTTCGTCCAAAAGCTGTAAGAGTTCGTCGTAGTCTCGTTTGAGCTGGTAATAGTCTTCGGCGATTTTCAGTGCCGCCAATACCGCAATCCGACTTCCCGCGAATGTCCGTGTGGTTTGTGAAATTGATTTCATTGTCGAATCGACCATGCGTACCAATTTCGCCAATTCGTCGGGATTTTCGGTGCGCAGGCGATACACTTCGCCGAAGATGTCCACTTCGACGCGTTTCATTTCGCCGACCGATTTTTCCTCCTTCAAGTTCGTCACCTCAGCTTCTCAAGGTTGCGCCGAAGTCCTTTTCAACCGCCGCCAAAATGTTTTGGAACGCCGCATCAGCCTCGGTGTCGGTGAGTGTGCGCTCATTGGAACGGAACTCAATCGCGAACGCCAAAGATTTTTTGTCGGCAGAAATTCTTTCGCCGGTGTACACGTCGAACAACGTCACGCTCTTCAGGAAGTTGCCGCCGTTCTTCGTGATGACGCGCTCAACATCGCCCGCAGACGTGTCGTGGTCAACGAGAATCGCCAAATCGCGGCTGATTGACGGATACTTCGGCAGACTCTCCAAGCTGAACTTTTTGGCGGCGAATTTCTGCAACGTGTCAATTTCTGCCTCGAAGACGTAAATTTTTTTGCGAATGCCTAAAGCCTCAGCGACCGCAGGATGAACTTCGCCGACCGTAACGAGAACATCGCGACCTTTCTTGAAGACAGCGGTTTTGCCAGGGTGCAAAGCGTAATGTTCGCCCGACTCGACGCTGTAATTACCAATCGACAAGCCCGCAAGTAATTCCTCGACGAGACCTTTTGCGTCGTAGAAATCAATCTGCGCGGCGTCCTGCGACCAACCTTTAGGTTCGCGACGACCCATCAGCAATCCGACAAGTTGTTGACGTTCAATCGGTTGTTCGGTTACGGGCAATTCCTTCGGCAGGAAAATCGGTGCAATGTCGAACAGGCGGACGTCTTCGTTTTTGCGGGCGAAATTTCTCGCGGCGTTCTCGAAAATTGACGCAAGCAACGTCGTGCGCAAGAGCGGTGCCTCGTCGGTGAGCGGGTTCATTATCGGCACGGCTTGACGCAATTTTGAATCGGCAGGAATTTGCATTTTGTCGAACATTTGCTCGCTGGTGAAGGCGAACGATAATTCTTCACACAAACCGAAGCCAGACAGAATTTTTTTCACGCGGTCGATAAAATTTTGCGTCGGCGACTGATGACCTTGCTGATTGCCTTTTGGCAGTGTCGACGGAATTTTATCGAAGCCGTAAATCCGCGCGACTTCTTCCGACAAATCTTCAGGCAGATGAACATCGTTGCGCCAATCGGGTACGGTGACTTCAAAGGCGGAAGAAATTTTCATGTCGACGGTTTTAACCATGTCGCCGACCGCCGAGCTGATGTTCTTGACGAATTCATCAACGCCCGAATCCTCGACAGCGTCTTGAGCTTTGTCGGCACTTTTGAACAGCCCGCTGAACGTCGCGCCGATATTCTTCATGAAGCCTTCAAGGTTCGACTTTTCGCCGATTTTCCGCGCCGCTTTGCTGATATTTTTTGTCGCGGTGGCAAACTTATCGACAACCTCGTCGGTCATTTCCTCGACTTTGTTGATTGGGTCAACGTCGAAGCCGAGAGCCTCCAACACGTCAACAATCTCCTCGTCGGTGTAAGCGGTGCCGAGTCGAGCGTTAATCTGCGCGGACGTGAACTTTATTTTGACTTTGGGCTTTGGATTCGGGTAAACGTCGACGACACCTTTGCAGACGTTGCAAGCGTCCATGTCCTGCAGAAGTTGAGCAACACGGTCGAGAGCGTCGACGGTTCCGTTGATGTTGGTGCCGCGTTCAAAACGTCCCGATGCCTCGGAATGAATGCCGACTGCGCGACTTGTGCGACGAATCGACGCCGAATTAAAGCACGCCGCCTCCAAGATGACGGTTGTGGTTGATTCAGTTATTTCGCTTTCAAAGCCGCCCATAATGCCCGCAAGACCTGCAGCTTTTTCCGCGTCAGCAATGACGAGTTCGCCGCCCTTCGCAAGCCGGTTCGTGTCGTCGAGCGTGTGAAGTGGTTCGCCTTTGACGGCACGCCGCGCAGTAAGTTGATGCCACGTGACTTTATCGTAGTCGTAAGCATGTAACGGTTGTCCAAGCTCAAGCATGACAAAATTCGTTGCGTCGACGACGTTGTTAATTGCACGCATGCCTGCGCCTTCGAGACGTTTGACAATCCAATCGGGCGACGGAGCAAGCTTAACGTTCGTGAGCACCCGCGCAGAAAATCTGGAGCATAAATCGGGCGCGTCAATGGCAATCTTGACCAAATCATCAGCTGAGCGGCTATCGTCTTCGTCAACGTCAATTTCGGGATAACGCGGAGTTTTGCCCGTCAGAACAGCGAGTTCACGCACGAGACCGATAACGCTGAAACAATCGCCGCGATTGGCAGTGAGTTCAAATTCCAAAATGTCATCGTCGAGTCCGAGAACTTCTGCGGCGGGAATACCGATTGGCGTATCTTTGGGCAAAATGTAAATTCCGTCAACCGCGTCCGTCACGTCAAGTTTAAGTTCTTCCGCCGAACACAACATGCCGTTTGAAGCGACGCCGCGCATTTTGCCTTTGGAAATTTTTTTGCCGCAAGGTAAATTCGCACCGACGAGCGCGACAGGTACGATTTGACCTTCCGCGACGTTCTGCGCACCCGTGACGATTTGCAGAAGATTTTCCGCACCGATGTTCATTTGGCAAATTTGCAAGTGATCGCTGTCGGGGTGAGCCTTCAACTCTTCAATGCGACCCGTCACGACTTTTTCGAGACCTTCGCCCGCGTGAATCACGTTTTCGACGGGAATGCCCGCCAGCGTGAATTTGTCCGCCAACTCGTCCGCCGTCAAATCTATGTCAATGTAATCCTTCAGCCATTTGGTAGAAACTTGCACAAAATCACCGCCTCAAAATTGTTTCAAGAACCGCACGTCGTTATCGTAAAGCAAGCGCATATCGTCGAGACCGTAAGTCAACATCGCAATCCGTTCAATGCCCATGCCGAACGCAAAGCCGCTAACTTTGTCGGGGTCGTAGCCGCTCATCTTTAGAACATCGGGATGAACCATGCCCGCGCCTAAAATCTCAAGCCAGCCAGTGCCTTGACAGACTTTGCAACCTTCGCCGTGACACATTACGCAGGAAACGTCGACTTCCGCGCTCGGCTCCGTGAATGGGAAGAAACTCGGACGCAATCTGATTTTGGTTTTCTCGCCGAAAATTTTCTTGCTGAAGTCCTCAAGCGTGCCTTTCAAATCTGCAAAGCTGATTCCCTTGTCGATAACGAGACCTTCAACCTGCGTGAACATCGGCGAGTGCGAAGCGTCATAATCATCGCGGCGATATACTCTGCCAGGCGCAATCATGCGAATCGGTTCGTTGTCGTGATGACGTTCCATTGTCCGCGCCTGCACCGGTGAAGTCTGCGTTCTCAGCAAAATTTCCTCGGTAATGTAAAACGAATCTTGCATATCGCGGGCGGGGTGATCTTTCGGCAGATTGAGTGCCTCGAAATTGTAATAATCTGTTTCGACTTCGGGACCTTCCTCGACGCTGTAGCCCATGCTTACGAAAATTTCTTTCACGCGATTGAGCGTCAACGTGAGCGGGTGAAGATGACCTTCGTGCACGCGACGACCAGGCAACGTGACGTCAATACGTTCTGCCGCCAATTTTGCTTGAAGTTCCGCTGTTTTGAGCTCGGAATTTTTGTCCGCGATAAGCTGTTCAATTTCCCGTCTTGCGTCGTTGACTATCTGCCCGACAATCGGACGCTCTTCCGCCGTTAATTTGCTCATGCCGCGAAGTAAGGCAGTGAGTTCGCCTTTCTTGCCCAAAAATTTTACGCGCACGTCGTCGAGTTCTTTCAGCGTCGATGATGCGTTGACAGCCTCGTTCGCACGCCCGCGCAGTTCGTTTATCTGCTGTTCCACTAATAAGCCTCCGTTCTAACAATTTGGAATTAGGAATTTGGAATTGGGAATTAGATGGCGTCAAATAATTCCACATTCCTAATTCCACATTCCTAATTAATCTCAGCGTCGGTTAAGTAGCATGAAGGATCGCTCGCCCAAAAATCGCCCGTGACTGCCTCGGCTCGTGTGCGGAAATTTCCGTTGCAGTTGTCCAAAAATTTACAGCGTGCACAGCGTCCTTTCAACAGCGGTTTACGATTTTTCAAGCCCGCGAGAATCGGATTGCTCAAATCAGTCCAAATGTCGCCGAATTTTCTTTCGCGAACATTGCCGAACGTGTGATGTTGCGTGAATTGGTCGGGGTGCACGTAGCCGAGCGGATCGACTTCGCCGAACGCAATGCCCGAACGATTCCCGCCGTTCATGCTGATGAATTTCCGAATCTGCGCGGCTTGAGCGTCATCACCTTCAGCAAGTGCCTTAAGGTACATGTACACGCCGTCGCAGTGGTTGTCGACCGTCAAAATTTCCTTTTTGAGTCCGCGCAGAGCAAAATCCTTCGTGCGGCGAATAATCGTGTCCATAGCTTGCCGAGACTCCTCAGGCGTAACATCTTCGTCGAGCATCTGACTTCCGCGACCCGAATAAACCAAGTGGTAGAAGCAGACGCGATTAATCTTCTCCGCCTCGATGAAGTCAAAAATTTTGTCGAGCTCCTCGAAATTGTGATGATTAATCGTGAAGCGCAAACCGAC
Organism: uncultured Selenomonadales bacterium; assembly: GCA_947165145.1. Taxonomy (GTDB): domain Bacteria; phylum Bacillota; class Negativicutes; order Selenomonadales; family Selenomonadaceae; genus Quinella. Next base: position 88,752 of record CAMUZG010000001.1, read on the forward strand.
GCGTTGACCGACAGCAACGCAATTTTCAATGCCGTTCATTGCACGTTGAAAAGCACCTTCGACGCCGCGAAATTTGTCGTTGACTTCCTGCAGACCGTCAAGCGAAATGCCGACGTAACCAACGCCGAGATTTTTAATTTCTTGAGCGACTTCGCGGGTGATTAGCGTGCCGTTCGTCGAGAGTGTCGGGCGAACTTTTTTTTCTGCGGCATAGGCAGCCAACTCAAAGAAATCGGGACGAATCAGCGGTTCGCCGCCCGAAAACAAAAGCACAGGAACTTTGAAGTCAGCAAGGTCGTCGATAAATTTTTTCGCCTCGGCAGTCGTGAGCTCGTCTTGATATTTGCGCGAATCCGAATTCATGTAGCAGTGGCGACATTTCAAGTTGCAGGTGCGAGTTGAATTCCACACGACGACAGGTCCGACGCCAGCCGCCGCGCCGTTACGCATCTTGTGAGCGTCCTCGGTGTATCGCAGTGTGTCGCCAAAGTAATCGTCGGCAAAGAGCAACTTCGTTACGCTGATCATAAAAAAATTTCCCTCCGTGCCTCATAAAACCTTGTAAGTCAGCATCGTGTTGCCAATCAAAATTTTATCGCCGTTACGGAGCTCGTGGCGGCTCACAGGCTTGTCGTTGACGATTGTGCCATTGAGACTGCCCGCGTCGTAAATGACGTGTCTGTGGCGTTCGTAGGCGATGTAAGCGTGAATCCGCGAAACACTCTCATCATCAAGCACGAAATCGTTTGTGTCTTTGCGACCGAGATAAACCTGCCGTTCGCCGAAAACAATTTCCTGGTTCGTCAAATCCGTGATGACCGCCAAATCGTATTCCGTCCGCCGCGAAAGGCTCGTGCGCATGCTCCTAACGATTCGGGTTTTGTCGGCGATGATGGTGTCGTCCTTGTCGTCCGAATCGATATTTTCAATCAGCGTGTGCGACAGCACGTCATTTTCAAGATTGATAGTCTCGTCTTCCTGCGCGGACTCGTCGACATACTTTGCGACAATGACAATGGCATCTTCGCTGTCGGCGGAAGACTTCGCGATTTTGATTGAAAGTTTGCCGTCCATGAAACAATTTTCGCGAATGACTTTGCGTTCAACCGCCTCGTGCAAATTTTTAATCAGACGCGCCGCGCTCAATCGGTGGCAATCGTCCGCGCACAGGTAAATCGTGTAGGAATTGGGCACGAGATTATCTTTGGTCTTTTGCTTGGTGACTTCGCGTTCAAGAGCCTTGATGAGCCCGTTCGGTGAGACTTCGCCGCGCTTTTGAAAGAGACTGGCAAGTTGATCGGTTATCACGCTCGCAAAGTTCAAGTGCGACGCCCCCTTCTAACAATTTGGAATTAGGAATTTGGAATTAGGAATTGAGAACGCGGCAAATAATTCCACATTCCTAATTTCACATTCCAAATTTAAAAAAAATGCTCTCCGACGCGAAATCGGACAGCATCTTTTCTATCGTTCGGAAAAATTTATACCAGCTCGATTAAAACCATTGGCGCAGCGTCACCACGACGGGGCGCAAGTTTCAAAATTCTGGTGTAACCGCCGGCACGTTCGCTGTATTTTGCGGGTATCTCCTCGAAAATTTTATGTACAACGTCCGCGTCCGCGACGAGATTTATGGCTTGACGGCGTGAACTGAGGTCGCCGCGTTTGGCAAGTGTGATGACTTTTTCGGCGAATTTACGCAACTCTTTGGCGCGAGCTTCGGTCGTCTCAATGCGATTGTACGTGAAGAACGCGTTCAACAAGCTTTTGAACATTGCCTTGCGTGCGCCGGAATTTCTGCCGAGTTTCCTGTAGCTCATGAAAAAATTTCCTCCTTCCTGCGAGAATCAATCGTCCAACATGTTTATGTTGTTAATGTTCGGCGACGGCTTAAACGAGACGCCGAGACTGTCCATCGTGTTCTTTATCTCCTCGAACGACTTGCGACCGAGATTGCGAACTTTCATCATTTCCTCTTCGGTTTTGTCAGCAAGATCGGCGACAATGTGAATGCCTGCGCGTTTTAGACAATTCGTTGAGCGAACGGAAAGTTCAAGGTCTTCAATCGGCTTGGCAAGATTTTTGTCAAGCGTGACGGCAACTTCGTCTTCGGGCTCCTTGTCGGCGTCGTCAATGTCTTCTTCGGGCTCTTCGATTTCAACGCCGTCCATGTTTTGGAAAAGGCGCATGTGAGCGATTAGGATTGCCGACGCTTTGGAAACAGCCTCTTCGGGGCGAAGCGTGCCGTTCGTCCAAACTTCGAGTGTGAGTTTGTCGAAGTCCATTTCGTTGCCGACGCGGGTCGGTTGCACGTCGTAATTGACGCGCAGGACGGGCGAGAAGATTGAATCAATCGGTATGGTGCCGATGATGTCGTCGGGATTTTTATTTTTCTCCGCCTGATCGTAGCCGCGTCCACTGCGAGCCGTCATTTCGATTCTGAGCTTGCCAGTTTCGTTAAGCCAGGCAATGTGCAGGTTCGGATTGAGAATTTCGATGCTGGGGTCGCAATCGATGTCCTCGGCAGTGACTTCCCTGCGCCCGCCGGAATGTTTACCGCCTTTAATCTCTTCCTCGACGTCAACGTCAATTCGGAGCGTGTAAGTTTGCGGGGGAGTGGCGGACACTTGCGCGAACGGCTGATACGGTTGACTTTTTTCCTCGTCGACTTTAAGGCAAAGTTGCTTGATGTTCAGCACGATGTTTGTAACGTCCTCGCGCACACCTGGTATCGTTGAAAATTCGTGAAGTACGCCGTCAATGCGAATTGACGTGACGGCCGCGCCTTCCAACGACGAAAGTAGCATTCTGCGCAGACTGTTGCCGATTGTGATACCGTAGCCGCGACCGAGTGGTTCGCAGACGAATTTGCCGTAGTGTTCGTCGTCGCTGACCTCAACAAGTTCAATCTTCGGCGGCTTTTGGTTGTCGTTCTTATCGTTGTCGATATTCAAGAGATCCGCTCCTTTCACAGAAAAAATTCCATGTCGGAAGGGCTCGAATTATCTGGAGTACAACTCGATGATGGACTGTTCGTTGACGGGAATGTCGCTGATGTCCTCGCGGGTGGGGAAGCGTGTAACCGAGCCTTTAAGGTTCGCTTGATTGCTGTCGAGCCACGGCGGTGCGCTCAAAGCGTTGTTGCTTTCTTTGAGAGCCTTGAAAATTTCTTTGCTCTGACTTTTTTCGCAGACTTCGACGATGTCGCCGACGCTGATCAGTGCGGACGGAATGTCGACGCGTTTGCCGTTAACGGTGATGTGACCGTGGCAGACGAACTGACGAGCTTGACGGCGGGTGGTTGCGAAACCGAGACGGAAGACGACGTTATCAAGGCGACGTTCGAGCAAGATGAGCAGATTTTCGCCGGTGACGCCAGGCATCTTCTTTGCCTTCTCGTAGTAATTGCGGAATTGGCGTTCAAGGACGCCGTAGATAAATTTAGCTTTCTGTTTCTCTTTGAGCTGCAAGCCGTACTCGCTGACTTTGCGGGTCATGCGCTGTTGCGGATGTTTTTTCTCGCTGACTTTGCGCGAACGACCGATAACTGCTTGTTCAATTCCGAGTGCGCGGCAGCGTTTCAAAGCGGGAGTTCTGTCGATTGCCATATTTTTACCTCCAAATTAGGTTTCAGGTGTTAGGTTTTAGGTTTTAGGTTTGTAATTCCCAATTCCTAATTCCAAATTCCTAATTGCTTTTAGACTCTGCGACGTTTGGGCGGACGGCAGCCGTTGTGGGGAATGGGCGTCACGTCTTTAATCATGTTGACTTCGAGACCCGTTGCCTGCAATGCGCGGATAGCCGCCTCGCGACCTGCACCGGGACCTTTAACGTAAACTTCGACTTGTTTCAAGCCGTGTTCCATAGCCGCTTTAGCCGCGACTTCTGCTGCCATTTGTGCGGCGAAGGGTGTAGACTTTCGGGAGCCTCTGAAACCCAAACCGCCTGCTGATGCCCATGAAATTGCGTTGCCGCTTTTGTCGGTGAGTGTGACAATCGTATTGTTAAACGTGGAGCTGATGTGCGCCACGCCGTATTCGATATTCTTGCGGACTTTCTTTTTGGCGCGAACTGTTCTCTTCGTTGCCACCTGTCTGGACCTCCTTAGGGACTAGGGACTTGGGACTAGGGACTAGATTTTTAATTCCAAATTCCTAATTCCAAATTCCTAATTGAAATCAGTCTTTCTTTTTGCCGCCCTGAACGAGCTTTTTGGGACCTTTGCGAGTGCGAGCGTTGTTTTTGGTGTTTTGCCCACGAACAGGGAGACCGAGACGGTGACGGCGTCCGCGATAACAGCCAATATCAATGAGTCGCTTGATGTCCATCTGAATGTCGCGGCGAAGGTCGCCCTCCACAACGTAATTGTGATCGATGGCATCACGAAGTTTGACAACCTCGTCATCCGTGAGATCTTTCGTCCGAGTGTCGGGGTTAATGCCCGTCATTGCAAGGATTTTCTGTGACGTGGGCAGCCCGATTCCGAAAATATACGTCAGAGCGTATTCGATTCTTTTGTCACGTGGCAAATCTACACCGGCTATACGTGCCATAAAATTTTCACCTCCTTAACCTTGACGTTGTTTGTGCTTGGGATTTTCGCAGATAACCATAACGCGCCCTTTGCGCTTGATGATTTTGCATTTGTCGCACATTTTTTTGACTGACGGTCTGACTTTCATTTTGCCGCCTCCTAAACGATTCGATAATGTATCACGTTTTCCGATTGTTGTCCACAATTATTTGAAACGATAAGTGATTCTGCCGCGAGTTAAATCGTACGGCGTCAATTCGATTGTAACTTTGTCGCCTGGAAGGATTCGGATAAAGTTCATGCGAATTTTGCCGGAAACGTGCGCCAAAATTTTGTGTCCATTTTCCAATTCGACTTGGAACATTGCGTTCGGCAGAGCCTCCAAAACTTTTCCTTCGACTTCGATAACGTCTTGCTTTGACATGGGTGTCTCCTCCGGTTTATTCTTTCACCGAGGTCAAAACGTTAACGAGATCTTCGGTGACTTTGTCTATGGCTTGTCTGCCGTCAATTTCCGTGTAAATTCCCGCGCGCTTGTAGTAATCAATCAACGGGCGCGTCGACGCTTCGTACACGTTCAAACGATTCGTCATCGTCGCTACGTTGTCATCCGCTCGTTGATACAATTCACCGCCGCATTCGTCGCATACTTCACTTTTCGGCGGGTGGAATTTCACATGGTACGTTGCTCCGCACGTCTTGCATATCCGACGACCGACCGCTCGTTCAATCAATTCCTCCGCTGGAACATGAATATTCAACACGCGCGTCAACTGCTTGCCGAGTTCGTCTAAGATATTCTTGAGCGCATCAGCCTGTTCGACCGTCCGAGGAAAGCCGTCAAGAATAAATCCGTTCTTGCAATCGTCTTTAGCCAAACGTTCGCGCACTATGCCGATCGTCACTTCGTCGGGCACCAATTTCCCTGCGTCCATGCAAGCTTTTGCCTGTTTGCCGAGCTCAGTACCTTCCTTGACTGCCGCGCGGAACATGTCACCCGTCGAGATTTGCGGTATTGAAAATTTCTTTACTAGTTTAGCCGCCTGCGTTCCTTTGCCAGCACCGGGCGGTCCCATTAGAATTAGGAATGTGGAATTAGGAATTTGGAATTGGGATTGATTGGGCATGTTCATCATCCTTTCTGTTGGTTTTGGTGGTTTTGGTTATCGAGGACAGTATTTTTATCAGCTCGTCGCAGTCGTCGTAAATGCTTTTTGCTTGCGGGGGTGTTAAATATTCTGTCCGCTCAAGAAGTTCAATCCAATATGCCGATTCGCCAGCTTCTTTTAAGGCGATGTACATTTTGGCATTAAAATCTGCTCGCGACTGCGCATAAACCGCTTCTCTGACGTTGGCTCCGATACTCGTGCCGCTACGCAACAGTTGTTTCGACAGAACATACTCCGAACGATTTTTAACGAGGTAATTATACAGATTCACAATCCTGACAGCGAACGCCATACTTTTGTCAATCACGGGATTAATTTTTTTCATTCCTAATTCCTAATTCCTAATTCCTCATTTCATGAAGCCTTCGTAATGGCGCATGACGACCATCGCCTCGATTTGTTTCATCGTGTGCAAGGCAACGCTCACGACGATTAAAAGTGCCGTGCCGCCGAAATAGACGCCTTGAATGTGAGTCGCCGCGCCGATTAAATTGGGCAGAACAGCGATAAAAGCCAGATACAACGAGCCCGCCGTCACCAGTCGCGTCAAGACGTAGTCGATATAATCCGCCGTCGGTTGACCAGGTCTGATACCCGGTATGAACGCTCCGTACTTCTTCAGATTGTCTGCCATGTCCGCAATCTTGACGGTCACCGCCGTGTAAAAATACGTGAAGAAAATTATCAGCACGACGTACAGCGCGGTTTGCAAAGGCGTCCCCCATTGCAGATGCGCCGCTAATTTTTGTATCGTCGGATTGTCAATGAACTGCACCACGGTTATCGGGAACATCAGCACGCTTGACGCAAAGATTATCGGAATGACGCCCGCAGGATTGACTTTCAGCGGCAAATGGCTTTGATGACCGCCCACGGCTCGCGAACCGACTACGCGTTTGGTGTAGGTTATCGGAATTCTTCTGAGAGCCGCCTCGACGTAGATGACGAAGACGATCATTGCCACGGCGATTGCTCCGAACAAAATGACGCTGAAATAATTAATCGTGCCCGCTTGCACGTATTGGAAGATTGTCGCAATGTTCTTAGGCAGTGCGGCGACGATACCCGCGAAGATTATCAGCGAAATTCCATTGCCGACGCCGTGAGCTGTAATCTGTTCGCCAATCCACATCAGAAGCGTTGTGCCAGCCGTCAGCGTTATCGCGATGATTAAAATGTTCACGGGGTTCGGATTGAGCACCGCCGCTTTCAAGCCGATTGACATGCCGACAGCCTGCGCGAACGCTAACACAACGGTTAATTGTCGAGTAACGCGAGTAGTCTTTTTGTGACCTTCCGCGCCTTCCTTCGACCATTGTTCAAGCGTTGGCACTACTACGGTTAACAGTTGCATTATGATAGCGGCGTTGATGTATGGGGTTATGCTCATCGCGAAAATCGAGAACTTGCTGAACGCCCCGCCCGAGAATAGATCCAACAGACCGAAGAGTGACCCATTGTTGAAGAGTTGCTCGATGGCTGTAGGATCTACGCCAGGAACGGGAATGTGAGTGCCCAAACGGAACACCGTAAACATAATCAATGTGAAGACAATACGCTGTCGGAGCTCGGCAATCGCAAAGATATTCGACAGAGCCGACAACACGTTAAAGCACCTCGGCAGAACCGCCAACAGCCTCAATCTTGGCAATCGCAGACTTGGTGAAGCCTTGAGCCTTGACAGTCAATTTCCTGGACAAATCGCCATCGCCGAGAACACGGACACCGTCAAGCACGTTCTTGAGAATGCCGGCCTCAACAAGAGCAATAGCATCGACAACATCACCATCATCAAAGACATTGAGCGTGCCAACATTGACCTCAGCAAAGTCACTGCGCCAAATATTCTTAAAGCCGCGCTTAGGCAACCGACGATAAATGGGCATCTGACCACCTTCAAAGCCGGGACGAACACCACCGCCACTGCGAGCTTTCTGACCTTTGTGACCGCGACCGCTAGTCTTGCCGCAACCGGAGCCAGTACCACGACCAACACGTACATTGTCCTTGCGAGCACCGTCAGCAGGTTTCAATTCACTCAAATTCATATCCAAACCTCCTATGCCTTTGCAATGGACACTTTGTCATCGACGACTTCGACTTTGACGAGATGTTCGACCACATGCAGTTGACCGCGGATCGTCGGCACATCGGGCAATATCGATATTGAGTTCAGCTTGCGCAAGCCCAACGACCTCACGACCTTACGCTGATTTTCGGGACGGCTGATCAAGCTGCGTACCAATTTTACTTTCAATTTCGACACGTGACAGCACACCTCACTTAAACAATTCGGCTACGGATTTCCCGCGCAATTCAGCTACGACTTCGGCACGTTTCAACATCTTGAGACCTTCGAGTGTGGCACGCACCATGTTATTGGGATTTGACGAGCCAAGCGATTTGGTCAAGATGTCGTGAACACCCGCCAGTTCAAGCACGGCACGAGCGGGACCGCCGGCAATGACTCCTGTACCTTTCGACGCTGGTCTCAACATCACTCGACCGGCACCGAACACTCCAACGACACCGTGGGGGATTGAACGTTCTTTCAACGCCACCTCGACCAAATTCTTCTTAGCATCGTCAACACCTTTGCGTATTGCTTCGGGCACTTCAGCAGCTTTACCGAGACCGACACCGACTTTGCCATTACGGTTGCCGACAACGACGAGTGCGCTGAACGAGAACCGACGACCGCCCTTGACGACCTTAGCTACACGATTTATGAAAACAACTTTCTCCTCGAATTCGGGAGTTTCAGTTTCATTTCGGGGCATTAGTGAACCTCCTTCTATCAATTAGGAATTAGGAATTAGGAATGATGACGCGCTTTTAATTCCTAATTTCAAATTCCTAATTCAAAATTAGAATTTCAGACCGCCTTCGCGAGCAGCCTCAGCCAGAGCTTGAACGCGACCGTGATAGATGTAACCGCCGCGATCGAAGACGACTTCGCTGATACCTTTTTCGAGAGCTTTTTTGGCAATGGCAGCACCGACAGCTTTAGCAGCAGCGATATTGCCGCCGCTACCTTTGAAGTCTTTATCGAGAGAACTAGCCGCCGCAAGAGTCATGCCTTTGTCGTCGTCGATGACTTGAGCGTAGATGTGCGAGAGTGAGCGGAACACGTTCAAGCGCGGACGTTCGGCAGTGCCCGCGACACGATTGCGGACGCGCAGATGTCTCTTTTGGCGAATTTTATTTTTATCTGCTTTCAGAAGCACACATACTTCCTCCTTTGCGTGAGAATAAATCAATCACGAATACCAGGATTGTCGGCGATGATTTCAATTTCGTTGCCTTCGGGGTCGACAATGACGGCAGCGTAATAACCGTCGCCCGTGGTACGAGCACCGCTAACGACGATAACGCCGTCTTGGTCGAATTGCTTCATCATATCGTCAACATCTTTGCGATCGCCGACGCAAATGGAGACATGATGAAAACCAGTGCGATAACGTTCCTTTTTGGGATCGACAGAGGAATTGCGGGTCATTATTTCGAGACGAGAGCCATCATCGAAACGCAGGAAATAATTGGAGAAGTCACTGCGGAAGTTTGTGTATTTGGAGCCTGCGATTGCGTTGAAGTATTTGACGAAGAAATCTTTTTCAGCTTCCAAATCATTGACGTAGAGAGCGATATGATCAATTTTCATTTCAAAAACCTCCTTTATTTCTTGCCTTTCGCGCCAGCTTTACCTTCTTTGCGGCGAATATGTTCGTAGGAGTAGCGAATACCTTTACCTTTGTAAGGTTCGGGTTCACGCCAAGCACGGATATTAGCGGCAACAGCCCCGACGAGTTCTTTGTCGGCACCGTGAACAGTTATGACGGTAGGCGAGGGAGCGTCAAGAGTGATCCCAGCGGGCGGTTCGATGATGACGGGGTGTGAATAGCCGAGAGATAAGTTGAGATTTTTACCTTGTTTAGCAGCGCGATAGCCGACGCCAGCGATTTCGAGTTGTTTGGTGAAACCGGAAGTGACGCCGACGACCATATTGTTGATAAGAGTACGGCTGAGTCCGTGGAGTGAGCGATGAGTTTTATTATCCGAGGGGCGTGTCACCGAGATAACGCCATCCTCAATAGTAATTTTCAAATCAGAAGAGATCTTGCGGGATAGTTGACCCTTGGGACCTTTGACAAGCACCAGATTATCGTCGTCGACAGAGACGGTGACGCCGGCGGGGATAGTGATAGGTGCCCTACCGATACGGGACATTGAAATACCTCCTTTTATCAATTAGGAATGTGGAATGTGGAATTAATAATTTCTAATTCCTAATTCCTAATTCCGAATTGAATTTACCAGACGAAAGCGAGAACTTCGCCGCCGAGACCGGAAATACGAGCCTGTTTATCGCTCATGATACCGTGAGAAGTGGAGATGATAGCGATACCGAGACCGCCGAGAACGCGAGGAAGATCTTTGCATTTGGAGTATTTGCGGAGACCAGGACGGGAGATACGTTTAATGCCCGTAATGACTTTTTCGCGATCGGGACCGAATTTGAGTTTGAGGGTAAGGATGCCTTGCTTGTTATCCTCAGCGAAGGAGAAATCCTTGATGAAGCCCTCGTTTTTGAGGACGTCAGCGATCGCGATTTTAATTTTGGAACCTGGGATGTCTACCTTTTCGTGATAGACGGAGTTGGCATTGCGGATTCTGGTGAGCATGTCCGCAATAGGATCAGTCATTCCCATAGAATCGATATCCTCCTTTCGATTGTTTACCAGCTTGCTTTAGTGATGCCGGGGATTGCTCCGGCGTAGGATTGGACACGGAAGCAGATACGGCACATTTCAAATTTGCGGATGTAGCCGTGCGGTCTGCCGCAGATTTTGCAACGGTTGTATTTACGGGTGGAGAATTTTGGTTCTTTGCTCCATTTTTCAATCAAAGCTTTTTTTGCCATTTGATGACTCGCCTCCTATTAAGCGTTCGCGAAGGGCATACCCATGAGCGCAAGGAATTCACGAGCCTCTTCATCGGTTTTAGCGGTCGTGACGACGATTATGTCCATGCCGCGAATTTTATCGATCTTGTCGTATTCGATTTCGGGGAAAATGAGCTGTTCTTTGACGCCGATAGCGTAGTTGCCGCGACCGTCGAAAGATTTTCTGCTGACACCACGGAAGTCACGCACACGGGGCAATGCGACGTTCATGAATTTATCAAGGAATTCGTACATGCGGCGTCCGCGCAGAGTGACTTTGCAACCGATTGCCATACCTTGACGGAGTTTCCATGCCGCCAAAGATTTTCTTGCGCGAGTGATGACGGGTTTTTGACCTGCGATTGTCGTCAAGTCAGCGACGGCTGATTCGAGAACCTTGGCATTGCCGACAGCATCACCGCACGCCATGTTGATAACGATTTTTTCGAGCTTCGGAACCTGCATGACGTTCTTGTAGGCAAATTTCTTCGTCATTGCGGCGACGACCTCGTTTTTGTATTTCTCCAAAAGTCTGCTCACGATATCACCTCCTCAAAATTATTTGGCGGAATCGACGACCTCGCCGCACTTTTTGCAGACGCGGACGTTTTTGCCGGCGACTTCCTTGTGAGCGATGCGGGTGGGTTTGTTGCAGGCAGGACAGACGAGTTGAACTTTGCAAGCGTGAAGGGGCATTTCCTTGGCGATGATACCGCCGTTGGGAACTTTCAAACTCGGTTTGCTGTGACGTTTGACTTTGTTGACGCCTTCGACGATGACTTTGCCTTTGTCGGGCATGGACGTAAGAACTTTGCCCTGTTTGCCTTTGTCTTTGCCGCTGAGAACGACGACCGTATCATCTTTCTTGACGTGAAGTTTAATCAGTGACAACCTCTGACACCTCCTTTTAGCAATTTGGAATTAGGAATTAGGAATTTGGAATTATTTTTTCATTCCTAATTTCACATTCCACATTCCACATTTTTATAAAACTTCCGGTGCGAGGGAAATGATTTTCATGAAATCTTTCTCGCGGAGTTCGCGGGCAACAGGTCCGAAAATACGAGTGCCGCGGGGAGTTTTGTCTTCTTTGATGATGACGGCAGCGTTTTCGTCGAAACGGATGTAAGAGCCATCGGGGCGGCGCAAACCTTTTTTGCTACGAACGACAACAGCTTTGACAACGTCGCCTTTTTTAACTTGACCGCCGGGCGTCGCCGATTTGACCGAAGCAACGATGATGTCGCCGATGTTGGCATAGCGACGGAACGAGCCGCCGAGCACGCGGATACACATGATTTCTTTTGCGCCGGTGTTGTCGCCGACGTTCAATCTGCTTTGTTGCTGGATCACGTTGTGACCTCCTTCCCCGAAAGATTATTTCGCCTTCTCGACGATTTGGACGAGCCGCCAACGTTTTTCTTTGGACAGCGGACGCGTCTCCATAATGGAAACTCTGTCGCCGACATGAGCTTCTTCGTTTTCGTCGTGCGCTTTGAATTTGACCGTGCGTTTGACAGCCTTTTTGTAAAGTTTATGTTGAACGAGCTCTTCGATTGCGACGACGATAGTTTTTTGCATTTTATCGCTGACGACCTTGCCGACGCGAACTTTGCGCTCATTGCGTTTTTTCTCTTCGCTCAATTTTATGACCTCCCTCCGTTCGTTCAGAAAAGCATTTTAACGTTTGATGCCGAGTTCAACTTCGTGCTGAATTGTTTTGAGTTGCGCGATAGAACGTTTGATTTCACGAATGCGCATGGGATTTTCAAGCTGACCGGTTGCGTGTTGGAAGCGGAGGTTGAAGAGTTCTTCTTTGAGTGATTTGAGCTTTTCGAGCTGTTCGTCGGCACTCATATCGCGAATTTCATTAACCCTCATGAGCTTCACCGCCTTCTTTGGTCGCAGATTCAGCCGCTTGAGCTTCCGCCGCATGTTCTTGGAGTTCTGCCGTGTGAGCAGCTTTCTTGGCGTCTGCAAGTGTCTCGTTCACGACGGGCACATAGACATCGCCTTGATGATCGCTGACGACGAACTTGGTTTTAATCGGGAGTTTGTGACCGGCAAGACGCATTGCCTCCGCCGCAATCTCTTTGGGAACGCCCGCCATTTCGAACAGGACGCGACCAGGTTTGACGACGGCAACCCAGTATTCAGGCGAGCCTTTGCCGCTACCCATACGAGTTTCGGCAGGTTTTGCAGTGACAGGCTTGTCGGGGAAAATTTTAATCCAGACTTGACCGCCGCGGCGGATATAACGCGTCATTGCGATACGAGCCGCCTCAATCTGACGATTTGTTATCCAAGCGGGTTCCAGTGCAACGAGACCGTATTGACCGTGAGCAATCGTGTTGCCGCGATTAGCTTTACCTTTCATGCGACCGCGGAACTGTTTGCGATACTTTGTCCTCTTCGGAATCAACATTACGCGTCACTCCCTTCAGCTTGACGGACAGGCTTGTCCTTTTTGTCGGGGAGAATTTCGCCTTTGAAAATCCAAACTTTTATGCCGATACGACCGTAAGTCGTGTTGGCTTCCGCGAAACCGTAATCGATGTCTGCGCGGAGTGTGTGCAACGGAATCGAGCCTTCGCGATAGGATTCACTGCGGGCAATTTCCGCGCCGCCGAGACGACCACTGCAGGCAATTTTGATTCCCTTAGCACCAGGGATACGCATTGTTCTACCGACAGCTTGTTTCATTGCGCGACGGAAAGCGATACGACGTTCCAACTGCGACGCGATATTTTCAGCGACAAGGAGAGCGTCCAAATCAGGCTGACGGATCTCCATGATGTTGATGTCAACGCGTTTGTCGGTGAGCTTCTTGAGCTTGTCTTTAATCTCCTCAATGCCTTTGCCGCCGCTTTTGATGACGGTACCAGGTTTGGCGGTGTGAATTGTGAGACGAATACGTTTTTCCGAACGTTCAATCTCAACGCGAGAAATTCCCGCCGCCGTCAACTGTTTGTCGTTTTTGATAGCCTTGCGGATTTTGATGTCTTCGTGAAGATTGGTCGCGAAGTCTTTATCGGCGTACCATTTGGCGTCCCATGTTTTGACGATGCCGAGGCGTATTCCGTGCGGATGTACCTTCTGACCCAAACCGTTTCCCTCCTTCGTTTAGTTTTGTTCGTCGTCCTTTTCGCTGACGACAACCGTGATGTGCGAGGTGTGTTTCAAAATGCTGAACGCTTGACCTCTGGAACGCGGGTGATACCTCTTGATTGTCGGTCCTTGGTCGACGAAACAAGTCGAGATGAAAAGTTTGTCGGCGTCCATGTCGAAATTATTTTCGGCGTTGGCAACGGCGGACTTAAGCACTTTTTCGATAAGTGTTGCGCCACGTTTGGGCGTGAACTTCAAAATCGCGAAGGCGTCCGCAATGTCTTTACCGCGAATCAAATTCATCACGATGCGAACTTTGCGCGGCGCAATTCTCACGTATTTGGCGATTGCTTTGGCTTCTTTGACTTCTGCCACTTCGTTTCCTCCTTTCGACAGCTTAAAGCTGACAGATTATTTCAGAGACATTTTGCGTTCTTCGCCAGCGTGACCTTTGAAAGTGCGCGTCGGGGCGAATTCGCCGAGCTTGTGACCGACCATATCTTCGGTAACGTAAACGGGAACGTGCTTGCGACCGTCGTGCACGGCGATGGTGTGTCCGACGAACTGCGGAAGAATCGTTGAGCTGCGTGACCACGTGCGGATAACTTTTTTATCGTTGGCGGCGTTGAGAGCCTCGACTTTAGCCAAAAGTTTTTCTTGCACGAACGGTCCTTTTTTAACGGATCTTGACAAAGTTGCTTACCTCCTTCCGTCAATAAACGTATGTTGCAACCGAAATCACTTACGACGACGAACGATGAGCTTGTCGGACGCTTTCTTCTTGCGAGTCTTAGCACCCATAGCGCATTTGCCCCATTTGGTGACGGGGTGTTTGCGACCGACGGGCGAACGACCTTCACCACCGCCATGCGGATGATCGACAGGGTTCATTGCGACACCGCGGTTTGCAGGACGAATACCCATCCAACGCGAACGACCTGCTTTACCGATTGTGATGTTCTCGTGGTCAAGGTTGCCAACTTGTCCAATTGTCGCGCGGCAGTTGATGTGAATCTTGCGGACTTCACCGGACGGCATACGAATTGTTGCGTAATTGCCTTCCTTCGCCATGAGCTGAGCCGCTACGCCTGCGCTACGAACGAGTTGACCGCCTTTGCCGATTTTCATTTCAATGTTGTGAATCATCGTGCCGACGGGAATATTTTTCAGCGGAAGAGCGTTGCCGATTTTGATGTCAGCTTCGGGACCCGATTCGACTTTGTCGCCGACTTTGAGACCGTTGGGAGCGAGAATGTAACGTTTTTCGCCGTCAACGTAGTTGAGCAGAGCAATACGTGCGCTACGGTTAGGATCGTATTCAATCGTGGCAACTTTAGCCGGAATGCCGTCTTTGTTGCGTTTGAAGTCGATGATGCGATAACGACGTTTGTGACCGCCGCCTTGATGACGAACAGTCAATCTTCCCTGCTGATTGCGACCGCCGTGTTTCTTGAGCGGTGCGAGCAAAGATTTTTCAGGCTTACTTGTCGTGATTTCCTCGAACGTCGAAACTGTCATGTGACGGCGTCCAGGAGTGTACGGCTTGAAAGATTTGATTCCCACTGTTTAACCTCCTTTGTCGAAAATTTTTCAGGGCGCGAAGAATTCGATAGTCTCGCCCGCCGCAAGCTTGACGATTGCTTTTTTATAAGAATCCGTTTTGCCGACCGTGCGACCGCGACGTTTCGTTTTGCCCTTGACGTTAATCGTGTTGACGTTCTCGACCTTCACGTTGAAAATTTCTTTGACCGCCTGCGCGATTTGGATTTTGTTAGCGCGTTTGTCGACGACGAACACGAACTTGTTATCCTGCATGAGATCGGTTGAATGCTCCGTGATGAGCGGGCGAATCAAAATGTCTCTGGCATCCATCAGATGTACACCTCCTCGATTTTCGCAACCGCGTCTTTCGTGAGGAAGAGTTTATCGCTGTTGAGAATGTCGTAGACGTTGAGCTGAAGCGCGGCGATTGCTTTGGCGTTTTGCAAGTTGCGTGATGAGCGCGTCACGTTGTCGATAAGCTCGCTGGTGATGAACAGTGATTTGCACTCGTCAACGCCGAAATTCTTTTGGAGCTCGACAAATTTTTTCGTCTTCGGCTCATCGAAATTGAGCGTATCCAAAACAATCAGATTGCCTTCGTTGAGCTTGTCGGTGAGTACGCATTTCAAAGCAAGACGACGCTGTTTGCGGGGCATGCTGAAGGAATAATCGCGGGGGTGCGGTCCGAAGATTGTTCCGCCGCCACGCCACAACGGACTTCTGCGAGAACCTGCGCGGGCACGACCGGTGCCTTTTTGCCGCCAAGGTTTTTTGCCGCCGCCGCGAACATCGCCGCGAGTTTTAGTCGAATGGGTGCCGAGTCTCCACGAAGCCATTTGCATGACAACAGCTTGATGAACGAGACCTTCGTTAATCTCAACGCCGAAGATGTCTTCGCTGAGCTCAAGGTCGCCGACTTTTTTGTTGGTCATATCGTAAACTGCTACAGTTGGCATCTAAAATCCTCCTTTCGATTATTTTTTGTGCTTGCGAGTAGGCTTGACGGTTTCGCGAACGACGACGAGACCTTTGTTGGGACCAGGAATCGCGCCTTTGATGAGGAGCAAATTTCTATCCGCGTCGACTTTGACAACCGTCAAACGCTGAACCGTCGTGCGAGTGCCGCCCATGCGTCCAGGAAGTCTTTTGCCTTTGATGACGCGACCGCCGGGACCCGAAAGCATTGCACCAGTTGAACCAGGCTCGCGATGAGATTTGGAACCGTGACCCATGGGACCACGCGCGAAGTTGTGACGTTTGATTGAGCCCGCAAAGCCTTTGCCCTTCGACGTGCCGATAACGTCAACGAGTTCGCCAGCTGCGAAGATGTCAACGCCGATAACGTCGCCGATTTTGTATTCGGACTCCGCCGCAAGACGCAGTTCACGAATGAATTTGACGGGCTTTACTTCAGCTTTCTTGAATTGACCAGCGTCGGGCTTGTTAACTTTGTTTTCTTTAACGTCGCCGAAGCCGATTTGAACCGCGCAGTATCCGTCAGTGTCGACAGTCTTGTTACGAATGACGACGTTTTTGCCAGTCTCGACGACCGTGACGGGGATTACTTTGCCTTCCTCGGTGAAAATCTGCGTCATGCCGAGTTTAATGCCTAAAAGTGCTTTCGCCAATGTGTCCACCTCCTCAGACTTTGATCTCGATGTCAACACCGGCGGGCAAATCCAAACGCATGAGCGCGTCAACAGTCTTGTGCGTCGGTTGCAGGATGTCAATTAGTCGTTTGTGCGTGCGCATTTCGAATTGTTCACGCGAATCCTTGTTGACATGAGGCGAGCGCAGGATTGTGTAGATGTTTTTCTCCGTCGGCAGGGGAATAGGTCCCGAAACTGCCGCGCCGGTTTTCTTAGCGGTCTCCACAATCTTGGCGGCACTCTGGTCTAACGATTTGTGATCGTAGGCCTTGAGGCGAATACGAATCTTTTGTTGCTTTGCCAAAACAATTCCTCCTTTTTGAGAGTCAAAGCTCTCGTAAGGCGCGGTGACTTTCATCACGTTGCCTCCGCAGCAGTTCCCTCGACGTAGCGGAAATTCCACGCCTAGCCATCTGCCGTGTCAAAGCACCTTCAAATTAACGGCAAAAATTATATCAAGCGTTGCCGTTCGTTTCAAGAAAAATTTTTAAGTTCTTTTTAAATTCCCAAGCGGTTCAGGCAGAAGAGCAAAATTTTTTCAGCGTTAGTGCCTGGCAAAACTTCAGCTTCGGGATTGGGCGCATTATCCCAAACCGTTGAGTAAACCCAATTCGCCAAACGTCCGCCTTCGGGGTTGACTTGAGTAAATTTCCATTCCACGCCGATAAAACTGCCGTCTGCCGCAACGAGTTTGGTCAAAGCGTTCGTCCAACGAAATTTTCCGTTAGCGTCGCCAGCAATCGTTTCGTCGACGATGTACCATTCAGTGCCGTTGCCGCCCGAAGAAATCCAAACGTCCTGCGCGGCTACCGAACTCGTCACAAGGCAAGCGACCGTCATCAGCGCAAAAAAAATTTTTCTCATGTCGTTGTCTCCGCTTTGCTCATATCAGCAACGACGGCCGGCAATCAGTTTTTGGGCTGACTACCGACCGCCTCACCGATTTGGAGAATTAGGAATTTGGAATTTGAAATTAGGAATTGTAATTCCACATTCCTAACTCCTAATTCCTAATTGAAATTACGCTTCGAGAATATCGATAACACGACCCGAACCGACCGTATGACCGCCTTCGCGGATAGCGAAGAGCAAGCCTTTTTCAATCGCGATCGGGGTGATGAGTTCGACCGTCATTTCAATGTGGTCGCCGGGCATGCACATTTCAGCCGCGTTGCCGTTGGTGTCTTTCAAGTCGCTGACAACACCCGTAACGTCGGTTGTGCGGAAGTAGAATTGCGGGCGATAGTTTGCGAAGAACGGAGTATGACGACCGCCTTCGTCTTTGGTCAGGACGTAGACTTGAGCTTTGAACTTCGTGTGCGGATGAATCGTGCCAGGTTTCGCAATAACTTGACCGCGTTCGATTTCTTTACGGTCAACGCCGCGCAGAAGGACACCGACGTTATCGCCGGCAACCGCGCTGTCGAGGAGCTTGCGGAACATTTCGATACCCGTTGCAACGGATTTGCGAGGCTCGTCGCGAAGACCAACGATTTCGACGGGGTCATTGAGTTTCAATTCGCCGCGTTCGACACGACCAGTAGCGACGGTGCCGCGACCAGTAATCGTGAAGACGTCTTCAACCGGCATAAGGAACGGTTTATCCTTGTCGCGTTCGGGCGTCGGAATGTATTCGTCGACAGCGTCGAGGAGCTTGAGGATATTGGCTTTTTGTTCTTCATTGCCTTCGAGAGCAAGGAGAGCCGAGCCAGCGATAACGGGAATGTCGTCGCCAGGGAATTCGTATTTGCTGAGGAGTTCGCGAACTTCCATTTCGACGAGCTCAAGGAGTTCTTCGTCGTCGACTTGGTCAACTTTGTTGAGGAAGACAACGATTGCGGGAACGCCGACCTGACGAGCAAGCAAGATGTGCTCACGAGTCTGGGGCATGGGACCATCGGAAGCCGCAACAACGAGAATTGCGCCGTCCATTTGTGCCGCGCCGGTGATCATGTTTTTGATGTAGTCAGCGTGACCGGGGCAGTCGACGTGAGCATAGTGACGTTTTTCGGTCTCGTATTCGACGTGAGCGGTATTAATCGTGATACCGCGTTCGCGTTCTTCAGGAGCCTTATCGATGTTCTCGTAGCTCTCGTATTTGGCGAAACCTTTTTCTGCCAAAACTTTGGTGATAGCTGCCGTCAAGGTCGTCTTGCCGTGGTCGATGTGACCGATGGTACCGATGTTAACGTGGGGTTTGCTGCGGTCAAACTTTTGCTTTGCCATTAATTAAGCACTCCTTTTTAATGCGCAATGCGTAATGTGCACTGCTTAACGGATAAAAATCATGTAGCTAGAAAGCCGAATGGCTTTCGTATGAACGCGGTGATAATGCTAGATTGGTCGCAACATTGCGGCGCGACCGTTGGATGCAACGTCACGTTGCCTCTCCTTTGTATCTCGCAACAATCGCTTCCGAAATATTTTTCGGAACTTCGTCGTAGTAAGCAACTTCCATTGAGTAAGTACCACGCCCTTGAGTTTTTGAGCGCAGGTCTGTCGAATAGCCGAACATCTCACTGAGCGGCACAAACGCGTGAATGATTTGCAAATTGTTGCGCGGTTCCATGCCGTCAATCTTCCCGCGTCGTGAATTCAAGTCGCCGATAACGTCGCCCATGTAATCTTCGGGGACAGTGACTTCGACTTTGACGTAAGGCTCAAGCAGAACGGGATTAGCTTTTTCAGCCGCCGCTTTGAAGGCAATAGAACCTGCAATCTTGAACGCCGCCTCGCTGGAGTCGACTTCGTGGAAACTGCCGTCGTAAACGGTTGCTTTGATGTCGACGAGCGGGAAGCCTGCAAGTACGCCATTTTCCATTGCTTGACGAACGCCCGCCTCGATAGGATTGATGTACTCTTTCGGAATGACGCCGCCGACAATCTTGCTCTCGAACGAGAAGCCCGCGCCGGTCTCGTTGGGGGAAATTTCCAGCCAACAATGACCGTATTGCCCGTGACCGCCCGATTGACGAACGAATTTACCTTCAGCCTTCTGCGTCTTGCGAATCGTCTCGCGGTAAGCAACTTGCGGTTCGCCGACTTTGCAATCGACTTTGAATTCGTCAAGCATGCGGTCAACGATAATCTGCAAATGAAGTTCGCCCATGCCGCTGATAATGACTTGACCTGTCTCGGCGTCGGTGCGGACTTTGAAGGTCGGATCTTCCTCGGCAAGTTTCTGCAACGCGATACCCATTTTGTCTTGATCGTTCTTCGTCGCAGGTTCCACGGCAACGCTGATGACGGGGTCGGGAAATTCCATTGACTCCAGGATAATCGGATGAGACTCGTCGCAGAGAGTGTCGCCAGTCGTAGTGTCCTTCAAGCCGACAACCGCCGCAATGTCGCCGCTGTAGAGATATTCAATCTCCTTGCGGTTATTGGCGTGCATTTGGAGAATTCGCCCGATACGTTCCTTGCGTCCTTTGGTCGAATTGTAGACGTAACTACCGCTTTTGAGAACGCCGCTATAAACTCTGACGAATGCGAGCTTGCCGACGAAAGGATCCGTCATAATCTTGAACGCCAACGCGGCGAAAGGTTCGTCGTCGCTTGAGGGGCGTGAATCTGCGTTGCCGTCGGGTGTGACGCCTTCAATAGCTTTGATGTCGGTCGGTGCGGGCATGTAGTCAACAATCGCATCTAGCAACGGTTGAACGCCGCGATTGCGATAAGATGTGCCGCAGGTGACGGGCGTCATTTTGCAATCGATTGTTGCTCTGCGAATGACGGCTTTGACTTCGTCGACGGTGACTTCTTCGCCACCGAGATATTTTTCCATGAAGTCGTCGTCAAGTTCGGCGCACGCCTCCAAAAGTTTGTCGCGATAATCTTCGACCATGTCAACCATATCGTCGGGGATTGCGACTTCCTTTGAAACTTTGCCGAGGTCGTCATCATAAACGATTGCTTCCATTTTGACGAGGTCAACGATACCTTGGAAGGTGTCTTCCGCACCGATTGGCAACTGAATCGCAACGGCGTTTGTGTGAAGTCTATCGCGCATCATTTGAATAACGTGGTAGAAATCTGCGCCAGTTGTGTCCATTTTGTTAACGTAAGCCATGCGCGGGACGTTGTAACGCTCTGCTTGTCTCCAAACCGTTTCCGTTTGAGGCTCGACGCCACCGCGGGCGGTTAAGATTGCAAGTGCGCCATCCAAAACTCTCAAAGAACGTTCGACCTCGACCGTGAAATCGACGTGACCGGGCGTGTCGATGATGTTGATTCGATGATTTTTCCAGTGGCAGGTTGTTGCGGCGGACGTGATTGTTATACCGCGTTCCTGCTCTTGTTTCATCCAGTCCATGGTTGCCGCGCCTTCGTGGACTTCGCCGAGCTTGTGATTGACACCCGTATAAAACAAAATCCGCTCGGTGGTAGTCGTCTTGCCGGCGTCGATGTGCGCCATGATACCGATGTTGCGAGTTTTTTCCAGTGAAAACTCTCTAGGCACGAAACTCGCTCCTTACCAGCGATAGTGTGCGAAAGCCTTGTTGGCTTCTGCCATCTTGTGGGTGTCTTCTTTCTTTTTGATTGATGCACCGGTGTTGTTGGCGGCGTCCATGAGTTCCGCAGAAAGTCTAGCGTCCATTGTCTTTTCGCCGCGCAATCTGGCATAATTGACTAACCAACGAATGCCGAGCGTTTGACGACGATCGGGGCGGACTTCGACAGGAACTTGATAGTTAGCACCACCGACGCGGCGGGCACGGACTTCAAGCACCGGCATAACATTTTTCAGTGCCGTCTCGAAAATTTCCAACGGATCTTTACCGGTCTTTTCACGGATGGTTTCAAATGCGTCATACACCACGCGCTGAGCAACACTTTTTTTGCCCGACAGCATGACTTTATTTATGAACTTTGCAACCGTCTTTGAATGATAGACAGGATCCGGCAGAACGTCGCGTTTAGGCACAGAACCTTTTCTTGGCATTGCTGCTCCTCCTTTTAACAATTAGGAATTTGGAATTGGGAATTAGGAATTGAGAACGCCTCAAGTAATTTCAAATTCCGCATTCCTAATTCCTAATTATTTTTTCTTAGCTTTGGCTTTCTTTGCGCCGTATTTGGAACGCGCTTGCTTGCGATCTTGCACGCCGGCGGTATCGAGGGAGCCGCGAATGATATGGTAGCGAACACCCGGCAAATCTTTGACACGCCCGCCGCGAATCAGAACAACGCTGTGTTCCTGCAGATTGTGCCCGATACCGGGGATATATGCAGTGACTTCGATAGCGTTGGTCAAGCGGACACGCGCAACCTTACGAAGAGCCGAGTTCGGTTTCTTGGGCGTCGTCGTGTAAACGCGAGTGCAAACACCGCGTTTCTGCGGGCACTCTTTCAGAGCCGGAGCCGTCGATTTTTCTTCTTGACTTTGACGACCTTTTCTCACTAACTGATTTATGGTTGGCATGCGCCCACCTCCTTCCAAAATTTTCATGCCTGATAAAAGCGGCGTAATATTATCACCGCCAAAAATGCTTGTCAAGCCTTTCGTGACGCCATCTTTAAGAACAACTCGTCTTTTGATAAATTTGCGGACAAATGGCGTAATGACGCCACTTTCGGCGTATCACCCAAAAATTCCGTTCGGCAGTCAAATATGATACAATCCGATAAAAAAATATCGCGATAAGGAGATTTTGTTATGGAAAAAATTTTTGCCCCAATCGTCGAGGCAATGAAAAAATATTCGGCAGACGCTGTCACACCATTTCACACGCCTGGTCATAAGCACGGACGAGGCGCACACGAACTTTTACGCGAACTGCTGACAACTGAAGGTTTTCGGCAGGAAGTATCGTTAATGGACGAACTCGACGACCTGCACGCACCGCACGCCTGTATTCGCGACGCTCAAAAACTCGCGGCAAAACTCTGGAACGCCGACGAATGTATTTTCATGGTCAACGGCACAACTTCCGCAGTTCAGGCAATGATTTTCGGCACGCTCAAGCCTAACGACTTGGTGATGATTCCACGCAACGCTCATCGCTCAGTCATCGCAGGATTAATTTTGTCGGGCGCAATTCCAATTTTTTTGCCCGTCGAATTCGATAACACGCTGAATTTGCCGCTGAACGTCACTGTCGAGACCGTCGAACGCGCAATTAAAAAATTTCCGTCCGCAAAAGCTTTATTGCTCGTTTCGCCAAATTATTACGGTATCGCGGCTGATATAGAAAAAATTTCTCGAATCGTCCACTCAGCCAACATTTTATTGCTTATCGACGAAGCTCACGGTCCACATCTGCAATTTTCCGACGAATTACCAATTTCAGCTATGAATTCGGGCGCAGACGTCGCGGCACAGTCGACTCACAAAATTCTCGGCTCATTAACCCAATCTTCAATGCTCATGCTCAAAAAAAATTCCGTCGACATTGAACGTGTCAAACGGGCGGCAAGTTTTTTGCAGACAACAAGCCCAAATCAGCTGCTTTTGGCGTCTTTGGACATCGCACGCTTGCAAATGGAACTTCACGGCACAGAATTAATTCAATCGGCGGTCAATCTGTCGAAAAATCTGCGAGCCTCAATAAAAAATCTGCGCGGACTTCAAACTTTCGATTTCGTGGAAAATTTTTCTCTCGACACAACAAAAGTTACTGTCAACGTCAACGGATTGGGTCTAACTGGTCACGAAGCCGAAAAAATCTTGCGAAACGAACTTAGAATTCAATGCGAACTGTCTGACATGTCAAATTTGCTGTTCTTGATAACATTTGCCGACGACGCGGGAACAATCGCCGCACTTGTCGACGCTCTGAAGAATTTGCCGCACCGTTCGCCGAAAAAATTCTTGTCGCCGCCTATGTCGCACGAAATTATTCCCGCAACGTTAAGCCCACGCGAAACTTTTTACTCATCGGTCGAATCAGTCGATTTGAACTCGGCAATCGGTCGAATCTGCGCGGAAGAAATCACTTTTTATCCGCCGGGCATACCGCTGTTGATACCTGGTGAAAAAATTTCCGCCGAATCCGTCGAGATTATCCGTCGACAAAAATTTTCGGGCAATCACGTCGTCGGAGCAAGCGATTTAACCTTGTCGACAATCAAAGTCACGGCATAAATTCTACGTAAAGCCGCCATATCATTCCCAAAAAACGGAGATGATTAAATGACTCTGCAAGACTTCAGAAGGCAATATTATCTGCATGACAGTAGCATTGAGAAAATCGACTTCGACGCCGAAAATAAAACTCTCACGATGAAAATAGATTTTTGCTTTTGGATGCAAGAGTGGTACGACAAAACGACGCCTAAGAACGGTTTAATCGCCGTGATTTTTGAGGACGTTTCAATCTTTGAATACGACGATGACGTTGCCGACAAAATTTTTGATGAACTTGACAGCGAAATTTGCAATGCCGAACTCGACGCTGACGGCAACTTGGAATTTTTCTCCGTCGAGTATGCTTACAACTCTGATAGCGACGATATTTATTGGTTGATCAAGATTAACGCCGCTAACGTCGAAGTCATGGAGATTGAACGGTACAATCTGTAAAAATTCCATGTATGTGGAATTTTCACTTTGACATTAAAAATCCCCGAAAAAAATCGTGGTATTTTTTTTGTGCCGAAAATCCCCGTCATCACGCCATTTTTACTCAGTTAAAATTATGATATATCGTAATTTTAATTTTGCACGCTCAAAACGCATTTCAAACCGATTTTTTTTGATATAATCGCCTCGGAGGTGCAATCATGAAACATTTATTCCAAATTTTATCCGAAACCGAGACCGAAGAGGAAGTTAAGCATTCCTTCGCCAAATTTTTCAAGCTCAAACTATCCACGAAAAAATTTATCGACCTTTACACCGAAGAAATACTTTTCGAGTTCAAATTCGACGCTCCAATCAAAAATTCTCTGCAATCTCGCGCGAAATGTGTCGCTCAGGCTCTCTACTACATTCACAGATTAAAATTCGGCAACGATGAACGCGTTCTAAGCCAAAATATCTGCGTCGTTACCAAATTCAACGCCGTTTTCTTCCCGACCGATGTTTTTGCCGATTTTTACGAAAATCATAGCTACGATTGGGACAGAAAACCCAGTTCGCCTTGTCCGAAACTCGTTAAAGCTCTCGAAAACTCAAAAATTGTCGCTCAAGCACGCGTTTATGACTTCTCGCAAATCGAATCCGAAATTGATTTCTCTACGCTCATCAATAACACTCGCAAACGTCAATCGTCGCTCTTCAATCTCAAAAAACAAATCACCGAGCAAAATTTCTACCAAATCTTCCTGTATTGGCAAAGTTTTTTCGGTGAAGCTGTCGAAAACGGTCATAAACCGTCCGAATACTTCATAACCGACATTGAGCAGGGAAAATCTTCGCTCGTCGATGATAACAGCGTTATTTTTCGCATGAACAGCGGCGAAATCAAAGAAAAACTTATCAATCCCGACGATTACAAGTATTTTTGGAGCCGTTACGAGAAAATCACGTCCGCACGCGAAATTATTGCCATTCGTCAGAAAATGGACCGCTTAACCGAAACTCCGTTGCGCCGTCGAACAGGTGAATTCTACACTCCGCTCAATTTTGCCGACAAAGCTATCGATTATCTGCGCCGAACCGTCGGTGATTGGTGGCTTGACGGAAATTTTCGGCTTTGGGACATGGCTGCTGGTACCGGCAATCTCGAATACGATTTGCCTGCCGACGCGCTCAAATTTTGCTACATTTCGACGCTGTTGCCCGACGACGCCGACTATTGCAAGCACGCTTTCAGCGACGCAACGGTTTTTCAATACGATTATCTCAACGACAATGCCGATAAATTGCCAAAAAATCTGCGCGGCGACCTCGCGAACCCGAAAATCAAATGGATTATCTTCATAAATCCGCCATACGCAACCGCAAATGACTTTCAAAAGAAAAATTTCAGAGGCGGCATTTCAGATACGGCAATTAAAATGCAAATGATTGATGAAAATTTTAGAGAATCAACTCGTGAATTGTATATTCAATTTTTATATCGAATAAGCCGTGAATTTTCTGGTCGAACAGCTTGGCTCGGAATGTTTTCGTCTCTAAGATACATAAGAACAAGACATGATAAAAATTTTCGCGATAAAATTTTCAAGTACAAGTTTGAACGCGGCTTTGTATTCAATTCACAGAACTTTGACGGTTGCAATGGCAAATTTCCAGTCGGATTTTTAATTTGGAACCTCGGCGAACAAATTCCGATTGAAACTCAAGAAATTTTGCTTGATGTTTATGATTCGTCTGTTGAAAAGGTTGCCAAAAAAATTTTACGTCCTTCTTGTGGCGATGAAGTTTTAAATAAGTGGATTGAACGCCCTGATAGAGTAAAAAAATTCCCTCCAATGTCTAGCGCATTGAATATTTCTACAGAAAATAAAATTATTCGTGCTGATACAGTCGCAGAAAATTTTTTGGCGTCATTTATGTGTGTTGCAAGTGATTTTTCACATCAAAACTTCACAACGTTATTGTCTGCACCGTATATAAATCCAGGAGCATTTTCAATAACGCCAGAGAACTTTGAACAAGCAATGATAGTTCACATGGTTCGCCGATTGCCGAAAGCAACGTGGTTGAACGACCGAGATCAATTTATGCAGCCGACTTGTGAACTTTCGCGAGAATTTATCTGCGATGCGGTGATATGGAGCCTGTTCGCGCCGTCAAATCAGACAGTTTCGTTGCGAAATGTCGAGTACGAAGGAGAAATTTATCAAATACCGAACAATTTCTATCCGTTCGAGTTATCGGAGCTGGAAAATTGGGAATGTTCGTCTCCCGAAATGAGAATGCGAATTGCAATGGCACACGAAGACAGATTTGCGGCAATGTGGATAAAAAAACACCGCGACGAGTTGTCTACGGCGGCAAATTCGATATTGAACGCTGGACGAGCGATTTACAAGCGATTTTACGCTGAATTGAACAGATTGGACGTTCGGCGTTGGAAAATTTCAGATTGGGACGCGGGCTGGTATCAAATCCGTATGTCATTAGGCGCGACGATTGATTTATCGGAGTTGTCGACGAAACTTTTGCCGCAAATCTACGAACTGGGCTTTTTGCGCGACGAAGTACGATATTTTTAGCTTGCAAAAGTATTCGGCGTGATTTATAACGTGCATGCAAACCAAGTGAAAATCATGTAGTTCCACAGAAGCTCACGGCGCAAAAAAAAACCCCCATTAGGTTCCGGAAAAACCTTTTGGGGGATGCGCCTGTTCAGACGCGATTTGGCATTTCGATCACCGACGCTTGTTACGTAACCAGTCGAGCACTTCGCTTACACCGTAGCGGATTACGGCTTCAGTTACTGTCTTTAAGAACCATATCAAAGTTTTCGTTGAAAAAACCCGCCGAGCTGTTCGACGGGATTTTTTTCGCTATGAAATGCGATATTTTTAGTCGTAATGACCTTTGCAAGCGATTATAACTAATGTTTCGTCTTCAATGTCGTAAATTAAGAGATTTTTATCATCGATTCTGCGGCTGTAACCTTTTCTGTTGATAAGTTTTTCAGGTTTGCCAATGCCGTTCATTACTCCGTCGCGTTCAATGCTCTGCAAAAGACGATTGATTCGATTAAATGTTTTACGGTCTTGATTCGCCCAATAAACGTAATCGGAAAATCCGCGATCATGAAATGTTTTGTTCATTTACAAATTTCTCCCATTCTTCTGCAGTGAACGTGACAATATTTCTTCCTGCATTGACGTCTTCGATTCGGCGGTCGATTTCAGCCCAATAGCGAGCGTTGCGAATTGCCTTAAGAATGTCGATACCGTTGCCTTCTTCGAGCTGTTTATCGAGTTCGTCCTTAAAAAGTTTCAGTTCGGCGGGCGCGAAGTTTATCAATTTGTTCGCGTCAATGTTTTCTTGGTTCAAAGTTTGCATTTCAATCATTTTAATCAACTCCTTGCGAAAATTTTACAACACAACGGCGAATTTTTCAAACGAAAAGGATTGCAATAAAAAAAATCCCTCTGCAAAGCGCAGGGGACTTTTTTTTGGTTTTGATGAAAAAATTTATCTGGTGAAACCGAGTTGACGCTCATCAACGCAAGTTTTTTCAACATTAACGTCAAAATCTTCGACAGTGAAACGAGTTAGTTCATTTTTGGTGACTGAGCCGTCAGAATGTTCGTTGACAATGCGTTGAGATTGACGGAGCCACGCTTGTTCAAGAAGATTGCGGACAAAACGACCGTTGCCGAAATTTTTACGTTTGGCGACACGAGCGAAGATTTTTCTGCAATGTTTGGCGACTTCGGGGGAAATTTCGTAACCGCGTCTTTTTGCCATGAGTTTGAAGATTTCAGTGAGTTCGTCGGGCGTATAATCGGGAAAATCGACGTGAAAAGCAATTCTACTGCGCAAACCTTCGTTTCGGTCGAGAAAATCCTTCATTTTGTCCGGATAGCCCGCAAAAATGACGATAACGTCGTCGCGATTGTTTTCCATCTCCTGAACGATAGTATTGATCGCTTCGTCGCCGAAAGTTGCATGAGAACCGTCGGATAAACTGTAAGCTTCGTCAATAAAGAGCACACCACCGCGAGCTTCGCGAAATTTCGTGCGAACAGCCTTTGCAGTCCAACCAACGAACCTTGCAACAAGGTCTGCACGACCACATTCGACGAAACGACCGCTTTTTAGTACTCCGTCACGTGCGAGAATTTGCGCGAAGAGTCTGGCGACGGTTGTTTTGGCAGAACCTGGATTTCCCGTGAAACACATATGCAAAGCAGCCTTTTGACGGTCAAGATTCATGTCTAAACGCATTTTTTGAACGCGATGAGCGGCAATAATCTGTTCAATCAAAGCTTTTTGTTCGATTAAACCAATCATTTCTTGAAAATTGGTGTAAGCGTCGTTTTCTTCGGCTGAATTTTCGATTGTAAGGCGATCAACTTCGCGATAAGCGGGATAAGTTTTATTTTTTAGTGCGCTGCTGAAGAGTTTTTCGCGAACGGTTAAGATTTCTGACGCGCTGAAGGTGAGTTTATCGCCCATAGCCTCCAAAAGTTCGTCTTCGGTATAAATTGCGGTCTTATCTTCCTCCATCAAGTCTTTAAGGTAAGCCAAAGCCGCATCGCGATTGCCTGAGCCTTCTTGAAGTTCGATTATATGCAGATCATCTTGCAGTTGGGAGATTAATTGCGGTGCAAAACCGGGCTTATCGATAGTTTCGACGAAAATGCAGAGTGTATTGCGACTGTAACGCCGAATAACCGTCGCGATGAACTCAATAACCTCTTCGTAAGCGTGAGCGAAGGGTCCGCTTTTGACACGTTCGCCGCTCAAGTCGATAATTACGGTTCCGCCCGCCGCGTTATCCAAAATTTTCTCGAAATCGATTTCATCGTAGCAATTTTCGGTGATATTGGTGATTATGTTGATTCTGCGGCTGATAAGGCGTTTATTTGTGTAAAGTGTGGCGACAAGCAGATTTGACAGCATAATTGCGGCATTTGTGTTGCCTGCGACGATTTTGTAATGAACAGGTTGACCGTAGAAGTGACGAGCGTTTTCTTTTGCGTAAATTCGTTTAAATTCTTCGCTGAAAGTTTGGTCGGCAAGCAAACCTTTGGCTTCGTTCATTGCTGTTGCGAAAGACAAGCGTTTTGCAGGACAAATTATCTCGTGAAGCTTAAAAGTTCGATTATCCAAGCAGTCGAGACCGAGATCTTGATTTATTTGGTAGTAGTCGAAGTTGAAATTATCGGAGCTGTTTGCCTTGTCGAAGATTTTGCTGAACTTTGTGGCGGTGATTTCGACCAAATCTTTGACGTGAATGTCGTTGATACCGAATTCGTCATGCTCTGAGAAAAATTTTCGCAAAAGAACGGTCAGTTTTGTTGTTGTAAGTTCTCCGAAGCCGTCAACGGCAACGAGCATTTGAAGTATTTTATTTTTGGCGTGATGAATCAGGACTTTGACGCGTTCGCCGTCGATTCCTTCGCTCAATGCCGCGCTCAAGTCGTTCAGTTGCATACGGAAGTTTCGCCGCGTCTCGTTTAAATTTAAACAAGAATTTTCGTCTTTCAAGTCGCATGTTATCTGAAATTTGTAGAAAAGCATGTTATATCCTCCGTGTCAGCGATATTAACTTTTCAAAGATAACGGTGACGGAATTGTCACGCCGTGCTCGACCAAAAATATCCTCCTTCCCGTTTTTCAGTCGGTAAAGAATTTATCGGCGGAAATTCCCCGCGACTTAAGCTTAATTTGGAATCAAAATCCTAAAACCTAAAAGCTGACAGCTGAAAGCTAAAAAAATAACGCGTGACAATGTCGCCGCAAAAAGTTAAAATTCTCTTCAAAACTTATCGAGGAGGTTTTTTTATGGATTTTGTTCATCAACTCGTTCAGCAGTTGATAAACGGCGTGAGTCTCGGCAGCATATACGCGTTGATTGCTCTCGGCTACACAATGATTTACGGCATCATAAAATTGATAAACTTCGCACACGGCGACGTTTACATGGTCGGCGCGTATATCGGCTTCGCGGCGGTGACGATAGGTCACATGTCGATTTTACCCGCACTGTTGATTTCAATGGCGTTGACTGCTGTTTTGGGAATGTTGGTCGAGAGAATCGCTTACAAACCGCTGAGACATGCGCCGAGAATTTCTCTGCTGATAACGGCAATCGGTGTATCGTTCTTTTTGGAGTATGCGAGCATGTATTTCGTGACGCCGACACCGCGAACTTTTCCCGAAACGTCGCTGAACTTCGCTTTTAACGTCGGCGGCTTCATCATCAACGGTCAACAGCTACTTATCTTCACCATAACGATTATTTTAATGGCTCTGCTGACTTACATCGTGCAGAAAACGAAACTCGGCAAGGCAATGCGTGCGGCGAGCTTTGACACGGAAACTGCGCAACTCATGGGCATTGACTCCGATAAAGTTATTTCAATGACGTTTTGCATTGGTTCAGCGTTGGCGGCAGCGGCAGGCGTTCTCGTCGGCATTTATTACAACACAATTGATCCGCTTATGGGAATCATGCCTGGCTTGAAAGCGTTCGTTGCGGCAGTTCTCGGCGGTATCGGCATTTTACCCGGCGCAGTTGTCGGCGGAATAGTTTTGGGCGTCGTTGAAGCTCTCGTTGCGGGATTTTTATCGTCAACATTCCGTGACGCGGCTGCTTTCGCAATTTTGATTTTGGTGCTGTTGATTAAACCGGGCGGTCTCTTCGGCAAGAACACGAACGAAAAGGTGTGACGATATGAACTCGGCAAGGAAAAGAGATTTGGTAATGCTGGTCTTCGGGCTCGTGCTTTACGGCGTGTTGCAGTTGATGATCAGCACGAAAATCATCGGCTCGTTCTGGGAGCTGAACATAATTTTAATTTGCGTCAACATAATCCTGTCGGCAAGCCTCAATCTGATTAACGGCTACACGGGACAATTTTCGCTGGGACACGCGGGCTTTATGGCGGTCGGTGCTTACGTCGGCGTTGTTGCCACGGTTAAATTCGGTTTGCCGCTGATTGTCGCTTTGATTCTCGGTGCGATTGCCGCAGGATTTTTAGGCTTTTTAATCGGTTTGCCGACATTGCGACTGCGCGGCGACTATCTGGCGATTGCAACGCTCGGTCTCGGCGAAATAATCCGAATTGTTATCATGAACATTGATTACGTCGGCGGTGCGGCTGGCTTCAAAGGTATTCCGCATTTGACGAACTTCACTTGGGTTTTCCTGACAATGCTCGTGACGCTGTTCTTCATAAAAAATTTCGTGAACTCGTCGCACGGACGCGCTTGCATTGCCATTCGCGAAAACGAAATTGCGGCGGAAGCAATGGGCGTCAACACAACGAAATACAAAGTCATGGCGTTCACGTTGGGAGCAGCGTTGGCGGGCGTTGCGGGCGGTCTGTTCGCGCACCAATTCTATTTGATAAGCCCGATGTCGTTCACGTTCATGGCGTCGTTCAATTATCTGATAATGGTCGTTATGGGCGGACTCGGCTCAATCACCGGCTCAATCGCGGGCGCGTTCGTCGTGACGTTCATTTCGGCGGCGTTGGCGTCATTCCCCGAAGTTCGCATGATAATCTACGCGTTGGCACTGATTTTGATGATGTTCTATCGCCCGCAAGGTTTGTTCGGTTACATGGAGCTGACGAACATTGCGCCGATAAAAAAATTTCTCGACAAGATTTCTGGCACAAAGTCGCCAGCAACGTGACGGCACTCATTACGACAAACAAAAAGACTCCCGCGCAGTTGTCACGGGAGATTTTTTTTCGGACAAAATTTTTAACCTAAAAGTGCGAGAATTCCCCCGCCGAGCGGCGGGATGAATCGCGCTTTTTGCTGACATTGTTCTTGTAAAGTAGTAACCTAAATTCAGTCGAAATGAATTGAGGTTAGGTATAATACAAAGATTACACCATAATGCACATTCAGTTTTTCTGAT
>CAMUZG010000002.1 GCA_947165145.1 uncultured Selenomonadales bacterium
CCATATCAAAAAATGGATTGTGCTTTCCTTATTACACAATCCATCTTACACTGTCGAAATTCTTATCGCTCCGTTGTAAAATTCACCTGTCGTTATCCGACACCGATCTTGCTGATCAAGGAAGGTGGTGATAACGGTGAAAAAATCTGGCAAGCGCACCAAAAAATGCGTTAGAGAGATCGTAAAAAGAGTCATGGAAAGCGTCATTGGGCGTTTCATCTACGACGTGCTCAAAAAAATCTTCGAGGATAACGATTGAGCACGAACAACTTGCGCTTAGATAGCGCAACCCCCGAGAGTCTGTATCCAGCAGACATGCTCGGGGGTTTTTGCTTTTGTGATAACGGTGAAAGAAACCTAGCAAGATCGTGTACGCGTATTATAAACTGTCCAAAAAACTTTTGCAAGCGTTCAAAACTCCACGTCGGGCAAATTTTCCACGATGTCCAGAGTTTTCAAGCTCACGGTTATCGAACTCAATATCAAGTCCAAAATGTAGCGCGGATTGTTGTGTTCGGTCGCCCAATCGTTCGGGTCGTTGATTATTCCGCTCGCTTTGTCAATTTTTATCTGATAGCGGTCGATTATCCACTCCAACGGACTGCGCCCATTGACAACGTACTCGAAACTGCGCGGCGGGATATTTTTTATCGTGATGTGCTCGTTGTAAGTCAGCGTCGTCTTATCTTTGGAAAGTTTCATCTTTTCCACGCGATAATCGCCGTCACCGATAACTTCAACCTGCGCGGGCGGTTGTGATTCGTAATTCAAATGAATTTCGGCTAAATCTCGACCTGCGCGGCTCAACTGCCAAAATTTCTTCACGTCGTCGACCAAAATGATTCGCGGCAACGATTTCTTCAGCTCGTTGGCAAAACGTTCACGATAACTCCGCAAATGCAGGAAGCCGTACACGTAATAGAATATATCTTCCTTGCTCACGTTCGCGCTGTATAAAAATTGCGCCTGCGTCAAAATAAAATCGCTGATTCCGTATTGTCGCTCCGTGTCACTGCCAAAATCTTTACCCAACGTGCCCTGCACCGATTGCTCGTAATAATACAGCGGATAACATTGCGTGCCGGCGTCTAAAGCGTTCACGTCGATAATTTTGTCCGTTATGAAGACTGATAAATCCTTGTCGCCGCCAATTCCGCTTACACAGATTAAAAGATTGTCTTCGCGCCCCGTCGGGAAAAATTTCGGCATTTGATAAGTCATTTCGTTCAAATATTTATCGTAGTAAAGATTTGCCTTGCAGAAAGGACGATACATTGCCTCAACAATTTTTGCGGCGTTAAATTCGATTTCGCGTCCGCGATTTTTATTTTGAACGGTCGAACGCGTCCAAGTGATTTTTTTCGGGTCAATTTCGGTCGGAGAGTGCGAATTATAGTAATCAATCGTCGTTCGGACGTTTTGAACCAAATTTTCCCACGAAAAGTTGTAAATCCATGCGTCGCGATTAGTTTTTAGCCCGTTTGAACGTGTCAAGTAAAAATTCCCATATATGGGATTTTTCACTTCGTGCAACGGAATGAAGGTTTCAAAGATATTTCCGCGCTGATTAATCCAGTCGCCCTTGTCGTTGGGGATAATCGTCGCAAAAGATTCGTCGAGTACGTTTGGCGTGCGATTGATGATGTCAAGCTTTTGTTCGCGTGTCAGATAGTTGCCTATGTCGTGATAGTAAATCTTAGCGTCGCCAACATGCGCAGGATTTTTAACAAGAATCGTAATGGCAATGGGCGCACGTGAGCCGCTGCCGAAAATTTTGCCGCCTTCACGACGAGACATTTCGCCTTGAGTACGTTGGTTGCCGCGCAGATTATAAACATAAATCTCGCTGAATTCATCTGCAAAACATTTGCGCAAGCCGTCCATAGCCGCTCCGTTAAGCCAACCGGCATTAGTCACGAAACCGATAACTCCGCCGTCAGAAATTCGGTCGCTAGCCCAGCGAAATGCCTTGATGTAGCTGTCATAAAGCGAATTTTTATTGGTGGCGTCGGTTTTAGCGGCGTATGTTGCGGCGATACGGTCTTCAAGCTTGGAATAAGATTGATTTTGGTTGTTGTCGTTGGCAGATTTTTGACCGACAGAATAAGGCGGGTTGCCGACAATGATTTCGATTGGAGCATTCTTCTGTTCGTTGACGCGCAGAGAATTTTCTTTCATGATACCTTGAATGTTCAGAGGAACTTCTCCGCGTTCATAAAGCTCGAAAGTGTCTGTGAAACAAATTCCGTTGAACGGTTTATAGTCGTCGACGTTCTGCGCGGCGTGAAAAGCGTTTTCGATGTTGATGGCGGCAATGTAATAGGCAAGCAGAACAATTTCGTTGGCGTGGAGTTCGCGCTGATATTTACGGAGCAAATCTTTCGAACGAATCAAGCCGCTTTGAATCAGTCGCACGAGAAAAGTCCCCGTACCCGCGAACGGGTCAAGCACGTGAACATTTTTGTCGGAGAGCGAGCGATTGAAATTTTTCTTGAGTACGGCGTCGACTGAACGCAAAATAAAATCTACGACTTCGACGGGCGTGTAAACAATTCCGAGTTTTTCGGCGGTTTTCTTCAAAGCAGTGGCGAAAAATTTTTCGTAAAGTTCAATGATGATATTCTGTTTGTCTTCGGCAGTTTTGGCGATTTTACAACGTTCGCGAACGGAGTCATAAAATTTTTGAAGTTGTTCGTTATCGGCGGTGTCCTGCGTGTCGAGAACGTTCAAAACTTTTTCAAGCGATTGCGAAACGGGATTTACATTCGCGAAAGAATAATTTTCAAAAATTGCGTTGAAGACGGGACGCGTGACGATATGTTGAGCCAATAAATCGACGGCTTCGGCAGGTGTGACGTTCGGATTGAGATTTTGCTGAAGATCGTGGACAAAATTATAAAATTCGCGCCGCTGTTCGCCCTCGACTTTGATAAGTTCGTTAATTCGGTCGGTGTGGCGTTTTGCAATGTCGGCAATGTCTTTAGCCCATTGCTCCCAATATTTTCGGTTGCCGACGCGCTCAACCATGCGGGCATAAAGAAAATCTTCCCACTCGCCGAAATTCAAAGTGGTTTGATAAGATTCGTCAAGTTCGTCCTCATCTTCCGCGCCGCCGAAAAAAATATGCCCGTCATCAGGTGGTTCGCCGTGAATACGTTGCAATTTAATCTGCTCAATGAAAATGTCTACGCGCTTATCGTGGGCACGCAGGGCGTTAAGAACTTCCCAAATCACTTTGAACTTATCGCTGTTCGCCAAAACGTCTTCGGGATTTTTTTCAAGCGGCACGACGACTGGAATAATAATGTAGCCGTATTTCTTATCTTTTGCACGGCGCATGACACGTCCGACAGCTTGAACAATTTCGACTTTGGATTTCTTTGACGACATAAAAATCACGGCGTCGAGTGCGGGCACGTCAATTCCTTCGGACAGGCAACGGACGTTCGTCAAAAGTCTGCAATTGTTGCCGTCAAGCGGAGTATTTTTGAGCCACGAAAGTTTTTTTCCGCGAACACTGCCGCTCATTGTGCCGTCAACGTGTTGCGCGTGAACTTTAAGGAAATTTTCCTTTTTGTCGGCAACGTCGTTGAACATATCGGAAATTTTCTTCGACTCGGTGATTTTCGGGCAGAAAACAACGCCAGTACGCATGGGCGCGGGGTCGACTTCAACCAAATTTTTCGAGACACCGGTCATTTTCTTCGACAGCGCG
Source organism: uncultured Selenomonadales bacterium (assembly GCA_947165145.1). Classification (GTDB taxonomy): domain Bacteria; phylum Bacillota; class Negativicutes; order Selenomonadales; family Selenomonadaceae; genus Quinella. The sequence goes on from CAMUZG010000002.1 coordinate 3,716, forward strand.
TTGATACAGCCGTCAATCTTGGTTTTGGCGTCGGCATCGGATTTCTTGTCGGCAGAAATTTTTTCGTTGACGGTGAGGACGATAACTTTGTAGTCGGTGAGCAGATTTTTTTCCACGGCGTCATTGAAGTCGAGCCGATAAAATTCTTTGCCGTAAATTTTTTTGTCGTCCATGCTCCAAAGTGTTATGTCGTTGACGGCGGCTTTGGATTTTGCGTCGGAAGTAAACATTCGCGGCGTTGCAGTCATGTACATTCGGCGTTTGGCGTGAATGAAGTCTGCGTCGTGAACGGCGGTGAATTGCGTTTCGGAGTCTTTAGAAGAACCTGTCGTTCGATGCGCTTCGTCGGCAATCACCAAATCAAACGTCAAGCCGAGCTTGTGAACGACTTCGATTGATTGATACGTCGAGAAAATTACGGTCAATCCGTCGGAAGTGAATTTTTTCAGCGCGTCGGAAATTTTTTTGTCGTCAGTCATTGCGGACAACGGCAAATTCACTTCGACAACATCTTCATCGACGCTTGAGGCGGTTGAATCTGAGCAAACACACAGTGCGTTAATCGGCTTGGCGGAAAAACTTGCCCATTCTTCGAGAGTTTGACGCAAAAGAGAGATTGACGGCACGAGAAATAAAATTTTTCCGTCGGGCGCAAGGTTTTCGGCAATTTTGAGCGCAGTGAACGTTTTGCCCGTCCCGCAAGCCATGATTAATTGCCCGCGATTGTTTGCGGCGTAATGTTCACGAGCGGCTTTGAGTGCGTCAAGCTGATAATCGCGCAGTTCGCGGACAACAATCGCATCATCTTTAACAAAACCGTTGTCGAGCAAAGCCCAGTTGATTTGAGCGCGGCGCAGAAGTTCGAGGTCGATAATTTTAACTTCGTGCGACCTGCCCTTGAACATTTCGCGGGCGTTGTCGGTGTAACGGTTGCTTGTCGAAATCCAAACGAACGTGGAAAATTTTTTGCCTCCGCCGAAAGTTCTGGTTGCGTTCGAGAAAAAGGAATCGACTGCCGATTTGCTGATTGTGGTCGTTTCGGCATAGAATTTGCATTGCGCCGCCCAAAAATCGCCGTCGGCAGTTTTAACGACCAAATCAATGCCCAAATCTTTGCCACCGAGTTCGTCGCGATAAGGAAAATCTTTCCAACGCCACACGTCGACGATTTTTCCGCGCCAAACAGGATAAGTCAGCAAAAAATTTTTCATGAGCCGTTCAAAACGTTCGCCCTTCTCAATTTCACTCATCGCAAAAATTTCATAGGACTCCAGCAGTTCGTCAATGGTCATGAGCGTTCTCCTCTCCAAAAAATTTTTTGAGCGAATTTTACCACGAAGAATTTGGCTTGAGAATTCGCGGTTGCAAAAAATTTCGCGGCTGATATAATTTTGCAATGCTTAACGACTTGACGAATTGAGATGAAATTTTTGCAACGTGTAGTTATAATTGGCGCGGGACCTGCGGGTTTGACGGCGGCTTATGAGCTGTCGAAGTTCCCCGAAAATTTCTCGGTGACTGTCCTCGAAGAAAGCGACTGTTTCGGCGGAATCGCTCGCACTGTCGAACACAACGGCAATCGCATGGACATGGGCGGTCACAGATTTTTTTCAAAAGTGCCCGAAGTCAACGCTTGGTGGGAAAAAATGTTGCCGACTCAAGGTTCGCCCGCCAAAGATTACGTCGCGCTCGGAAAAAATTGCACAGTCAAAATCGGCGGTCCCGACCCCGAACAAACCGATCGCGTTATGTTGCGCAGAAATCGTCTGTCGAGAATTTTTTTCCGAAATAAATTTTTCAACTACCCGATAACGCTGAGCCTGTCGACGTTGGAGAACATGGGCTTTGTCACGACGATTGAAGTCGGCTTGAGCTACTTAAAGAGCGCATTAATCAAGCGGCAGGAAAATTCGCTGGAAGACTTTTACATCAATCGCTTCGGCAAAAAGCTTTACTCGATGTTTTTTGAAAACTACACGGAAAATCTTTGGGGCAGACACCCGCGCAACATTTCGCCCGAATGGGGCAAGCAACGCGTCAAAGGTCTGTCGATACTCGTTATCTTGCGGACGATGCTTGAAAAATTTTTCCACAAATCGCCGCGCAAAGTCGAAACGTCGCTGATTGAAGAATTCGCATATCCAAAGCTCGGTCCCGGTCAACTGTGGGAGCTCACGGCTCACGAATCGCGATTGAACGGCGTCAAGATACTCATGGACGCGAAGGCACTGCGAATCTGCAAGACTGCCAATCACGTCGACACGGTCACTTACATCAAAGACGGCGCGGAATTCGAGTTGCCCTGCGACATTTTGATTTCGTCAATGCCGCTGAAAGATTTGGTGCTCGGATTGAACGACGTGCCCGAAAATTTCCGCAACATTGCTGCGGGACTGCCTTATCGCGATTACATGACGGTCGGCGTGCTCGTGTCGAAACTCAACCTTCGCAACGAGACCGAAATAAAAACCGTCGGAAACATCATTCCCGACGATTGGGTTTACGTGCACAATCCGAACGTCAAAATGGGTCGCTTCCAAGTCTATAACAACTGGTCGCCGTACATGGTGCGCGATTTGGAGAATTTCGTTTGGATGGGCTTGGAATATTTTTGCAACGAAGGCGATGAGCTTTGGCAGCGTTCTGACGAAAATTTTGCCGCGTTCGCTATCGACGAGATGATTAAAATGAATTTGATTGACGACGCCGGCAAGGTCACCGATTGGCACGTCGAGCGCGTCAAAAAGGCTTATCCCGCTTACTTCGACACGTACAAGGACATCGACGCCCTGCGCGGCTACTTGGACACGATTGCGAATTTGTTCTGCGTCGGGCGCAACGGTCAGCACCGTTACAACAACATAGATCATTCAATGTGCACGTCGTTCGAGGCTGTGAAAAATATTTTGGCGGGCGTCACGGACAAAGCCAACATTTGGAACATCAACACGGAAAAAGAATATCACGAATCGAAATGACGCCGTTCAGCCGAACATTTTCGACAAGCCTAACAAAATATCGAGTACACCGAGCAAAATTCCGCCCGCAATTACCAACGTCCGTTTGATACCGCTGAGCCGATTTTGTCCGTCAACTTTAGCGAGACCGTACATCATCAGCAGACAAATCGAACCTTCGACTAAATGCGCGACGGGTTGGCTTTGAATGTACTTTCGTAACGAAGTCGCAGCGGCGTAGTCATAGCCTTTGAAAATCAAGTAAGCCGAGACGATGATTGCGACAATCACCCAAACTATCAGCGATATGAACGCTAAAATATTTCCGTGGACAAGGCTCAAGACGTTCGCCCGCCGCGACGTCAACATTTTCCAAAGCGCGTAGACGCAAGGCAAAAAAATCATCACGCCGAAGATAATCAAAATCACGCTCATAAAATTTCCCGCCTTAAAATTTTTTTGTCGACTTTGCCCGCAGCGTTCATTGGCAATGACGGCACGAAAATAATTTCGCGGGGCGATTCGGTTGGCGAAAGTGCTTGCCGAATTATTTTTTTGTCGACGCGCCCGACGATATACGCTAAAAAATTTTCTCCGCGAATTTTATCGCCGACCTTGACGACAGCTGCCGACTCGATACCGTCAATCGCAATCAATTTTTCTTCGATAGCCGACGCAAAAATTTTCACGCCGCCGCGATTGATGAAGTCGTCGCCGCGACCAAGGAAAATCAATTCGCCGCGCTCGTTGAAGTAGCCCATATCGCCGACCGTGCCAGGATTTTCAAAGCCGTTGACGCGGTAAGGCGTGTCGACGTAAATCAGCCCGTCGCGAACGAAAATTTTTACTCCGTTGAACGCTTTGCCGAGATTGCGAACTTCAGCGGCGTTATCGGCGGAAATTTTTTTGTACGTTATGAAACTCAGTTCGCTTGCGCCGTAGTACAGGAAAATTTCGGCGGACGGAAATTTTTTCATCAGCGCGAGGCTTTGAGCTTCCGTCAAGACGTGCGAACCCGTGAAGATTGAGCGAATATTGTGGAGCGGTTGACCCGTCGCGAGCAGTGCCAATTTCGTCGGCACGAGATAAATTGTCGTCGCGTTGTCGATGAGTTCAAGCCACGTTTTCGGCGCGAATTTATCGGTGGTGATGATTGAGCCGCCCGCGTGAAGTATCGACATCAGCGCGTTCAAATTGCCCGTGAAGTCGAGACTGCCGTGCATGAATAGCTTAGAATTTTCGTCGACGCGGAAAATTTTGTTCTGCGTCGGGAAAAAATTATTCCAACTCTCGAACGTTCGGCGCAAAATTTTCGGTGCGGAAGTTGAACCGCTCGTTGCGACTTCAAAAACATTCGACGGATTATTTTTCTGCTCGGTGAAGAAGTTCCTTGCCTGCGAAAAAAATTTCCCGCCGTCAATCAAGCTGTCGATTGCCGCTAAAAAATTTTTATAGCTGAAAGTTAGCCCGTCGACCTGCAGAAAAATTTTCTTGCCGAATCGCTGAGCTTGCGTCTTAAGTAAATCGTAAAAGTTCACGTCATCCCACCAATCAAGATACTTTCGCCGAGACCGCCCGCACCCGCGATACTCATCAAGCCGAGACCGCCGCATTTGAGCACGGCAAGCAGATGAATCAGCAAAATCGCACCGCTCGCGCCGTAAGGGTGACCGTAAGCCAACGCGCCGCCTAACTGATTGAATTTGTCGACGCAAGCGGGGTGACTGCGCTCGAACAAGACATCAATCACCGCGAACGCCTCGTTGAATTCAATCGCTGAAAGTTCGTCGTAAGTCAGAGCATTCCGCGACAAAATTTTATCGGCGACAACTTGAGCACCACGCGGACTTTCAAGCGGATTGACGCCGAACATTGCCACATCGAGAATCTGCGCGGCGGGCGACAAAAAATTTTCCGCAACGAAATTTTCACTCGCTAAGACGACGAAGGCAGCCCCGTCATTGATTCGGCAAGCATTGGCGGCAGAAATTTTCGTACCTGCGCCGAGCGGCAACGGTGCGCGATCAGTCAGTCGACGCGAAATATTTTTTTTGATACCAGTGTCTTCACTAACACCAGAGACCTCAACGATATATTCCCGCAAAAGTTCAGTTGACGCCGCCGCACGCTGATGACTGCGTAAAGCCCAAACGTCGAGTTCGGCTTTGGAAATGTTTTCGGCGTCCGCGACACGTTGAGCACCTTTGAGCATGGCAAGCGCGTCGAATTCCGCTGGGGAAAATTGCGCCGTGCGATAACCGCCTTGAATGCCGTCAGCCGCCGTCAAAGCAAATCGGTCGTCGTTGGGATTGTAAATTCTCAGCGGTTGCAACGATGAACTTTCCGTGCCGCCCGCGATAATCACATCAGCCAAGCCGCAGGAAATTTTCGCGTAAGCAATCGCAATCGCCGCCGCGCCGCTCGCACATTGCCTATCGACAGTCAAAGCCGCCGTCGAATCGTCAAAGCCCGCAATCAACGTCATGAGCCGCGACAAATTTCCGCCAGTACCGACAGCATTGCCGCAAATGATTTCGTCGACGCGACTTAGCGAAAATTTTTCACGCAACGAACGCAAAACTTCCGCGCCAAAAATTTCGGGACGAATCTTTTTAAACTTCGTGCCGGCAACGACAATCGGCGTGCGTGCTCCTCCTAAGACAAAAACTTTGCTCACGACAATCACTCGACCGTTATCAAAACTTTTCGGACGCCCGCGCTACAAATCTCGAACTTGTCGCCGATTGGTTGCAACGTCAGCGGTTCGCCCGCCGTGATGAAATTTTTAAACTTGAGCTTGATTGCTCGACACGCCGCGAAGTCCGCGCAGGTCAATAGCACTTCCAACAGCAAAAGCCCTGGCACAATCGGCGGGTTGAAGCGGTGGATTTTGTTTGTGTCGCCGACAGCCGTCACGAAGTCGAAAACTTCCGTTGCCGTGAACACGCGCCAAATATTTTCTGACGATTGAATTCGACAGCCGAGAGCAGCTCGAACTTCCGAACGCGGACGAATCAGTTTGACCGACAATTCCGCCGCCGAAGAACTCGCCCGCACGAGAGCCATAGACGCGTGAACTTTTATGACCTGTGCGTCCGCCGTGAACGAGCCGCGTTGAAATTTCAGTTCTGCCAACACGGTGTCGCTGAACTCGCTGAACGCCGACAATTTCTTTGCAAGGTCTCTAATCATCTGCACCGCCCGCTTTCAAAAAAAATCGCCCGCCGACTTCCGACGAGCGGTTTTTTCCTTGAGCAAAATTTTTTAGAACATCATGTTGAGAAGATTGCCGATGTTGTTGACGGCAGTAATGTTGCCTATATTTTTGCTGGAGTACATCGCGGCTTGATTGAATTGGTCGCCGAGCATCACTTTTGCCGAGGGGAAGAGTTGATCTCTTTGCCCGTTCGCGAACTTGATGTGATCTTCCGTCTTGCCGGCGAGTCCGTCTTTGCCGAGAATGTTTGAAACTTTATCGGGGTCGTTGAGAATCGCGTTAGCTAGCACGCTCTCGTTGATTGTAAATGAGCCGTCAGTGTTGGTGGTCAAGCCGATTGAAGAGTAATTCGCGGCGCGAAAAGTCGTGTCGCCGAAGGTCGTCGCCATAATGTCTATACGCTTTGACACGCCAGCATAGTCGCCGAAGAATTGTAACGTGTTGTTGTAGTCTTTGACGAAATCTTTGACGGTATCAATCGCCGCCTTGAGCTCGGTGCTGTATTTGGTCGTTTCAGTGACGTTGCCGTTCTTGTCGGTGTTGGTGACGGTGGAGATTGCGCCTTCCTTTTCGACGTTGAAGTTGTAATCTTTGAGTTTCGCGGCGGACGCAGAAAGTTCGCTCATGTTGTCGTCGAAGTCGTTTAAGAATTCGTTCTTGACCTCTTCGTATTTGGCGAGAACGTCTCTGAGACCCGCATTGACTTCGGTAAAGTCTGCGGTTGAAGTTTCCAAATTGGATTGATAGGAGCTGGCGAGAACGGCTTCAAGGCTCGTGTCGACTCCGTTCAAGCCCGCGAAGGAATCTTGCTTTTGCGCTTGATTGTTCGTCATGCCGAGTAGCATGTTGGCGTTGAGCAGGTTCGTGTTAAATTGGACTGACATTGTAATCACCTTCCCTGACTGAGTCGAAAAACTCTCCATGAAACTTTTGTTGATTCTACAATATTTGTCGACTGCTTGCAAGAAATTTTTAAAGGCGTTGCAGAAATCGTCGAATACCTGCTATAATTCGCCGTAGAAATTTTTAGCGCGGAGGGAACTTGTGATGAGTTGGAAAAAAATTTTGGCGTTGCTCGTCGTGCTGATGGCTGTGACGCTCTCGGCTGAAGCGGCAGTCGACCAATCTGCCAACGCCAAGCTCGCAAGAATCGAAATTGACACTTACGGCTTTGAACAGAGCGGCGCACTCCTCGACAGAATCAGTCGCCTTGAAAAAGATTTCAGCGGACAAAACATGGCTGGCAACATGAACGCCCGAATCGAAGCCATTTACGACACGCTTTACGACAACGCTGCGGGTCCAGGTCTCCTCGCCAAAATCAACGCGCTTGAATGGAATGTCAATCACCAAGTCGAAGGCGGCGGCATTGACAGCCGAATCACCACACTTGAAACTACAATCCTCGGCAAAACCACGCCAGGCACCTTCAACGCGAGAATTCGCGCGCTTGCAAAAAATTCTTACGGCGATGAAATTCTGCCGATAGCTCAAGTGCAAATTCCCGCGAACACGCTGATTAAAATCGAAACGACTGCTCCTGTCAGCTCGAAGAACATGTTGGCGGGCGACGTTATCCCCGTGCGCGTAATTGAAGATGTTTTCGTTGATGGCAGTCTCATTTTTGCGACGGGCTTGACGGGCGAAGGCACCATTACCCGCGTCGTTCGTGCGACAAATATTTTCAGCAATGGCAAAATCGAAACGGATTTCCACACACTCAAGGCGATTGACGGACAAAGCGCGAAAACTTTCGTGGGCACGGAATCAATCGAAGAAATGACCGTTAAAGAAATGGCTCGCGGGCTCAGTCTTGTCGGACAAACTTTTTCGGGCAAGCACAAAGACGTTGAAGAAATTCTTATTCGCGGCAAAAATATCGAACTGCCCGCAGGAATTCAGCTTTACGTGCAGATTAAGGAGCCGATTGTCGTTTACGGCGTGAGAGCTGACGGCAACGGGCTTTACTTCGACGACAGCATTGCAATCAGTCAATCCGCAGTCAGTCAACCTGCCGACGTTCAACCTGCAGACAATCCGCCTGTCAACAATCAACCTGTAGTCGACACGCCGAGTCAACAAACTCAACCGCAACCAAAAACTAATCCGCAATTCGGCAACGGCGGGCTTTCCGACGACGAATTAACAATTCAAGCCCCCGACGAACCTGCGGCGAGTTCTCAACCTGATGCGCCCGAACCGCGTCCTGAAGAAAATAAATCTCCGAACGATGACGGAGAAATTATCGAGATAATTGACGAGGAATGATATGAAGAAATTTTGGAGCGTTGTGCCTATCTTGACCGCATTGCTCGTCACGCCGACAGCTGAGGCAGATTACGAATCGAAGTCGGACACGGGCGCAAGTTTTTTCGATTACGTAGAAAATCGCCGCCGCGAAGAACGTGCCAACCAACTCACCGAAGAACAAGAGAAATTGCTTGCAGACATTGAAGAGGCTAAAGAACGTCTTCCGCGCGAACCGAAGGAAGGCGACCCAGTTCCTGCCGTGTTCGAGGGCGATGATCTCGTCTATTATTCTAACAGCGGCGAATTCATTGCGACGGGCAAAGTTGACATCATTCAGCTTGACGGCTACCGTTTCCAGAGCGAAGAGGCGACCGGCAACATCAAAGAACAAGTCGTCCGCGTGGAGGACAGAGCTCATTTCCTGCAATTCACAGCAAACGCGCCGCGTGTCACGCTTGACGGCTACAAAACCGTTTACAATTACGGCACGAAGACTGGCACTATGGGCGAAGGCAACGGCAAGGCTGGCGATTATTATCTGACGGGCAAACGTTTTGAATTTTATCCCGACCACATCGTCGTTTACAACGGCACGCAGACCAAATGCGGCGCGAAAAATCCCGATTATCATCTCAGTGCGGAACGCATGGAGATTTGGCCCGAACAGGTTATCCGCATGTACAACGTTAAGTTTTGGATTAAGAATAAAGTCGTCGCAACCAAAGAGTACGAAGAAAATCAGCTCGGCGAGAAGAAGAAAAATTATTTCCCGCGCGTCGGCTACAATTCTGACCACGGTGCTTACGTCCGCGACAATTTTGAAATTCCGTTGCGCAAACATTTGACTTTGAATATCGGCGCGTACATCGAGACTAAAAAGGGAATTCGCAGCAACGCGGAGCTTGAATACATCAACCGCGAACTGCGCACCCGCGTCCGATACGGCTTCTACGACGACAGCGATGCTCGTTGGATTCAAAAGGAACCGTCGCTTAATGTCGCTTACGAAAAACGAATCGGCACGTCGCCTGTAACCTACAGATTTGAAACGGAAATCGGTCATTGGCGGCAAAATGCAGTTTCAGCCACGCGGCAGGAGTACGAGCTCTCCTTGTCGCACGACCCAATTTCAATCGGCAAATATTACCTGTTCTTGAACATGGGCTACAAAATCACCAAGGAAAATCCTAAAAACGTCAACAGCGGCAACACGACGACTAAAGGTCTGCGCTACAGCTTTTTGGTCGGCAGAGACTTCGACGAACGCTTTGCTGCCTACGCGGGCTTTTCCTATGACAAAAACAACTCAACCAATTCCCTGTTCAACTTCGACAACGACAGCTATTCAAAAAAATTTCAGGCGGGCATAAGCTACTATCTGACGCCAAAAGATCGCTTTGTTATCGGCGTGAAATGGGATGCCGATAATCACAAGATTGACGACATCGACTATTACTGGTACCATGACATGCATTGCTCGCAATCGGTTATTCGTTGGCGCGGCAAGCGCAAAAAATTGGAAGTGCATTGGGAGTTCCTGCCGTGGTGAATTTGTTCTGCCTGTTCGTCGTTTCGTTGATTATGTTTTTCCTCGGTGCGCATTTGATACCGATAACCGACCCGACCGAATCCGTCTACGCCTTGACGGCAAAAGAAATGCTCATGGCGGGCGATTGGCTCTCGCCGCACATCTACGGAAATTTCTGGTACGACAAGCCGATAATGTTCTACCTTGAGCTTTTAATCTCGTACAAAATTTTCGGCGTCGGGGAATTTGCGTCGAGACTATTTCCCGCGATCTTCGCAACGTTCGGCTTGTTCCTGACTTATTTTTTTGGCTCGAAACTCTACAAAAAAAAAATCGGCTTCACGTCGGCAATACTTCTCGCGACAACGTTGGAGTATTGGTATTTGTCGCACGCCGTGATAACCGATATGACGTTGCTCGTGATGTTCTCGGTCACGCTGATGAGTTTCTTTCTCGCCTATCGCGCGGGCAAACCGCAATTTTATATCGTGTCGTTCGCGGCGTCGGCAGTGGCAGTCTTGACGAAAGGTCCCATCGGATTTTTTTTGCCTGGACTGATAATTTTAATTTTCTTGGCGTGGCAGGGCGATCTTCGACATTTGAAAAAAATTTTCCGCCCGAAAAATTTGCTGACGTTCGTGGCGATTGTCGCGCTGTGGTATCTGCCAATGACGCTGATTCACGGGCGCGAGTTCATAGAAAATTTTTTGGGCGTGCACAACTTTTTGCGGGCGACGGTCTCCGAATATCCGAAAACGGACGTGTGGTATTATTACATGCTGATTTGCGTTATCGGATTCTTCCCGTGGTCACTTGTGCTGATTCCCGCCGCGCTGAAAAAATTTTTCCGCAGAGTGGGACTTTTCATCGAAGAAGGACGCTTGCCGATATTCGACGCTCACGAGAAATTTTTAATCGTCTGGGCGTTGACGGTCGTGATTTTCTTCCAGCTGTGCGCGACAAAATACGTGACTTACACGTTGCCGGCAATGATTCCCGTGGCGATTTTCGTTGCGCGATACTTCGTCAATCGGTGGAAAATTTTTCTCGGCATAGCGGGTACATCGCTGATAATTTTCCCGTTCACGCTGTATTTCGTGGCGTTGCCGCTAGCTGAAGACAATTCCGCCCGCCGCGAAGCTCAATTAATTGCGCCGCTCATTGACGACGAAACTTGCGTTGTCAGTCACGGCAAAGAGTATCCAGGCTCACTGCCTTTTTACACTGGCGCGAAAATTTTCCGCTTGGAGACGCCCGAAAACTTCGCCAAAATCCGTCCGCAGAAATTAGCGTGGACGAGCAAAAATGTTATGCCGTTCATGACCTTTGACGAATTGCCCACCGATAAAAAAGTTTTGGCGGTTGTCAGCGTCGCTTACGAAAAAAATTTCCTCGACAATGCCGCAGGTGATTGGAAACTCGTCGGAACCGTCGACAAGATAAAGCTTGAGGCACGCGTCGAAAACTTTTTCTACGGTCGCCAAAGTCAAGCGATCAAAACAAAAATTTTTGTCAGGGAGAAAACTTATGGCAATCATCGTTAAAGCTTACGACTCACGCAACGTTCGCGAAGCTATAGAAATTTGGAACGAAGTCGTCCGCGAAGGCATTGCTTTCCCGCAAGAAGACGAACTCGACGAAATTACCGGCGACGAATTTTTTAAAGCGCAATCGTTCACGGGGCTTGCCGTCGACGAGGACAGCGGCGAAATTTTGGCGTTGTACATTCTGCACCCGAATAACGTCGGTCGTTGCGCTCACATCAGCAACGCAAGCTACGCGGTTCGCTCGAATCTGCGCGGGCGGCACATCGGCGAAATCATCGTCAAAGATTGCATTGCTCGTGCGAAGGAATTGGGCTTCCGAATCCTGCAATTTAACGCGGTCGTCGCCACGAACATTCACGCGCGGCATTTGTATCAACGTCTCGGCTTCACGGAGCTCGGCACAATTCCTGGCGGCTTCCGTATGCCTGACGGTTCGTTTGTAGATATTGTTCCTCAATTCATTGCTTTGACTTAGGGGGCGAGGATTTGCAAGAGTTAATTAATATAACAAACAATATGCGCGACAAAAAAATTTTGGTCATCGGCGACATAGTTGCTGATGTTTACGTCGACGGGCGAATCTCCCGCATCTCACGCGAGGCTCCTGTTCTGATTCTCGAAAAAGCCGGTGAACGCGTCGTTGCAGGCGGTGCTGCCAACGTCATCACGAACGCTGCGACACTCGGCGCGGAAGTCTATGCTGTCGGTGTTATCGGTGACGACAATTACGCGGAGAGTTTGCGCAACATTTTCAAAGACCTTGACGTTCACATCGAAGGGCTTGTTCGCGACAAATCTCGTCCGACAATTTCAAAGACGCGCATTATCGCAGGCGGTCGCGCAACCGTCAGTCAACAAATCGTCCGCATTGACAGCGAAAGTCACGATCCGCTCAGCAAAAAGGTTGAGGCTGAACTTCTCGCCAAGATTGATAAAATTCTGCCTAATGTCGACGGAGTCATCATGAGCGACTACGGTAGCGGCACGATTACTTCCAACGCCCGCAAACTCATCACGCGCTTTGCTGGCAAGAAAAAAATTCCAAGTATCGTCGATTCGCGCTACAACATCGGAAAATTCGAGGGCATCGGCTACGTCAAGCAGAACGATTCGGAAGTCGGCGCGTTCGTCGGCTTCGAGCTCAATGACGTGACTGATTTAATCAGCGCGGGCACTCAACTTTTGACGAAGTTAAACGTTTCGGGCGTGCTGGTTACTCGCGGCGAAAAAGGCATGAGTTTATTTGAACGCAACGGCGCGACGCATCACATTCCCGTCAGCGACAAAAGCGAAGTTTTCGACGTGTCGGGCGCGGGCGATACGTGCGTGGCGGCTTTTCTGCTTGCATTGACGGCGGGGGCTCAACCTGCTGTTGCGGCGAAAATTGCCAACTACGCGTCGGGAATTGCTGTTCGCAAACTCGGTACGGCAACCGTCAGCGCGACCGAACTTATTGCGACTTTGGAGCGTGCAAGATGAGCTATCAGCTATCAGCTTTCAGGGGGTACGGTTTTATCTGACAGCTGACCCCTGACAGCTAACTTGGGAGTAATTCAAATGTTGATTGATAGGAACGACACCGCAAGCTTTTGCGACGAATTGAGGCTTAGCGGAAAAAAAATCGTCTTCACGAACGGCTGCTTTGACATAATTCACGCGGGACACGTCCGTTACTTGTCGACTGCAAAAAATTTCGGCGACGTGCTGATTGTCGGGCTCAACACTGATGAATCCGTCCGCAGGCTCAAAGGCAATTCTCGTCCGATTAACAATCAAGACGACCGCGCGGAAGTTTTGCTCGGCTTGAAGGCTGTTGACCACGTGATTTTTTTCGGCGAGGCGACTGCTGAAAATCTTATCGCTGAAGTCAAACCGAATGTCTACGTCAAGGGCGGCGATTACACTTTGGCGACGTTGCCTGAAGCTCAAATCGTTCAGCGTTACGGCGGACGCGTAGAGCTTGTCAATTTGGTTGCCGGTCGTTCAACAACAAATATCGTCGCAAAGATTTTATCGGAGAAGTGACATGGAAGACTTGAAAAACGTTTTAATCGTCAAACTTAGCGCGATGGGCGACGTGATTCACGCCCTGCCCGTCAGCTACGCAATAAAAGAAACTTTTCCCGACGCAAAAATTACGTGGGTCGTCGAGCCGCCGTCGTTGCCGTTGCTTGAATTGAATCCCTGCGTCGACAAAATCCTGCTGTTCAAGAAAAAAGATTTCCGTTCACTGAAAGGTTTCATGCGCGAATTTTTCCCGTTCAAACACGAATTGCAGGAGCAGAGCTACGACGCGGTGCTTGACTTGCAAGGGCTGTTCAAATCGGCGGCGATTGCTTTCTTTGCGAAGTCGAACATCAAGCTTGGGATTTGCAATATGCGCGAACTCAGCGACAAAATTTCAAAGCCCGTCATCGGCGAAAACGCGGAAGGTCACATCGTCGAACGCTACCTTGACACGGCGCGGGCTGTCGGTTGCGTCGTCGGCAACGTCGTTTTCCCGATTCAAATTCCCGTTGAGCAATCCGAAAAGGCGCGAGTGATTATGGAGCACGCCGGCATTCGCGAAGGCAATCCGTATGTTGTGTTCGTCGTCGGAGCGAATTGGCCTAACAAACGTTGGCCTACCGAACATTTTGCCGCGTTGGGCGATTGGTTCTATCAACTGGCGGTCGTGCCCATTCTTGTCGGTAATGGCGATCTCGACGATCAACGCGCTAAAGAAATTGAATCCAAAATGGAAATTCCGCCGATTAATCTTGTCAACCGCACGAACATTCCGCAACTGGCGCACGTCATCAGAAGTTCACGGCTAGTTATCGGCGGCGACACGGGACCGGTACATTTAGGCGCGGCTCTCGGCGTGCGGACAATTATGTTAATGGGACCGACGAACGCGACGCGCAACGGACCTTTCGGGCAACTGCAAAACGCTATCGAAGTCGAACGGGCTTGCAAAGGCTGTTGGAAACGTTCTTGCCCGAAGAACGAAATTTGTCTTGAGAAAATCCCCGTCAGTTTCGTGGAGGATAAAATTGCGTCTATGAGTTAAAGCGTTTCGGTAAATCAAAATTATCGAGTGACGAGGAATTTTTTCGGAAAAAGAACCGTCACTATTTGGGAAGGGGCCTCCGATTGAAGTTCCTGAAAAGATTTTTCGACGGCGTTCAGCGTGACCTGCGGCTGTTCGTCTTCGTGTTGCTGTTGTTAGAAATTTATCGCGGGTTATTTATTTTTTTCATGTCGAATTTCATGAGCGCGGACTCCGGCACGGCACAAATCGCAACGGCAATGTTCGCGGGCTTGCGGCTGAGTTTGAAGACTGCAGGCGCGGTCACGTTGATTTCGTTCGTGCTCGTGACAATCATCGGCTTAAGTTCGCGAATTCGATTGCTCATCGGGATTGTAGCGTCGCTGATATTCTCGTTGCTGTTCATGCTACGATTCCCCTACTACCGCGCGTTTCAATCGACATTCGGGCTTGAAGTCGTGCAGGGCTTCCACGACGATATTTGGTCAATTATCGTCACGATGTTCCAAGAGTACGGCATTGCGTGGAGATTTTTAGTCGCGTTGCTGTTAACGGTCGCTTGTATCGCGTTGCTTAGTCGGTTGCTGTTGATTAAGTCGTTCCCCTTGCCGAAACTTGAAGGCACGCTGAAGACTGCGGGCTTTGTCGGCGGACTCGTCGTGGGAATTTTTCTGTTTGGATTGTTCGTGCGATTCGGCGGCAGTTTCACTTACGGTAGCGGAATTAATTGGGAGAATGCTGGCGTCACGCCCGATGAATTTTTGAATGAATGTGTGCTTGACGACGTGCAGGCTCTTTATCGTGCTCGGTCTATGGCGAAACGCATGGAGATTGGCGAAATTTCTGGCGTTGACCCTGATAAAATTCTTGAGTCCGCGCAGATTGTCGCCGTCAACAAAAATCTCACCGAAAAAAATCTCGCGCCGTATCTTGAACGCAAAACTAAGGGCGAACACATTCCCAAGCCGCGACATATTTTTATCATTTTGGGCGAAACGTTCATGCAGTGGCCCATGCTCGGCAAGTACGATGAACTTTTGCTCGCCGAAGGTATCAAGTCGCTCATTGCGGAGGATAAGTGCTACTACAGCCGAAATTTCATGCCAAACGGCGATTTCACGTCGACTGCGGTAACGGGCATTGTCACCGGTCTTCCCGACGTCAACATCAAAGTCAACTACCAGGCGCGCACGTTCGAGAAACTTTACATCACGTCAGCGGCTCCCGCGTTCAAGGAGTTGGGCTACAAAGTTGATTTTTGGTATACTGGCATGCCCAGTTGGGATTCGATTGCAAAGTTGGCGTTGGCACAGGGTTTCAGCAATTTTTACGGTTGCCCCGATTACAACGCGCCTAAACAAACGACTTGGGGCACGAAGGACGAAAATCTTTTCAATGCATTGTTGTCGCGACTGAATGGTGAGCCGCCGACCGTTCACGTGATTTTGACGACGACCAATCACCCGCCTTACAATCTCGATTTGGCGGCGGAAGGTTTCGATTTGGACGCGACGATTGAGAAGTTGAAAAAATTCCCGAACATCGACGACGTGAATCAGCTTGCCGTCGAACTCGGTCATTATTGGTACATGGACGAGGTCATCACGAATTTTGTCCGCGCCGCGAGCGAGCGTTGTCCCGAAAGTTTATTCGTCATCACGGGCGACCATGCCGTTCGTTGCGACCCGTCGACGCACCCGACAATTTTTGAGCACCAAAGCGTTCCGTTCGTCCTGTACGGCAACGGCGTTACGAAGGAAATTCTTCCGCCCGATGTTGTCGGAGATCACATTTCGATTGTCCCGACGCTGATTGAGCTTATCGCGCCGAAAGATTTTGCTTACTACTCGATTGCGCCGAGTCTTTTTGAAAGTGACGGTGTCGGCTTCAACAACGCGGCATTTCTCACGGCGAAAGTTGCGGGGCAAATCGATTCGGACGTTGTGGAGCTGTTGCCGCACGTCGCCAGTAACGAGCTTAACTCCGTCAATCTTAACGACGAACGCGAACGAGCCATGAAAATTATCGGTGCAATGAGAACCGTCGGTTGGTGGATGCTCACGAATGGTTTGTTCTTCGGCGGCAGTGATAATTGATTTTAGGTTATAGCTTATAGCTTTTAGGATTACAATTCCTAATTCCAAATTCCAAATTCCAAATTGTTAAAAGGGAGAGTGTTACAAATATGGTTTTAATCACAGGAATTCTCGGTCAACTCGGCTACGATCTTGCAAAGGAGCTCACGCGTCGCGGTGTGGAATATATCGCCCCGTCGCTTGAAGAATTGGAGCTGACGACCGAAGCTGGTGCGAAAAATTTTATTCTCGAAAAAAAGCCCGACATAGTTGCTCACTGCGCGGCGTACACGGCTGTTGACAAGGCGGAGAGCGAAGAAGAACTCGCGCTGACTGTCAACGGATTCGGCACGCGTTGGGTTGCGGAAGCTTGTCGCGAAGTCGATGCGAAAATGATTTACATCAGCACCGATTACGTTTTCGGCGGCGACGGTCTCCACCCCTACGAAGTCAACGACGAGAAAAAGCCTGTCAACGTCTACGGTCGTAGCAAGCTCCTCGGCGAAGACGCGGTCAGCATGATTCTCCACCGCTATTTCATTGTGCGCACGAGTTGGGTTTTCGGAATCAACGGCAACAATTTTATCAAGACGATGCTCAAGCTTGCCGAGACGAAAAAGAAATTGAACGTCGTCAACGACCAATTCGGCAGCCCGACTTATACCGTTGACCTTGCGAAGTTGTTGGCTGATATGGCGGAGACGGAGAAATTCGGCGTCTACCACGCGAGCAACGAAGGTTTCTGCTCATGGTCAGATTTCGCGCGGGAAATTTTTGAGCAAGCTGGTCTCGACATTGAGGTTGACGGCGTCCCGACGATTGAATATCCGACACCTGCGCGGCGTCCGTTCAATTCGCGACTGAGCAAAAAATCTTTGGACGATGCGGGCTTCGACAGACTTCCGCCGTGGCAAGACGCATTGAAAAGATATTTGCTTGAACTCAAAGCGTAATAATTTGGAATTTGAAATGGAAGGCGATTTGATGAAACGAGTTTACAATTTCAATCCTGGTCCCGCGACGTTGCCGTTGGAAGTTCTGCGCGAGGCTCAAGCCGAATTTTTGAACTTCGACGATAGCGGCATGTCGATTATCGAAATCAGTCACCGCGCCAAACCATACGAACGCGTTCACAATCAGGCGAAGGCAGACATTTTGTCGCTGATGAATTTGGGCGACGATTACGATGTGCTGTTCATTCAAGGCGGAGCGTCGTTGCAGTTCGCGATGATTCCGCTGAATTTTGCCACGAAAAAAAATCCCGGCTCTTACGTCTTGAGCGGGACTTTTTCGTCGAACGCATATAAGGAAGCCGCGATTCTCGGTGTCGGTGAAATTGCCGCCTCGACTAAGGAAGAAAATTTCCGCCGCGTGCCCCGTCAAGACGAGCTCAACATCAATCCGAACGCCGCTTATCTGCACGTCTGCTACAACAACACGATTTACGGCACGGAATTTCACTACGTCCCCGAAACGGGCAATGTGCCGCTTTTCGCCGACATGTCAAGCGATATGCTCAGCCGCCCCGTCGATTTTAAAAAGTTCTCGCTGATTTATGCGGGTGTTCAAAAAAATTTGGGACCTGCAGGCGTCGTCATTGTCGTCGCGAAAAAATCGCTCATCGAAAAAAGTTTGGAGACTCTCCCGACGATGTTGCGCTACGACACGTTCTACAAGAAAAATTCGCTGTACAACACGCCGCCCGCGTTCAGCATTTACATGGTCGGCAAAGTCGCCGCGTGGATAAAAAATTCTGGCGGGCTCGAAGAAATGGCTCGTCGCAACGCAATCAAAGCCAAGTTGCTATACGACGCGATTGACGATTCCGACGGTTTTTATCGCGGTCATGCCGATAAAGATTCGCGCTCCTTTATGAACGTGACTTTCCGCCTGCCGAACGAAGATTTGGAGAAAAAATTTGTTGCCGAAGCTCTTGAACACAATCTCAGCGGCGTGAAAGGTCATCGGTCTGTCGGCGGAATGCGTGCCTCGATTTACAACGCAATGCCGATTGAAGGCGCGGAAGCTCTCGCGGACTTCATGAATTCGTTCAGAAAATCAAACGCATGGTAACTTGAGGCCGCCATGGACGGCGGCCACCGGCAACACGTCCATGGAAAGGACGTTTTGCCGGAACCACAAGCTACGGTTAGTCTCAACGTTGGATTCGTTACGACTGAACGCCCCCGCGAGGTGCCTTTTCTTTTGCTACTTTTCTTTGGGCAACGCAAAGAAAAGTAGATCAAAAAAAATTTAATCTGCAGATAACGGCTGAAACAGGAGAGTGACAACATGGCAATGACAATGAGCGGCAACGTGACGTTGCATCCAGATGTCGCGCCGCAATGTGTCAGCTGTCGAACGTGGCAACCGCGCTTGAATCGATAAATAATTTTGGGAGGGCAACTTTATGGCAATGACAATGAGCGAAAAAATTCTCGCACGACACGCGGGACTTGACGCCGTCGAAGCAGGTCAACTGATAATCTGCGATCTCGACCTCGTCATGGCTAACGACGTGACTGGTCCGCCGTCAATCAAAGAGTTTGAGAAAATCGGACGCCCCGTTTTCGACGCAAACAAAATCGCACTGGTTCCCGACCACTTTCAACCTGCCAAAGACATCAAAAGCGCAGACCTCGCCAAAACCATGCGCGACTTCGCACGCAAAAATAAAATTAAATATTATTTCGAACAGGGACGCGTCGGCATTGAACACGTCATTTTGCCCGAATTCGGCATTGTCGCCCCGGGCATGTTGATTATCGGCGCGGACAGCCACACTTGCACTTACGGCGCGGTTAACGCATTTTCGACGGGCGTCGGCACAACTGACTTGGCTGTCGGTTTGGCGACTGGTAAAGCTTGGTTCAAAGTCCCCGAAGCCATTAACGTTCACTTGACGGGCGAGAAGCCTAAGAACATTTGCGGCAAGGACGTTATTCTTACGCTCATCGGCAAAATCGGCGTCGACGGCGCACTTTACAAGGCTCTCGAATTCACAGGCGAAGGCGTCAACGAACTTTCAATGACTGACCGCTTGACGATCTCGAACATGGCGATTGAGGCGGGCGCGAAAGCTGGCGTCTTCCCGTTCGACGAACGCACGAAGTTTTACGTTGCCAACCGCGTCAAGAAGCCGTTTGAGCCTATTTACGCTGACGAAGATGCAGAATACTGCGCGACTGTCGAAATCAATTTGAGCGAACTGAAACCCGTCGTTGCACTGCCTCATTTGCCTGAAAACGTCAAACCTGTTGACGAACTCGGCGAAATAAAAATCAATCAAGTCGTCATCGGTTCCTGCACGAACGGTCGCCTTGAGGATTTGAGCATTGCGGCGGGAATTCTGCGCGGACGCAAAGTTCATCCCGACGTTCGCTGCATAATCATTCCTGGCAGTCAAGAAATTTACAAAGAAGCTATGCGTTGCCGTTGGATTGAAATTTTTATTGACGCGGGCTGTGTCGTGAGCTGTCCGACTTGCGGACCGTGTCTCGGCGGCTACATGGGCATTTTGAGCGCGGGCGAACGTTGTGTTTCGACGACCAATCGCAATTTCCGTGGACGCATGGGACACGTTGACAGCGAAGTTTATTTGGCAAGCCCGTTCGTTGCGGCGGCATCTGCAATCACTGGAAAAATTTCTACGCCGGAGGAGGCAATTCAATTTGGAATTAGGAATTTGGAATTTGGAATTAAAATTCCTAAAAGTTCAAAGCTAATTCGGAATGAGGAATGTTAAATGAACATTGAAGGCAAAGTCTGGCGTTACGGCGACAACATTGACACCGACGTCATAATCCCCGCTCGCTATTTGAACACGTTCGACCCCGCCGAACTCGCTAAGCACTGCATGGTTGACATTGACGAGACCTTTGCGCCGAACGTCAAGGCAGGCGACATCATGGTTGGCGGAAAAAATTTCGGTTGCGGTTCCAGTCGCGAACACGCTCCCGTTGCGATTAAAGCGTCGGGAATCCCCGTGGTTATCGCCGCGAGTTTCGCCAGAATTTTTTATCGCAACGGAATCAATATCGGATTGCCGCTGTTGGAGATTGGTGACGACGTTGAAAAAATTTCAGCCGACGACGTGTTGAAAATCGACACTGACACCGGCACGATTGAAAATCTCACGACGGGCGACACATTCCACGCGCACCCGTTGCCGGCTTTCGTTCAGGAGATTGCCAAAGCGGGCGGGCTCATCAACTACATCAAAAGCAAAAATTAATCGTCGAATTTCTTGCCGAAGTCTGACGCGAACGCCAACACGAAAACTTTTTCCGCGCCCAACGACTTCAAAACTTTTGCACACTCGCGGCAAGTCGTACCGGTTGTAAAAATGTCATCAACGAGCAAAATTTTTTTCCCGCTCAAGTCAAGCTCTTCAACTGCCGTAAACGCTCCGCTCAAAATTTTTTCACGTTCCGATTTACCGAAACTGTAAAGCCTGGGCGTCTCGACTGTGCGAATCAAAATGTTTTTCAGCGGAAGATTTTTCTTCGCGAACCATTCGGCAAAAATTTCTTCGGTCTGGTTGAATCCGCGTTCTGCCAAACGACTTTGATGTAGCGGCACCGGCACGACGAAATCGATACCGTTCAATAACGATAAAATTTCCTCACGGCGGTCAACGTCGTCGAGGATTTTTTTTAGCGCGGGCACGACTCTTAAATTGTTGTCGAACTTGAGCTTGCGGAGCAGGTCACGCGTTCCGCCGCGATATTTCGTCACGCGCAAAACTCTGTCAATTAAATGAAATTTTTCGTTGCTGAAATCGACATGCAAAATTTTTCCGGCACACTTTGAGCAAATCTGATAGCGTTCATCGACAATTTCGCGGCAGACGGGGCACCTTGGCGGGAATAAAAAATAAATCAACGCCTCCCACAGCTCGTGCAACAAATTCACGTCGGCACCCCCGAAAAATTTTTCTGCCATTATAACAAAAAAAAGCCCGCTCTGAATTCGGAACGAGCCAAAAATTTTTTATCTGCCTTAACCGATAAAATGTTTGATAACCAGAACGAAAAAAGAACCTCCTGCAACAGGCATGGCGAACGGTTCCAGCGGCGTGAAACAAAGCACACAACTCACAATAAATACTGTCCAAACAATTCCTTTTGGCACTGCCAATGCCAAGAGCACGAACGGAAGAATTATGAATATTTCCATGACGATACCCCTGTCAGTCGCCGAAAATTTTTCTGCGGGCACGGTCAGCGTTGTTGCGCAGGTAGTCGCCCGCCGTGTCGCGCAAGCTGTCCTGTTTTGAGCGGTTGCAGTGTTTGCACAGGCATTGCAGGTTGTCGAGCCCGTCGCCGCCGCCGTAACTTTGCGGCAAGATGTGATCGATGTCCGCGTCGTCTCTACGCAATTTCCTGCCGCAATGCACGCACGTGTACCAGCCGTGATTGGAAGGATTTTCGTTAAAATATCTGTCGCGGTAATTCGGCATGTCAACTCCTCCTTACAATACGCCGCGTTCTTTCAAGATGCTCATCGCCGCCATTTTCCGCAGGCCCGAACTGTGATCCAAAATCCAACGCACTCGCTCATCGTCGTAACGGCTGAACTCGGCTTTGAATTCGTTGAGCTCATCAGCTTTTTCGACAGCTTTATCGTAAGCCGCCTTGCCGAATTCAAAAGCCGTAGCTGCAACTGCACCTGCCGCTGTGCCAACCGCTTTGCCCGTGATTTTTCCAACTGCCTCAAGCGTCGTATCGCTGCCGGTTTTTTTACGCGCCTTTCTTGCCGAACGTTTTGCCGAGCGTTTGGCGTCGTCGAATTTATCGGCAAGGTTGTCAAAAAATCCCATGTGTACCGCCTCCAAAATGTTGCCTCAATTTTGCGTCGTGACACGAATTCTGCCTTTGCCCGCGACAATTGTATAACGTTTCTTGCAATGCGGACAGGTGCCGTGCGTGACGTGTTCATTGTCGCTGTCGACGCGCCGCGCACCTAAATTTTTGCCGCAGGTGCAAATCGCTTGAGCCGTCTGCATAATTTTTACCTCCTCGTGACGAAAAATTTTTTATCGACTGTTAAGCCAAATTTTTTCTTCTTCTTCGCTGAAAGTGACGAGCGCGCTTAAATCGGTGCCTAAACCTTCGGCGATGTCGAGCAATGTGGAAATCGGAACGCCGCTACTGTATTTGCCACGTTCAATGCGCCCGATGCTACTGCGGCTCATGTGAATGCGTTCAGCAAGCTCATCTTGCGTCATTTGCTGAATTGTTCGGTAGTAAGCAATCTTCGCGCCGATTTGCTTGTAAATCAGATCTTTCTTGCGTTCCATGTGCGGCTCCCTTCTCATTTGTACAATTTAATTTATTTTAGCACGCAAATCGACTCTGGCTTAAACTAGATGTGCCGCATTTGAACAAAGAGTTGCCGCAAATGACGATTCGGATTATATAAAAAAAATTTCGCCGTGTGACTTACCTCGCGGGTACACTCGGCGAAAAAATTTCAATCGACAATGTCAAACCATATCGCCCAATAATGTTCGTTCATCTTGCTTTTGTCGCCGTTCAGGTAAATTTGAATGTAAGCGTGCGTTCGCGACCTGTCGGAGACTTTGAACAGATTGAACGGAATTTCAAAGGTTGCGGATTCTCCTGCGGCAAGCGCGGGCAAAATTTTCGTGTCGGTGAATTTGTCGCCCCAATTCTGCCCGAAAATAAATTTTATCGTCGGCGACTGCCAAACGCTGCCAGTGTCGTTGATTACGCGCAGACTTACGCGACTTTGCAACCACTCGGCACGAGAAATTTTCTGGTGATTGTTAAGATGTTCATTCTGATTGTAAGCGACGCCGTTCAGATAAAATTCAGTCTTGAGCAGTCCCGAAAATTTTTTTTGCGGCGGTGAAACTGTTTGCGGCAATTCGATTGCGGGTATCGGCGACTCGACAATTTCGGGCAACGTGAACGGTTCAAACTGCGCGGGCTCCGAAATTTTTTCGACAGGCTTTTTCGTTGCGGACGGCGTTGAAATTTTTGGCGGCTCGGAAATTTCGGCGCGGTGCAGTGTAGAAGTCGTTGCCAATAAAAAAATTCCTACGGTCAAAAGGAATAGCCTCGTATGAAAATTTTTGCTAATCATGAACCACAAAAGATTTATCGCCACGGAAATCAATGCTCTGCGCGATGACGTCGATTCTGTTTCCGGTTCGTCGAATTCTTCAATCGTCAACGCCTCCTTGAGTTCGTCGACGTCTTGAAAGCGATTCTTCGGGTCAAGCTCCGTGCATTTATCCAAAACATTTTTCAAGCCGCCGTCATGTCCGCCGAGCAAAATTTTCATCGTGACGCCAAGCGCGTAAATGTCACTGCGCGGGTCAGTCTGTCCGCTGCCGAACTGTTCGGGCGGTGCGTAGCCGCGTGTGCCCAAAGTTTTCGTGTCGCTCTCTTGACCAGGCTTGAAAAGTCTTGCCGCGTCGAAGTCGATAAGCCGAATCTTGTCGCCCTGCAAAATCATATTCGACGGCTTGATGTCGCGGTGAATGATGTCGTGCGCGTGCAGTTCGGCGAGTCCGTCACACATCTGCAACAAAATTTCTCGCGCTTGAGTTTCGGTTAAAAAGTCGCGTCGTTCAAGGCGTGCCGATAAATTTTCGCCGTGAATGAATTCTTCGACGATGACCGTTTCGATGTTGTCTTGCGCCGTGAAAAAAATTTCTGCGGGCAATTTGAATTTGTGTTGCCGCAAAATTTCGTAGGGCAAATCGGTTGCTGACACGCGCTTAATCACGACGAGGTTGCCGCTTTGAAGTTCTCGTGCCAGCCACACTTCGCCGCGAGCCGTTTGCTTGAGCAACTGAATTTTTTTGAACTTGAAGTCGAGAAATTCCGCGACGTTTTTTTTCATCAGCGCACCTTGCCTTTCAATCGGTCGTGCGATAACATTCATTGTTAACTGTCAGCTATCAGCTGTCAGCATGATAACTCCAAACTGTTAAAACGGGGGCGATAACGTGAGTGCCAAGGACACCGCTCAGCTTGAAAACGATTTGACTGCTTCGGACGACGTGAAAAAATTCCTGACCGATAACGCGGAAAATCTTCGGGAATTCACGTTGGCGCAGTATCTGAAGAAATTGCTTGACGAAAAAAATTTGACGCGTGCGCAAGTGATTCGCGATTCGCAACTGGACGAAGGTTACGCTCAACACATTTTCGGCGGCAGAAAAAATCCTTCGCGCGAAAAAATTTTGTCGCTCGCTTTGGCAATGAAACTGTCGCCCAAAGAGGCTGATTATCTTTTGTACTACGCGGGGCACGAAAAACTTTACGCCCGCAACAGCCGCGACGATGTGATTGCTTACGCGCTGAACACGCAGAAAACCGTTTTGCAGACGAACGAGCTTTTGACGGACTTGCAGTTAAAGCCTTTGCTTGACGACAATTAGGAATTAGGAATTAAGAACCTATAAGCTATAAGCTAACAGCTAAAAAATTCCGTACAATCTTGCGGCGTTCGCGGCGGTGTATTCGGCTACTTCTTCCAAAGTTTCGTTGCGAATCTCCGCCAATTTTTTCGCGACTTCCACGACGTAAGCCGGCTCATTGCGTTTGCCGCGATGCGGTACCGGTGCAAGATACGGCGCGTCAGTTTCAATCAAAATCATGTCCTGCGGCGCGAACTTCACGACTTCGGGCAACTTCGCCGAATTTTTGAACGTCAACGGTCCGTCCACGCCGATTAGCCAACCTAACTTGAAAACTTCCCGTGCTGTCTCCAAACTTCCTGAATAACAATGCAGGACGCCGCGCAGGTCTCGTGCCTCCGATTGCAAAATTTTCAACGTGTCGGCGTGAGCGTCGCGGTCATGCACGCAAACCGGCAACTTCAACTGCCGCGCCAAATCCAACTGCTCAATAAAAATTTTCTGCTGAAGAAGTCGTCGCGCCGAATCTTTTTCCCAATGATAATCTAAACCGATTTCGCCGATTGCAACGACTTTTTCAGCGGCTGCCAACGCGGCGAGTTTGTCGCAGGTTGTGGCGTCGAACTCGTCAATTTCTTCGGGGTGAATTCCAACGCCAGCATAAAGTTCGGGAATTGTCGTCAGCTCCGTGACGGCGATTGAACTTTGCAACGTGCTACCGAAGTTGATGATTCGTTCGACGCCTGCGGCTTTGGCGCGTTTCAAAACTTCTGCGCGGTCTGCGGAAAAATTTTCGTCCTCCAAATGGCAATGCGTATCAATGAACATCTTGTTGCCTCCGTTTGCAATGAAAAAATTTTTGCAGACATTTTAGCAGAAATTAAACCCGATATGACCGCTCAAAAAATTTTTTGTACAAATTCGCTGACGTGTGGTATCATTGCCGCTGAAAAAAATTTTCGCTTTGGTGGAGGGCACAATGGGCAAAAATTTTCGTGAAATCCTGCCGATGTTGAAGTGGGTCGCCGAACATTTGCCTGGCGGGTTTTTTGTCTATTCAGCCGAAGAGCCGTTCGATATTTTCTACGTCAACAGCGAAGTGCTCAACATCTACGGCTGCAAAAATCTCGACGAGTTCCGCAAGCTGACGGGCTACACTTTTCGAGGCATGGTTCATCCCGACGATTTTGCCGCAATTCAACGATCAATCGAAGAACAAATCGCCAATACCGATAACAACAGTCTCGACCACGTGGAATATCGTATCACGCGCAAAGACGGTACTGTTCGCTGGATTGACGACTACGGGCATTTCGCGACGTTCCCCGAACATGGCGACGTCTTCTACGTTTTCATCAGCGACATCACCGAGCGGCGAATGATTCAAGAGGAGAAGCTACGTATGGAAATGGAATTGGACAAGCAGAAACAGGCGAACGAAATCAAAGCGACGTTCCTGTTCAACATCTCCCACGACATTTTGACGCCGCTAAACGCAATCCGCGGTTTCACGGAATTGGCAATGCGACATCTGAATGAACCGGAGCTTTTGAACGACTACCTAGGCAAAGTCGACGAATCAAGCCGCCAAATGCTCACGCTCATTAACGACCTGCTTGACATGAGCAAAATCACTTACGGCAAGACACAGCTACGAACCGAAGTTTGCGATTTGGAAGAACAGGTGCTGGCTGTCGTGCAAGCCTTCAAACCAAAAGCTGAGGCAAAAAATATCGCGTTGGAATGCGTTATCAACCTGCCGCACAAAATGGTTTACACCGACGACGTCAACTTCCGCAAAATTCTTTCCGCGCTCCTCGACAACGCTATAAAATTCACGCCCGCGGGTGGTCACGTCAAACTTTCCGCACGCAAGAAAAAAGTTTCAGACTCCGGCTATTTCCGTTGCGAATTCATCATTGAGGACAGCGGCGTCGGCATGAGCGAAGATTTCATGAAGCGGATGTACGAGACTTTTGAACGCGAAGAGACTTCGACGAAGACGGGGCACATCAGCGCAGGATTGGGGCTTGCAATCGCGAAAAAACTTCTCGATGCAATGGGCGGTTCAATCGACGCGGTCAGCACAAAAGGCGTCGGCACGACATTTACCGTTGCCCTGCCGTTTAAAATTGTTCGCGACGAAACGACTGATAATGCGCCAATCGAGACTGTCGCCACTGATAGCAATTACGCGCACAGGATTTTGCTTGTCGACGACATCGAACTCAATCGCATGTTGGCTGAAACGATTTTGCAAGAATCGGGCTTTTCGGTTGAGACTGTCGCTGACGGTTGCGAGGCTGTCGAAGTTTTCGTCAAGCACCCGCCAGGCTACTACGACCTTGTTTTAATGGATATACAAATGCCGATAATGAACGGCTACGAGGCGACGCGGGCAATCCGTTCGCTTGATCGTCCCGACGCAAAAGTTTTGCCGATAATCGCGCTGAGTGCGAACTCTCGCGACGAGGATAAACGTATGAGCATGGAGAGCGGCATGAACTACCACATTGCCAAACCGTTTGACGTGGTGCAACTTATCGCCGCCGTCAACAAATACATCGCCGCACGACATGATAATTAGGAATTAGGAATTTGAAATTACAAAACCTAAAACCTATAAGCTATAAGCTACATTTCAATCACAAAGGAGTTATCAGCATGGAAATCAAAAAGGAACAAAACGGCTCAGCATTGACGATTCACGTTATCGGCAGACTCGACGCAGGTAGCGCACCCGATTTGTCGAAAGAATTGACCACCGCACTCGACGGCGTGACCGATTTAACGTTTGACTTCGCCGAACTGAAATACATCGCCTCGGCAGGTCTGCGCGTCTTGCTCGTCGCTCAAAAACGCATGAACAAACAGGGCTCAATGAAACTTATCCACGTCAGCGAAGCGGTTATGGAAGTTCTCGACATGACGGGTTTCGCAAGCTTGATGACGATAGAATGATCGGAGATTTTTTCTATGCACAAGATCACAGTTGAAGCGGTAGTCGAAAATCTCCAAACGGTTATCGACTTCGCAACGGAACATCTCGAAGAACAGGATTGCCCAATGAAAACCGCCATGCAAATGGAACTTGTCATCGAAGAAATTTTCGTCAACATCGCCAATTACGCTTACAATCCCGAAGTCGGCATGGCGACTTTCTGCATTGAATTTGAGGAAAGACCTTCCGCTATTTTGATGACGTTCATTGACAACGGCAAACCTTACAATCCGCTGGAGAAGTCCGACCCCGACACGACGCTTGACATTGACGAACGCGACATTGGCGGACTGGGGATTTTCCTGGTCAAAAAGAACGTCGACGAAATTGATTACAAGTACGAAGGCGGCAAAAATATTCTCTCCATGAAAAAATTTTTTTGAGGTCGTCCAATGAAGTGGAACATTCAAAAAAGACTGCTCGTCCTCGTCTTGGCTGCGGGGATATTGTCATTCTTGACGCTGAGCGGTCTTTCTTTTTACGGCATGAGCATCGTCCGCAACGAGCTGAAATCTCTCGGCAACGATTTAGGCGCGGCTGGCGCAAGCTTGACGCAAAGCCTAATCGAATCGCAGATAAAACGGACGCTTGTCGAAGTGGCAAAGGCTCGCTCCGAATTCATAAGGCACGAAACCGATTTAATTTCCGACGACGTTAAGATTATGTCGCGCATGATGTCACGAATCGCCATGAATCCCAACAACTACAAGCCGATTAAACTTCTCGACCCGCGTTTCGACAAAGTCAAACATTTTCAGCCGTACATAATCTACAGCCCCGACACCTACGCAAACGGCATGTCGCCCGAAAAATTGTCGGCAGACTTGCGTCGCGAAATTGAAATTAACGCTAACATCAACACGACGCTTTACTCAATCTCGAAAACTTTTGAGGGTTTTAACTCGTCTTTCTACGTCGGCTCAAGCAAAGGTTATTTCATTTGCATAAGTCTTTATCCCGAAACGAACGGTGCGCTTGAATTCGACAACAACGAACTTTACGGCTACGATTGCCGCGAACGTCCCTGGTACAAGACGGCGATTAATGCCACGAAGCCTGTCTTCTCCGATTTGTACACGAACTTCGACGACGACGGCTATCAGATTATCAGCTGCTCAATGCCTTACTACGACGCAAACGGCGTGGCGGGCGTTGTCGGGCTTGACGTTGCTAACAGCGACATTTACTCCGCAATCACTGAAACTAGCATCGGCGAACACGGGTTCAGTTTCGTCATCAACGACAAGGGAAAAGTCATTTTCTCTTCGCGCAAAGATGGCGACCTTTCAACTCAACAAACCGACAGTGATTTGAGAAATTCCGTCGAAGGAACTTTAGCGACTGCCGCAAAGAAAATGGTTGCTGGCGAACACGGGATATTGCCCGTTATCGTCGACGGCGAACAATATTTGCTGGCATTCGCGCCCGTGGAAAACACTGGCTGGAGTTTCGGCACACTCGCTTTGCACAATGACATCGTTGCCGCTGCCGAAGACGGTAAAAGTTATTTCCTCAAGCAAATTGACGGATTCAACTCGCGGTTGCAAAAAGAATTTTTCCTCTTCACGTTTATCTCCGCGCTGATTTTTATCGGGTTGCTGTACGTTCTCTTCCCCGCAAGCAATAACCTTGCTCATCGTTTCGTCAAGCCGATTAACGAACTCTCTGACGGCGTGCGCGAAATAACTAACGGCAATTTCGATAAGAAGTTGGAGATTCAAACGGGCGACGAGATTCAACACTTGGCGATATGTTTCAACGCAATGACCGACGAACTTAAAACGCAAATGGCGAACTTGACGAAGGCGACCGCCGAAAAGGAACGCATTGCCACGGAGCTCAACGTTGCCAAAGATATTCAGAACGGAATGTTGCCGAAAGATTTTCCAAATCGTGATGACGTTGAACTTTTGGCGACAATGACGCCCGCAAAGGAAGTTGGCGGCGACTTCTACGATTTCTACTTTATCGACGAGACGCACCTCGCGATAACTGTTGCTGACGTTTCTGGCAAAGGAATTTCTGCCGCGCTGTTCATGGTCATTGCCAAAACGATTCTGAATAACTTCGCCGTGTCCACGCTCAACCGCGACGGTCTTGCCGAAGTCGTCGCCGCCACTAACGATAAACTCTGCGCGAACAACGACGCGATGATGTTCGTCACAGTTTTTATCGGCGTGCTTGACTTGGAGACCGGTGAATTTATTTATGTCAACGGCGGGCACAATCCGCCCGTGATTTATCACGCTGAAGAAAATCGTTGCGACTTCCTTGACGTCAAGAAAAATTTCGTGCTCGGACCGATGGACGGTATTCCTTTCGTTGAACAGCGCGTAACGTTCAAGCCTGGCGATTTGATTTTTATGTATACCGACGGCGTCACGGAGGCTTTGAACGTCAAGGACGAAGAATATCTGCCTGACAGATTGATTGCCTTCATGAACAAGACTGATTGTCGCGTCGACCTGCACGAATTGCTTAAAAATGTTCGCGCTGATGTTGCGGCACATGTCGGCGAGGCTGAACAATCCGACGATATAACAATGTTCGCGTTGAGGTTCAAAGGTAAAGCTAATTGATTACAACGTCACGTTGCTGTTTGCGTTGAGATTTAAAGGCAAAGCATAAGGAGCTTGACTTATTAATGAACAGAAGAAATTTTTTTGAACTCGCGGCGTTGACGCTTGCGGGTTTCTTTTTTGGCAACGAAAAAGCGTCCGCCGATTACGTCTTAGATACTTGGGAACCGCCGATAAAAAAATTATTTTTGAAGTTCACGGAGTACGAAGAACGCTCGACGACCGAGGTTATCGTGATTCACCACGCGGGCTTCCCCGACGCCGACAAAGATTCTTCCGCCGAAGACATTCACAAATTTCATCAAGAAGTCAACGGTTGGGCGGGTATCGGCTATCACTACGTCATTCGCAAGGACGGCACGATTGAACAAGGTCGTCGCCCGAAAGCTGTCGGTGCTCACGCCTATCAGCACAACAAAAATTCAATCGGGATTTGCGTCGCGGGAAATTTCAATCTTGCCAAACCGAACACTAAGCAAATGGAATCGCTAAAACTTCTGACGGCGTGGCTTTGTAAAAAATATCGGCTCAACCCGATGAGTAAAGGCGTTATCGTCGGGCACAGAGACTTTAACGACACGGCTTGCCCAGGCGACAATCTTTACTCGCGATTGGGCGAAGTGCGGCGTTGGTGTCGAGATTTTCTCAAGGATTAGCTTTAAGCTGTTAGCTTTTAGGTTTTTAACTCCTAATTCCAAATTCCTAATTCCAAATTGAACTGGCTTGACGGCAAAAAAATCTTATGTTAAACTGCGTCAATCTTAACCGTGGCGCGGTTCGTCGACACTCCGACGCGGACTTTGCCACAGGACAAACTTTTTTCGCAGGAGGATTCGACATGTTAGACAAACAAGCAAAACAGGAGATTATGGAGAAATTCGCGGTGCACGAAGGCGACACCGGTTCGCCCGAAGTTCAAATCGCTCTGCTCACGGCTCGCATTTCCTATTTGACGGAACATCTCAAACAGCACAAAAAGGATCATCATTCCCGCCGAGGCTTGCTGAAAATGGTCGGTCAACGTCGCCGCCTTTTGAGCTACCTCAACAAAAAAGACATCAACCGTTACCGCGAAATCTTGTCGCAACTCAATCTCCGCAAATAATTTCAACAGAATACAAAAACGCCTTCCGACTTCCAAAAAGTTCGGAAGGTTTTTTAGTGCGACAACGCCTAAATCGTTGCGTTAATCGCGGCAAGCATGTACAATCGGCGGCAGTAATTTTCAAGGAGACGATTGACATTAACAACGACGAACTTGCAAAAAAAATTCTCGAACTCGTCGGCAAGCAGAATGTTTTGAGCGCGACGAATTGTATGACACGACTGAGACTTCAGCTCACCGACCGCAACGACGACATGATTGCCGCGTTGAAGAAAATCTACGGCGTGTTAGGCGTGAACATTGACGGCGACGAAGTTCAAATCATTTTAGGCGTCGGCAAGGCGACAACTGTCACCAACGCGGTCAACAAAATTTTGGAGACGAACACCGTTAAAGTCGGCGACGCAAAAGCACTGCACGAAAAAATTCGTGCCCGCAACGCTACGCCCATCAAACTGTTCTTCAAAAAAATTTCAAGCATTTTCACACCGCTGATACCTGGCTTTATCGCGTGCGGACTCATCACGGGAATCATCGGACTGCTGATAAAAATTTCGCCCGCGCTCGTCGACGAACCTACAATCAAGCTCGCAATGATTGCCGGCAACGCGGTCTTCTGGGGCATGAATTTGTTCGTCGGCATTAACGCGGCAAAAATTTTCGGCGGAACACCGATTCTCGGAGGCGTGCTTGCGGCGATAATGTCGCACCCTGCTCTTGCTGACGTGAACTTTTTCGGCGCGGAATTCGTTCCAGGTCGTGGCGGCGTTATCTCCGTGATAATCGTTGCGGCGTTCGCGGCGTGGCTCGAAAAGAAATTGCACGTGATTATCCCCGAAAT
The DNA here is from genome assembly GCA_947165145.1 of uncultured Selenomonadales bacterium. Lineage (GTDB taxonomy): Bacteria > Bacillota > Negativicutes > Selenomonadales > Selenomonadaceae > Quinella. The sequence goes on from CAMUZG010000002.1 coordinate 36,242, forward strand.
GTTCGACCTGTTCTTGACACCGCTCGTGACGGTCATCATCGCGGGAACTGTCGCGATTTTCCTGTTGCAACCGATTGGCGGCGCGTTATCAGATGCTGTCGGTTCTGCGGCGACAACTGCTGTACAATCGGGCGGAGCGTTCGTCGGATTCATTTTGGCGGGGATTTGGTTACCGCTCGTGATGTTGGGAATTCACCAAGCAATGACACCGATTCACGTCGATTTAATTTCGCAGTTCGGCGTGACGATTTTGTTGCCGATTTTGGCTATGGCGGGCGCAGGTCAAGTCGGAGCGTCAATCGCCGTTTACTTCAAGACAAAGAACAAATTTTTGAAGAAGACAATCGCGTCGGCGTTACCTGTCGGCATGATGGGCGTTGGTGAGCCACTGATTTACGGCGTGACTTTTCCGCTGTTCAAACCGTTTATCGGCGCGTGTATCGGCGGAGCGTGCGGCGGTGCGATTCAAGCAACGTTCACTGTCGGCGCGGCGACTTTGGGAATTTCGGGCTTACCGCTTGCCGCAACTACCAACAACGTCGCAATTTACTTTGTCGGCTTGATTACGGCTTATGTTGTCGGATTCGTCGCAACGTGGCTTATCGGTTTCGACGACCCAACTTGAATTCAAAACACCAGCAACCTTAAATTAAAAAGCGTCGACTGTTGATTTTGGAATATCTACGTGCTAAAATTTTCGCGCAAAGCTATAACTTATTACGCAAAGGAGGACGAGATTTTAATGATTGATATTACCGACAGAGTGCGCAACAAAGATTTGCTGAGCAAAATTGTTAGCGCGGAAGAAGTCGCCGATTGGGTTCAACCGGATTGGACGATTGCCTGTAGCGGCTTCACGGCTTCCGCTTATCCCAAAGCTGTTCCGCTCGCGTTGGCTGAACGCATGAAGAAAAATCCCTTCCAAGTCAACATGTGGACGGGTGCTTCGACCGGTCCCGAATTCGACGGCGCACTTGCCGAGGTCAAAGGTATCAAACAGCGTCTGCCTTATCAAACTGACGGCAAACTTCGTCCGCTCATCAACGACGGCACCGTTGATTATCTCGACCTGCATTTGAGCGAGTCCGCGCAGTTGACACGTACGGGCTTTATCAAAAAGAAAATCGACTTTGCGTTGGTTGAGGCGTGCGCCATCACCGAGGAAGGTAATTTGATTCCGACAACATCGCTCGGCAACGCGGCAAGCTACGTTCAGAGCGCGGACACCGTCGTTGTCGAAGTCAACACAACGCAACCGCTTGAGCTTGAAGGTATGCACGACGTTTACATTCCACTTGACCCGCCGAACAGATTGCCGATACCGATTGTTCACGCCGACGACAGAATCGGCACGACGTTTATCCCCTGCACGCCCGACAAAATCAAATTCATCGTGCCTTGCGACATCAAAGACCATACACGCGACCTTTCGCCGATTGATGACAATTCAAAGAAGATGGCGGAGTTCACGCTCGAATTCTTGAAAGCCGAGATTAAAGCTGGTCGTATGCCCAAAGGTTTGTTACCGCTTCAATCGGGCGTCGGCAACGTCGCAAACGCGGTGCTTGAAGGTTTTGTCGAAGGCGACATGAGCGACTTGATTGTCTACACCGAAGTTATTCAGGACGCAATGCTTGACCTTATCGACGCGGGCAAGTTGAAGTTCGCAAGCGGCACGGCGTTCAGTCCGTCGCCCGCAGGCATGGACAGATTTTATAAAGACATCGACACCTATCGCAAATATATTCTGCTTCGTCCCGAAGAAGTTTCAAATTCCCCCGAAGTCGTGCGTCGTCTCGGCGTCATCGCAATGAACACCGCGCTTGAAGTCGACATTTACGGCAACATCAATTCCACGCACGTCACGGGTACGAAGATGATGAACGGTATCGGCGGCAGCGGCGACTTTGCCCGCAACGCTTACTTGACGATTTTCTACACTCCGTCGACTGCCAAGGGCGGCAAAATTTCTTCCGTGGTACCGTTCTGCTCGCATATCGACCACACCGAACACGATGTTGACGTTATCATCAGCGAATACGGCATTGCTGACCTGCGCGGACTCGAACCGCGTCGTCGTGCGTTGGAAGTCATCAACAAATGTGCTCACCCCGATTATCGTCCGTTGCTGTTGGATTACTATGAACGTGCACTTGCCGCAACTAAAAAGGCTGCGACACCGCACCTTTTGAACGAGGCTTTGAGTTTCCACACAAGATTTATTGAGACAGGAGACATGAGAAAATGAACAGCTTTCAAGAGGCAGTCACAAACCGCCGCTCAATCTACAAACTCGGCAGAAATATTCCCGTCCTGCAATCGCAGATAATCGCGGCTGTCGAACGCATGGTTAAAGATGTCCCGTCGCCGTTCAACATGCAATCGGCTCGCGTCGTCGTGACAATGCTTGACCATCACGAAAACGTTTGGCACATCACCAAAAGCGCACTCAAATCCGTTGTCCCCGCCGATAAATTTGCTGAGACCGAAGCGAAAATCGACAGTTTCGAGGCGGCTTACGGCACGATTCTTTTCTTCGAGTCCAGCAACATGATAAAGGCAATGCAGGATCAAATTTCCGAATACGCCGCCAATTTCCCGACATGGGCAATGCAGGCTAACGGCATGTTGCAATTCGCGATTTGGACGGCTCTGGAAGATTTAGGGCTCGGCGTCAACATTCAGCACTACAACCCGCTGATTGACGAAGACATCAAGAAAATTTTCGACCTGCCTGAAAGTTGGGATTTGGTTGCGCAAATGGTCTTTGGTGAAAAACTCGAAGATCCGCCTTCGCCGCCCAAAGTTCCGACTGGTACGCGTGTTAAAATTTTCCGCGACATTTATTGATTTGAATTCGGAGGGTTTAACGAAATGTTTAAAATTCTCGGCGTAGATCATATCGGCATTGCGTCCACAAGTTTAGAAGACGGCGAATTCTGGAAAACTCTCGGTTTGACATGTACCGGCGAAGAAACCGTTGCCGAACAGAAAGTCACCACGGCGTTTTATCCTACGACTGACGATAAAGAACACGGCGAAATTGAATTGCTCGTTGCAAGTGAAGCGGGTAGCCCGATTGAAAAATTCATCGAGAAAAACGGCGGTCGCGGCGGCATTCAACATATCGCGTTGCGCGTCGACAATCTCGAAGCGGCTCTTGCTGACCTTCAGGAAAAAGGTGTTAAGCTCATCGACACGAAACCGCGCAAGGGTGCAGGCGGCGCGTCAATCGCGTTCATTCACCCGAAGGCAACTCACGGCGTCCTCCTTGAACTCTGCCAGCGCGATTAAGTCAATAACCCCGCGCATCATAATTCGCCCTGCTCGCTTTATGGCGAAAAAATTTTAAGGAGGTAAGCGGCTCACTGTTTTACGCCGCGCAGTTGTGATGAAAATCGGTAAAGTAAAAAAATAATTAAGCGAATGCTTGTCGCCTCTTTGACCGCAGGACTTTTAGTCGGAACATTTGGCGTAAGTTCGGCGGCGGCAGAAAAGGTTTATGTCGAAAGTGAATTCGCTCCGCTCAAGCGTGTTGTACTGACGCAGACAGAGGTTGTCCTCGGCAAAAACACCGAAAAATATGTCGATGAGAATGCGAAGGTTCCGGAAATTACGGACAAGTACATGGCGGAATGGGCGAACGAACGGGAAAATCTGAAACGCATATTGGAAAAATACGGCGTCGAAGTGCAAAGACCGCGTTTGCTCACGGAATACGAAAAAATGCTTGGTAATGTTGAAGGCGGTTACACAGAAGCCTCCGGTATCAGCAACTTTTTTGCCAGAGATCCGTTCATAACGATTGGCAACCACATCATCGAATGCTCATTTTTTTCACTCTACCGCAGATTGGAAGTTCTTCCGATTCGACCCATTTTGCAGAAAGAAGCGGAAGAAAGCGGTTGCTATTACGTGTCGATACCGCAAGCTGATATTTCCAACGGCAATGATTCGACAGTCGGCCCTTTCCTTGAAGGCGGCGATGTGCTGGTTTACGGGAAAACCGTTTTTGTCGGCAATTCGGGAAGAGCAACCAACCATGCGGGCATTGTCTGGCTCAGAAACTATTTAGGTCATTTCGGTTATAACGTTGTCGAAGTCAAAATGGATAAAGATATTTTGCACCTCGATTGCATACTAAGTTTTCCACGCGACGGCTTGATGATTGTATGTGAAGATGCCATGCCCGAAGGTCTTCCGGAAGAGTTAAAATCGTGGGATAAAATTCTCGTCACCAAAGACGAAGCGCAGGCATTGGCAACGAACGGTCTGCCCATTGACGACCACACGTATATAACGGATATTGCCTTTAAGGACACGGTTGGCAAGGAACTTGAGCGGCGCGGTATCCATGTCGAATACATTGATTATAAGTTGTCGAGATTTGCGGGCGGAGCCTTTCGTTGCAGCACACAGCCGTTGCTTAGAGAATAATCAATCCTTATGAACGACAAACTCAAGCTCTATATCTTGCAAAAATTTACAGACGCTCAAATTGTCCTGCGGCACTCAACGCGATAAAACGTTACGGCGACGCTTACATCAAAAATCGCGTGTATACAAACTTTGGAAGACTCGGCACGGCAAATAAAAAGGAGAAGATTTAATGGCGACAGTTCAAGAAAAGATTGACTTAATGCACGCCAAGAAAGATAAAATCCTTCAAGGCGGCGGCAAGTCTCGAATTGATAAACAGCACGAAAAAGGCAAACTGACGGCTCGCGAACGTATTGAAATGTTTTTCGACGAGGGAACTTTCGTTGAACTCGATATGTTCGTCAAACACCGTTGCACCAATTTCGGGCAGGACAAAAAAGATTTACCAGGCGAAGGCGTCGTCACTGGCTACGGCACTGTTGACGGGCGGCTTGTCTATGCTTTTGCGCAAGACTTCACCGTTGAGGGCGGCTCACTCGGCGAAAAACACGCGCATAAAATCTGGAAGGTCATGGATCTTGCCATGAAAATGGGCGCACCGCTTATCGGCATTAACGATTCAGGCGGCGCACGCATTCAAGAGGCAGTCGATGCTTTGAGCGGCTACGCGGGAATTTTCTTCCGCAATACGGCGGCTTCGGGCGTCATTCCGCAAATTTCCGTCATCATGGGTCCTTGCGCGGGCGGTGCAGTTTATTCACCTGCCATAACCGATTTTATTTACATGGTCAAAAACACCAGCCAGATGTTCATCACCGGTCCGCAGGTCATCAAGTCCGTCACTGCCGAAGAAGTCACTGCTGAAGAACTCGGCGGCGCAATGACTCACAACAGTCGTTCGGGCGTGGCACATTTCGCGGCGGAAGATGAGGAAGATTGTATCAAGCAGATTCGTTACCTGCTCAGCTTCCTGCCCAGCAACAACCTTGAGGACGCGCCGCTTGTTGAAACTGATGACGACCCCGACCGTCAAGACGACGAACTCAACACTATTATCCCCGACAATCCCAATGCGCCTTACGACATGAAAGATGTTATCCGCATGATCGTCGACAATGGCGAGTTCTACGAAGTTCATCAACATTTCGCGACGAACATCATCACTTGCTTTGCACGTTTCGGCGGACGCAGTGTCGGCATTATCGCAAATCAGCCGTCGGTTATGGCGGGTTGTCTCGATGTTGACGCTTCCGATAAATCTGCACGGTTCATCAGATTCTGCGACGCGTTCAATCTGCCGCTCGTGAATTTGGTTGACGTGCCAGGATTTTTGCCCGGCGTCGACCAAGAATACAACGGTATCATTCGTCACGGCGCGAAAATGCTTTACGCTTACAGTGAGGCGACTGTTCCGAAAGTCACGGTCATCACGCGCAAAGCTTACGGCGGTTCGTATATCGCGATGTGTTGCCGTGAACTCGGTGCCGATCAAGTTATGGCGTGGCCTTCAGCTGAAATTGCGGTTATGGGACCTGCGGGTGCGGCGAATATCATTTTCCGCAAAGACCCCGACAAAGATCAGAAAACCGCTGAATATGTCGACGAATTCGCGACGCCGTACAAAGCAGCTGAACGCGGTTATGCCGACATGGTTATCGAGCCGAAGGAAACTCGTCCGCTGATCATTACTGCGCTCAATGCTCTCGCCAGCAAACGCGAAGTTGGTCCCGCCAAGAAGCATGGAAATATTCCGCTCTAAGGAGGAATTCCCGTGGCTGAACAAATCAAACCCGAAATCATCGCGGCGATTGCAGCGGCAGTTCAAGCAATGACGGGCGGCGGCAAAGTCGTTTCCGTCAAAATCAAACGCAACGACACGTGGACTCTCGCCGGCAGACTCAGCAAATAAATCGGAGGTAATACGTCAATGGCAATGAAAAAATTTAACGTCACCGTAAACGGTACGACCTACGAAGTCGAAGTCGAAGAAGTCAAAGCGGCGGGCGGCGCACCTAAGGCGGCACCTGCACCGAAGGCGGCACCTGCACCTGCTCCCGCACCGAAAGCGGCTCCTGCAGCTGCTCCAAAAGTTGCGGCGGGCGCGGGTGAACACTCAATCGATGCTCCAATGCCCGGCAAAGTTGTCAAGCTTGTCGCTAATGAAGGCGCAACAGTCAAAGCCGGCGAAGTTTTGCTGATTCTCGAAGCAATGAAAATGCAGAACGAAATCACCGCAGACGCTGACGGCACCGTCAAAAAGTTCAACGTTGCGGCAGGACAATCCGTCAAAGCTCACGAGTCGCTTGTCATTCTCGGCTGAAATTTTCGTCGTCTAATAAAAATAAAAGCGGTCTTGCTTAACGGCAGGATCGCTTTTATAATTCTACGAGCAAACAATTTCATCAAAGGAGCGGTTCACAATGACATACGTACAAAATCCGAGCGTGTTCGATGTCGGCAAGCCGTTGCCCGAACAATTCAGCAAATATTTTATTGGGCAGGCGTATTTGAATCCATTGACCAAAGTCGGCGGCGCGATTGCCAACGTGACGTTCTCGCCTGGTTGTCGCAATAATTGGCACATTCACCATAAGGGCGGACAAATTCTTCTCGTGACGGGCGGACGAGGTTGGTATCAAGAATGGGGCAAAGCTCCGCAGTCGTTGAAGCCTGGCGATGTCGTCAACATTGCGCCCGAAGTCAAGCATTGGCACGGCGCGGCGGCTGATAGTTGGTTTTCTCATTTGGCGGTTGAAATTCCCGCTGAAGATGCCTCGAACGAATGGCTTGAGCCCGTCGACGACGAACAGTATGCCAAGCTCAAATAATCCTGATGTCGCGCCCGTGTTGAAATGGGTCGGTGGTAAGCGTCAACTTTTTGAAACTTTCAAGCCGTTGTTCCCGAAAAAAATCAGTCCCTACTGCGAACCGTTTCTCGGCGGCGGCGCAATTTTTTTCAAGCTCCAACCCCGCACAGCGTTCATCAACGACATAAACGAAGATTTGATGTTGGTTTACAGAGTTATTCGCGAAGACGTGGAGAAACTCATCGCGGCTCTTTCGACGTACAAAAACGACGCCGAGACTTTTTACGCCGTCAGAGATTTGGATCGCGACAAAGAAAAATTTTCTGCACTGCCCGAATGGGAACGTGCCGCCAGGATTATTTACCTCAACAAAACGTGCTTCAACGGACTTTATCGCGTCAACAACGCTGGAGAATTCAACACGCCGTTTGGCAAATATCTCAACCCGAACATCGTGAACGAGCAAACGTTGCGAGCCGTCAGCAAATATCTGCAATCGCCGAGAATTACCATTACTGTCTGCGACTACGCGGAAGTTTTGAGCCGCATTCCGAAAAGAACGTTCGTCTATCTCGACCCGCCGTATGATCCCGTTTCGACGACAGCCAATTTCACGGGCTACGTCAAGGGCGGCTTTAATCGCGACGAGCAAATCAGATTGCGGGATTGTTGCAACGACTTGACCGAGCGCAAGATTAAATTCATGCTCTCGAATTCCGACACCGAATTTATCCGCGAACTTTACGCCGCTTACGAAATTATTTCGGTGCAGGCGCGACGCATGGTCAATTCCGTTGCAAGCAGGCGCGGCGATGTCAACGAGCTGGTGATTAGAAATTATGACTAAGAACGACGAGGCATGGGAAAAACTTTTCCGCGAACATGAAATTTTGTCGCGCGTGGAACGTGACGGCTTTTTTGAAATTTCAGCCACGCAGATAAAGAAATTTCGCGAGCCGCGGCTCATGACAAAATTCGACCACAAAATCAATCTCCCCGAAAAATTTTTGAGCAACGATCTGTCAATCTTGCCGATAACGCGCGGCGATTATGTGATTGCCCATTTCGACACGTGGCATAATTTTGAGCCGAACGAATCGCAAATTGTTCAAGCGTCGTTGCCCGAACATCTTCAAAGTTTGGATTCAAGAGACATATTCAGCGAAGCCGTTGCCTTGAATTGCGCGTTTGCGTCGGGGATTATCGCGGACTTCACGGGCGACGAAAAAATTTTTCCTGCCGTGTCGGGGCGCATGTCCTCTGGTTCGTTCAAATTCAAGATAAACGATACGCGCAGAAATCGTCGATACGTCCTCAACGTGAACAACGCGCAGATTGAGATTGACGCCGCCTTTGAGGGAATAAATTTTTTGACGCTGATAGAAGCCAAGCGCGATTTGTCGGATGATTTTTTGGTTCGCCAGATTTATTATCCGTATCGCACGTGGCAAGGCAAAGTAACCAAGCCGATTAAACCGATTTTTCTTGTTTACTCGAACGGAATTTTTTATCTGCGCGAATACGCTTTCGACGAGCCCGATGATTACAATTCAATCCGTCTTGTGCGCCGCAAAAAGTATTCCGTCGAGTGCACCAAAATAACTTTGGACGACGTCAAAGAAATTTTGTTCAGGCAAGATTTGTTCAGCATGTTTCCGAACGCTGAGCCGCCAATCCCTTTTCCGCAAGCCGATAAATTTGAACGCGTCATAAACATTTGCGAACTGCTCAACGAAAAAATTTTAAGCAAAACCGACGTCACTGCAGAATACGCTTTCGACGCCCGACAAACGAATTACTACGTTGACGCCGCCCGTTATCTTGGCTTGGTGGAAAAATTTTCGAGCAACGGCACCGTCACGTACGCTCTGAGCAATTTGGGTAGAAAAATTTTGCGGCGCGGATTTAGAGAACGACAGCTGAGTTATTGCCGATGTATTTTGTCGCACAGAGTTTTTGCCGAAACCTTCAAGATTTTTCTTGAACACGGGCAAATGCCGTCCGACGCGACGATTATCCGCCTGATGAAAAATTCCGCCTTGTATAAAATCAACAGCGACAGCACTTTTGCCCGCCGCGCCTCGACGATTAAAGGTTGGTTGAATTGGATAATCGGATTGATTAACGAATAAATTGATAGGAGGAAATTTTTTGTTTATAGCCGACAAATACGACGTGATAGTTATCGGTGCGGGACACGCCGGCATTGAAGCAGCATTGGCAGCGGCGCGACTTGGTTGCAAAACTCTGCTGACGACGCTGTCACTTGAAAACCTGGCGATGATGCCGTGCAACCCGTCAATCGGTGGTCCCGCGAAAGGTCATCTCGTCCGCGAAATCGATGCGCTTGGTGGACAAATGGGAATCGCCGCCGATGAAACTTGCATACAATTCCGCACGCTCAACACCGGCAAAGGTCCCGCAGTCAGAGCTTTACGTGCTCAAGCCGACAAAAAAATTTATCAAGCCGTGATGAAACGCGTCTGCGAAAACGTCGACAATCTCGACCTCAAACAACTGCTCATTGAAAATATTTTGGTCGACAAAAATAAAATCGCCGGTGTCAGCGCGGAGACCGGCGAAACTTTTTTGGCGGACGCGGTCATTTTGGCGAGCGGAACTTATTTGAGCGGACGAATCATCATCGGCGAAAGTATTTTCGACGGCGGTCCCAACGGTCAACGTGCCGCGCTCAAACTCTCCGACGCGCTCAAAAATCTCGGCGTAAAGCTCATGCGTTTCAAGACGGGCACTCCCGCACGTGTCGACGCTAGAACTTTGGACTTCGACAAAATGGAAATTCAGCAGGGCGACGAGCCACCGCAAAATTTTTCTTTCATGACGCGTGAACCCGTCGTCAATCGCGTGAATTGCTACTTGACGTACACCAACGAGCGCACACACGAAATTTTACGCCGCAACTTGCACCGTGCACCAATGGCGAACGGAATCATTGAAGGTATCGGACCGCGCTATTGTCCGTCAATCGAATCGAAAATTATCCGTTTCCCCGACAAAGATCGCCATCAACTTTTTCTTGAGCCCGAAGGTTTGAACACGCAGGAATATTACGTTCAAGGCATGTCGACTTCAATGCCAATGGACGTGCAAATCGACTTCCTGCACACGATACCAGGACTCGAACGCGCCAAAATCATGCGGGCGGGCTACGCGATTGAATACGATTGCCTTGACCCGTTGCAACTCAAGCCGACGTTAGAATTCAAGACGATTGCAGGATTTTTTTCGGCGGGACAATCCAACGGCACGTCAGGTTACGAGGAGGCGGCAGCTCAAGGTTTAATCGCGGGAATCAACGCCGCCGCTTACGTCAAAAATTCCGAACCGCTGATTCTCAAACGTTCCGAAGCTTATATCGGCGTGCTGATTGATGATCTTGTCACGAAGGGCACCAACGAGCCTTACCGCATGATGACTTCTCGCGCGGAATATCGGTTACTCCTCCGACAGGACAACGCTGACTTACGCTTGACGCCGCACGCAATCAGAATTGGTCTTGCCACGCCCGAACGTCAGAAAATTTTCGAGAGCAAACGAGCTGAAATTTTGTCGACAACCGCACGTCTCAACGAGATTAAATTGACGCCGAGTGCCGAAATTAACCGCAAGCTTATCGAACTTGATTGCGGGGAAATTCATAACGCGATGCCGCTTGCCGAACTTCTGCGCCGACCGAACGTCACTTATGAAAAAATTCGTTCAGCGTTCGACTTGCCGCAAATTTCCGCTGATGCCGCCGCGCAAGTTGAGATTGGCATTTTCTACGAAGGTTACATTCGCAAGCAGGCTGAACTTGCTTACAAACTCGACCGTCTCGAAGCCAAACTGATTCCCGACAGCGTTGATTACAATGCGCTGAAAAATTTGCGTGTCGAAGCTCGCGAAAAATTATCGGCGATTCGTCCGCGTTCAATCGGTCAAGCGTCGCGGATTTCGGGTGTGTCGCCGGCTGATATTTCCGTCCTGCTCGTTTGGCTCGAAACTCTGCGCGGCTGAAAATTTTTCTTGCAATGATTTTGTCGGCAAATTAAAATAGTCGCGGAGATGATTTGAATGATTGGCGAATTGACGGCGGCAACAAAACTTTTCGGTCTTGAACTCGACGCCACGCAACTCGACAGGTTCGACACGTTCTATCGGCTGGTCATCGAAGTCAATCAACACATGAATTTGACGACGATAACCGAGCCGCGTGAGTTCGCGATAAAACATGTTGTCGACTCGTTGAGCGCGTGGGACGAAAAAATTTTCGGCGGCGTCGAACGAGTAATTGACATCGGAACGGGCGCAGGATTTCCCGCCATTCCGCTGAAAATTTTCTGCCCGCAACTGAAATTCTGTCTGATTGATTCGCTGGCAAAACGCGTCGACTTCCTTAAACGTGTCGTGACGGAACTTGAACTTGACGGCATAGAAATTTTTCACGGACGAGCAGAAGATTTAGCGCGACAAAAAATTTTCCGCGAACAATTCGACATCGCAACATCGCGAGCCGTCGCACGCTTGAACATCTTGGCGGAATACTGTTTGCCCTTCGTGAAAGTCGGCGGTCATTTTGTCGCGCTGAAAGGCAGAACTTTTCGCGAAGAACTCGACGAGGCACGACCCGCAATTAAAATTCTCGGCGGCGGTGAAATCGTCGTTCGCGAAGTGAAATTGCCGACACTCGACGACAAACGCGCAGTCATTTCCGTCAAAAAAAATTTTTCGACGCCGAAGAAATTTCCGCGTCGCGAGCATTTAATCCGAACAATACAGCTGAAATGAGGAATTCGCGTGAGAAAAAAATTTATAGCGGGCGCGGCGATTCTCGCGTTGCTGATGAATTCGCCGCAAGTCTCGGCGGACGACGACGTTGTAATTTTCGGCGGGGAATTTGACGACGAAGCCGATCAACCTGCACCAAAGAAAATCGAAAAGCCTAAACCCGTCGAGCAACCTAAACCCGTCAAAGAAGTTCCTAAGCCCGTCGAGCAACCTAAGCCCGTCGAACAATCTAAACCCGTCGAACAACCTAAACCCGTCGAACAATCTAAACCCGTCGAACAACCTAAACCCGTCGAACAACCTAAACCCGTCGAACAACCTAAACAAATTGAAGTAGATCGACCGTTCGAGCAGCCAACGGAAATTTCTGGCGGACAAGAACCCGTCAAAGTAGTGCCACCGCCCGCGCAGATAATCAATCAACCGAAACCCGAACCTATCACTGAGCCGCCGCAACAAATTCAACCGCGACAAATTCAACCGCGACAAGTTCAGCCGCCGCAGAAATTGAAAGTGCTCAAGCCGCGTTTCATCAAGTTGGCGGTCGACGAAACGTACACTTACTATCTGGACAAAAATTCCGTGCAGTGGCGCAAGATGCCGTACTCGTCGAGCGAATACATTGCTGACGTTTGGATTCGTTTGGTTGAGCGTGCGCCCAAAAAGCTTGACGGTGACATGGCGGCTTACGGCGAGGACAATTTCAGCGCGGAAATTGCTTTGGCACGCGACAAAGGCTATCAGTATGCGCCCGAAGATTTGCAGGTTTTGCGCAGTCAAGCTTACGTGTTGGAGCATTATTATCTGCGCCCGAAGACAAATCAAGTGCAATTTCTCTGTGAGCTGGAAGTTTTTGGTCGTCCTCAGAACACGATTAACGAACGCGCTTACGATTACAAGAATTGGGAAAACCTGGTGCCCGGCAGCGTTGAATCGGTTGTGTACGAGGCGACGATTAAAATTATCGGCAAGTCGAAGGCAAGCGAACGCGGTCACATGACTTTTAGCGATATGCTTGACGAATACTTGAGAATTTCTCTGTGATTAGCTTTTAGCTTTGAGCTGTTAGGATTACAACTCCTAACTCCAAATTCCTAACTGTTAGAAGGGTTTGAATTTTTTTGGAAACGTCACTAATCCCGCCTGCGCTGATAATTTTATTGGCGGCGGTAAACGGATACTTTTCGTTGATTGAAACCGCGCTGATAGAATCTCTCCGCGGGCGACTAGAAAAATTATCGGAAGACGGCGACGCAAATGCCGACGAAGTCTTGACAATGCTTGAATCACCCGTACCGCTTTCGGTTGCGCAAATCGGAATCACCTGCACGGGAATTTTGGCGGGCGTATGCGCTGTGCTGTCGATACCGCCAATCTCCGCCATACTCAACAACTATTTCGGGCAAGAAAAAATAATTTCGGGCGTGATAGCCGTGAGCGTCACGACGTTTATTTTTTTGCTGTTCGGAGAATTTTTGCCTAAACAAGCCGCTAAGCTCGACCCCGAAGGTTTTCTGCTCAATCATTACAAATCGTTCCGCGTGATAGTCAAGCTGATGACTCCGTTCGTTATCGCGCTGTCGAAAATTGCGGACGCAGTGTCATTTATCTTAGGCGTGAACATTTCGCGGAACGACACCGTCACCGAGGACGAAGTTAAAGATTTGATTGAGCAAGGCACCGAGGACGGCACGATTGAAAAATCCGAACAGGAAATGGTCGACAGGATTTTTGATGTCGGCGACGAGACCGCTTATTCGCTGATGACGCCGCGCGTTAAAATTGTTTGGCTCGACTTGGACGACGATTTGGAAAAAAATTTGCAGGTCGTGCAGGACAGCCCGTACACAATTTTTCCCGTCGGCGCAGGCAGTCTGGACGATTGTCGCGGGCTCATCTACGCTAAAGATTTGCTCAACGCCGTGTTGCAGAACGGTCGCTCAATCGATTTTAACGCGCTGATTCGCAAGGCAAATTACGTTCCACGAACAATGGAGGCATTCCGCATTGTCGAAAAGTTTCGTTCAAGCGGCATAACCGAGGCGATGGTCAACGACGAATACGGCGGCATTATCGGCTTTATCACTCTCGATGATATTTTGGGCGAGATTGTCGACATTGCCGGCGATGAGGTCGTTGATCAGCAATTCAAGCGCAACAAAGATAATTCTTGGACTGTCGACGGCTTGTGCGACATTGACGAATTCAAAGAGCGTTTCGACATTGAAACATTGCCCGAAGAGGAACGCGACCATTTTCAGACGATGGGCGGCTTTTTGACTTCGCGTTTCGGCTACATTCCTAAAGTCGGCGAAACTTGCGATTGGAACGGTTTCCGCTTCAAAGTCAAGGAAATGGACGGCGTGCGTATCGGAAAAATTTTGATTACCAAAATTTAGGAGGCAAACAATCATGTCCAACGAAGAAACTTGAGGCCGCCAAGGACGGCGGCCGTCCCGTCGCCCAGAAAACGTGATGTTTTCGAAGGCGACAACCACGAGCTACGGGTAATCTCAACGTTGGAATCGTTTGGACTGAACGCCCCCGCGAGGTGCCTTTTCTTTTGCAACTTTTCTTTGGGCATGCAAAGAAAAGTTGATTAACGGATTTTAATCTACCAAGACGCTCTAATCGGAGGTATCATGATTAAAAACGAAATCAACCTTCAAAAGCTCCGCAACGCAATCAGCGAATGCAACACGATTAAATTGACGGGCAAAGTCACTCAAGTAGTTGGATTGGTTATCGAGACGCAAGGTCCCGCCGTCAGCGTTGGCGAACTCTGTTATATCTCGTCGCGATTTCCGAACGTGCCGCCCATTCCCGCCGAAGTCGTTGGGTTCCGCGAAGGTTTCGTCATGCTCATGCCGATTGGCGAAATGCAAGGCGTCGGACCCGGTTGTGAAGTTGTTGCCGCACAGAAAACACTTCAAGTCAAAGTCGGCGACGAACTTCTCGGACGCGTGCTTGACGGTCTCGGCAACCCGATGGACAATCTCGGACCGCTGCTTTCGACGACGCAATATCCACTGCAAGCACCGCCACCGCATCCGCTCACGAGACCGCGAATCAAACAAAATCTTTATGTCGGTGTCCGCGCAGTCGACGGGCTCATCACAATGGGCGACGGTCAACGTATCGGAATTATGGCGGGCTCAGGCGTCGGCAAGTCAACGTTGCTGTCGATGATTGCACGCAACACGGAGGCTGACATCAGCGTCATTGCACTTATAGGCGAACGCGGGCGCGAAGTTCGTGACTTCATTGAACGCGATTTAGGCGAAGCTGGACTTAAACGTGCTGTTGTCGTCGTGGCAACTTCAGATCAACCTGCTCTCGTGCGTATCAAAGGCGCGATGACTGCCACCGCCATTGCCGAATATTTCCGCGACCAAGGACACAAAGTTATTCTGATGATGGATTCAGTCACACGCTTTGCAATGGCTCAACGTGAAGTCGGCTTGACAATCGGCGAGCCGCCCGCAACTAGAGGTTACACGCCGTCAGTCTTTGCACTGTTGCCGAAACTTTTGGAACGCGCGGGAACTTCTGACACCGGTTCAATCACGGGCATTTACACTGTCCTTGTCGACGGCGACGACATGAACGAGCCGATTGCCGACGCTGTTCGCTCAATTCTCGACGGGCACATTGTCTTGAGCCGCTCAATCGCCGCGCAGAATCATTTCCCCGCCATTGACGTTTTAGGCAGTGTCAGCCGCGTCATGAATGAAGTCGTCAGCAAAGAACATCTTCAAGCCGCGCAGAAAATGCGTGCGTTAATGGCGGTCTACAAGGACGCTGAAGACTTGATTCACATCGGCGCGTACGTCAAAGGCTCAAGCAAGCGCATTGACGAGGCGATAAGCAAAATCGATTCTATTAACGAGTTTCTCTGCCAAGGCATTTTCGAGGTCGACAGCTACGACGTGACCAGGCAGAAGCTCTTAAAGATTTCCGGTAAGTGATATGAAAAAATTTAAATTCCAACTTGAAACGTTGCTGAAGGTCACCAAACGCAAGAAGGACGACGCTGAACAACAATTTGCCGAGTCATCGCGCAAGCTAGAGGAATATCGCGCCCAACTGCAAGTTTTAATGCGTGAACTGTCCGAAGGTCAAGCAGAGTTCGCCGAAAAGACTTCCGCAGGCAAAACAATTACCGTTGACGTGATAATGATGTACAACCAATTTTTCAACTGGAAACGTCATCAAATCGAACAGCAGCAGGATTTAATCATCAAGGCGACACAGGACAAGCAACAGAAGCTGAAACTTTTGATGAAGGTTATGACGTACCTAAAGAGCATTGAGCAACTGAAAGAAAAGCGGCTCAATGAGTACAACGCGGAATTGCTTTTCGAGGAACAAAAGATGCTTGACGAAATCGGATTGCAACTTTCCATGCGTCACTAATTCCTAATTCCTAATTCCACATTGTTAAAAAGGAGTGATTACATTGATTGAGATTCAACCGATTGAACGCGTCGATATGGCGCAGAGGATTGACCAAGTTCGGCGACGTATAACCGAAATCGAAGAGAAAATCGGTATCGGCAACGGCGACTTTCAAGCGAAACTCGAACGCGAAATTGCTCGGCAAATGGCGATTAATCCCGTGCAACCAACGCAATCTGTGCAACCCGTCAAGCCCGCGCAGAAGCCAACTGAAGCACCGAAATTGCCTGGCGAAACGCAACCCGTCAATGCAAACGAGGCTGCCAACGCCGCCAAGATTGCTCAAGCATTGCGCGACGCTGACAGATCTAATCCGAATCAATCGCCGCAATCGCCGACCGAATCGCAAAGATCCGACAACGTTGCACCCGACAGAGTCAATTCGCAACAACAAAATCCGCCGACAATCAATCGTATCGACATTCCCGACGTTGAGCCGAATGTTCCGAGTCGCGACGAACAAATTCCCGACAACAATTATATCGGCAGGAACGCAGACATCACGCCGACCGAAGATCTCATCATGCAGACGGCTTACGAATACGGCGTCGACCCGCGACTCGTTCGCGCAATCGCCATTGCCGAATCCGATATGAATCAATCCGAAATTTCACCCGCAGGCGCAATCGGCGTTATGCAACTCATGCCCGAAACTGCGGCAAGTTTGGGCGTCGACCCCTACGACAGGGCGGAGAATATCGTTGGCGGCACGCGATATATCCGCAACATGCTTGACACCTTCGACGGCAACGTTCCTCTTGCGGTCGCGGCGTACAATGCTGGTCCCGGCGCGGTCAAACGTTACGGCGGCATTCCACCCTATTCCGAAACTCGCAACTATGTCGGGCGCGTTATGGATTTGTTCCAATGAAAAAAATATTTTTAATCTGCGCGGCGATAATTTTTATGGCGTTGACCGCTCACGCCGAAGAAAAAATTTTTGAAGACCATTTCATCACGTGGACGAATCACCGCGACGAATTGATTGACGAATACACGCTCAAGCATTACGGGAAATTTTGTCGCGAAATTGTTCCCAAAGCCGTGGTCGTTCATTGGACAGCGTTCGGTACTCTCGAATCCGTTCACAAATTTTTCGACGCTGAAGAAATGCCCGACGATGAAGGCAGACTTAATGTCGCGTCGCAATTCCTCGTTGGTCGTGACGGCACGATTTGGCGGCTCATGCCCGAAACGAAATTCGCACGCCACGCAATCGGCTACAATCACTGCGCAATCGGCATTGAGAATATCGGCGGCTTTGACGGTCGCGAAGATTTGACGGACGAGCAACTTGCCGCGAACGTCCGCTTGATAAAATATCTGCACGCGAAGTATCCGACGATTGAATTTGTTTTCGGTCATTATCAGCAGGATGCGGCGCGGGCGAGCGGGCTTTACATTGAACACGTTGCGGACTATTACGCCGGCAAGCCTGACCCCGGTCCGAAGTTCATGCGCGGATTGCGTGAGCAACTTGAAAGCGACGGTTTGAAGTTCTATGACAGTTGAGAATCGGCAAGCACTGATGGACGGTTTCCGCGACGGCACGCCAATCGGCTTGGGATATTTCGTCGTGGGATTTTCGCTTGGCATTGTCGCAAAATACGTTGGGCTCAGTCCGTTGCAAGGCTTTGTTATCAGTCTGCTCAACAACGCGTCGGCGGGCGAGTACGCGGCGTTTACGGTCATCGGTTCGGACGCGCCTTACTTTGAAATTGCAATCTTGACGCTCATCGCCAATGCCCGATATGTTTTGATGAGTACCGTTTTGAGTCAAAAATTTTCGCCCGACACGCCGTTTTACCACAGAATTTTTGTTGGCTTCGACGTGACGGACGAAATCTTTGGAATATCGATTGCCCGCGGCGGACGCTGGCTTAATCCCTTTTACAATTACGGCGCGATGTTGACGGCGTTGCCTGGCTGGTCGATTGGGACTGCGTGCGGAATTGTCGCGTGGAATTTTTTTTCGGCGTCGGCGGTCAGTGCATTGAGTGTCGCGCTTTACGGAATGTTTCTTGCCGTGATAATCCCACCTGCACGCAAAGACAAAATTATCGGCGGCGCGGTCGTCGTGAGTTTCCTGCTGAGTTATTTGGCGCAAATGTTCTTCCCTGAAGTGTCAGCGGGCAATCGAACAATCGCGTTGACAATTTTAATTGCGGGCGCGGCGGCAATCTTGTATCCCGTCAAGGAGGACGACGAAAATTGACGCACGACATCAACGTTTACATTTTGGTTGCGAGCGCGGTGACTTTGGCGATAAAAATTTTGCCGTTGACTTTGATTCGCGGCGAAATAAAAAACGTGACGATTCGCTCGTTCTTGCATTACGTGCCGTATGTGACGCTGGCAGTGATGACTTTCCCCGCGATAATCGACGCCACGCAATCGCAAATATCGGGCGCACTAGCTTTAGTCGCGGGGATTGTTGCGGCGTGGTTCGGAGCAAGTTTGTTCAAAGTCGCGTTGCTGTGTTGCACGGTGGTTTTCGTCACGGAACTTTTTATTTAAATTTTTCTAATTCACGGGGCAACGGCGGAGATTATGTCCGCGTCAGTGAAATTTATCGGGGCAAATAGCATGTACGCCGAAATTATCGCCAACGCGATGAAAATCCCGCCGAACACGTTGCGTTTGAACGTCAAGTCTTTCGCGAGACTCTCGGATTCTTCTGCACGGGCTTTGCGGAAAAAAAATATCGTCGCGGCAATCAACAGCAATTCAATCAGCGCGGTTATCGTGACGTTGTCGCGGTGCCACAGCTTGAATTGCGTGCGCATGTGCTTATCGGCAATCGAACCGATCATCACGGGCGCAAGGTGCCACGTCAGCATTTTATTTAACGCGTCGGCTTTGTCGGCATTGTGATTTTCGGCGGAGTAAGGTAGCTCAATCACGAGGTCGAACGAAACTTGCGACAACATGCTTTGAACGGCGGCGGCTTCACTCGGCGAAAATTTTCTGTCGCCCGTGGTCATCAAATCGAAATTGTACGTGTCGAAAAACCAACCGCGTTTGCGTTGAATGCCCTTGCACTTGCCGTCCTGCGCCAA
This sequence comes from uncultured Selenomonadales bacterium, assembly GCA_947165145.1. Lineage (GTDB taxonomy): Bacteria > Bacillota > Negativicutes > Selenomonadales > Selenomonadaceae > Quinella. The sequence continues at coordinate 55,734 of CAMUZG010000002.1, forward strand.
ATAAAGCGGATTGCCTTCAGCCGCGAACGCCTCAATGCTCGGATAATGGACACGAACTTCGTAGCCGCTCATGTTGTTTTCGGCGACGGGGGAAATTTCCGCGTTGGGTTTATTCTCGAAACTTTTGCGGAACGTCTCAATCGAATCAGCAATCAGCGGCACGCCGATTAACCTGTTGCGCATGAAAACTTCGCCGTCGTCGGTGATTATGAGATGGGAGCCGCCTTGAAAGCAGCCCGCGCAGTTCACGCAGAAAAAAATCGTGATGGCGAGCAAAAATTTTTTCATCGGACAATCCTCCTTGCGCACTCAAAATCATCGTAAGCCTTGACGATTCGCGAAACGACTTCGTGACGAACAACATCGCCCGCACCAAGTTCAGCAAGTCCGACGCCTTTAATGTTCTGCAGAATTTCAATCGCCTCAGCAAGTCCCGACGTAATTCCGCGCGGCAAATCGATTTGACTCAAGTCGCCCGTGATGACCATTCGCGAACCGAAGCCCAATCGCGTCAGAAACATTTTCATTTGCTTAGGCGTAGTGTTTTGTGCCTCGTCCAAAATGATGAAGGCGTCGCTTAACGTTCGTCCGCGCATGTAAGCGAGCGGTGCAATTTCTATCACGCTGCGGTTGAAAAATTTTTGATAAAGGTCGAAGCCCCAAATTTCTTTGAGCGCGTCGTAAAGCGGTCGCAGGTACGGATCAACTTTCTCCTGCATGTCGCCAGGCAGAAAGCCGAGACGTTCACCAGCCTCAACTGCCGGACGTGTCAAAATAATTTTCCGAACTTCTTTGACGCGCAGATAGTAAGCCGCCATCGCAACCGCCAGAAAAGTTTTGCCTGTGCCCGCCGCGCCAATTCCGAAAGTCACGACGTTTCTGCGCATGGTGTCAACGTAATTTTGTTGACCGACGCTCTTCGCCTGAACGTGGACGCCGTTCGCCGTCACGATAATTGTTTCGCCGAAAAATTTTTCAGCGTCGCTGTTAGTGTTGTTCATCAACGCTCTTGGAAATTGATGCGACCGAGCTTGCGAATCAAAAACATTTCGTCCAGTTCGGCAAGCTTGTCGTCCAAATCAAAATCAGCGTCTTCCTCGTCGAACTGAAAAATTTCTTCGCTGGTCTTCGTTTCGACGAACAAGTAACGATATTCTTCGTCGTCATCGTTCCAATCGGTGCCGAGCCCGTAGCTGACAATTTCATCGACGTTGATGCGCGTGTCGTCGAGCTGTATGAATCGTGGTAAATCTCTCATGTTAATCGCTCCTTTCATTGCGGGGAAATTCTACAACCTTCCCGTGCGCGTGTCAAAAATTTTTCTCGTGATTGAAAAAAATCTCCGCCGTTTGACGGAGAAATTTTTTTTATTTACGCAAAGTGTTGTAGCGGTAGAAGTAACCTTCGACGAGCAGTTTTCGCGCGGAAGTGTCGTTCTTGTCCTTGACGATGTTGAAAAGATTTTCGTGCGCCTGCTTGAGTTCGTCGCCCTTGCCGTTCTTAATCATGTTGGTAATTGTGTGCATGCGCATTTCGCTTGTTAGCGTTCGGACGAGCCTTGCAATTTGCGCTAGCAGCGAATTGTGTGCGGCGACTGAAATTGCCTCGTGAAAGTGGTCGTCGGTGATAAAAACTTTTTGAACGTTGCCGCCGCCGATTGCCGCTAATAATTTATTCAGCTGGTCCTCAAGTTGGAAGATGTCTTCGGGCGCGGCTTTTTCGATTGCCAATTCGAGAATTCCTAGGTCAACCCACTCGCGCAGCTCTTTAAGCGAATCGATTGAATCGGATTGGTCGAGAATAATGCCGTAAAGCAATGGGTTAATCATCTTGTCGGAGAAGCCGTTTGCGACGAATGTGCCTTCGGGGCGGCGAATGTCGAGCACGCCGAACGAAACGAGAATTTTTATTGCCTCACGAATTGAATTGCGTCCGACGCCGAAACTTGCCGCAAGTTCCATTTCGGTCGGCAATTTGTCGCCCGGGCGCAGTTCTTTGTAAATCATCGCGTAGGTCAAACGGTCTATCACTTGCTGAACGATAGACGTGTTATCAATCGGGCGCAGGAAACTTTTTTCAACGGGTTCGCCGACTTCCATAAGGCAACGTCCTTTCAAAAAAACTTTGTGTCAATTATAACTTGCAAACGTTTCTTGTCAAGGAATTGTCCTCAAATGTTCAGGACACGATTTAAGAAGTTCGGCTACGCGATTAAGTTAAGGCTCCGATGCGGGCTCGTAAGTTAAGCCGTTTTCTTCCAGACGTTCGAGTAATCGCAAAAGTTTTTCGCATTGGAATGGTTGCGGGATTTTCATAGGGATTTTCATTGCAGTTTTCAACGCAGAATTTTCTTCGGCGGACAACAAATGCCGTGCCGTGGCGTCCAGAAAAATTTTTTTCCACGTCTCGCCGCTGAACGATAAAACTTTTGCTTGGGCGTCAACTTCAAAGCTTGTCTTTTGAATTTCTTCGGAAGTTTTCTTTTCTGAGCGAAGTTCTTTACCGCTGATTGTCCACCGCGAAAAATCGGCAGGCAATTCTATTTGCAAGGAATCTTTCATGCGTTTCCAACATGATTCCTGTTTACACCATTGCGTAACGTTTGAGATTGGTCGGTCGCCTGTAATGAAGTTGTTCACCGACAAAGCTATATCCGCAAAAATTTTCTCAAAGTCGGGCGGTAATTCCTGCGCTGTCCACACGGCAAGCAAATTCAATTCTCTGTCGGGAAATTTTTTCTTTAGCGCATGATGAAATATTGCTAGCGAATACGTAACGATATTTGCGCGATAGGATTTTGTTCGTTGATACCACTCTTGTCGCGAAACCAATGTTTCCACTGCGTGAAAGATTATCGCCAGAGCAACCGTTTCCCTGAAGTAATGGTCGTTGAATTGAGTTTTGTCTTTGTCCCATGCCGTGCCGATTTCTTCCGCGAATTTCATAAAATTTGCCTGCGCGCCTTTGCTGACAATATCGGGTCGTTCCTGCCAACTCATGCGGTACTTTGCGAAATCGGTTTTGCTTAGGACTTGCGATTTTGGATTTTTACGTTGGAAAATTTTCTTTTCACGTTCGGTCATTTTCATTTGCTCTTGAACATATTGCCCGCGTGCCCGCTCGTAAAACCATTGCGTTTGAGATTGTTCGCCTTTTTTGGGTTGTGCGAAGATTCTACGAGAAATTTTTTCCATTTCGACATGAAAAGGATGCGTCGAAAAGAAATCAGCTTCACTGACTTTGTTTTGGCTGTTCGACGAGCGCGAAATTTCCCCGATTAGTTTGTCCTGTTCGCCGGTTTCCATTTCGCCGATTTGCGTCAACTTCATTTGCACGAAAATTTTTTCTAGAGAAACTTTGTCTTTGAGCCGTGCGTTTAAAAGCAAAGCAGTTGTTTGACCGCCGTTGATGATTTGAAAATCCGTTGCCGCAGTGAGACGAATTCCGTCATCAACATTTTCAAATTCAAGTTGCTTGGCGGTTGCGGCAATTCCGTTGTTGAAAGCGAAAAACATTTCGGGTCTGTTTAAAATGGTCGCACGAATTTTTTTGTTGACGGCGCGTTTTGTCGAAAGGAAGGAACGAACGTTGCCCTCCAAAAGCCGGCTACCGTATTGCTCGTAAATGTCGGCAAGAATTTTTCCAGGAATGACGCACAAAAAACTTTTGCATTCGTTGCCGATGGTTGCGGCTTTCAAACAGGGCAGTCCGTCGGCACATGCCTTGAAATCGATTTTTATCGGTTCGCGAACTTGCAGGGAAGTGAACGCCTCAAAAATTCTTTCAATGTCCCAAATTTGGCAGTCAACCTCGGCGTCGCGCACGAAAAATTTTTTTAGCTCCTTGCGTTGAACACTACGTTTGGCGTTCGTCAGCAAGATGAATTTGATTTTAACGTCGGGCGTCTTCAAAATTTCTGCAAGTTCGGCAACGGTTGTTGATTCCTCGAAAGTTTCGCTTAGCTTTGTCGTAAGGATTGCGTCGACGAATTCCGCAATCATTTTGAAATTACTTTCCGCCAAAAGTTGCGTCATGTTTTCACGGGCATCGACGTAGCAGACAGCAAACAGGATTAACGAATCGTCAGTCTCGTCTTGAATGAAGCCGTCCACTCGCAAATTACTTTTTCTGCGCGGGTGAACTCCTTTAAAGAAGGACGCCTGATAATCGCCGTTGAGATATTCCGCGTCGCGCATCATTGCAGTTATTTTTTCGGCGAACGCTGCCGTCGTGCCGTGTCCAAAGTCCAGAGCGTTTCTGCCGACTTCAGCCTCCAAATCCGCTCGGAATTCCTCAAGGGTCATTTATTATTCACCTCTTTGAGTTCGCGCAGATTCAACGAATACGACGCCTCGACTATTGCTGGCGACAAAGATTTTTTTGTAAGTCGCGGAAAATTTTCGTCTACCGTGAAGCGCATGGTTTCCAAAAGCCGATAACTTTGCTCGTCGTATTCTTCGTGCTCGACATAACCCGCCGTGAATAAAAGAGCCTCGAATTTCTGCGCTGCGACTGAACTTTTGCTCAGCAGTTGCAAAAGATTTTTTACCAGAGAATTCAGCGTGAAGCCGTCCGAAGTTTTCGCCAGACGAAAGACTATCAATTTACCGACCGTTTCAATCGACAGTTGCTCAAGGGAAGGTATTCTGATTTTTTCCGCCTGTTCCATGACGGTTTTAATTTCAAACCATGTATCGCCGTAGGAAAAATCTTGCGGCTCTTTCAAAGGTCCCAACCAACCTGTGACGGATTCTTTCAGCGGGCGATTGTTTGTTATTTGTTCGCGCAGAAACAGTAATTCGCCGATTAAGCCGCGTTGTTGTTCGGGCGTGAGCAAATTGTTTTTTGCGGCAACGAAGAGATTTTGCCAATGAGCGTACCTTTGCCAAAAATTTTTTAACGCTGTAACTTCGTCCCGTGTTCCCTCGGCAAAGGTGAGCAGGTCGCGGCACATTTCAAGGAAAACCGATGATTCTGCCTCCGACATCAAACTCAACGTAAGCGAAAATTTTCCGTCCTTGCGTTGCCGAAAATTTATCTCGACACTTTTGGACGACTGAGGAATTTTTGTTTCGCGCTTGGTTAGGATTAGCAATGTTCGTCTCAATTTTTCATCATAACCGATATAACATTCCAGCGGCTGTGTATCGACCAACGTGTAGCCGCGCTCAATTCGTAACGTATTTTCCCACTGCCCGCGAAGTTTTTCAAAGTCAATCATTCTTCAATATCCTCCTCGTTGCCGACTGCGTTAACAATGAACCTGGCGGTTTTAACCTGTGATTCGGAAATTGTCGGATCAAGCGCGGGGAAACCGACGCCCAATGCGAACAAAATTTCGGGGATATTGCCGGAGAGTTTTGTTTTAGGACGAATGGCGAATATAACCAAAAGCGGGCGACGACCATGAATCAGATAGGCATTTTCCGAAACGGATTTGTCTTTCTTCAGCTTGTGGAAGTCTTCTTCTGCCTGTTTAATTTGTTCCTTCGTCAAACCTGCTTGCGTAGTTGTTGGTGTGCCGACTTGCAAATTTTGTCCGCCGATTTTAATTTCGTCATCGTCAACGGTAACGGAACGTTCGACAGGTTTGAACTTGATTTCTTTCCCGCTGACCGTCAAGCCGTCGTAAGTAGCCCCCAAACCTTCGGGAATATACACGTCCCAAAAATCTTCTTCCAATTCGTAAATGTATTCGCTTATCGGTCGTGCTTGATACCTCGCCCAACTGCCGGTTTTGAAGTTCAGCACGAGTTGCGCGACAAGATTTTTTGGTACGTTGCACCATAATTTTTTGGAGTCTTCAGGCTTGGTAAAATTTCCGAGTCCGTCAACGAACTCGCGAATCAAATTGTTATTGGCGTCAAAAATTTTTTTGTCGTTGATGAGACGTGGCGTCTCCAGGAAAATTCGATTGAGTTCCACGGGACAAACGACTGCGGTGCCGGAACGAATCTTGTTCCTCGCGGTGATCTCCAAAGTGTCGGGATGGCGACGAACTTTCAAGCCGAAATCTTGCGGAATTTTATTGTAATTTTCCATGCGCATAATCTCTCGCTTGAGTTCGTTTGAAACTTTTGCGACGTAGCCATACCAGTCGATAATTTCCTGCGAAGTCCAAAGTCGGCAAAGATCGTCATAATTCGGACGATAACCAAACCAACGCCCCATTTGCATAAGCGTATCATAGAATTTTGAGTTGCGATAGAAATACGTGACGCATAAACCTTCCAACGTCAAGCCGCGCGTGAAACTATTTCCGCCTATTGCAATTATGCGCAGACCGTTCGGATTTTGCTCGTAGCTGAAAGTATGTTCGCCGGAAGAATTACGCAATCCGATTTGAATCGGCTCGACGGCACTGCGAAGGTATTCGTGCAAAATTTTTTCCCACGTCACTCCACTGATTTCTTTCAGATTGTGCGTGTCAAAAACTCTGTGCAGATTTTTAATACAGTCGCTTTCACGTTCGGCGTCCGCAACGGGCAGAGCCGCATAAGCCCGCAACTCACTGACAATTTCATGAAGGCGCACGTTGACCAAATCATAAATCTGCGCGTGAACACTCTTGAATCGGCTGACGTGAATCAACATTGTACGATGCGTTTTCTTGTCGCCGCGCAGATCGCGAATCGCATTGACTAACAGGAAGTAATCCATTGCCGTGCAAAGACTTTCGGGCAGACCGTCCACCTGCAATGCTATCCGATGATTTTTCGGGAAATAATTTTCCACGTCGGGATAATCAAGCGGAGTTATCGGCACGAGGAAACTTTTGTACTTGCCGTCTTCGTCGAAAATTGCGTCGGCTCCGATATAATTGTTCGGCACGTCCAGCGAATAAATAAAATCCTTCGGGAACAGGTCGTCGTTGAGCATACCTTGTTCGTCGAAGGGCATAATGAAAATATTCGCGAAAGGCGTGGCAGTCACGCCTATATAAGTAGTGCGGCTGAAGAGATTTAAAATTTTTCGGATAAGATTATTTATGGCAGTCGGTTCCTCGTCCTCGTCGTGCGTGTTTATCGAGGCGTTATCGGCTTCGTCGTCGAGCAAAAGTAGAGAATGATTTATCTTGCCCGTGCCGAACTTCACGGAATATTTTTTCAGCCAGTCGAAGAGATTTTTCAAAATGCTTTTGTTCTTCTTGACGACTAAAAGTACCGTGCCGCTCAAATTTTGCAAACCGAGCTTGAGATTATCGAGCGTCGGGGCTTTGAAGTCCGAAATAACCGACGTGAACTGCGCAATGTCTTTTGTCTGACCGTATTTCGCCACGCCGACAGGTCTGTTCCTTAAGGTATTGTCTTTCGTCGAGAGAAAAATTTGACTTTCACGACCTGCAAATTCTAAATCCAGTCGCGCTTGAGTTTGACGGCGCAAGTCTTCAAGCGTTCCCGTAAGAACGATGATAATTTTGTAACCGGTGTCGGCAGCTTTGGCGCACAACGCGGTATAAGTGGCGGTCTTACCGCTTTGCACTTCTCCGATAATCAACCCGCGGCGATTGAAACTGTCCGTCGAGTTCGGATTTCCCATAAGGTCAAGAATTTTATTCGTTGTCGTGTTGAGTGCGGCAGTCAAAGCGGGCAACCATTTTTTATCGTGGCGCAAATAATTTTCGTAACGCGTCCAGAAAAACCAGTCGAGATTGCTCTTGACGGAATCGAGCCATTTTTTATGTTCGCCGCCCTCGATAAAAGCTTCTTCGCCGTCCATTTGTACAGTAAAATTGGCACGAACCGTGCGCAAAATTTTTTCAAATTCTTCGTCGGAAACAGTATAGCCCAAAATCGGAAGGATCTGCTTGACTTTCGCGGCAGAAACATTGAATTCGTTATCGCTCGGCGGACGTTCTGCGGAGTTGGTCAAGTTGATGATGTTGTCGAACACAATGTTTTTCGCAACTTCAAATTCATTTTCTGTCATTAATCGACACCCCTTAACTTAAACTCTTCGAGTAATTGCGAATGATGCTTGAATATGTCGTCCTTGGCAAGTGAATTGAGCAACTTTAACACTTCGGCTTTGGACAGTCCTTCCAAGAAGACTTTCAAAATTTTTCGCGCCTCTTCCTCGGAATACAGTGTGGAATTTTTTATTTCATCACTGCCGTGAAAATCAATCATCAGCTGGTTTATCGGTAATGACGCGGATATTAATTTCAGCAGGTTTTTGAAATTTTCTTCACAGGCAGGGAATTTTTCAATGAGTCTCAGGAAAATAGGATGGCTTTCGTTTATCTCGTAAGTGATTCCTCCGTCGCGAGTTTTAAGCCGATTCCACATGTGCGGAAATTTTTTGTCCGTTTCTCGTTTGCCGCGAAAAGAATATGTTCTCCAACTTTTGCCTGTTAATTCTTCGACTATGCCTTCCAATTTTTTGCGGACAATCTCCGGCGGAACGGCAGTGGATTTTTTCACGTCCAATACCCATTCTTTGTCGAAGGCGGGCGGAATATCGATTTGAATTCGCGCTAATTGCGAAAGTGTTTCTTTCTTCGTGAGTCGGAACCATTTGCCCCATACAATCAGTCGTTTGTTTCGATAGACGTAAAAGCCTTGATTTTTTTGCAAGTCCTCCGTTATCCCTAAAATTTTTTTGTCGGTTACGCTTAATTTTGAAGGATAGGGCAACATATACGGCACGATTTTTATCGGTGGGTATCCGGGAATTTCGATTTTCTCTTCGTCCATTATCTGCATACTTTTATCCTTCAGGAACGGATCGCTCGGTTCGACGGGCAGATTATTTACCGCGATTGAACACTTTTTAAGACCGCTTTCGCCCGCCAAATATCTGTGAAAGACCAATGCTAGATGATTTACCACGTTGTTCATTTTGTCAGGTAAAATGAGCTTAATGTTTTCGCTACCTTGAAACATTCGGTCAAGATCCTGCCACACGACCAAAGTTCCGCTCGACAAATTCTTCAGCATGTTGACACAAGGCACGTCAAAAATTTCTTCTTCCGACAGCTCAAGTAAAGTCCATTTGTTGGTTTTTCGTATCATGTTTAAATCCCAACGTCGAGCAGAAATTTTTTCTCCTTGTTTAGATACAACCGTTAAAATTTCGCACTGAGAAAGAGACGCAGTCTTCATACCCAATCCGAAACGCCCCAAATCTTTTTCGCAACGAGCGTCCAGCGGACTGTTTCCACCGTACTTCATTGCTCGATTAATGTCGTGTGAATTCATGCCGTAGCCGTCATCGAGAATTGCAACGTACTTTTCTACAGCGGAATAAAAAATTTCAACGCGTGTAGCCTCAGCAGCAATACTGTTGTCGATTATGTCGGCAACGGCAGTTTCAAGAGAATAGCCCATTGCACGAGTTGATTCCATAAGCGCAGTTGCATCGGGCGGCATGTCTATATAATTCATTGCGTTGACCTCAAATTCTTTCTGCGAATAAATCCGCCTCGTTATCAAAAATTATATTACACGGCACTGAAGCATATTCAACGTCGGTAAATGTCTTCAAAATTGCCTCAAAAATAATCTTTGCTCCGCGACAAGGAACTGCCATTCCAATTTGTCGGCGAACACTTTCCTTGGAACCAAAAAAAATAAAATCGTCTGGAAAAGTCTGAAGACGAGCACGTTCGCGGTTAGTCAAAGCACGCAATTCGGCATAATGATAAATATGAGTACCGCCGCCGCCAGAACCCGTCACCGTATATGCTGGTTTATCCGGATCAAGTCGTCGGTAAATGTTACTGAAAACTGCAGATTTGACGTTGAGTTGAAATTCTGAAGGAATGTCGGCGTTGAAGGCGTTTTGCCCAGGTTTAATGAATTCCAAACGCGCGATAACTTTGGGCGATTGACGAGTCTTTTCATTATTGGCAACGTCGGGAAGAATCGGTGGATTTTCCAGCGCATTTCTTGAGGAAATATTTTTTCCGATAAGTGGCGCGGGAGGACGAAAAACTTTTTCTATATCGTTGCGAATGCCTACGATGATAATTCTATGGCGTGTTTGCGGGACGCCGTAAGATTCGAATTTATAAAGGTGCGGGAAAATCTTATAGCCTGCGTTCTTGAAAGAATTCAAAATCTGACGTTGAGCGGAGCCTTTATTTGCTCCAGTGAGCCCGCGAACATTTTCAGCGACAAACCAAGCGGGTTGAAATTTTTCAAGAGCTTTAACGGCATATTTATACAGAAGACCGTATTTGCCGTTCAAGCCTGCGCGTTTGCCGATAACAGAAAAGTCATTGCACGGAAATCCGAACGCAAGAGCATCGATTGCTCCGAGTGTATCGAAATTCAAATCGCGAACATCGCAACAAATGACGCTGTCAACCGCGTCAGGGCAAATATTTTCTCGATAAGTATCGCAAGTGGAGGCATCGCAGTCGTTTGCCCATGCGTGGATAATTTTACTGTCGCAATGTTCGGCGTGAAGTGCGCCCCATGCCAGACCACCTGCTCCTGCAAACAGTTCGCCAAGCTTGAAAATTTTCACACGACTCAAGACCTTTATATTTTTTAAAAGTTGTCAGTCATTATAGTCAAAAGCAGGTTGCAATGTCAAACTTGGAATGGATGACGCGCTTTTTAACTCCTAATTCCACATTCCACATTCCTAATTAAAATTGCTCCCCTTGACTTTTTGTTGAATCGGGATTATTATATCGCCTGTGGTTCGGCGGGGGTCGCCGAGCAAGCTCGAAATTTATGGGAGGCAGATATTTATGATAAAGCCACTTGGAGACAGAGTTGTCGTTGAAGTTGCCGAGGTCGAACTCAAGACCAAGAGCGGCATCATCATGCCCGAAACTTCCAAAGAGAAGCCTCAAAAAGGCAAAATCGTCGCGGTCGGCACAGGCAAACTTCTCGACAACGGCACGCGTGCTACAATGGAAGTCAAAGCTGGCGACGAAGTCATCTTCAACAAGTACGCAGGCAGCGAAGTCAAGGTGGACGACAAAGAATATCTCGTGATCCGCGAGAGTGACATTTTGGCGATCGTAAGCGTTGCTCTACCAACTGAGCTAATCCGGTGTGAATAAACTCAACGCGCAGATTTTCTTTGATTAGGTGTTAGGTTTTGGGTTTTAGGTTTTAGCAATCCTGAAAGCTGACAGCTGAAAGCTAACAACGGAGGTAATCATTATATGGCAAAAGAAATTTTGTTCGACGAAGAAGCTCGTCGTGCTCTCAGTCGCGGTGTCGACGCACTCGCTAACGCAGTAAAAGTCACGCTCGGTCCCAAAGGTCGCAACGTCGTTCTCGAAAAGAAATTCGGCGCACCGACTATCACCAATGACGGCGTCACAATCGCACGCGACATCGAACTCGAAGACCATTTTGAAAACATGGGCGCACAACTTGTTAAAGAAGTCGCAACCAAAACCAATGACGTTGCCGGCGACGGCACCACTACCGCAACGCTCCTGGCTCAAGCTATCGTTCGTGAAGGTCTCAAAAACGTCGTGGCGGGCGCAAACCCCATGATCATCAAAAAAGGCATCGAGTCCGCTGTTGCTAAACTCGTCGACGAAATTAAAAACCGTGCCAAGAAAGTCGAAGGCAAAGAGGCTATCGCTCAAGTAGCGTCCATTTCTTCCGGCGACACCGAAATCGGTCAACTCATCGCTGACGCTATGGAAAAAGTCGGCAACGACGGCGTTATCACCGTTGAAGAGTCCAAGACCATGACGACAAACCTTAAAGTTGTTGAAGGTATGCAATTCGACCGCGGCTACATCTCGCCGTACATGGTCACCGATACCGACAAAATGGAAGCCGTCATGGACGATCCGTGCATTCTCATCACTGACAGAAAAATTTCCTCGATTCAAGACATCCTGCCGATTCTTGAGCAGGTCGTCAAACAGGGCAAATCGCTTGTCATCATCGCGGAAGACGTTGACGGCGAAGCTCTCGCAACAATCGTTGTCAATAAACTGCGCGGCACATTCAAAGCTCTCGCTGTCAAAGCTCCTGGCTTCGGCGATCGTCGTAAAGCAATGCTCGAAGACATCGCAATTCTGACGGGCGGCACTGTCATCAGTGAAGAACTCGGACGTAAACTCGACACCGCGACTTTTGCTGACCTCGGTCATGCTCGCCAAATTCGTGCGACTAAAGAAGAAACCACTATCGTTGAAGGTAGCGGCGACAAAGGCGAAATCAAAGCCCGCGTTGCTCAAATCCGCAATCAAATCGGCGAAACGAAGAACGACTTCGACAAAGAGAAACTCCAAGAACGTCTCGCGAAATTGGCTGGCGGTGTCGCTGTCATCGAAATCGGTGCGGCTACCGAAGTCGAAATGAAGGAAAAGAAACTCCGCATAGAAGACGCTCTCAACGCAACTCGCGCGGCTGTCGAAGAAGGTATCGTTGCTGGCGGCGGCACCACGTTTATCGACATTCTTCCCGCGCTTGAAGACGTTCAGGCTGAAGGCGATGCTAAAGTCGGTGTCGAGATTGTCAAACGTGCAATCGAAGAACCCGTTCGCCAAATCGCCAACAATGCTGGTCAAGAAGGCAGTGTCGTTGCCGAGGCAGTCAAAAAGTCCGACAAAGGTATCGGCTTCAACGCGCTCACCAACGAATACGTCGACATGATTAAAGCTGGTATCGTTGACCCCGCAAAGGTTGTTCGTTCCGCATTGCAGAACGCGGCATCAATCGCGGCAATGATTCTCACGACAGAAACTCTCGTTGCTGACAAACCCGAACCGGCTCCCGCTGCTCCTGCAGGTATGGGCGGTATGGGTGGTATGGGCGGCATGATGTAAGCAACGTGACGCAAGCGTGACGCTTGACCCAGCGGTCGCGCCGTAACTTGTTAACAATCGAACGTTATCACCGCGTTCATACGAAAGCCATGCGGCTTTCTAACTTCATAGAAAAAATTTCCCCGATGGTTTTGACTGTCGGGGATTTTTCGTTTGCTCTGCATATACTACAAAAACTTGACAGAAAAATTTTCCTGCGCTATCATTGCCACGATTTTAGGAGATGAAAATTATTTTCAACGAGAGCCTGCAATAAATCATTGGAGGTCATCAGTATGAAAAAATCGGTAGCAGTGGCATTGGCGGCGGCAGTAGTCGTCGGCACAAGCGCAACCACATTCGCGGCGGCTAATCCGTTCAGCGACGTTCCCGCAGGTCATTGGGCTTACAATTCTATCGCAAAACTTGCGGCGGCTGGCGTTATCGAAGGTTACGGTGACGGCACATATCGCGGCGACAGAAACATCACCCGTTACGAAATGGCGCAGATGGTTGCCAAAGCTATGGCAAAAGTCGGTAACAATGTCGGTAACAATGGTAGCTTGTCTAGGGAAGAACAAGAACGTATCCTCGACAGACTCAGAGAAGAATTCCAATCGGAGTTGGATACTCTCGGCGTTCGCGTTGATGAACTCGAAAAGTATTCTGATAAAGTCATTTGGCACGGCAAAATTGAGTATACCTATCATCAGCGCAAAACCGATCCGCTCAACACCGGCAAAAAGGCGAAGACTACCGACAACGGCTACATCTTCCGTTTCGAGCCCGAAGCCGAAGTCAATGACCATTGGACACTTCACGCGCGTATTGATGCCGAAGTTGACATGAGCGACGACACTTCGACAAACGTTGCTCTCGTTCGTGGTTGGGCGCAGGGCGATTACGACAAGTTCCAAGTCAAAGTCGGTAAGTTCGAGTTCTATCCCGAAGGCGAAGCTGGTTTAGTCTGGGATACCGAAATTTCTGGCGCGGAATTGTCTTTCGGTAGCAAATGGAAATTCACAGCGACGGGCGGTCGTCTCAATGCTGACCAAATTCAAGGCGGCGTGAACGGTATTCACCCTGGCGAAGATTTGACCGACCTTGACCCCGCGACGGTTGTCGGCTTGCGAGTCGATTACAATCAAGGCGATAAAGGTTTGTACGGCGGCGCAGCTTGGTATCACATCAAAGACGACGATCTTGCCTGGAGCAGACGCCAATTCCGCAACGGGCTTGATAACGGCAGTATCGACGTTACGGATAGCGATTCACTTCAGCACGGCATGAAAAAATACAGCAAGACGAACATTTGGACCGTCAACCTCGGCTACAAGTTCACTGAGCTTTTAGATCTCAAAGGCTCCTACGCTCGCAACACCAAAGCCGATTGGGAAAAAGATTCTTGGCAGGTTGAGCTTAACTACGGCAACTACGACGACGCCTCCGAAAAAGGTCAGTGGTCTGTTTGGACGGGTTATCGCAAATTCGGCACCAACACCACTTTAATCGGCACGATTGACGATGACGCCCTGCAAGGCACTCGCGGTTGGGTTATCGGCGCGGCTTGGGCTCCGTTCAAAAATATCGGCATTATCGGCAAATATTTCAACGGCAAATACATTTCCGATGGTTTGTTTAGTAGCGGTCACGGCAAAGCCCAGCACATTTTCGGGCGCGTCGAATTCTTCTTCTGAACCGACCACGACAATTTCCGAGCTCCCAAACTCGCGGGAGCTTTTTTCGTTTCGTAAATTTTCGGCGGCACAAAGAAAAAACTTGCAAACGCATTGATTTTTGTTTACAATATGCCGCAAAGTCACGCGACAGAAATTTTTGTCGCCAAACTCGGAGGGCATTGCTTGCAGGAAATTCTTACTCCTCGCGCCGCGGGGAACGATTAAAACTTACACAGCTTAGTTGGAAGAGTGGGCTTGCGTCCACTCTTTCATATTGTAGGGATAAATTTGGGGGTGAGCGATTGAGTAAAGTTGAAGCACAGGTTGAAAGTTTTATGGCTGAAATTTTGGCGGGCACGGATTTTGAGCTCGTCGACGTTGAATTCGTCAAGGAACGCGATTGGTATCTGCGTGTTTTCGTCGACAAGGCGGGCGGCATCGATTTGGACGATTGCCAAACTCTCAGCGAACAGTTGAGCGACAAACTCGACGCCAGCGACATTATCGGCGGCGCGTACATTTTGGAAGTTTCGTCGCCTGGCATTGACCGCATTTTGAAAAAGGATAAAGATTTTGTTCGCGAGGCAGGCAAGTGCGTTGACGTGACGCTTTACGCTCCGATTGACGGCAAAAAATCTTTTGTCGGCGAACTTGTTGGGCGTGACGAAAATTTTCTGCACATCAAAGACGTTGCGCCTTTGCCGCGCGATAAAGTTGCGCAAGTCCGATTGCACATAGATTTTTAAAACTATCAGCTATAAGCTAACACTAACACAGGAGGAATTTACTTGGCAGGAAGAAGGAAGAAGCAAGAACCCAGTTTAATTGACGCGATTAAAGATTTGTGCGCCGAAAAAGATCTTTCGCCCGATGTCATGTTCGAGGCGGTCGAGTCCGCGCTCAAAGCCGCATACAAAAAAAATTTCAATCAAGACGACAACGTTGAAGTCAGCATTGACCGCGAGGACGGTAGTTTTCATGTCTATTCACTCAAAAGCGTCGTCGAGACCGTGGAAGATCCCGTTATTGAAATTTCCAAAGAGGACGCCAGCGCAATCAATCCCGACTGCGAAATTGACGACGTTATCGAAATTGAAGTCACGCCGAAAAATTTTGGTCGCATTGCCGCGCAGGCAGCTAAACAAATCGTCGTGCAGAAATTGCGCGAAGCTGAACGCGGAGTAATTTACGACGAGTTCACAAACCGTGAGAGCGATCTCGTTCGCGGAAAAGTTCTGCGTATCGAAGACGACAATTTAATCGTCGAGGTCGGCAAAACCGAAGCGATTCTCGTGCCCAGCGAATTGACTTTCACCGACAATTTTCAGCCTGGCGATTGGGTTCGCGCGTACATCATCGAAGTCAAAAAGGATGGCAAAGGTCCGCAGGTTTATCTGTCGAGGACGCACCCGAATTTTTTGCGGCGGCTCATTGAAATTGAAGTGCCCGAAATTCAAGAAGGTATCATCGAAATTAAATCCGTCGCCCGCGAAGCTGGTTCCCGCGCGAAAATTGCCGTCAGCTCAAAAGATCCCAACGTCGAAGCGGTCGGCTCATGCGTCGGTCAACGTGGCACTCGTATTCAATCCGTTCTCGACGAACTCGGCGAAGAAAAGCTTGACGTTGTCGAGTGGAGCGCGAAATCTGGAGTTTTCATTGCAAACGCGCTCAGTCCGTCGAAAATCATCAGCGTTGCGCTTGCCGACGACGATAAAAATTGCCGCGTGGTCGTGCCCGATAATCAGCTAAGTTTGGCAATCGGCAAGGAAGGTCAGAACGCTCGACTTGCCGCGCGACTCACTGGTTGGAAGATTGACATCAAAAGCTTGCGCCAATCGCAGAACGATCCGCTGTCACCTAACATGCACGAAGTTGACATCTCGGATGCAATGGCTGTTGTCAAGCCACGTCAGAAAAAATCCAAAGGTTCATCTGCCAACAAAAGCTAAAAGCTAATCAGAGGTGGCTAACGTGTCGAAAAGCAAGACCGCTAAAGGCACGGCGATTAAACAGATTGAAATGCGTCGTTGCGTCGCGTGCCGACAAGTCCGCCATAAATCGGAGCTACTGCGTTTCGTCAAAGCGTCGGACACAATTTCAATCGACGTGACGGGCAAAGCACCAGGTCGCGGCGCGTATGTCTGCAAATCGTCGGAATGTGCGGAGTTAATCAAAAAGCGTCGGAACCTCGACCGAGTCTTCAAAGTCAAAGTTCCGAACGAGCTTTACGATATGATAAAGGAGACTGTCCTTATGTAAACAAAATTTCCAACGGGGGTGGATCTATGTCAAAACCGATTAAGTATAGAATCTATGACATGGCGAACGAATTCAATCAAGATGTGCAGGTCATCATCGATTTCCTTAACAAGCGCAAGGTCAAAGTTAAAAACCGTTTCACTGGCGTAGAGGCTGAAGCTTACGAGATGGTCAAGGCAGCATTCGGCAGACGGACAAAACCTAAGGCTGAAGAGCCCGCACCGCAACCTAAGCCTCAACCGCAGGCAACGCCCGTTAAGGCTCAACATAAGCCGCAACCTGCGACGGTCAAGGATAAACCGCAACAAGCTCAACCGCAACAACAACAGCGTCAACCTAAGCCGCAAGCCGCTACGGTTAAAGATAAGCCTCAACAATCTCAACCTCAACCGCAACAGCGTCAGCCTAAGCCGCAAACTGCACCAGTTAAAGATAAGCCTCAACAATCTCAACCTCAACCGCAACAGCGTCAGCCTAAGCCGCAAACTGCACCAGTTAAAGATAAGCCTCAACAATCTCAACCTCAACCGCAACAGCGTCAGCCTAAGCCGCAAACCGCAACGGTCAAGGATAAACCGCAACAATCTCAACAGCAACAACGTCAACCTAAGCCGCAAACCGCTACGGTTAAGGATAAACCGCAACAAGCTCAACCGCAACAACAACAGCGTCAACCTAAGCCGCAACCTGCGACGGTCAAGGATAAACCGCAACAAGCTCAACCGCAACAACAACAGCGTCGCGATAATCGTCGGCAGGAACCGCGCACACAGGAATCTCGTCAAGAACGTCAAGACAATCGCGCAACGCAGGAAAAGCAGGACACTCGGCAGGAACGCGGCGACCGTCAATCCAAAAATCGCGGCGAACGTCAGCGCGAAGACGGTACCACCAAAAATAATCGTCAACGCAATCGCAATCAACGCGGTCCCGCCAACGCCAAGGAAGCTGCTAAAACTCAAGCGGCACAATCGGGCGACAAATTGCGTGCACCAAAACCCGCTCGCAAGAAAAATCGTCCTGCACCTCAGCCCGCGCATAAAACCGAAATCGTTCGTCCTACTCACATCAAAATCGGCGAAACTATCATCGTCAAAGACCTCGCCAGCAAAATGAGTTATACCGCCGTCGAAGTCATCAAGAAACTTTTGCTTATGGGCGTTGTCGCGACGATTAACCAAGAAATTGACTTCACGACCGCCGCGCTCGTCGCAAATGAATTCGGTGTCACTGCTGAAGAACTGCCGCCGGAAGTCGACCCGACGCTGATTCCCGAAATTGAAGACGACCCGTCAACGCTCAAAATCCGCCCGCCCGTTGTCACAGTCATGGGGCATGTCGATCACGGCAAAACATCGCTACTCGACGTTATCCGCAAATCGTCTGTCACTGCGACCGAAGCAGGCGGTATCACTCAACATATCGGCGCGTATCAAGTCATCTGTAACGACAGGAAAATTGTCTTCCTCGACACACCTGGTCACGAAGCTTTCACGGCAATGAGAGCACGTGGCGCACAGGTCACCGATATTGCAATTCTCGTTGTCGCGGCTGATGATGGCGTCATGCCACAGACGATTGAGGCGATTAACCACGCCAAAGCAGCCAACGTCCCGATAATCGTTGCCATTAACAAAATCGACAAGCCAGGCGCAAATCCCATGCGTGTTAAACAAGAACTCATGGAGCACGGTCTCGTTACCGGCGAATACGGCGGCGATACCACAATGGTTGAAGTCTCCGCGAAAAAGAACATCGGCATTAACGAGTTGCTCGAAATGATTCTGCTTGAAGCGGACATTCAAGAGTTCAAAGCCAATCCCAACCGTGAGGCTCGCGGCGTCATCATTGAGGCACAGCTCGACAGAGGACGCGGTCCCGTCGCGACTGTTTTGGTGCAGAGCGGCACGTTGCGTATCGGCGATTACATTGTTGCGGGCACGACTTACGGCAGAGTTCGCGCAATGATGAACGAACGCGGCGACAATCTCAAAAAGGCTGGTCCTAGTGTTCCTGTCGAAGTGCTCGGATTGAACGACGTGCCTGCTGCGGGCGATATTCTTGCCGCGCTCGACGAGAAACTCACCAAGTCAATCGCTGAACACCGCGTCGAACGCAAACGCAATGAGCTTATAAAATCCAAGAAAGTTTCGCTTGACGACCTGTTCAATCAGATTCAAGCCGGTTCGCTGAAAGATTTGAACATCGTCATCAAAGCGGACGTTCAAGGTTCGGTTGAGGCGTTGAAGTCTTCGTTGCTCGCGCTTAACAAAAATGATGAAGTTCGCGTTAGCATCGTTCATTCGGGCGTCGGTGCAGTCAACGAGTCTGACGTTATGCTTGCATCGTCGTCGAACGCGCTGATTCTCGGCTTCAACGTTCGCCCCGACAACAATGCACGTAAAGCCGCTACGACGGAAAATATCGACATCCGCACCTACCGCGTAATTTACGACGCGATTCACGACGTGGAAGACGCAATGAGCGGTATGCTTGCGCCGAAGTTCAAAGAAGTCATTCAAGGACGCGTCGAGATTCGCAAGGTCATGAAGTTCAGCAAAGCTCTCGTCGCCGGCTCGTACGTTCTCGAAGGAAAAATTTTCAACAACAGCAAGATTCGTATTCTGCGCGACAACGTGGAAATTTTCGACGGTGCGATTGATTCACTCCGCCGCTTTAAAGACGAAGTCAAAGAAGTTGCTGCGGGCTACGAATGTGGCATTTCGATTGTCGATTTCCGCGACTTCCGCGAAGGCGATATAATCGAAGCGTACAAGATGGAAGAGATTGAAACATCGATTGAGGACGTGAACAGAGATTAGGAAGTGACAACCTTTGATTACGTTTTTAATCGGCTTGATGATTCTGATAGTCGGTGCGGCGATTTACGGCTCATTCTGCGAACGCGTGATGAAACCAAACTCTTCCGCGCAAACACCTGCGATAAAATTGCGTGACGGCGTCGACTTCGTGCCGATGAACAAGTGGCGCAACTTTCTGATTGAACTGCTCAACATCGCGGGAACGGGACCTGTCTTCGGACCGATTCAAGGCGCACTCTTCGGACCGATAGCCTTTTTGACAATCCCAATCGGTTGCGTTATCGGCGGTGCAGTTCACGATTATATGAGCGGCATGATTTCACTGCGTCATAACGGCGAACAAATGCCCGCGCTTGTCAAAAGATTTCTCGGCGGCGGCGGTGTTTACGTCGTTTACAACGTTTTCGTCTGCTTGCTGATGTTGATGATTGGCTCAGTCTTCATCTACACGCCGGGCGACTTGTTCATCGTGGAGATTATCGGCGGCGACGTTTCATCACTCAACACGACGGTTGTCATGATTTACGGCGTCATCTTCGCTTACTACCTTATCGCAACGCTCATGCCGATTGACAAAATCATCGGGCGCATTTACCCAATTTTCGGCGCGATACTATTGCTGAGTGCCGTAGGAATTTTTTTCGGGCTGTTCATCAACGGCTACCCGCTGAAAGAATTTTGGGACGTTGGTGTCGCGAACGTTCACCCATTTGGCGAAAACTTTATCCCGATATTTTTTATCACGGTTACTTGCGGAATAACTTCGGGCTTCCACTCAACGCAGGCGACGATAGTTTCGCGCACAATCACCAGCGAAAAACACGGTCGGCTCGTCTACTACAACACGATGATTGCTGAAGGTTTTATCGCAATGACATGGGCGGCGGCAGCAATGGGCGCACTCAATCTCGGAATTGCGACGGCTGACAACCTCAACAACGCGGCGGCTCTCGTCGTCAGCATTATCGCCAATGATATGCTCGGTAATGTCGGCGGCATGATTGCCGTGCTCGGCGTCATGGTCTTGGCGATAACGTCGGGCGATACGGCATTGCGGTCGTTACGATTGATGTTGGGCGAGGCACTTCACATTGACCAGAAGAAAAAAATTAACGCGTTCATGCTGGCGTTCACAATCTTTGCGGTCGTGGCGTGCATTCTCTATTTCGCCAAAACCGACAAGAACGGCTTCGCGCTACTGTGGCGATATTTTTCTTGGGCGAACGAGACGATTGCCGTGTTCGCCTTCGCGATGATTGCCGTCTACATGATTCAAAACAAAATGCCGTACCTCATGGCGTTAATCCCGGGCACGTTCTACATGTACATTGTTGCGACGTATATTCTGCACGCGCCGATTGGCTTCGGGCTCAGCTACATGTTGAGCTACATTTTGGCGACGGTCTGCGCGGCACTCTACGCGGTTTCAATCGTGAAGTTCGGAAGAAGTTTGTAGCCGCCACGGAAGTTACGATAAATTTTTGCTCCAAATCAGTTCTTTGTCCCAATCAAAAGGAGTGATGTGTTCTTGATTACGTTTTTAATCGGTCTGGCGATTTTGATAGTCGGTGCGGCGGCTTACGGTTCATTTTGCGAACGCGTGATGAAACCGAATCCCGACGTCCAAACACCTGCGATAAGATTGCGTGACGGCGTCGACTTCGTGCCAATGAACAAGTGGCGCAACACTCTGATTGAATTGCTTGACATTGCGGGAACAGGACCCGTGCTCGGACCGATTCAAGGTATTTTGTTCGGACCGATAGCCTTTCTGACAATTCCAATCGGTTGCGTTATCGGTGGTGCGTTTCACGATTATATGAGCGGCATGATTTCACTGCGCAACAACGGCGAACAAATGCCCGCGCTCGTCAAAAGATTTCTCGGCGGCGGCGTCTACGTCGTCTACAACGTGTTCATTTGCTTTTTGATGTTGCTGGTCGGCGCAGTCTTCATCTACACGCCAGGCGACTTGTTCGTTGCACAAATTATCGGCGGCGACGCGTCCACGCTCAACACGACAGTCGTCATGGTTTACGGCTTCATCTTCGCGTACTACCTTATCGCGACACTCTTGCCGATTGACAAAATTATCGGGCGCATTTATCCGATTTTCGGGCTGATATTGTTGCTGAGTGCCGTGGGAATTTTTTTCGGACTGTTCATCAACGGCTACCCGCTGAGCGAAATTTGGGAAGTCGGCGTCGCGAACGTCCACCCCTACGGCGAACATTTCATTCCGATTTTCTTTATCACGGTTGCTTGCGGGATAACGTCGGGCTTTCACTCAACGCAGGCGACGATGATTGCTCGTGCCGTTACGAACGAAAAACATGGTCGGCTCGTCTACTACAACACGATGATTGCTGAAGGTTTTATCGCGATGATCTGGGCGGGCGCGGCAATGGGTGCTGTCAATTTCGGTTTGGCGACTGATGAAAATCTTTTCAAATCGGCGGCGGTCGTCGTCGGCATAATCGCAAAAGAAATGCTCGGCAACGTCGGCGGCATGATTGCTGTTCTCGGCGTCATTGTTTTGGCGATAACGTCGGGCGATACGGCGTTGCGGTCATTGCGGCTGATGTTGGGCGACGCGCTCCACATTGACCAGAAGAAGAAAATCAACGCGTTCACGCTGGCGTTCATGATATTCGCGGTTGTCGCGATGGTGCTGTACTTCGCCAAAATCGACAAGAGCGGCTTCGCGTTGCTGTGGCGATATTTTTCTTGGGCGAACGAAACGATTGCCGTGTTTGCCTTCGCGATGATTGCCGTCTACATGATTCAGAACAAAATGCCGTATCTCATGGCGATAATCCCAGGCACGTTCTACATGTACATTGTCGCAACATATATTCTGCACGCGCCGATTGGTTTCGGGCTTGAATACTCAATGAGCTACATTTTGGCGGCAATTGTCGCGGCACTCTACGCGGTAGCAATCGTGAAGTTCGGACGAAGTTTGCAATAAAAAAATCCCGCAACGGGAAATTTATTCGGCGGTCTTACTTTAAACGGTAAGACTATTTTTTTTTGCCGCGATTGTAATTCCTAATTCCAAATTCCTAATTCCAAATTGTTAAAAGTTGCAGTGACGATTGACAATCTGCTAAAATATTTGCGAGGAGGAATTGATATGGGATTTTTTGACAGACTCAAAGCGGGTTTGAGCAAGACTCGCGAAAAATTCATCGACAAGATTGACGAACTCCTCCACAGCTCTACGAAGATTGACGACGATTTGATTGACGAGCTGGAGGAAACTTTGATAACAAGCGACGTTGGCATGCAGACGACTGAAAAACTCATCAGCGGACTGCGTAAGGGCGTGCGTCGGGCGGAGATAAAATCCCCTGCCGATGTGAAAATTTTTTTCTCGAACCAGATACGCGACATTCTCACGGAGGAAGAAAGCACTTTCATGAACGTGACGCCGCCGCATGTGATTTTGATGATTGGCGTCAACGGTGCGGGCAAAACCACGACAATCGGCAAACTCGCCGCGTATTATCGTGCACAGGGCAAAAGCGTCATGATGGCTGCCGCAGATACTTTCCGCGCCGGAGCAATCGATCAGCTTGAAATTTGGGCGCAACGCACGGGTTCGGCTTTCGTCAAGCACAGCGAAGGCTCTAATCCGTCAAGTGTCGCACTCGACGCCGCAAGGTCAGCTGTCGCGAAAAATATTGATGTGCTACTTGTCGACACCGCTGGACGCCTGCAGAACAAATTCAACCTTATGGAGGAGCTCAAAAAAATTAATCGCATTCTCGGCAAGGGAATTCACGGTGCGCCGCATGAAGTTCTTTTGGTACTCGACGCCACAACTGGACAGAATGCTCTTCGGCAAGCGGAATTGTTTTCGCAGACAGCCGACATAACGGGCATTGTGCTCACCAAACTTGACGGCACGGCGAAAGGCGGCATGATTATCGGCATAAAAGAACAGCTCAACATTCCCGTTAAATGGGTTGGCGTGGGCGAACGTCTTGACGACTTGCGACCTTTCAACGCGAAAGAATTTGCCGACGCTTTGTTCAATTAGGAACACAAATCGCGATTAAGAGTACTTTTGAATCGATTTTAAAACAAAAAAAGCCTAACCTAAACCGAGGCTTTTTTTATTTCAAACCAAACGTATTACGCAATTAAAAACGTCGCGGTTAATCAATAGTCACGAGATCATATTTTGACGTACCCAAATTGTGCTGAGCCATTGCCGTGAGCTGACGCAATCCTTGACGGCTTTCAATGCGTTCAATCAAAGACTTTTTCTCG
This sequence comes from uncultured Selenomonadales bacterium, assembly GCA_947165145.1. Lineage (GTDB taxonomy): Bacteria > Bacillota > Negativicutes > Selenomonadales > Selenomonadaceae > Quinella. The sequence goes on from CAMUZG010000002.1 coordinate 79,505, forward strand.
TCGCCTGGAAACTTGTAAACCATGTCAATAGACGCCTGATCGACGGCAAGAATGTCCGTGGACGCGAGAATTCCCAAGTCGGGCAATTCGGGCGCAGCAGCACCAGCTCCCGCGCAATCGCAATCGACGCTGAGACGTTGCAGGACGTTGATAAAAACAATCTGGTCGCCGAAATGGTCGCAAATCGCCTTGCCACTGTCAACCAAGAGTTCCATGAACTTGTTGCCCGTGACCCATTCGCCGAAGTCTTGCAGACCGTGAACTTGCAATTTGCCGACTTTGCCGCTGGCGCAACCGATTGCGATATTTTTCAACGAGCCGCCGAAACCGGCTATGGTGTGTCCTTTGAAGTGCGTCAAGACAATCATCGAGTCGTAGTTGTTGAGGTGCGAGCCCATCGAGACTTTTTGCAGACAAAAGCCGTTGCGGACGGGATAATCAACATCGCCTTCTTCGTCGATTATGTCGACAGGGCAAAACGTCCAGCCGTTATCTCTCAAAATCATTCTGTGAGTTTCGGTTCTGGAGCGCGGACTGTCGTAAGCGACATTTGATTCGATAATCGTTGAGTCGGGCACTTGAGCTTGAAAGGCTTTAACCATATCGCGCGGCAAAATGTTCGGAGCATTCGGTTCGCCCGTGTGCAATTTTATCGCGACTTTGCCCGTGATATTCGCGTTGATTTTTTTGTAAAGTTTTATGAGATGCTCGGCGTCAATGGTCTTTGTAAAATAAACCGTCGCTTTTTCGTTGCGAGGTAGATCGCCCGCCGTGACAGTGTTTTGGCTCAAGTTTAATCTGGTTCCACAGCCCGCAATACCGCCCGCCAATATGACGAGCCCTGCGCTTCCGGCGAGTTTGACAAAATTTCTGCGTGTAAGTTTCATGACAAACACCACCTGCTTATAGTTCGTTGATTATAATTTATCTAGCTAACTTTAAGCAAGCGATTGTTTTAAAAAATTTTTCAGCCGCTGAACATCACTTTCTCGAAAAATAATCCGCAACACGCCAAATAATATCGCTCGTTCTCGACAAGAACGCGGTCGGGAAAATCTTTGTCGATATACAAATTGTTCGGCAACTCGACGGGCTCGCGGAAGTACAGATAACTTGCGCCCTTCATCAACGTCAAGCGGTGCATGCTGTTTATATGGCTACCGGCTTCCTTCAAAATTTGGTACGGATAAAGTTCGGCAAGACACTGCATTAACGCGACGTACCGATTTTTTTCATTTGCGAACGGTCCGTGACGTTTGCCTTCCAGCGTGAAGAACAGATTTCCGAAAACTTGCGGTTCTGTTCGACCGCGTGGAGCAGCGTGCGGCAAGACGACTGATGATTTTTTCGGCGCGTGAATTTCCATTGCGTCCAATGCCGCTAACATTTCTTCTATCGTCTGATTGAGGTGCAGGACGGGCTTTGGCTGTCGATTACGGCGCGGGATTGGCGGCGGCTCAATTATCGGCGGCGACAAAAAATTTGGCGGATAAAGCTGTTCGCTGACTTCGATTCGCATGTGAGCGTTGCGGACGTCCGCGCGAATGAAAATAAATTTTATCGCCTTGATGATTTGTTTTGGCGTGCGTTCAGTCTCAAGATAAATTATCGGTGCGATTTTTTTCGGGCTGACCATGTCGATTGTGTTCGTCCGCAGAAAGAGCGTGCGCGATGGGTCGGTGCTACACAGGCTGTTGATTACGTCGGGATATTCGGCGTAGAGGCATTTGACCGCAATGAAGAACAGTTCCTGCCAATCGTTCACCGGCACGCGTTCATCAAAGTAAATCAGCGCGACGGGTATTTCGTTTTCATTTATCTCTTGCGACTTCGTTGCCAAGTCGATTATTCTTCCTTTCGGCAAAAGGCTCACTCCTTTTCAAGGATTTTTCATTTTCATTATAGCCAACCTGTCGCAGAAATGCAAAAAAAAATTTCCGCCCGTGTGATATAATTGGTACGAAAATTTTTTTGAAGGTGATTAAATTGTCTATTGAGAAGGTCAAAGCTTATTTCGCTTCAATCGGCGAGCCCGAACGCGTAATTGAGTTTGAACAGTCCACGGCGACCAGCGAGCTTGCCGCGCAGGCTCTCGGTTGCGAAGTCGGACGCATTGCCAAGACGATTTCAGTTTTCGTCGACAAAAAGCCCGTGCTGATTCTGATGTCGGGCGACATGAAGATTGACAACAAAAAGTTCAAAGCGCAATTCAACTGCCGCCCGCACATGATTCCCGTCGACGACGTGGAAAATTTGATTGGTCATGCGGTCGGCGGAGTGTGTCCCTTTGCCGTCAACGAAGGCGTGCCGATTTACCTTGACGCCTCGCTTTATCGCTTCGACACGGTTTATCCCGCTGCCGGCAACGACAAGAGCACTGCACATTTCAAAACCGCCGAGCTTGAACGATACGTTAACAGCGCGGGCAAAGTCGACGTTTCAAAGCCGAAATGAGCTGTCAGCTATCAGCTAATTCCCTATTTTCCTAATTCTCCCAATCGTTTGCGATGTGCTTGCCGATAATCTTTTTGATTCGGTCAATCGGGAACGGAGCTTCGTACTCGTCGAAGTAAGCAATCTCGGTGATTCGCGCCTGTGTGATGTCGTTGTACCGCCCGACGGGCACATCAACAATATCGCCGACCGCAAGCGTCTCGTCGTCCGTGCGGTAGCTGTAGGATTTGTAATTGCCCTTGAACTGAACTTTGCAGAAAATATATTTGCCTTGACGCGGAACAATTTCGGTAGCTTCCGGCTCAAAAATATCCGCAGTCAAATCGGACATTATCCCGCGAATCTCGCTGAGAAATTGCGTCAAGCCGGGCAAAAAATTTTCGTTGTAGCGCGTCGTGAAAGTCGTAATCGAGCCGTCATGGTGCACAAGCTCAAATGTCGCGCGCGTACTGAAATTTATATCCGAGTCGCACATTTCGATGCCGTCGAGAAATTTTTGGCAGGCGTCGAAAATTTTTTTTACGTTGTCGCCCGCGTCGTAGACGTGACTGGAATTTTTCTTTTCGAGCGTTAAAGTTTTATCGCGGCGGTCAAGCGTCAAGCGTTCTTCGGCAAAATCAATGGTCATGCGCTCCAACCGCTTGCGGTCGACAAATTCCAATTCGGGGAACAGCACGTCAAGCCAATCCAAAAACCGCGAAAAATTTTCGGGATAAGCACCGTTGCCGCACGCACGATGAGTTTTTCTGCCATGCTTGAAAATCAATTCCCACTGCGAACCGCCGCGATTTTCCGACGAATAATTTTCTTCCCACGAAAAAATATCCAACGCGTCAAGTTCGGCAAGCCAAGCATCAGAGACCTCGACATCACGGAAATTTTTTTTGTCGACGTTGAGCAAACCGCTGCGCAAAATTTTCGCTTTGACGCTGTCGCCCGTGATGACAACTTCAACCGTCTTGTAACCGTCCGCAATGCCGCCGAGCGTGAATTTAATCTGCCTGCTCATTTACTCAATCTCCCACAGAAAATCAACGGTATCGGTCGTCTTGACGTCGTCGGGCTCAAAATTGAACGCCGTATCGGAACTGCAGCCGAGTACCGCCTTATTCTCAAACCGCAATTCGTTACGGAGAATCGTCTCGTCCTGCGAATAATTTATTTCGATGAGATTGCCGAGTTTGACGCCCGCCGCCGCGCAGAGAGTTCGAGCCTTCAGTTTGGCGTCACGAGTCGCAGATTTCAACAGCTTGCCGATAAAGGCGTCAGTGTCCTTGATTGTGAACGCGACGGAAATTTTCGGCTCGGACAGGCACGCGGCAATTTTGTCGACGGCGGCGTTGAGTTTGGCGTTATTCAAGTCGAAAATCATCTGCAAATCGTGTTGGCATTCAAAACCGCCGAAAATTTGCCGATAACGTTTGGAGCCACTCTCGCGATATTCTTCATCTTCGTAAATCGTGCGCACGTCAAAATTCGTCGTCTTGAGATCGTCAGCTTTGAAGCCCGCCTCAACGATTGCCTCGCGGAGCATTTCGACTTGTTGGCTACCGATTGTCAACGCGGCGGAATATTCTTTGTTGCGAGCAGTCAAGCTGAGCGACAAGACGACTTGGTCGGGAGCCTGCGCGGCGTGACCGATGCCTTTGATGCGGATGGTGCGTTTGTCCGTCATGAAATGTTCCCTCCAAAAATTTTCTCGCGTGTAAAATTCTACGCAAAAAATTTCCGCCCTGCCCGATTCGACAGCGCGGATAAATTTTATTCGAGTGTCATGGCTATTTCGTCGCAGTTTGGGAATTTGGGGCACTCGATACATTCTTTCCAGATTTTGTGCGGCAGTGATTCTTTTGTCGTGACGATGAAGCCGAACGTTTGGAAAAATTCGGGACGATAAGTCAGCGTGAAAAATTTTGTCACACCGACGTCGCGACCTTCCTGCAAAAGTTTTTTGACGATTGCCGAACCGATACCTTGCCGCGAGTAATCGGCGTGAACAGCCATTGAGCGAATCTCCGCCAATTCGTTCCACGTCAGATGAAGTGCACCGACACCCACTATTTTTTTCGACTCGACATTTTCAGCAACAACGAATTCGCGCAACGTCTCGTAAAGCGTGCTGTGCGGTTTGGGCAACATGACACCTTGCGCCGCGTAGCCCGCGATTAATTCGTAAATTTCATCCACGTCCGCGAACGTCGGCTTGCGGTATAAAAACATTCAAACACCTTCGATTAAACGATTGATTTCAAAATTTCCACGGTCTTTTTCACACCGGAACGCGTGTCGTCTTTAGGCGACCAACCCAACGTGCGGAGCTTGTCGTTGGTCAAGATGGCGGCGGGAGCAACGGAAAAACCTCGCGCTTGAATTTCGTCGGGCAACTCGAAAACGACTTTCTTATTCGCCAAAGAGCTGATGTACTCGGCAATTTCGCGCAATGAAAGAATTTCGCTTGAGTCGGCGACATTGTAAGCTTCACCGCATTTGCCATTTAGCAGACAGTAAAGAATTCCGCTCGCGCAGTCCGCACCGTAGCAGTAAGAAAATCTCGGCAACCCTTGACTTTTGAGAACAATGTCTTCGCCGCGCACGCCGTTCATGATGAATTCGCTCATTGCCTTTGAGTCGTCAAGACGCATTGTCGGACCGTAAATTCTGCAGGGACGAGCAATCACCACGTCAAGCCCGTGTTGACTGATGTAAGCTTGGCAAAGAGCCTCGCCGGCGCGTTTGGCTTCGGGATAACCTGCGCGGACAGTGTTGCAGTTGATGTAGCCGCAGTAGCTTTCGTCGAAGAGATCGTCAGCGTTCAGAACCTTGCCGTAAATTTCGACACTGGAGACGAAGACGACGCGCGAAATTTTTTTCTTACGCCCGAACTCAAGCAGATTGTGCGTGCCGAGAATATTGGCGGTCATTGTGCCGACGGGGTCAGTCGAATAGAGCCGCGGGTGAGTGTTGCTAGCTGCGTGAATCATGAAGTCAACGGGCAAATCGAGTTCAATCGGCTCGTTAACGTCGAGCTTGACGAATTTAAAATTTTTGTCGCCGAGATAGTCAGCAAATCTTTCACGGGCGATTTTCTCATTGCGACCAGCCGCCAAGACCGTAACGTCGAGTTTGTCGTAGAGATTTTTTTTCATGAGCACGTCGACGAGAACCGTGCCGATAAGCCCCGTCGCGCCGGTGAGTAGCAAATTTTTTCCTGCAAGCTTTTCCCACGGCAGATTTTCATTTGCAATGCCCGCAATATCAGCCGAGTAAATTTCATGCTTGATGTACATATCGGCACCTCACTTGAGCCATTCGGTCTTTTTGGCGGCAAGCAGAGCTTTGAACAGCTCAATGTCGTCGACCGTCGTAATTTTGATGTTGCGGTCGGAGCCGCTCGCGAAGTACAGCGTCTCGCCGAGGTCAACCATCATCGTGTTGGCATAAGCAGAACCGTTAATGCCGATGTTTTCAGCGAAAGCCTTTTCGTAAGCCCAGAGCATCTTAGAGAATTTGTAAGCTTGTGGAGTTTGCACGCGACGCAGAGTTTCGCGAACAATGTATTCCTTCGTGCAAGTGTCGTCCAATTTCTTGAAAATTTGTTCATTGTAAGGCAAGCTGGTTACGCCATTACCATATTGTCTGCAGGTAGCGATAACGTCAGAGAGAACTTCCTCGTCGACCATCGGGCGAATGCCGTCGTGAATGACAACAATATCGTCGTCCGCGCAGATTTCTTTCATTGCGAAGACACCGTTGCGTGCCGATTCTTGAACTGACGCACCGCCGTTCACGATAAGCTTGAGCTTGGTGATGTTGTATTGACGACAATAAGCGCGAAGAATATCTTGCCAACCGTCCAAGCAAACGACAACGATACCGTCAATTTCGGGGTGCCGCTGAAAATTTTCCAACGTGTAAATGATAATCGGCTTGTCGTAAACGTTTATGAACTGCTTCGGGATGTCTTGACGCGTGCGCTGTCCTTTGCCCGACGCTAGCAACAATGCATATGTACTCATAAAAAATTTGCGGCAAAAAATCTGCCGCACGTCACCTCCTGTATGGTAGTCACGAATTTTTGGAATCCTCTATTACAAAACCGACAATCTTATTGTCTTTCTTAATCGGATTTTTTTTGGCGACCGTTGCAAAATAATCGCGGAAGGAAATATCTGCACTGTAATCCATTACGTGAGTGGGCTCATAAACAAGTTTGTGCCAATCTCCGTATCGTGCAGTCAAAATATTGTCATAACCCGCAGGCACCGGCAATTCAATCTGCTCGAACGGCATATAAACAATGTTTTTAAAATCAGCGGTCTTGTAAGCTACTTTTCGATTGGCAATGATATAATCCCTGAAATCGGCAACAAATTCCGATTCAAAAAAACTCTTTGACATGAATTCTTCAAATTGGAGCGTGCGTTGTCTGTGTTTCAATTCCAGGAATTTTTTCATTTCATCGTAAGGCAACAAGAATTTTTTGTTGTTTGACATTGCAGATTTTATCATATCGGGAAAAGCAATCATCAAAAGCAATTCTCGTGCCAATTCCCAATTTACGCTCTGTTGTTCTTTTGTGAAAGGCGGCGCGGAATCAAACGCAAATATATCAATCCAAATGCCTTGATTGACTTGCAGACGCTCCGGCCATTGAATCATTGCGGTGCGGCTGTCCCGAAGTTTCATCATCGGCCAAAAAGGATACCAACCCGCGTATTCAATTTCCTGCTTGCGCGTAAATAATTGCAGATCGGGATTTGAAGGTACATTGGGATCTTCTTCGCGTTCCAATTTGTAATTAAACCAGGCGTCCAAAAAATATGGCGGCTTTACTTCTTGCGCAGCGACTCTTTTAAATTTTTCATAATCGGGGCGAAACATAAAAATATCAACGTCATCATCCCAAGGTATGAAACCTTTATGACGAACCGCGCCGATTAATGTGCCGGAAAAAATAAACCAGCGCAGATTGTGTTTCTTGCAGATGCGGGCGAATTCATTAATCAAGCCGATTTGTACGTTCCACAATTTTTTTCTGTGGCTGGTGACGAGGAAACCCGAGCGCATTTCGTCACGGTCAATGTTTTCGATAAAAACTTCGCGCTCGCCGCCATGACTTGCCGACGCCGACCGCTTCATGAGTTCGTTTTGTTCGCGCAGTAAATCGTTTTGTTCCTTGAGTAATTCGTTCTGTTGAGTGATAAGCTCAAGTCTGTTTGCACCTTTGCCCATAAAATTCCTCCTCTTAAAATTATTCGACTCTATTTTTTGCAAAAAATTCTTTTGAAGAAATTTCGTCGCTGTAGCCCAAAGAGTGTCCGTAATAAATTTTGATTTTGTGCCAGTCGCCGTAATATGACGTTAAGAACTCATCGTAGTTTTTGGGCGCAGGTATCTTGATTGTCTCAAACTGAAGGTAAGTAACATCTTCAAAATGTTTCGACGCATAACTGCCAAAAGCATTCGGTCGGTGCGGTATAGCAGTTGTGTCTCTGAGATCTCCAAGTTTTTCCGATAAGAAAAAAGTATTTGAAGCAAATTCCTCAAATTTCAGAGCGCGCAACTTATAGGGCAGTCTCAACAATTTTTTCATTTCATCATAAGCAATTAAAAGAGGACGATTCGCTTCCATAGCTTTTACGATAACCCCGGGCACAGCCGTCGCCATGAGTAATTCCCGTGCAATTTCAAAATTTATCTCAGATTGTTTTGTATAAAACGGCGGCAAGGGATCCATCGGGAATATATCGATAAATATCGCTTGATTTACGGTTGGTCTGTCGGGAAATTCAAGATAAAGTGTGCGGCTGTCTTTTAACTTTATCAGCGGGAAAAACGGCGGAGCCCCAGGGGATTTTTTTGCCGATTCGCTTGGTATGAGCGGCAAAGTCGGATCTGGTGCTACTGAACAATTTATCTCACTTTCAAGTCTGTGATTAAACCAACAATCCAGAAAATAAGGATGACGAATTTCTCTTTGAGCAACCTCTTGAAATTTTTGATATTCCGGTCGCAACATCACAACATCCACATCATCGTCCCAAGGGATAAAACCTTTGTGACGAGCCGCGCCGAGGAGTGTACCACCGGCTGCGAACCAGCGCAGATTATATTTCTTACAGATGCGGTCAAATTCTTTAAGCAGATTGATTTGCACGTTCCACAATTTTTTTCTGTTGCTGGTTACAAGAAAACCAGAACGTATTTCGTCGCGGTCAATGTTTTCGATAAAGACTTCGCGCTCGCCGCCTGCAGGTATTGACGCCGACCGTTTCATGAGTTCGTTTTGTTTGCGGAGCAGATCGTTTTGTTCCTTGAGTAGCTCGTTTTGCTGAGTGATAAGCTCAATTCTGCTTGCACCTTTGCCCATAAAATTCCTCCTTAAAAAATTTTCGCGGCGCATTTTATCACAGTCAAAAATTTTTTTCAATCAAAATTCAATGCCTTCCTGCGCGGCGATTCCAATTTGAAACGGGTGCTTGATTAATTAAATTTTCGCGGCGCATTTTATCACAGTCAAAAATTTTTTTCAATCAAAATTCAATGCCTTCCTGCGCGGCGATTCCGATTTGAAACGGGTGCTTGATTAATTTCATTTCCGTGACGAGGTCGGCGGCGTCAATGAGTTCGGGCAATGCGTCGCGACCCGTGAATACCAAATGCAATTCGGGCGGACGGATTTTTATCAGTTGCAAAATTTCTTCCACGTCAAGCAAGCCGAACTTCACCGCGTAATTTATTTCGTCGAGAATTATCAAGTCCCACGCGCCCGATAAAATTTCTGCCCGCGCAAGTTCAAGTGCACGTTGAGCCGCCGCCTTGTGTTCGGTGATGTCGCCCGTTCTCGTGAAGCCTAAACCGAGTTGTCTGACTTCGACGCCGAGAATTTTCAAAGCCTCAAGTTCGCCCGAACGTCTGCCGCCTTTGATGAATTGCAAAATCAAAACGTTCAGTCCCGCGCCGAACGCTCTAACCGCCAAGCCGATTGCCGCCGTAGTCTTGCCTTTGCCGTCGCCCGTGTGCACGATAATTAATCCGCGCCGCGTCATAACATCAGCTCCAATCAATTTTCGTTGTCCGCCAGCCGCAAAAGTTTCAGTTCAAGCGGGTCGTCAGGCTTCGGCGGTGCGTGGTGTTTGGCGATAATCTTTGCCTCTTTGAACAATCCGATTTTCTGCAATTTTTGTCCGCCGAGTTCCGCGTGATGATGATAGACGTACAGGGCGCGATTGCCGTTAATCTCCAGACGGTCAGCGAACTTTGGTGCGAACGTCGTCACTAGCACACAGAAAACTTTTCCCATGACGGTCAAATCGCCAGCCTTGCGTCCGACATCATGCAACAGTGCGCAACGAATCAGAAATTCTCGGTCGACACCGCGTTTATCTTCAATGACAAGCCGTTCAATCGTGTACGCCGTGCGCAAGCTGTGAACCTGGTCGGGCACGCTCATTGCGAAAAAAATTTTCTGCTCCTCGGCGTTCAAATGTGCAGAAATGTATTGTCCGTCGTCGACGCTGACACGAGCCGTCATCGCGCGGACGAATTGCAAAATCCTTCCAAACGCGCTCATTCGACGTAAATCAACTCCGAACAATTTTTCGCGGCGCAGGAATTTTCAGCTTCCGATTTGGTCTGCGGCATTAATGAAACTTCAACGACTGCGCCCGTCGCACGAAGTTCAGTTGCTTTGCGGATTGCTAAGTCTTCACGTCCCGCCGCACAGCTCAAATAAATTTTGCCGTTCAAAGAATTGTCGTCGATGTTCTGAAATTTTCTGGCGTCAAGGACACGTTCAATGCCCAACGCGAAACCCGTAGCGGGACACGCCGCGCCGAAGTCCTTGAGCATGTGGTCGTAACGTCCACCGCCTGCCAACGTGTAGCCGACGCCGGGCGCATAAGCCTCAAAAACCATGCCCGTGTAATATTCAAAGTCGCGAATCAAGCCGAGGTCGAAAGTAATTTTTTCTGCGACACCGTAAATTTCCAAGAGTCGATAAATTCCCGTCAAGTTGTCGAGAGCCTGTTGAGAACGTCCGTTATTCACAAGCGAACGAGCCTCAGTCAAAAGTTCGCGTCCGCCTTGGAGCGTAGGAATTTTTTTCAGCACAGCGGCGGAAGTTGTCGGTAAGTTCAGCGCGTCAACGAGATTTTCAAGCGCAACAATGTCATGGCGTTCGATTGCGGCTTTGATTTGCGATTGAACGGCGGGCGGCAAATTGTTCTGCTCCATGAGACCTGCGGCGAATTCGACTTGACCCAAACAGATTTTGAAATCGACGAGCCCCGCGACGTTGAGAGCCTGCGCGGCGATAGCGACAATTTCAGCGTCGGCAAAGGCATTGGACACGCCGAGAAGTTCGACGCCCGCTTGATAGAATTCGCATTGACGACCAGGCTGATTTGTTCGGAAGCGGAAAACGTTCGTGTTATAGGAGAGTTTGAGCGGCATTGCAACATCTTTGAGCCTGCTGACGGCGAGTCTTGCGATTGGCGTTGTCATTTCGTGGCGCAGGGCAAGTGTACGGTTGTTGCCGTCGAACATCTTGAACAGGTGCGGCTCGATTGCTCTTCCGCCCGAAGTGGTGAGCGTCTCCAGATATTCCATTGTCGGCGTAATGACTTCTTCGTAGCCGAAGCTTGCGAAAAGTTCGGTTACTCGTCGTTCGATTGCGCGTTTGGCGGCGGTCTCTTTCGGCAAAAAATCTCGCGTGCCGTATGGCGTCTCTAAAAGTTCGGTCATTGCGGAACCTCCCGTTCCATAAAATTTCCGTCATTGTAACATATTTTTCCGTATATGCAACGAAATAACCCGCTCGACGAATCGAACGGGTTAGGAACTTCATTTTTGGTGCCGAAGGCCGGACTCGAACCGGCACGTAGTTGCCTACGGCAGATTTTGAGTCTGCTGCGTCTGCCAATTCCGCCACTTCGGCACGCGACGTATATTAGCATGCTTGCCGTTGCTTGTCAACAATTTTTTTGCAACGTGACGTAACGCCTTAATTGCTATAAAAATTTTAAGCTTCGACAGCATAAACGCTGATTTTGCGCTGATAACGACCTTTGCGCTCGAAAGCAACTTTGCCGTCGATTTTGGCGAAAAGGGTATCATCTTTGCCGCGCCCGACGTTCAAGCCAGGGTGGAAGTGCGTGCCGCGTTGACGAACGAGAATACTGCCCGCCGTGACGACAGTGCCTGCCTGCTCTTTGACGCCCAGACGTTTTGATTCGCTGTCACGACCGTTGCGCGTGGAGCTGACACCTTTTTTATGTGCGAACCGCTGTAAATCGAATTTAAAATCGATCACTGTGTTTCACCTCCGAGGAAGAATTTTTCTTTGACTTTGACGATTTGCGGAGCGAGCTTTTCAAGTTCCTTCATGCCGATTAGCATTGTTTGGAAGGCGACTTCGGTTAAATCGTCGGGCGCATCTTTCAGCCGCAACATTAGTCGACCGTGCGCCGCGTCCCAAATGAAATCGCGCTTGAGATAATCTCTCATGCAAAGGAACGTTGATTGCGACATCATCGACGCGCCCGCACAGTAAATATCGAAACCGCGTTTGGCAGTGTTGGCGTGACCGTCGAGCGAAAAGCCGATGATTTTGCCGTCGCCCTGCTTATAAATCTCCGCGACAATCATTGATTAAGCCTCGATTTTTTCAATCTTGACTTTCGTGAAGGGCTGGCGATGACCTTGGCGGCGACGATAGTTGGTCTTTTGTCTGTACTTGAGAATGCGGATTTTGGGACCTTTGCCGATTTTGACGACGCTACCCGTGACTTTTGCGCCTTCGACGAACGGACGACCGAATTTGATTTCTTCGCCTTCGCCGACAGCCAAAACCTCTTCAAACGTGACGGAATCGCCTTCCGCCGCGTCAAGCTTTTCGATAATGACCTCGCTACCTTCGGCGACTTTGTATTGTTTGCCGCCGGTTTTGATGATTGCGTACAAGCTGAACACCTCCGTGGATGAACTCGCCGACTGCGGCACAATTTGGAATTTGTAATTTGGAATTAGGAATTAGGAATTACAATTCCACATTCCACATTCCTAATTGTTTTAAAAGCCTGCGTCGAGCGGCGCGCTTAAGATAGCATAAAATTTTTTTTGTGTCTAGTTTTTTTTAAGTGAACGTTTTATAATCACGAAATTAACAGGGATTGGAAGCGTAGAGTGTGTTTATGAAAATTTTTTCTTTACGCCGATTGAGGTAAGGTGATCGTCATGAACAGGCGGAATTTTATCAAAGTCGTCGGGCTCGGTTCGCTGGCAATTTATCTCAGCGGTTGCGGGCTTTCGGTTGTTAAAGACAATTCAAGCGGTGAACGCGAAGTTGCCGCGCAAGAAACAGTTTCTGGAGGCAAGAAAATGAAAATCGTCGTGATTAACAGCAGTCCGCATTCCGAAGAGCAATCGACCTCGCGTTATTTGTCGGCGAAATTTATTCAAGGCGCGAAAGACATTGGGCACGAAGTTTTTGTCTTCGACGCGGCGAACGAAAAAACTAATCCTTGCAAAGGTTGCGATCAATGCGGTATGGACGGCGCGTGTGTCTTCGACGACGCAATCGAAACGAAATTGATGCCGCAAATGCTCCACGCCGATTTAATCGTCTTGGTGACGCCGCTTTATTATTTCGGCATGAGTGCGCAACTCAAAACCGTCGTCGATAGGTTTTATTCGCGCACGACACGACTTGGCGGAAAAAAATCGCTCCTCATCGCCACAGCATGGAACACTGCTGATTGGACAATGGAAGCTCTTAAAATTCATTATGAAACGCTCGTGCGATACATGAGTTGGCAGGACGTCGGGCAAATTCTGGCTGTCGGCTGCGGTTCCCGCCAGATGGTCGAAAGTTCCGAGTTTGGCGACACGGCTTATCGTATCGGCGCAAGCCTTTGATTCAATTTGGAATTAGGAATTTGGAATTAGGAATTGATTGAGCTTGTCGAGATACAACGCGCGGAAATTCTCGAAACTGCCGAGACCGTCACGCACAACACGAACATCATAACCGAGCGCGGTCAATCTGCTCAACCACGAGCCGTCATCATCACCGGCAATATCTTCCGCAACGTGCACACCACCGTTAAACAGTAGCGGCGCAAGCAAAATTTTTTCTGCGCGGCGAACTTTGAGCCTGTCAACAACGTCGGAGAAATTCGGCGTGTCAGTCTCTTCAATGACACCGACATGAATCCTTTCGCCCGCAAGCCGCTGAAAATTTTCGTAAACGGGATTGTGTCTGTGCGGCGAGCCGTGACCAATCAAAATCAAATCCTCGTCGTCGGCGAGCTTGAAACAATCAAGCACCGTCACGAGAATTTTTTTTTCGAGCGGCTCACTCATCAGCGGCGGGATTATTTCAACGTCGGTGTCCGCGCAGATTTTTATTTTGTTGTCGAATTCTTCGCCGGTCGTGAGGTGCGTCGGCAGGAGAATTATTTTTTTAAAGCCTTCGTCGCGCAGACGGGCAATTTCTTCGGCGGGTGTCGCGATAAAAATTTTTCGGCGTGCCAGCTTGCGAATCATGAAATTTGACGTGAACGCTTGTCGCAATTCAAACGCGGGGAAATTTTTTTTTATTTCAGCCGCAAGCATGTCGCAGGTTTTTGCGCGAATCGTGTCGTCTGCCGAGCCGAAGCTCACCAAAATTATTGCACCGTCAAGCATTGAACTTTTCGACCTCCGCCGCGATTTTGTTGCAAATTCGGATAAGCTGATTTTTGTCGGGACCTTCAGCCATCACGCGAACCAACGGCTCCGTGCCCGACGCTCTGACCAAAATTCTGCCGCTCATGCCGAGTTCGGTTTCGCCCTCAACAATCGCAAGTTTGACCGCCGACGAATTTTGACAAGCCTCTTTGTCTTGCACGCGAACGTTCAGCAGGACTTGCGGGTAAGTCGTCATCAGCGCGTTGAGTGCGCTCGCCTTCGTGTTGAACTTCTTCATTGCCGTCAAAACTTGCAGCGCGGTTATCAAGCCGTCGCCCGTCGTGGAATAGTCGCTGAAAATTATGTGCCCTGACTGTTCGCCGCCGAGCCTGTGATTGTTCGCCAACATATTTTCCAAAACGTAGCGGTCGCCGACGGCGGTGACTTCCCATTTCAAGCCGAGTTCTTCCAACGCCTGCCGAAAACCAATGTTGCTCATGACGGTCGTAACAACGGTCTTATCGGGCAACGCACCAACTGCAAGCATCAACTTCGCGCAGATAATCATGATGTGGTCGCCGTCGATTATGTCGCCGCGTTCATCAATGCAAAGGCAACGATCAGCGTCGCCGTCGTGAGCAATGCCGATGTCCGCGTGATTCTTCAGCACCGCCAGACGCAAATTTTCCGTATGCGTGGAGCCGCAACAATCGTTAATGTTGACGCCGTTGGGATTGTCGCCAATCAAAATCAATTCCGCACCGAGACGTTCAAGCACTGCGGGCATTGATTTATACGCCGCACCGTTCGCGCAGTCGAGGACGATTTTCATACCGTCAAAACGTTCGCTTGTCGTGCTCATGACGAAGCTGATGTAATCCTCCAACAAATTCTGCCGCAGTTCGATACGCCCAACATTTTCGCCCGTGGGTCGTTCAAAAGTTTTGCCGTTCTCGATGTCGCGGACAATCTGCTCGATTTCGTCTTCAACTTTGTCGGGGAGTTTGTAGCCGTTGCCGCCGAAAAATTTAATTCCGTTGTCATGAAATGGATTGTGCGACGCGCTGATGACGATTCCCGCCGCCGCGTGAAGTTTGCGTGCAAGATAAGCGACTGCAGGAGTCGGAACGACGCCCGCCAATATTGCACGACCGCCCGCCGAACATATTCCCGCGACCAATGCTGATTCCAACATTTCGCCGCTGATTCGTGTGTCGCGACCGATTAAAATTTGCGGTGAGCCTTCGGAATGTTCGCCGAAATAAATTGTTGCCGCGCGTCCCATGCGATATGCCAATTCTGGCGGTAGTTGAGTATTTGCCATGCCGCGCACGCCGTCCGTCCCGAATAGTCTTGCCATTGAAGTTACCTCCGCCAAAAAATTTTTTGCCGCAATTTTATCGCTTATCGTCACGCAAGGCAACCGAATTCAATTGGGAATTAGGAATTTGAAATTAGGAATTATTTTTCATTCCACATTCCACATTCCTAATTCCACATTGATAGAAGGCGTGACGTAAATCGTGCGTTGGTTCGTGAAGACGACAAAGCCGGGCTTCGCGCCCGAAGGTTTCTTGATGAACTTGCACTGAACGTAATCGACGGGAACTTTCGACGAGTCGCGAGCTTTGGAGAAATACGCGGCAATTTCGGCGGCAAATTTCAAAGTTTCGTCGCTGACGTTTGAACTGCGAACGATAACGTGCGAACCAGTGATGTCCTTCGTGTGTAGCCATAAATCGTCGGGCGCGGCAATCTTGAACGTCAAGCGGTCATTTTGAGCATTGTTCTTGCCGACAAGAATTTCCGTGCCGTCGGGCGCAATGAACTTCAACGGTTGAGGCTTCTTGCTGAGCGCGGTTTTCTTGCGAACGTCTTTAAGATAGCCGCCAGCAATCAGTTCCGTGCGAATCTCGTCGATGTCGGCAAGTGTCGCGGAAGTCGTCAACGCGTGAGCAATACTCTCCAAATAAAAAATTTCGTCGCGGCAAAGTTCAATCTGCTCGGTGATAAATTTCGTCGAACGCTTGAGCTTGTCATATTTTTTGTAGCAGGCTTGAACGTTAGCGGCGATTGTGATTCGGCGGTCGAGCGGGATTGAAATTTTTTCCCCGTCGTAAATATTTTCAACGATGATTTCGTCGTCGGCGTGGTCTTTGAATTGATAGCGATATGTCGACAGATTATCGGCGCGAATTCGCCAAACGTCGGCATTTTCGGCGGCGGCAAGTTCTTCGGTCAGCACGGTGATTTTGTTCGTGGCGCGGCGCAATTCGTTGTTGACGAGCTTTGAAAATTTTTCCTTATCGGGTGGAACGTAACTGCCAGCAATTTCGTCGACTGTCTCCAAAAGTTCCGATAAAGTTTCAAACGTCCGAACTTGTCCGCGCAGATAATTCAGCTTGACGGCGGAGATTGCAAGCACTTTGTCATTGTCTGTGACCATGCAAGGTGTCGGAGTTATCGCGGCGTCGCGGATGTCAATCAACGCTGATTTCAAGCTGTCGAAGTCTTTGGCGTCGAGCGCGGAAATTTTTATGTCGTCGGGCAATCCCGCCATGAAAATCGTTTCGCGAACACTTTGCGGTCCGAAGCCTTGGCAAACGTTCATTATCGCCTTGTCGAGCCGCGAATCATCAGATTGAATGCGTTCAACGATTTTTTCAACGTCAACGGAAAAGATGTCGAGTTTGTCCTGCGCGGGTGGCAGCTGATAAATTTGATTGGGCAGAACGGTTCGGACGCGGCTGGAGTTCGAGCCGATTTTTTTGAGCGCGTCAACGATTTGTCCGTCGGCGATGAGAATCAAGTTGCTGTATTTGCCGATGAGTTCCGCCGCGAGCGTGAAGGTTTGAATTCGTCCGCCAACGCCGATTGAGTCGACGTCGATGAAAATTATTCTGTCGAGTTCGTGTTGACGAACGGCGGCAATTCTTCCGTTCTCCAGATTTTTTCTAAGCACCATGCAAAACGTCGGCGGCTCCGGCAAATTTTCGGGAGCTTTGCTAAGCAGGTGCAGCGACGGATTTTGCGGCGCAGTCGACAGCCTCAACAAGAACGTTCGCCCCGGTTGGCGGATTGTCATTGTCAAGTTCGCTTTGCTTTGTTGCGTGATTTTGTCGACGCGACCGCCGACCAAAATTTTTTCGAGCTCCAATGTCAGCGGACGCATCGAAAAGCCGTCCAAGTTCAAAGTTACCACCTCTGTTAAAAATGTTCGTGCCGAATTATTCTACCACAAAGAATCGGCAAATGTTCAATGAAAAAAATTTGAAAGCAAGGATTTTAACGCGGCGTTGAAAAATTCGTATTGATTAAAATTTAACGATAAGCTTGTCAAAGCCGTTCGCTTCGTGTAATATGTAACAAATATTTTTTATTGAAAGGTTTTGGTTGTTTGTAAGGAGGCGATGTAAATGAATGATATGATTTTTGACCTGCAACGATTCGCGACGGGTTCATCGTACAGCGAAACTCTCACTGTCTCGTACGACGGCGAGTATGTCTACGCGTACGGCGGCAACGACAGCATATACAATTACTGGAATGATTCTGTCAGAGTATATGCCGGCGACGGCAACGACACAATTTACAATCGTGTGGGCTATTATCACACAATCGACGGCGGCGCGGACAACGACCGCATTATCAACCATCAGGGATGGTATTCGTCAATCAACGGCGGCTACGGCACAGATGTTATCAGCTTGAGCGGCAATCAAGGCTACGTCACGGTCAAAGGAGGTTATAGCGACGATATAATTTATGGCGATAGCAACAACAGTTACGGCGTGCAATATCAATTCTATTCGGGCGACGGCTACGACACCGTTTACAACTGGAATTCCAACGATACGCTCAATCTCGGCGGTGCGTACTACACTCGTTCAACCGTCAACGGCAACGTCGTTATTGGCTTGACGAATGGCTACAGCGGCGCAGTGACATTGAGTGGCGCAAGCGGCAAGACAATCAACATCATCAACGGCACCGTCAGTCCCGTCATTACTAACAACAACAAATACAGTCTCGTCAGCGGTGGCGCAGGAAATGACACCATAAGCAACTCTGCGGGCGGCGTGACGATTCGCGGCAACGGCGGTCACGATACTATCTACAACAGCACGACCAACACAATCAACAACTCCTACGGATACGTCACTATCGACGGCGGCGACGGCAACGACTCAATCACCAGCTACGATCCTTACGTCAGCATAAACGGCGGCGCGGGTGCTGATAGAATCTACACGGGCAACTGGAAAAACGTCACGATAAGAGGCGGCACAGGCAACGATACAATCTACGCCAATAACAACAGCTACGGCATCCTTTATCAGTACGCGGCGGGCGACGGCTACGACTCAATCATTGGCTACGGTTCCTACGACTCAATTTCAATCACGGGCGGCTCTTGGTCAACAACGAGAAGCGGCAGTGATGTTATCGTCAACGTCGCAGATTCCAATGTCATCACACTCGTCGGCGCATACGACAAGACAATCAATATCTACCCGACCAACAGGGTTATCAACAACTACAACAAGAACAGTATCGT
This sequence comes from uncultured Selenomonadales bacterium, assembly GCA_947165145.1. Lineage (GTDB taxonomy): Bacteria > Bacillota > Negativicutes > Selenomonadales > Selenomonadaceae > Quinella. Next base: position 98,187 of record CAMUZG010000002.1, read on the forward strand.
CAGCGGCGGCTCAGGTAACGACACCATAAGCAACTCTGCGGGCGGCGTGACGATTCGCGGCAACGGCGGTCACGATACTATCTACAACAGCACGACCAACACAATCAACAACTCCTACGGATACGTCACTATCGACGGCGGCGACGGCAACGACTCAATCACCAGCTACGATCCTTACGTCAGCATAAACGGCGGCGCGGGTGCTGATAGAATCTACACGGGCAACTGGAAAAACGTCACGATAAGAGGCGGCACAGGCAACGATACAATCTACGCCAATAACAACAGCTACGGCATCCTTTATCAGTACGCGGCGGGCGACGGCTACGACTCAATCATTGGCTACGGTTCCTACGACTCAATTTCAATCACGGGCGGCTCTTGGTCAACAACGAGAAGCGGCAGTGATGTTATCGTCAACGTCGCAGATTCCAATGTCATCACACTCGTCGGCGCATACGACAAGACAATCAATATCTACCCGACCAACAGGGTTATCAACAACTACAACAAGAACAGTATCGTCAGCGGCACATCTTACGCCGAAACAGTAAACAATTATGCAGGCGGTGCGAAGATTCAAGGTTACGGCGGCGACGATTCAATCTACAACAGCACAAGCTCCAACTACACAATCAATAACTCCTACGGCTACGTCACAATCGACGGCGGCGACGGCAACGACTCAATCACCAGCTACGATCCTTACGTCAGCATAAACGGCGGCGCGGGTGCTGATAGAATCTACACGGGCAACTGGAAAAACGTCACGATAAGAGGCGGCACAGGCAACGATACAATCTACGCCAATAACAACAGCTACGGCATCCTTTATCAGTACGCGGCGGGCGACGGCTACGACTCAATCATTGGCTACGGTTCCTACGACTCAATTTCAATCACGGGCGGCTCTTGGTCAACAACGAGAAGCGGCAGTGATGTTATCGTCAACGTCAACGGCTACAGCGTCATCACACTCGACGGCGCATACGGCAAGACAATCAACATCAATCCCGGCGGCGGCGGACCTATCATCAACTACAACGACAACACTCTCGTCAGCGGCACGAGCGGCAACGATACCATTTACAACTACGGCGACAGAGACACCGTCAACGCGGGCGGCGGCAACGATACTATCTACAACGACAAGGGCGATTACACCGTAATAAACGCGGGCGACGGTCGCGACTCAATCAGGGGCAACAACGATTACGCGACGGTCAACGCAGGCTACGGCAACGACACCATAACCGGCAACCATTGGCGTTCACGGCTCAACGGCGACGGTGACAACGACTTAATCAGCATCACAACCTATTGGTACAACACACTCGACGGCGGCGCGGGCGACGACACAATCATCGCGGGCGGCAATGAACATTCCGTCAATGGCGGCGCAGGTTCTGACCGAATCAGCCTCAGCGGCGACAACGTGACTGTTCGCGGCGGCTACGGCAACGATTCAATCGTCGGTAGCACCTCGAATAAACATCTTTACCAATACTTTTACGGTGACGGCTACGACACGATTTATAACTGGAGCTCAACCGACACGCTCAAGATAATCGGCGGAAAATACAAACGCTCCACCGTGAGCAATGACATCGTAATTACCTCTGTCAACGATAGCGGCGTCACGAACGGCGCAATCACTCTCGTCGGCGCGAAAGGCAAATCGGTCTACATCGACGGCGATCCTTACAGAGACGACAGACTCATCACAAACATCAATAACAACACGTCGGTCAATGGCACAGCCTACAATGACTCCGTTCTAAATGGCGGTTGGTGGGATAACTCTTATCATAATGGCGGCTACAATGTCACCGTCAACGCCGGCGCGGGCGACGATTCTATCTACAGTAGCAATTCTGACGTGAGCTTAAGCGGCGGCACTGGCAAAGACACAATCAGCGTCGCGAGCGGTTCAGACTACAATCGCATCACGATAAAGGGCGGCGGTGGCAACGACGTAATCTACGGTAACAGTCTCGGCGGTGGTATTCTTTATCAATACGGCAAAGGCGACGGCAACGACATCATCTACGGCCACAAATCTTCCGATTCAATTTCGGTTACCGGTGGTGCCACATGGACTACAGTGACGAGCGGCAACAACGTCTTGGTGAACATCACCGACAGCGGCACAATCACCTTGAGCGGCGCATACGGCAAGACAATCAACGTCTACCCGAAAGCCTCAACCGTCACACAACAAGACGTTATCAAAAAGTTCATGGCGTCTTTGGACACCACAAAGCAATCGGGCGTTGCCGCGCTCAATGAAGCAGTCAGAGCCGCAACGAACGGCTACTTCCAAAACATTCAAGCCGCCGTCAACCAAATGATTTCCGATTGCCAACGAGTGAACAACGCGACCACTTTCTTACGCGATTACTGCGGCATTGTCCTCGGCAACAACGATACGGGTGCGATAACGGGCTCCGACGCGGGCGGCGTCACCAAGACCAAATACAGCGTCGTCCCCGACAGCGGCTCACCGCACAATTTCACGGGCAGCAGCTTCAAGACTTCGTACGGCTTGACGGTCAAGCTGGCAAATATCGGCGACAGTGTCCGAGAAATAAGCTACAGCAGTTTGAACAACAACACCATCAAATGCTACATTTGGCAGGCAATGGAGACGTGGTGGGCAAACGGCGCGCTCAAACTCATAACCGATTCTTACGGCAGCAATTACGGCTTCACCTCCAACGCAATGTCAAACGTGCTGTACTTCGGATTCTTCAACAAGCCCGCGAAAAACGGCGGTATCACCTTGGCAGAGACCGCGCCTTGGGTTTATACGTCGACAGGCAAACAGGCGTATTTGGCCATGCAGGTGAATATGGAAGCTTACGGCAGCATGTTGAACAACGGCAACCCCGACGGCGAAAGTTCCCTCGTCCGAGGCTACCTTGACCGCACAATCGCTCACGAAATGACTCACGCCGTCATGATGGCAAACGTCAACAATTTCGGCGACTTGCCGCAATTCATCACTGAAGGCGTGGCGGAACTTACTCACGGTTCCGACGACGACAGAAGAGAGTCAATCGAGGATTTGGCAAAAGCTTCCAACATCAGCTTCTTGAGAAACTCGTTGGCATTTGAACCCGGCACGGGACAAATTGCTCTCGGCGACGACAAAACCGACGCTTACGCCGGCGGCTTCATGTTCATGCGTTATCTTGCCAAACAGGGCGCGGAACATTATTCGTCCGCAAGCAGCTCGGCTTATTCGTTGGCAAGCAGATCCGTTTCAAGCAGATCCGTTGACAGTTCCGTTAGCGTCTCTTCAAATAAAACGCAGTTGACGCTCTCGAAAGATTTCGGCGACAATACGATTGACCTCACGGAAAGCGGCTACTCGTCCGTAAAGAGTGTCAACGCCACCGCGCTCACCGACGGAATTATGGTCTTCGGCAACACGAAAGCAAATTCCATTATAATGGGCTCGGGCAAAGACAGCGTCTTCGCAAACACAGGCAACGACACCATAAACGGCGGCGCAGGCAGTGATGTCCTCTGTGGCGAGGCAGGCAACGACTCAATCAACGGCGGCACGGGTGCAGACACTATCAGCGGCGGCACTGGCACTGATACGCTCATCGGCGGCAAAGGCAAAGATCTTTTCATTCACAAGGCGGACAAAGACATCATCGTCGACTACACGCCTGGCGAAGACAAAATCAAACTCGCCGAAGAATACGCAAAAATAACTTCCTCTTCCCTCAGCGGCAATGACGTCGTGTTGACCGTCAACGACAGAGGTTCTGCGGGCACAATCGTCGTCAAAGGCACCAAAGGTAAAAAAATCACCGTGATTGACTATGACGGCAACGAGACTTCCAAAGTTTACGGCACGGGCGGCTCGACGCTGATGACCGTCACCAACTCGACGCCTTCCCCCGTAACGGTCGGCTCTGCAGTGAAGACAATCGACGCCTCGTCACGCACGACTGCTGTAAAAATCGCGGGCAACGCTTTGAACAACTCAATCAAAGGCGGCAGTGGCAACGACTCAATCAGCGGTTTGGCAGGCGACGACAAAATCACTGCGGGCAACGGCAAAGACACCATTACTGGCGGCGACGGTAAAGATTTGCTCTACGGTCAAGCGAACGACGATAAAGTTTACGGACAGGGCGGCAATGATTCACTGTACGGGGGCGCAGGCAACGACAGTCTCTGGGGCGGTGTCGGTAATGACTGGCTTAAAGGCGGTCTCGGCAACGACTACATAAAAGGCGGCGACGGTGATGATACGTTCGTCTACAACAACGGCGACGGCAAAGATAAAATCGTCGGCTTCGACAGCGGCGATTTGCTCCAGATTACGGGCGACTTCACAACGTCGTACAACAGCTCCAAGCGCGAAATTTACTTCAAAGTCGGCTCAACGGACAAAGCCATCTCAATCACCGACTTCGGCTCAACGACAACTTTCCATGTCAATAACTACACCTATCAACTCAGCGGCGACCAATTCAAGAAGAGATAATCTCTGCTCATAAAAAATTTTATCCCGTCAAAAAAATTTGGCGGGATTTTTTTTGGAACGCGGTGCAAGACTTCGAGTTATCGTAACGTTGAATCGCGACCGTTGGATGCAACGTCATGTTGCTTTTTGTTGAGAAATCCTTTAGAGATTCATTAAACTTTGGCGTGAAACTTGTCACGCCGCAATGTTTGTTATAGCATGTGAAAAATTTATTCTTTTCGTGAAGGGGATGATTTTCATGCCAACCACAAAGAACGGCACGTCGGGCAACGACAACATATCGAACAGCGCGGCGGAAGTAATTATCTACGGCTACGGCGGCAAAGATTCAATCTACAACAGCGGCGCGAACGTCTCACTCGACGGCGGCACGGGCGATGATTCGATAAACAACTGGGGCAGTAATTCCAACGTCAAGGGCAATGACGGCAACGATTATATCTACAATTCAAGCCTGGCGTCGGGCTCGTTGGTTGACGGTAGCGCGGGCAATGACACCATTCGGAACATTGCAGACAAGACAGACATTTTAGGCGGCAACGGCGACGATTCAATCATCAACTGGGGAAATAATGTCACCGTCACGGCTGGCTACGGCAACGACACTATCATCAACCGCGCGTACACTTCAAACACGCTTTGGGGCAAGAACGCTTTGCTTTCGGGCGGCCACGGCAATGACGTTATCAGCTTGACTGGCGGCGCGAAGAATATCCACGTTTACGGCGGCTACGGCAACGATACTGTTTACGGCGACAGCGTCACGGGACACACTTACCATTACAGCGGCGGCAATGACCTAATCAAGAATTGGCGTTCCGACGGCAAAATTTCTCTCTTGAACGGCACGTCGTACACTCGCGCAACGACAGCTTCGGGCGACGTTGTCATCACCACAGCGGACGGCACGTTGACATTGGAGAAGGCTAGCGGCAAGACTGTCAGCATAACGGGCGGCGTGTTGTCGGCTTCGGGCAAAGACATCAGAAATACAACCAATCACACTGCGTTGACCGGCACGGCTTACAACGACACTATCACCAACAGAGGCGAGAACGTCACAATTCACGCGCACGGCGGCAACGATTCAATCAACAGCAGAGGCGCAAGAACTACCATTAACGCGGGCGACGGCAACGACACTGTCTTAGTCACGGCAAGCAACAACGTCCTTTACATGGGCGCGGGCGACGATTCAATCAACATAAATTCAAGCGTCAATGGTTCCAACGTTCAATGTGGCTCGGGCAATGACCGCGTCACGAACTGGGGCAAAAATGTTTACATCTCTGCGGACACGGGCAACGATTATGTTTACAATTCATCGCTGGCTACAAATGCGGTAATTTACGGCGGCGCGGACAAAGATACAATCGTCAACTACGCCACGAAAGTTTTCATCAACAGCGGCACGGAAGACGATTCAATCATCGCGTGGGGCACCAATGGCTCCATTGACGCTTCCGACGGCAACGACACCGTTCTTGTCGGCGCGAACAACAACTACGTGAGCTTAGGCGCGGGTGATGATTCAGTCGGCATAAACTCCAGCGTCACGGGCGGCACAGTCGACGGCGGCACTGGTAACGACCGATTCAACAACTGGGGCAAAAATATTTACCTCACTGCGGGCGCAGGCAACGATTACGTCTACAATTCCTCGACGGCTTCGGGCGCAGTGATTTATCTCGGCGCGGGCACTGACACCGTCAACAACGCCGCCGCAAACGTAACAATCAGTTGCAGTGCGGACAACGATAGAATCAGTCTCGGCGCGACGGCAACCAACAACGTTATTTCCTATTGGTCAGGCAATGGCAACGATAAAATTTACGGCTTCAAGGCAAATTCAACGTTACGTATCGACGGCGGCAGAGGCTCATGTTCCACGGCGAAGAGCGGCGATAACGTCATCGTCAAGGTCGGCGACAATAAAGTTACACTCTTCGGCGCGGCGAATCTCTCCAAAATCAACGTTGACGGCGACGTTGCAATCCCCGTCGGCAAAAGTATCGTCAGCTCAAACTCGAACGTCACGTTGTCCGGCACAGGGTACATCGACACGATTAACAGTAGCGGCTCAAAAGTTTCAATCAACGCGTTCAACGGCGACGACCTCATCAACTTGACCTATCGCACGACGCTTGAATCAAACAACGTCACTGTCATCGCGGGCTTGGGCAACGATAAAATTTACATGGGCGGCACGAACAGCTACGTTTACGGAATGGAAGGCAATGACACAATCGTCGGGCACCAAAGCAACGGGACGGTCTTCGGCGGCGTCGGCAATGACGTTATCACGGGCGACCATTATAAAGCACAAATTTACGGCGGACCTGGCGACGATTCAATCAGCATAACCGATTATTGGTACAACACGATCAGCGGCGGCGACGGCTCGGATACAATCGTCATCGCGGGCGGCGGTCAACATTCCGTCAACAGCGGCGCAGGTTCTGACAGAATCAGTCTCGGCTCGGCGGTGAACAGCACAATTTTCTACGCTTCGGGCGACGGCTACGATACTGTTTGGGGCTTCGACTCCACGGACGTTTTGTCAATCGCGGGCGGCAATTACACTTCCGTTAAGAGCGGCAACGATATTCGCTTCAACGTCGGCTCGCAATCGATTCTGTTAAAAGATGTCGTCAAGTTCGGCTCAATAACCGTTAACGGCAAGAGCATTACAATCGGCGAAGATAAAACGATTACACCGCAGACTTTCATCAAAAAGTTCATGAAGACTTTGGACGATACAAATTCCACTGACGCAAGGACATTGCTTGATGCCGCCGTCAAAACCGCTTCCAACGGCAAGTTCACAACAATCGCAAAGGCAATCGACGCTATGGTTGAAGACTGCAAAAACTCCGCGAGCGGTGAAGATTTCCTGCTGAAGTACTGCGGCATTTCTCTCGACAACGACGACACCGGCGCAATCAGCGGCTCCGACGCGGGCGGCTCGACGACCAAAACAATTACCTCCGTCATTCCCGAAAACGGCAAGATTCAATCGTTGTCGGGCACGCAATACAATTCCTTCAGCGTCTACTACGACAATAAATTTTCGGGCTTGACGGTCTACTTTAACGACGTGGGCACCGTCACCAACGACAAACAACACGTAATGGATTGCGTCTACACGTGGTGGGCGTCAGCGGCTCTCAAACTCATCAACGAAAGCTACGGCTACAACTTCAGCGATTCCAACGCAAAGTATAAAAAATTGTATCTGAGATTTTCGGAGAGCAACGAATATCTGGCGTACACCAACATTTACGGCAACGACGCGCTTGAAATTAACGTCAACCTGCGCGAGTTCAACAGCTTCAAAGATACCGATTACGATTGCTACAACACGAGCGGCAACATTCAGTTGGACAGGACTTTCACGCACGAGACGGTTCACGCCATCATGATGAGCAAGTACTTGAGCAAGTTCAACAACCTGCCGCAATTTTTCACGGAAGGTATCGCGGAACTTGTTCACGGCATTGACGATAAGCGCACGAACAATATTGAACAGCTCGCGGGCGACGCCGACTTTTTGAAAAGCAAGTTGAGCATGTCATCGGGCACGGGCGACAGTCCAAGCTACGCGGCGGGTTATATGTTGATGCGTTATCTTGCCAAACAGAGCGCGACTTCAAGCAACGCCAGTCCCGCGACGAAAATTTTGGCTACGAAACGTTCGTTCGCAAAAGGTATCACTGCCAAAGACACGACGTTGACTTTTTCCACGCAATTCACGGGCAAAAAGCTCAATATGTCAAATTACGCGTCAAACCTCGTTAAAGCCGACGCCTCCAAATTGACGAAAGCCGTCAACATTTTCGGCAACAAGAACAACAATTTTATTCTCGGCGGCAAAGGCGGGGATTATCTCGCAGGCGTCGCGGGCAACGACAAAATCAGCGGCAATGCGGGCGATGACACTTTGTCGGGCGGCAGCGGCAATGACAGCCTCAACGGCGGCGCAGGCAAAGATTCGATTTACTCCGGCACGGGCAACAACACAGTCACGGGCGGCAGTGGTAACGACATATTCATTTACGAAGGCGGCAAGTTGTTGATAACCGATTACGCGGCGAGCGACAAGCTCAAACTTTCTAACGCGTCGATTAAAAGTTCGTCAGTCAGCGGCTCTGATGTCATCTTCACGACGAGTAGCGGCTCAATCACAGTCACGGGCGGCGCGAGCACTTCAATCACGCTCATTGACAAAGACGACAAGCAAAGCTCATCGATTTACAGTTCTGAAAGCGGCAAGACTTTGACCGTGAAGAAAACGCCCGTAACGCTCAGTTCAAGCTATCAAAACGCGGACGCCTCAGGTCTCATGAAGTCAGTCCAAATCACAGGCAACGCTCAGAACAATTCAATCAAGGGCGGCTCAATCAACGACACAATCAGCGGCATGGCTGGTTACGACAAACTCTACGGCATGGCTGGTTACGACAAGCTTTACGGTCAAGCAGGCAACGATTCCTTGTACGGCGGTTACGGCAATGATTCACTCTGGGGCGGCTTCGGCAACGACCTGCTCAAAGGCGGCGCAGGCAACGATTACCTCAAAGGCGGCGACGGTAACGACACTTTTGTTTACGGCGACGGAGACGGCAAAGACACAATCAGCGGCTTCGAGAACGGCGATTTGTTGAAGATCACGGGCGCATTCTCAATGTCGTACAGCAGCTCCAAGAACGAAATTTACTTCAAAGTCGGCTCGACTGCCAAAGCTATTACGCTCACCGATTTCGGCGACACGACTACTTTCCACGTAAACAACGATACCTATCAACTCAGCGGATCAAAACTCGTCAAGCAATAAACTCAACGCATAAAAAAATTATCCCCTGCAAAGTCGCGGGGGATTTTTTGTTGAAACATTAATTTCAGCTGAAACGCAATTCGCCACGAGTCAGGCGTTCGCGGAGTGTGGGAGCTTTAGCGTCTTTGTCGGCAAGAATCGTCGGCGCGAAGGGCCAATCAATTCCAATTTCCGAATCGTCCCAACGAATGTTGCCGTCACAAGTCGGCGCGTAGAAATTATCGGCTTTGTATTGAATCTCCACGTCGTCAGTCAGCGTGATGAAACCGTGAGCAAATCCGCGCGGAATTAACAACTGCTTTTTATTCTCGGCGGTGAGTTCGACTGCAACCCATTTGGCAAAAGTCGCGGAGCCTTCGCGAATGTCAACTGCCACGTCAAGAAGTTTGCCGCAGGTACAACGGACGAGTTTTGCTTGGGCGAAAGGTGCCGTCTGATAGTGCAGTCCGCGCAGAGTGCCGCGTTGTGCGGAATAAGATTGATTGTCCTGCACGAAGTTAAAGTTCAAGCCGACCGCCTCGAATTTCGCCGCCGACCACGTTTCCATAAACCAACCACGCGCGTCGCCGAAAACTTTCGGTTCAAGAATCAGCACGCCGTCGAGAGATGTCTTTGTCACTTGCATGAAATTCGCCTCCAAAAATTTTGTCGAGTGCAGTTTATCCGTTTTGACTTTTACCGTCAATAATCATACCTTGCTAGCCGTTAAGCTCAAAAGAATTTTAAAGTACTTCAATAACACGCTTGAATTTGCCGCCTTGACGATACCGTGAAGATGTTTTATTATGCCTTGGATTAATCATTTGTTAAAGATTTTTGTGTCTGAATGGAGTGAAAGACTTGCAGAAATCATTTGTGAAATTATTTTTCATACTCGTGCTGATATTTTTTATCGCGCCGCGACCAGTGCAGGCAATGCCCGAAATTTTCCCGTTCAATCAAATAAAGAGCGGCATGAGCGGCAAAGCTTATACCGTCGTCGACAACAGCGGCAAGATTGAACAGTTCGACGTTAATATTGTCGGCGTGACTGACGAAGGCAAAGGCTCCATGCGCAAAATTATGGCGGAAGTCTCTGGCGATGTCATCGATCAAACAGGAGGTCTTCTGCACGGCATGAGCGGCAGTCCCGTTTATATCAACGGCAAACTCGTCGGTGCTCTCGCCAATGGCTTCAAAGGCATGAACCCGCGCATTGCTCTCATTACGCCGATTGAAGACATGATGGAGCTTTGGAATTTGCCCGACCCCAAGGCTCAAATCAATTTCTTGAAAATTTCCAAGGAAATTGAGTACAAAGAGAATGAAGCCAAAAATAAAGCCGTAGCAGACAAAAAAACTACGGAACAACCTACAGAACAACCTGCGGAACAGCCTACAGAACAAGTTGACCCCGTTGTTGATGAGGATAATACTGAAGAGCTCGAAGTTTTTTATTTTGACGATTTCGACACGAACAGCACGAAGTTTCTTCGCCGCGAACTGCAACCGTTTGGCATGAAAAATTTGCTGTCCACCGCCTCTTCTGCCAAACGCGGTATTGATCCCGATGCAACGCTTGAGCCTGGCTCCGCACTTGGTGTCGCGCTCATTTACGGCGATTTTTCACTCGGTGCAACGGGCACAGTCACTGCCGTCAACGGCAAAAACATTCTCGCCTTCGGACATTCCTTCTTGCACGCCGGCAACGTCAACTATTTCATGACGGAAGCGTCGGTCATCGGCTCCGTCAGCGGTTCCGCAGACAATGGCGCTAAGCTTGCGGGTATCGGGCACATCATCGGGCGCGTCAATCAAGATCGCGAATCGGGCATTTCGGGTATACTCGGCATGTTCCCTGCCTCCATTCCCATGACCGTAACCGTACACGACAATTTGAGCGACAGAACCGAAACTTACAACGCGTCGATTGCTTACAATGAAAATCTTGTCCCGAAACTCGGTGCGGTCGTTGCTTACAGCGCGCTCAGCAAGATGGCAGATTCTTTGGCGGAAACCACCGTTAACATCGAATTCAAAATCAAAACGGACTCGATTAAAAGCGGCGAATTGGTGCGCAGAAATATGTTCTACAACCCCACGGATGTCGGACAAGTCGCTATCGTCGAACTCATGCAAGCTCTTAATCTCGTTTGCTCTAACACAAAGGAAGAATCGAATATTTTTGGCGTTGACGTGAACATTGACTTCGACGCGGAACGGCGCACGGCGTCAATCGTTTCAATTAAGCCCGACAAAAAGAAGGTCAAACCTGGCGATACCGTCAATCTCACGGTTGAATTGCAACCTTATCGCAAACCCGTCGAGAAAGTCGTTTTGCCCTACACGGTTCCTTTGACGGCGCAACAAGGCAGTCTTGCTTTGGAAATTCACGGCGGCGCACTCGTGCCCGTCAATCAATCGAATTCGGGCGGCGGCATCACGGCGGATTCCAATCGTAGCTACGAAGACAAAATCAAAGACTTCCTCAAGACCGGCAAAAATTATCAGCTCGTCGTTGAAGTCGTCAACTCGACCGAAGGCAAAAGCAAACGTCAACTGCGCAAGGAAATTGCTCAAGCCAGACGAATTCAGGAGCGTTTGAAAAAGGAAGGCAAGACCATAAAGCAAGCCGAAAACAAAGTTGACACGAATTATATCGTTGATAACGTTATGCGCACAATTCTCAGCGTAGGAAAAGCTTGATTCAATTTGGAATTAGGAATTTGGAATGTGGAATTATTGACGCCGTTCAATTCCTAATTCCCAATTCCACATTCCTAATTGTTTAATCGGGAGGATTGAGATTTTGGAGAGACTTATCATAAAAGGCGGCAATCGTTTGAGCGGCACTGTTAAAATCAGCGGCGCAAAAAATGCCGTCCTCCCTGTCATAGCTGCGACTCTTCTCGGTCAAGACAGGGAAACTTGTTTAGACGAAGTGCCCAACCTCGACGACGTTCGCACAATCAGCGAAGTACTTCGTACACTCGGCGTCAAGGTTCGCCACGAGCCGCAAAATAGTAAATTGTTCGTCGACGCCTCGACGATTGAAAATATAACCGCGCCTTACGACCTCGTCCGCAGAATGCGTGCGTCATTTCTGATCATGGGTCCGTTGATTGCACGTTTGGGCAAAGCGAAAATTTCACTGCCAGGCGGTTGCGCTATCGGTACTCGTCCGATTGATTTGCACTTGAAAGGTTTTGAAGCTCTCGGCGCGAAAATTTCAATCGGTCACGGCTACATTGAAGCGACTGCCCCCGACGGCTTGAAAGGTGCGCAGATTTATCTTGACTTCCCGTCAGTCGGTGCGACCGAAAATATTTTAATGGCGGCGTCAATGGCGGAAGGTCAAACTATCATCGAAAACCCCGCGCAGGAACCGGAGATCGTCGACCTTGCCAACTATCTGAACATCATGGGCGCAAAAATTCGCGGCGCAGGCACCAACGTCATCAAAGTCGAAGGCTCAAAGAAATTAGTTGCTCGCGACTACACGATAATCCCCGACCGAATCGAGGCGGGAACCTACATGATTGCCGCAGCAATGACCCAAGGCGACGTTTACATTGCCAACGCAATCAGCGAACACTTGAAACCTGTTATTGCCAAACTCAAGGAAGCGGGCGTGAATGTTATCGAGGACGTGGACGGAATTCGTGTCATCTGCGACAGGCGACCGCGTGCCGTCGACATCAAGACTTTGCCTTATCCTGGCTTCCCGACCGATATGCAAGCGCAGTTCATGGCGATGTTGACGATTGCTGAAGGTACGAGCATGGTCACCGAAACTGTCTTTGAGAATCGTTTTATGCACGTCGACGAATTGCGACGTATGGGTGCGAAGATTAAAATTGACGGGCGAACTTCCGTCGTTGAAGGACAATACAAATTGACGGGCTGCCAAGTCAAAGCGACTGACCTGCGTGCTGGTGCGGCGATTGTTTTGGCAGCACTCGTTGCGGAAGGCGAAACTCAAGTCGGCTACATTCACCACATTGACCGCGGCTATGATAATCTTGTTCAAAAGCTCGTGAGCTTAGGCGCAGACATTAGACGCGTCGACAACTGAAATTTTTTTAATCTACTTTCTTTTGCTTGCCCAAAAGAAAGTAGCAAAGAAAAGGGCACCTCGCGGGGGCGGTTAATCATAAAACTCATCTCACCGTTTGATAGCCGCGAGTCGTGGTGTCGCCTTCGAAAACATCACGTTTTCTGGGCGACGGAGGAGCCGTCATCCTTGACGGCTCCTTTTTAACTTTAATTCACGGGAGGAACGATATTTTGTTTGTCAGAGGAGAGCTTGAAAAGATTGAACGCAAAGTTGAACGCGGCGAACGTCTTACTCGCGACGACGGCGAAAAATTATTTGCTTGCCACGAATTGAGTTGGCTCGGTGCGCTTGCTGACTTCGTGCGGAAAAAAATCTGCTGCGACGTCGTTTATTACAATGTCAACTGCCACGTCAACTTAACGAATATTTGCGTGTCGCGCTGCAAATTCTGCGCTTTCGGTCGCGACGTTGAGACTCGTGGCTCCTACGCCATGACGATTGATGATGCTGTTAAACTCGTCGAGGAGGCGGCTGTTGATCCGAATTTGACGGGCTTGCACATTGTCAGCGGCTTGCACCCGACTTGGACGTTTGAAAATTATTTGGCGTTCGTTGAGACACTTCACCAAAAATTTCCCGCGCTGTACATCAAAGGTTTCACGGGCGTTGAAATTCAGCATTTCGCGGACATCAGCGGCTTGAGCGTCGAAGAAATTTTGCGGCGTTTAAAATCAGCGGGACTTCAATCGATTGCCGGCGGTGGCGCAGAAATTTTAACTGACCGCGTGAGAAATTTACTTTGCCCTAAAAAAGCGACTGCCGACCAATGGCTCAACGTCGCGCGAACTGCTCACAAGCTCGGAATCAAAACGAATGCGTCCATGCTTTACGGGCACATTGAAACTTTATCCGAACGCGTCGAACATTTAATCAGACTGCGCGAACTTCAAGACGAGACGGGCGGTTTCCAAACGTTTATCTGCTTCCCGTTCCTGCCGAAGAACACCGCGCTTGAACGCGACATCAGACAAACGACAATGTGGGACGATTTGCGCACAATGGCGATTTCGCGGCTCATGCTCGACAACTTTCGCAACATCAAAGCGTATTGGGTTATGCTGACGGTGCCCGTTGCGCAAGTCGCGTTGAGTTTCGGAGCGAACGACATTGACGGCACGATTCACCGCGAAAACATTTTGCACGACGCAGGAGCCACATCACCGCGAAGTCTTGCCGAGGACGAAATTATCCGAATCATTCGCGACGCGGGCAGAATTCCCGTCGCAACGGGAGGCAACGCATGAACAGCTTACAATCCGCACACGAAAAAATTTCTTCACGCCAACGACTCAACCGCGATGAAATTCTTGCGCTGTACGACGATAACGATTTGCTTTACTTGGCTGAATCTGCGCGGCAGGTCAAGGAGCTCAAGACGGGCAAGAAAATTTTTTACACGGTCAACCGCCACATCAACTTAACCAACGTCTGCCGTGCGAATTGTCCGTTGTGCGCGTTCCAATGTCGGAGCGGCGACAATCACGCTTTTACGCTCGAACTCGACGACGTGGAAAAAATGTTGCTCGACGCCGCGCAGGTTGAGGGCTTGTCCGAAATTCACATTGTCAGCTCGTTACACCCGACGAAAAATTTTTCTTACTACGTCGACACCGTTAAGCTCGTGAAAAAATTTTTGCCGAACGTCGGAATCAACGCGTTCACGCCCGTGGAAATCGTCAACTTCAGCGACATGAGCGGCTTGAGCGTCGCCGATGTTCTTCGCGAACTGATTGCCAACGGTGTCACGAGTTTGGCGGGCGGCGGCGCGGAAATTTTATCCGACCGTGTTCGAGAAATCATCTGCCCGAAAAAATGTTCTGCGGCTCAATGGCTTGAAGTCATGCGGACGGCTCACAATCTCGGCTTGCGAACGAACGCGTCAATCATGTACGGGCACATTGAGACGATTGAAGAACGCGTCGACCACCTAATCAAACTGCGAGACTTGCAAGACGAAACGGGCGGCTTCGTGGCGATGATGCTGTTTCCATTCCACCCCGAAAATACCGAACTCGGCAAGCGATTCAATCTGCGGCGCGTCGGTTCGTGGGAAGATTTAAAAATGCTCGCGCTCAGTCGGTTGGTACTCGACAACTTCGACCACTTCAAGGCGTTTTGGGTCATGCTGACGTTGCCGATTGCGCAACTGGCTTTGAACTTCGGCGCGGACGATTTGGACGGCACACTCGGCGAAGAAAAAATCATTCACGCGGCAGGAGCAAAATCCTCAACGGGAATCACGCGCGAAACTTTGGAAGAAATTATTTCGGAGACAGGATACACGCCCGTTGAACGCGACAGCTTTTACCAACCGATTTGAACGCGGCTATAACGTTCATTGCCCACGAAGCTAGGTAGTGTTCACACTAAAGAATCAACAATAAGTACAAAAAGAATAAAACCGG
>CAMUZG010000003.1 GCA_947165145.1 uncultured Selenomonadales bacterium
AGCAGGGGACTGAAAATCCCCGTGTCAGTGGTTCGATTCCGCTCTGAGGCACCATACGAAAATTCAAGCCCGTCGATTGGCGGGCTTTTTTCGTTGGCAAATTCATCTGCATACGCCGCAACGTCGGCAACCGTCAAAACATTGCGGAGTCGATTTGAATTCGGCGGCACGATTGAATTCGTCGCGCAAATATTTTTTCGTGAAACCTTGCTCCAAAAAATCCCACGGCAAATTTTCTTCAAACGGTATCGCTCGCAAATAAAAATCTTCGTCGAGACCGACAGCTTTGAAATTTCGCCGAAAATCCTGCGCGGACTCCGACATTAAAACGACTTCGGAAATT
Organism: uncultured Selenomonadales bacterium; assembly: GCA_947165145.1. Lineage (GTDB taxonomy): Bacteria > Bacillota > Negativicutes > Selenomonadales > Selenomonadaceae > Quinella. The sequence continues at coordinate 344 of CAMUZG010000003.1, forward strand.
TTTCGGTCACCGCGTGCCAAAATCGCTTGAACTTCCGCCGAACGCACCGACTCCGAAATTATTTCCACGCCGCGAAGATTTTTCAGCTGCCCACGCAAAATTTTAAATGCCTCGTCGAGATATTTTTTTTTCGCGAACGGCGACCACTGGAACGGCGTGAACGGCTTCGGCACGAACGGATTGACGCTCAAAGTCAGTCGCCCGCCGCAAAATTTTTTGACACGCGCAGTGAGTTCGGCAATCGCTTCAACGTCGGCAAGTTCCTCGAACGGCAAGCCGATCATGAAGTACAGGCGGAAATTTTTTATGCCCGCAGACAAGCCCAGCTCAATCGCGTTGAAAATGTTTTCTTCGGTTATGCCTTTGTTGACGACGGCACGCATTTTTTCCGAGCCGACTTCGGGCGCAATCGTCAACGTTTTCAAGCCACTCGCCGCCAACGATTTGACGAGTTCCGACGTGACCGAATCCGCGCGAAAACTTGCAACCGACATTTGCAGATGTTCGCCGAGAATGAATTTGCAAAGCTCATCGATTTGCGGGTAATCGGAGATTGCCGCGCCCATCAAGCCGATTTTCTTGCCGAATTTCTTTGCGGCGACGATTTCATTTTTGAGCACGTCAAGCGAACGATTTCGCGGACGTCGAAAACAATAGCCCGCCATGCAAAATCTGCAGTGTCGCCCGCAACCGCGAGCCGTCTCAATCAGATACATGTTGAATTCTGCGTCGTCAGTCAAAATCGTCGAGTGCGCGGGGTGTTCGTCGAGATTGCTGACCCATTGACGCGAAACATTTTTTTTGAAAAGCGGCACGTAAATTCCGTCGAGTCGCGACAATTTTTCCAGACGTTGACGGCGCGGCAACTGTTCCGTGGCAATTATTTCGTCGATGAGCGGCGGCAAGATAACTTCACCTTCACCGACAACGAACGCGTCAAAAATTTCGGCGAGCGGTTCGGGATTGAACGTGGCGCACGGTCCTCCGGCAATGATTATCGGGTCGAAGTCGGTACGTTCGCTTGCACGCGGATTGATTTTGCCGAGCCGCAACATTTTCACGACGTTGAAATAATCGGGCTCGAAGCTCACCGAGAACCCGACGATTTGGAATTTGTTGAGCGGCGTTTGAGTCTCCAAGCTGAGTAGCGGAATATTTGCGCGGGAAATTTTTTCCAACGTCGATTGTTCGGGCAGGAAAAATCTTTCGCAGGAAATTTCCTTGTGCGAATTCAAAAGCCGATATATGATGTGAATTCCGAGGTTCGACATGCCGACGCGATAAAAATTCGGATATGCCAGCGCGAAACGCAATCGTCCGCCCGACTTGGCGACAAAATTTTTTTCACGCTCAAGCCGCGTCCGCAGTTCGTCTTCGTAACTGAACGCCATGAAATCCCTCCGTTAAGATTTTTCCACATGATACCAAAAAAATTTTCGTTGACAACTATCAGGCGACAATTACGTTTGAAGTGAGCAATATAATTCCTAATTCCTAATTCCTAATTGATAAGGTCGCGGCGTTCGTTGTATAATCGACGCAATCAAAAATTCTTGGAGGATTTCACTTGAACGGAATCATTACCAAAATCGAAGCGGGCAGTCTCGCTGAAGAGCTTGAACTCGTCGTTGGCGATAAAATTCTGCAGGTCAACGGACACGCGCCGCTTGACATCATCGATTTGAGTTTCCAGCTTGCCGAAGAGGAAATTGAATTGCTCATCGAACACGCTGACGGTTCGCGCGAAATTATCGGCTTTGAAAAGGATATTGACGAGGAACTCGGCGCGGAATTTGAATCGGCTGTTTTTGACGGTGTTCGCCGTTGCAAAAATCACTGCGTCTTCTGCTTCGTCGATATGATTGCGCCGAATATGCGCCGCACGCTGTCAATCAAGGACGACGATTATCGGCTGAGCTTTTTGTTTGGCAATTTCATCACGCTGACGAACATGACCGCAAAAGATTTTCGCCGCATAAAAAATTTTCACCTGTCGCCGCTGTTCGTGTCAGTGCACACAATGAATCCCGACCTTCGCGCGAAGATGTTGCGGACGCCACGAGCTGCCAACATTCAAACACAACTCGACGAACTTGAGCGGGCAGGAGTCGAATATCACACGCAAGTTGTCCTGTGCGCGGGACTGAATGACGGCGCGGAACTTGACTACACCATCGCGGAAATTTTGAAACGTCGACCGCACGCATTGAGTTTGGCGATTGTGCCTGTCGGTGTGACGCGTCATCGTCGCGACAAATTCCCGCTCAATCAGTTCGATAAAAATTCTGCCGCAAAAGTCATTGAGCAGGTTGAACATTTTCAACGCCGAGTTCGCACAGAAATCGGGCGAACGTTCGTTTATTTGGGCGACGAATTTTATTTTCTTGCCGAGAAAAATTTTCCGCCCGCCGAATTTTACGACGACTTCCCGCAGATTGAAAACGGTATCGGCATGACACGCAACTTCATAGACGAATTTCACGCCGAAAAAAATTTTGACGCCAAAAATTTTTCTGTTGATGTGGTTTGCGGAACGTCGATTGCCAAAGTCTTCAAACGCTTGACTGCCGATAAGCCGAACGTGCGAATTGTGCCCGTCGTGAATAAATTTTTCGGCGAGCGCGTCAACGTGTCGGGATTGCTGACGGGCGGCGACATTATAAGCGCGTTGAAGGAAATCGGCGGCTCACGCGACTTGATTCTGATTCCCGCGACTGCGCTAAAATCTGGCGAAGAAATTTTCCTTGACGACGTGACACTCGACGACATGCGAAAAATTTTCGAGCCCGCGCAGATTATCCCGATTCACGACGGCGGCGAATTCAAACGAACTTTGGAGGGAAATTTATGAGCAAACCGATTGTTGCAATCGTCGGGCGACCGAACGTCGGCAAATCCACGCTGTTCAATCAAATTGGCAAACGACGCGTGTCAATCGTCGACGACATGGCGGGCGTCACGCGCGACAGAATTTACATGGACGCAACTTGGCTTGACCGCGAATTCACGCTGATTGACACGGGCGGTATAGAAATCAAATCTGCGGACAAAATTTTGACGGAAATTCGCACGCAGGCAAAAATCGCTGTCGACGAGGCTGATGTTATTGTCTTCGTCACGGACGGACGCGCGGGACTCACTGCCGACGATGAAGCCGTTGCAAAATTTCTGCGCGGCACCGACAAACCGATTATCCTTGCCGTGAACAAAGTCGACACGCCGCAACTTGAAGATGAGCTGTACGAATTTTACAATCTCGGACTCGGCGAACCGATTGGCATTTCCGCAAGCAACGCGCTCAATCTCGGCGACCTTCTCGACGCGGTGATAAAAACTTTTCCGCAAACCGAAATCGAAACGCGCGACGAAGACGAAATCCGAATTGCAGTTATCGGACGCCCGAACGTCGGCAAATCGTCACTGGTCAACGCAATGCTCGGCGAAGAACGCGTTATAGTCAGCGACATTCCAGGCACTACTCGCGACGCAATCGACACGCACTTTTTCGTTGACGGCACAAAGTTCACGCTGATTGATACGGCGGGCATGAGGCGCAAATCCAAGATTGATGAGCCTGTCGAACGTTACAGCGTGATTCGTTCGTTGAGGGCGATTGACCGCGCGGACGTCGTGTTGATGTTGATTGAAGCTCCCGTCGGTGTCACTGAACAGGATAAAAAAATTGCGGGCTACGCGCACGATTCGGGCAAAGGTTGCGTTATCGTCGTCAACAAATGGGACATCTTCCCGAACAAGCACGACCGTTCAACCAACCGCTTCACCGACGATTTGCGCGAACGTCTCGGATTTTTGCAATACGCGCCTGTTGTTTATATCAGTGCTTTGACTGGGCAACGTGTCGACCGCGTGACCGAGCTTGTTAAATTCGTCGCCGAACAGCAATCAATGCGCATTCAAACGAGCATTTTGAACGAACTGATTCGCGACGCCGTGGCAGTCAATCCGCCGCCGTCGAAGAAGGGCAAGTCCGCGAAAATTTTCTTCGTCACGCAAGCCGACATCAATCCGCCGCGATTTATCATCTTCGTCAACGAGCCCGAACTGTTGCATTTCTCGTACCTGCGTTTCATTGAAAATCGTCTGCGCGAAAGTTTTGGATTCGAGGGCACGCCGCTAAAATTTATCGTCCGCAAACATAATCAGAAGACCGACGAACAGTAGCCGACCAATGCGTGAACAGTTCAAGACGTTGCTTAAAGCGCGACGGTGCAGTATAATCGGCACGGAAAAAATTTTTGGAGGCTGACTTATGGCTCTGCTTGAAATAAAAAAGGCGGGCGACCCAATCTTAAAGACCGTGTGCGCTCCGGTTGATAAGATTGATAAACGCCTGCGCAAACTTTTGGACAACATGGCGGAAACAATGTACGCAAGCGACGGCGTCGGAATTGCTGCCCCGCAAGTTGGTGAAACGATTCGTGCCGTTGTCATCGACGTCGACAAAAAAAATCGCTACGACTTGATTAACCCCGTCATCACGCACCGCGAAGGTTCCGTCATCGACAGCGAAGGTTGTCTGTCTTGCCCCGAACTGTTCGGTGACGTTGAGCGTGCCGAAAAAGTTCGCGTCGAATACATCAGCCGCTTCGGCAAGAAAAAAATTCTCGACGCTGACGGCTTGCTTGCCCGTTGCATTCAACACGAACTCGATCATCTTGAAGGTCAACTTTTCATCGACATCGCCAAAAACATCACCAAGGGCAAAAAAAATTCGGAGGCGTGAATTTACATGGACATTGACATCAGCAAAATTAAATTCAATCAGCACGGACTCGTTCCGGCAATCGTTCAGGAAGAAAGCGGACAAGTGCTCATGCTTGCCTACATGAACGAAGAATCGCTCAAAAAAACTATCGAAACGGGCTACACGCACTTTTACAGCCGCAGTCGTCAAACGCTTTGGAAAAAGGGCGAGACCAGCGGTAACGTCCAACAGGTCAAGGCTCTCTACTACGATTGCGACGGCGACGCGCTCTTGGTTAAAGTTCATCAAACGGGCGTGGCGTGTCACACGGGAACTTATTCGTGCTTCAGCGGTCGTCGCCTCGACGAAAATAAAAATCTTCCCGCCGTCGTCGAACAGCCGCCCGAAAATTTGTCGCTCGTCCTGTATGAACTTTATTCCGTCATCAAAGACAGGCAGCGTCATCCCGTCGAAGGTTCCTACACGAATTATCTTTTCAACATGGGGCACGACAAAATTCTCAAGAAAGTCGGCGAAGAAGCTGTAGAAACGATTATCGCGTCGAAGAACGGTGTTGACGAACAGATTTTGTACGAGATGGGCGACCTGTGGTATCACTGCTTAGTTTTGTTGGCGTGGCACGGTATCAAGCCCGAAGAACTTTTTGCCGAGCTGATGAGTCGTCGCAAGGGCGGCAGTTATCACAAGTTCACGGGCAAAACGGGTGAACGTCCCGCCGATTAACGCGCATTGCAGACAAAAACGGCTCCTTCCAACTGCGGAGGAGCTTTTTTTCAATTTGGAATTAGGAATTTGGAATTTGGAATTAAATCGCTCAATCGAACAAAATTTTCATCATGGCTTGCAAATTTTCGTAAGCCGTCTTCCAAAGCGGAATCATCGACACGCACAAGAACAGCACGTAATTTAAAATCAGCGTCGGCACGGATCTTTTCGCGACTGTCCAGAACGCCAGAAACCAGCACATAATCCAGATTGCAAGCTGCCACGTCTCCGCGACAATCATGTCTTTGTACGCCGCGTAAATCAACGCGCTCACCGCAATCAGCAACAACATCGACAAGCCGAGAATCCATTTGAAGCGCGTCGTCATGTGGAAGATACCGTTGCCGTTTTCGTCCTTGACATCGTCGAGTGAGCTGACATCAAAGCGTGCGTCACCTTCGCGATATTCGTCTTGCGCGGCGGTCTTTTTTAATTTGTCGTCGTTGTCGTTCATGAGATCGCCTCCCCTGCGCCGAATTTTAAAATGACGGTTGCCCTTCGTCAAGCGATAATTGCAAGCCGTGCGGCGAAGATTGGACTTTTGGCGGAGACAGTGGTATTATCAATTAGGAATTAGGAATTTGGAATTTGGAATGATGACGCGGCTTTTAATTCCTAATTCATAATTCCACATTCCTAATTGTTAAAATGAGGTGAGACAGTGCAAGAGTTAGATTTCGGTCACGGGAAGATTGTTCCCGTCAATCTCGAACACGAGATGAAATTTTCCTACATAGATTACGCAATGTCGGTTATAGTGGCGCGAGCCCTGCCCGATGTTCGCGACGGCTTGAAGCCCGTGCACCGCAGAATTCTTTACGCGATGCAGGAAGCCGGCATGACAAGCGGTAAGCCTTACAAAAAATCGGCGCGTATCGTCGGTGAAGTTTTAGGTAAATATCATCCGCACGGCGACACGTCCGTTTACGACGCGATTGTTCGTATGGCGCAGGATTTTTCAATGCGTTATCAACTTGCGGACGGTCACGGCAATTTCGGTTCAGTCGACGGCGACCCCGCTGCCGCAATGCGCTACACTGAAGTTCGCATGTCGAAAATTTCCGAGCTCATGTTGCAGGACATTGAAAAAGAAACTGTCGACTTCGTGCCCAACTATGACGAATCGCTTAAAGAACCGAGTGTTCTGCCCGCGAAATTCCCGCAACTGCTTGTTAACGGCACGTCGGGTATCGCTGTTGCAATGGCAACGAATATTCCGCCGCACAATATTGGCGAAGTCATCGACGCGACGCTTCTAATGATTGACGACCCCGACGCCACGATAAGCGATTTGCTCAAAATTGTTCGCGGTCCCGACTTCCCAACGGCAGGGCTGATTATCGGACGTGAAGGAATTCGCGACGCTTACGCCACGGGACGCGGCTCAATCAAAATGCGGGCTCGCACATCGATTGAAAAGCTTCCCAACGGCAAAAGTAGAATCGTCGTAACTGAACTGCCGTATCAAGTCAACAAAGCGCGACTTATCGAAAAAATTGCCGACCTCGTGCGCGACAAGACAATCGAAGGCATAACCGACTTGCGCGACGAATCCGACCGCGACGGCATGAGAATTGCAATCGACCTGCGCCGCGACGTCACGCCGCAAATCATCTTAAATCAGCTGTTCAAGCATACGCAAATGCAAGACACGTTCGGCGTTATAATGCTCGCGCTCGTCAATGGCACTCCGCGAATTCTCAAGCTCAAAGAAATTCTCAAGCTCTACATCAAGCACCAAGAAGAAGTTATCACGCGACGCACAAAGTTTGACCTGTCGAAGGCAAAGGCACGCGCTCACATTTTGGAAGGTTTGACGATTGCCGTTAAAAATCTCGACGACGTGATAAAAATTATCCGCGACAGTGTGGCAACCAGTGACGCAAAACTCAAGCTGATGATGGCGTTTGAATTCAGTGAAGCACAAACTCAAGCGATACTTGAACTGCGCCTGCAAAAACTCACCGGTCTTGAACGCGACAAACTCAACGAAGAATATCGCAATGTCCTTGCCGCGATTGATCGCTACGAAAAAATTTTGTCCGACGAACAAATGATTCTGCAGATTATCAAAGACGAGTTGACGGCGGTTAAAGCTAAATTCAACGACGAACGACGCACCGAGATTGTCGGCGAAGAATTGCCCGCGTTCGAGGCTGAGGACTTGATTGACGACGACGACGTTGTCATCACGCTCACGCACGGCGGATACGTCAAACGCATTGACCTTGACGCTTATCGCAAGCAGAAACGCGGCGGTATCGGCGTTACGGGCATGGGCACCAAGGAAGAAGATTTCGTCGAGCAAATTTTGGTCACAACGACGCACCACACAATTTTATTCTTCACGAACAAAGGCAAAGTCTTCCACCTGAAGGCGTATCAGATTAACGAGTCGGGACGCGCCGCCAAAGGCAATCACATCAGCAACTTGCTCATGATGGAGCCCGACGAGACAATCACCGCGATGATTAAAGTTCGCGAATTTGACCCGACGCGTTACCTGTTCATGGCGACGAAGAAAGGCATTGTCAAGAAAACTCAACTGTCCGAGTTCAGCTCCATGAACAAGCGCGGACTTGTTGCAATCAAACTCGACAAGGACGACGAATTGATTGGCGTCAAATTCACCGAGGGCGAACGTTACATCATTTTAGGCACGGCGCAAGGCATGGCGATTGCTTTTGCGGAAGAAGAAGTTCGTTCAATGGGCAGAGCAACTCGCGGCGTTCACGGTATCAAACTCAGAAAAGGTGACCGCGTTATCGGCATGGACAAATTGCGCAAAGGTGCCGAGATTTTGACTGTCAGCGCGGAAGGTATCGGCAAACGCACTCCCGCCGAAGAATATCGCCCGCAAGGTCGTGGCGGTAGAGGTCTCGTCAACATGAAAATTACCGAGAAGACAGGCGAAGTCGTCGGCATTAAAGTTGTCACGCCCGATCAGGAACTTTTGTTGGTGACGACGGAAGGCATTGTCATTCGCACGAACGTCGACGACATACGCTCAATCGGTCGCAACACGCAAGGCGTCATTCTCATGAAGACCAAGGAAGACGATAAAGTTGCAGGTCTCGCTACCGTCACGCTTCGGAACGAGTAATTGCTTGCAAAAATTTCGGAAGGTGATTTTATTTGAAGAAGAAAAAAATTTTGGTTCACGGCACGCTCGACAGCTTAAAGAAATTTTTCTCCGACGCCGTCAGCAACGATTATGATGTTGTCGCCGTCATCAGCGATGAAGCTGAAAAAATTTCTCCGATTCGCAACGGAAGACCGATTGACGTTCTCGCGACGAAAAATGTCCCTACGTTCGTCTTGCGCCTAATCGACGGAATCATTTTCACGGGCAACGACAAATCTTCCGCAGAAATTTTCTTTCGGCAGGGCATTGACCCGAAAAAAATTATTCTCTGGGACGCCGCGCAGGGTTGGCTACCGTTCGGCGGACAGGAACCCGACGGTACGCAAGTCGTTTTCTTTTGCGGACTGGAATTTCACATTCGCAGCGAGGACGACGCGAAATTTTTCAATGAAACTGTTCGACGACTGCAAACTCAGCGGCAGGTAAAAAATTTGAACCCGCAACTTTATCCGATTGCCTTGATGCAGGATTATCAGCGACGCATGGGCAGACCGTTCGACTTCAACAAGCCGCAGACGTTCACGGAAAAATTGCAGTGGATAAAAATTCTCGACGCCACGCCGCTCAAGTCGCGTCTTGCCGACAAATATTTAGTGCGTCGTTGGGTTGCAGAAAAAATCGGCGAACAATATCTGATACCTCTGCTCGGCGTGTGGGACGATTTTGACGACATCAATTTTGACGAACTGCCCGATCAATTTGTTTTGAAATGCAACCACGGCTCGGGCATGAATATAATCGTGCGCGACAAAAAATCTTTCAATCGCCAACAAGCTCGCGAAAAGCTCAATGCTTGGCTTGCCGTTGACTTCGGGGCACAACCTGCTCTTGAATTCCATTACACGCGCATTAATCCCAAAATCATTGCCGAAAAATTCATGAGCAACGGCGACCTGCCCGACCTTATTGATTATAAATTTGTCTGCATTAACGGCAAAATTATTTACTGCCAATATCTGACCGACCGTTCAACCGAACTTAAGGTGAATTACTTTGACGAAAATTGGCAACCGACGACCGTTGAGCGCAGTGATCACCCGCGCAGTGACCACCCCGAAAAAATTCGTCGTCCGAAAAATTTTAAGCTGATGAAGAAACTCGCTACAACGCTCGCGGAAGGTTTTGCATTTGTGCGCGTCGATTTTTACGAGATTGACGGCAAAGTTTATTTCGGCGAAATGACATTCACGCCAGGCGCAGGCAATTACTCTTACAAGTCCGAGGGCACCGACGAATACCTGGGCAGTCTGCTGACGTTGCCGACTCCCACGCCGCCGCCGAGACTTTTTTGAACAAAAATTTTCTTTCATATAAAGCAAAAGCACCCGCCGAATTGTCGGAAGGTGCTTTTTGATTGCAATCGTGAGAAATTCAATCGTTGTCGAGCGGGGGCACGTCAATCAATTTGTCGACCCACTCGGTAATTTCTTCGGGCGTCTTGTTGCAGACGTAAACGAGTTCGCTGATTAAAATTTGTCGCGAAAGGTCGAGAAGTCTGCGTTCGCCGCTGGAAACTTTTCGTTTGCTGTTTTGGCGCGACAAATTTCTGGCAATCGCCGCCGCGTCAAGTATGTCGCCTGATTTGAGCCGCTCAAGGTTCGTGTGGAAGCGTTTGTTCCAACTGCCTTGAATCTGTTCGGTTTCCGCCGTCAAAACTTCGACAACTTTATCGACTTCATCGGGGCTGATGAGTTCACGCAAGCCCGCTTCTTCCACTTTGTCCACCGGCAGCATAAGTTTCATGTTGCTCGTCGGAAGGCGAAAGACATAATACGAGTTGAGGACGCCGCCGACTTCGTTTTCTTCAATGCCGGTGATTTCTCCCGCGCCGTGCATCGGATAGACAAGTTTATCGCCGATTTTCAACTTATGCCACCTCCTGCGGAAAATTTCTTCTACAGTTTATCAAAAGTGGCGCGGAATGTAAAGGAATTCTGCCAATCAAGTTTTGCGACGAACGTCCTACCGGTGAGCAAAAAAATTTTCCGGTCGAAGCCTTGTAAAAAAAATTGTATCTTGCATAAGATTTTCAGCAACGGTTGATATAATGCCGTGCAAATTTGGAAATGATTAGAACGAGGTGGAGGAAATGAAGGTAATGCGAATTCTCTGGACGTTGCTTTTAATTTCCGCCGTGAGTCTTTCAAGTCTCTGTTCGGCGGCAGCGTTAAAATACGGCGACAGAGGCGCGGGTGTCAAAGAAATTCAAACGTATCTCATTGCGCAAAATCTTTTGCAAGCGGCGGCGGACGGCGTCTACGGCACGGCAACGGTAAATGCAATCAAAGATTTTCAAAGTGCGCTCGGTCTCGAAGTTGACGGCATTTGTGGCGCGGAAACTTATAAAATCCTTCGTGCGGCTGCTTACGACGAGATCGACATAACTTCTTGGCGTCCGGGCGATTACGTTCCCGAACCCCCGCAAAATTCGCCCGCAATCGCAGTTCTTGGCGCGGTCAGAACTGTCGAAGAGGTCGTTCAATATGCCGGTGTCGGCGATGTTATCAAATTCGGCATGAAAGGCGAAGGCGTTGTCCATCTGCAAAACAAATTGACTGAACTCGGCTTTTATGAAGGCGAAGTTGACGGCGTTTGTGGAACTTCAACGGTCAATGCACTGAAAGATTTCCAGAGAAGTTGCGGCATTAAAGCTGACGGCATTTGCGGACGCGGAACTTACTCCGCACTCGACGGTGATACGCAAAATTTCAGCGAATACGAACTTGAGCCAAATTTCGGCTATAAAAGAGTTGTTCAGGTCGAAGCGACTGGTTACAGCCGCATGGAACCCGGTATGAGCGATTACACGGCAACAGGAACGTTTTGTCGGCGCGGCGTGATTGCTACTGACCCAAATTTCATTCCGCTCGGCACAAAAGTTTTCATTCCTGGCTACGGCTACGCGGTTGCTGAAGATACCGGCGGTGCGATTGTCAATAATTGCGTCGATCTCGCTTTCGATTCCGTTGCGGAGTGCTTCGAGTGGGGTCGCCGTATCGTTCCTATTTATATCCTTGAAGATTGATAAAATAAAAAAAAATCCTCATCGATTCGTCGGTGGGGAATTTTTTTTGCGATAAACACATTTTTAATCTGTCAAATCGATTTTTACAGCCGATTTCATCATCAATAGACTAAAAAATCCTCGACATACAACGTCGGGGAACTTTTTTTGCGATAACACGTTTTTAGTCTGTCTAAACACTTTTTGTAGCTGATTTCATCATAAATATAATAAAAAATCCTCATCGATTCGTCGGTGGGGAAATTTTTTTATCTTATCCACTCCGCAACGTCCAAAGCGTGATATGTTATGATAATATCTGCTCCCGCTCGCTTCATCGCCGTCAAATTCTCGATAACAATCCGTTTTTCGTCTATCCAACCACTTTTCGCAGCAGATTTCACCATCGCATATTCGCCGCTGACATTGTAAACCGCCACAGGTCGATTTATTCGCTCGCGAACCTTGGAAACAACGTCCAAATACGCCAACGCTGGCTTTATCATGATTATGTCGGCACTTTCCGCCAAATCAAGCTCAACTTCCTTTAAAGCCTCGCGAATATTGGCAAAATCCATTTGATATTGCTTGCGATTGCCAAATTGGGGCGCAGAATTCGCCGCATCGCGAAAAGGTCCGTAATATGCCGACGCATATTTTACCGAATAGCTCATAATCGACACGTTAACAAAATTTTTATCGTCCAGAGCGTCCCTAATCGCAGAAATTCGCCCGTCCATCATGTCCGACGGCGCAATTATATCCGCACCCGCTTCAGCTTGACTCACCGCAACTTTTTGCAACAATTTCAGCGTCTCGTCGTTGTCAACATAATCGCCACAGAGTTTCCCGCAATGTCCGTGCGTCGTGTATTGGCAAAGACACACATCGCCGACAATAACCAGTTCGGGAACGGCTTTTTTTATCGCGGCAATGGCTTTTTGAACGGGACTGTTCATATCCCACGCACTTGATCCGAGTTCGTCCTTGTATTCGGGCAAACCGAAGACTTCAACCGCAGGAATACCGAGCGCGGCTATTTTTTTTGCCAATTCAACCGCATTGTCGACCGATAAATGATAACATTCCGGCATTGACGGAATTTCTTCGCGAATATTTGTGCCCGCGACAACGAAAATCGGATAAATCAAATCTTTCACGCTTAAATTCGTCTCGCGAACCATTGAACGCATATTTTCGCTGATTCTGAGCCTGCGCGGTCTCAATTTTATCAATTTAATCACTCCAATCAGCTTTATTCTGCCAAAACTTCTGTTCCCGTCTCCGTAATCAAAATCGTTTTCTCCCATTGCGCCGAAAGACTTCCGTCAGCCGTGCGAACCGTCCAATTATCGTCCGAATCAACGATAACATTCTTTTTGCCAGCATTAATCATCGGCTCAACCGTCAAAACTATTCCAGGAACAAGCAACATACCAGTTTCAGCCTTGCAATCGTGACTGACGAACGGCTCAAGATGAAATTTTTTGCCGACACCGTGACCGCCCAAATCAGTTACGACCGAATAACCGTTTTCGTGCGCCATTTTGCCGCAAGCAGCTCCAATATCTCCGACAAAATGCCAAGGTTGTGCCGCCGCAATGCCAATTTCCATAATTTCGCGCGTCACGTCGATTAATCGCTGTGCTTCAGGCGAAACTTCGCCAACTGTGAACATTCTCGACGCATCGGCAAAATATCCGTCCAAATCGGTCGTGATGTCGATATTCAAAATGTCGCCAGCCTTCAAAATCTCTTTTCGCGACGGAATTCCGTGACAAACTACGTTGTTGACAGAAATACAAATGCTTTTCGGGAATTTTTCAAATCCCAAACAGCTCGGATGCCCGCCGTGACTGACAATGTACTCGTGAGCCGCGTCGTTCAGCGTCAAAGTGTCGATTCCTTCGCGAACAAGACTGCTCATGAGGTCAAGTGCGCCCGTATTGATGACTGCCGCACGTTTTATGCCTTCAATGTCCGCAGAATTGTTGATTAGGCGTTTCGGCGGACGAACTTGGCTTTTCGACGGTATAAATTTAATCTCATCGATTCGCGCATCAAAATCTGCGTGGCATTTCTTATATTTTTTGCCGCTACCGCACCAACACGGGTCATTTCGTTTCATATACAGCAACATCTCCTTAAAAAATCGCAACATAACGTTCAAATCCTCGTTCGCGACGGACAATCGATTTTATCACATGCAGAACAGCCTTTGCCGCCGATTTTCGATAAATTTTTGCGTGAAAGACCGATTATCGCCGTAACAGACTTGCGCGGTTCCAACATCATCGCCGAACTTAGGCTTAAACCGATTTTTTCGGCACCGCTGATTTTAAAAAGTTTCTCTTGCGCTGTCAAATCCCAATCTCCGTAACCTGGACTGTATCTCCAACGCAATTTCAAGCCGATTTTGCCGAATTGAGCCGAAAAATTTTTCTCCATTGCGTCTGCTGCCTGTTCTACTGCCGAAGTTGCCGCCGCGTCCAATAAAACCGATGCCAAATACTCGCCACGCTCAAATTTTGCGGTAATTTCGCGCTCAATGTCAAATCCGACGGTCACAGCCATACAAATCACGCGTTCGCAGCCGTCAAGATGTTTTATAATCGAATTCCCGACGATTGTAAAGGGCGGATTGCTCGCGACGGTTCGATTTTTGCAATCGTAGTCGTAAATTTCCCAAATTCCGCGAACATTAATCAGGAGTAAAGCCTCTTCGCAAGCGTCGCGGATATTTTTTTCGCCAAAATCGACAGCTTTTCGCAATCCAGCGTATCGACGAGTTTCATCGGCGTCAATCGACAAAATTTTCGCGTTGTATATCGGCAAAATAATTCTCCTTCACAATTAATCACGTTTAATACCTGTAACTACGCGTTCAATTCCCGACAAGTCACTTAAAATTTTCACGTCCGCGAAATTTTCACTTTCAAACAGATTTTTGACTGCCGAAGCTTGATTTATGCCGATTTCGACAGCCAATAATCCGCCAGCGACCAAAAATTTCGGTGAGTCGGAAATTATTTGCCGATAAAAATTCAAACCGTCAATTCCGCCGTCCAAAGCGATTCTCGGTTCCGATTTTACTTCAGCTTGCAAATTTTCAATATCGTTTGTCGGGATATATGGCGGATTGGAGACGATTGCGTCGAAAATTTCACCGTTCAGCGGCTCAAACAAGTTTCCGCAGAAAAAATTGATTCTGTCGTCGACGTTGAATTTGTTTGCGTTGAATTTAGCGACTTCCAAAGCGTCAGGAGATATGTCGACGGCAAAAGCAAGCGCAGTTTTGACGAATTTTAGGATTGAAATTGAAATTGCACCGCTGCCGACGCCCAAATCAGCAAAAAGAACTTCACCGCGAAATCCGTGCAGATAATTTCCGACGAATTCTGTTAAAATTTCGGTTTCGGGACGTGGAATCAGAACATTTTCGTTGACGGCGAACGAAAAACCCATGAATTCTTTGTTGCCGATGATATAAGCGACTGGAATTTTTTGCAAACGTTGATTTACGAGCTTATCGAATTGCAAAACGGATTTTATCGGCAAAATTCTATTTGAGTCGACATACAAATCCAATCTGCGGCAATTCAGGACGTTAGCGAGCAAAATTTCAGCGTCGAGACGTGGATTATCGATTTTATCAGCCGATAATCGTTCCGTAGCTGATTTCAAGACTTCAAACACGGAAAATTTCATTGAGACACCTCCCGAAATGATTTTAGCAGAAAAAATTGATTGAGAAAAGATTTTTGGAGCTTGAAAATAAATTTTGAGCTTTGAAAGTGATTTTGAGCGTGATTTTTAGGTTTGAAAGTCGTTTTGAGCGGTCGAAATTAAAATTACGATATATCATATTTTTTATTTCGTAAAAATGGCGTGATGACGGTGATTTTCGGCGTAAAAAAAATACCCCCGATTTTTTTCGGGGATTTTTAATGTCAAAGTGAAAATTATGATGTATCGTAATTTTTACATCAGCGCGGTTTGGCGAAAATCATACGACCTGCGGACGTTTGCAGAGCGGAAGTGACTTCGACAGAGATTGTGCGGCTCAAATAGCGGTGACCGTTCTCGATAACGATCATTGTGCCGTCGTCGAGATAAGCAACGCCTTGACCTGGTTCTTTTCCGTCCTTAACGACCTGCACACGCATAGTTTCGCCTGGAATAACCAACGGTTTGACGGCATTTGACAGTTCGTTAATGTTCAAAACTTCGACGCCGCGCAGTTGAGCGACTTTATTGAGGTTGAAATCGTTGGTGATGATTTTTCCGCCGAGTTTTTGGGCTAAACGAACCAATTTCGAGTCAACTTCCTGCACATCATCGAAATCGACGTTCATAACTTCGACATCAAGGCTTGAATCTTCGCGAATTCTTTGCAAAATGTCCAAACCGCGACGACCACGCACTCTGCGGAGCGCATCGGCGGAATCTGCGATATGTTGAAGTTCTTCAAGCACGAAAACGGGGATTAAAAGTGTTCCTTCGAGAAAACCTGTCTTGCAAATGTCGGCAATGCGTCCGTCGATGATAACATTCGTGTCGAGAAGCTTATAATTTTTATTTTTATGCTCTTTAAGCTTGACGAGATTGACTTTAGCGCGTTCGACGGGTGGTTCTGGGGTTTTTTCGACATTTTCTTGAATAATTTGCGGTTTTTCGGGCTCACGATTGCCCAAAACGTCTTTTAGAACGTGTGGAATGAAATCGAAGCTACCCGCGAGCTCTTTTCGCTTTTTAATCGTGATTCTTATGCCGAGATAGCCGATAACGATGTTAAAAACGATAGGAATATAATTGCCGACGATAGGAATGCGGGCAAATGCGCTGCCCAACAAATTTGCGATAATAAGTCCGATAGCCAAACCGACAGCACCGGCGATAACGTCATTGATTGGCATTTTACTGAGCTGTTTTTCGACGAACGAAGTAAATTTTTTGAGTTTGTCGATTAGAAATGGGCTGACGAACCAACCGCCGAGTCCGCCGATGATTGCGCCCGCCAATATACACACGAGACTAGCCAATGTCAGTTGAAAGATCCCCGTATCCGCTTGAAAGAATTCCAGATTGATGAACGTGAGCAACAGCGGGCTTGCCAGCCGCGATGCCAAGCCTCCGACGATTGCGCACGTCAACGTGATTAGAAACCGAATTGCTTTATCAAGCATAAACTTCACCTCCTGCGCGGCAAGCCTAGCACAATTTCCTGAAATTTTAATGGGCAGAATTCAATTAGGAATTGGGAATTAGGAATTAGGAATGAGCAAGCGTTTTTCAATTCCAAATTCCTAATTCCACATTCCAAATAAAAAAAAATTCCCTCGGTTGTCCGAAGGAAAAGTTTGCAGGCGAAGTTAACACAAATTATTTTTCGTAGCCGCGCGGCGTGAGCATGAAACCCGCCTTGACGAAGCTTTGAGAATTGCCGATTATGACAAGCGTGAACATGTTGATGTCCTCGCGGATAAAATTTTCGAGCGTGGAAATAATTTTAGTTTCTCCGTCACGTCCAGCGTTCGTCACGATACCGACGGGCGTATCTTTGTCGCGGAAGTTCAGGATAATTTTTTGTACCTCATCAAGTTGAGTGACGCGACGTTTGCTCTTGGGATTGTACAGCGCGATTACGAAGTCAGCTTCCGCCGCACAACGCACACGCTTTTTGATGAGTTCCCAAGGCGTCATTAAATCGCTTAAGCTTATGATTGCAAAGTCGTGCATGAGCGGCGCACCGAGAATAGCTGCAACCGCATTGACAGCCGAGACTCCCGCGATAACTTCAAATTGCGGACGAATGTCTTCGGGTAAATCCAAAATCATATCGACGACAAGCCCTGCCATGCCGTAGACGCCCGAATCGCCGCTCGAAACGACCGCAACGTTGTGACCAGCCAAAGCCTCGTCAATCGCCAACCGTGAGCGTTCGACTTCCTGCATCATCGCACGCCCGATAATTTTTTTGCCGTCAAGCAACGGCTCAATGAGTTTGATGTAGGTGTTGTAGCCCGCCACGACCTGCGCGGACTCAATCGCAATACGAGCCCGAGGCGTCATTTCGTCGAGACTGCCGGGACCAATGCCGATTATGGAAATTTTTGCCATGTTAAGCACCTACAACTTTCCTTGCGCCGACAAATCGCGGACGCCAATATTCATTGTTCAAACTGTCAATCTTGACGCCCTTGCTCGACGAAGCATGCAGGAAATTGCCGTCGCCGAGATAAATTCCGACGTGTGAGACGCCGCTCGTGTAAGTCGTGAAGAAGACCAAATCGCCCGCCGTGAGTTGGTTGAGATTGACGGCGCGACCAAGGTTGTACTGTTCATCAGCCAGACGCGGAATGTCGATACCGTTCATCTTGAAGACGTATTGCACCAAACCGGAGCAGTCGAAGCCCGCAGGCGTCGTTCCGCCGAAAACGTAAGGCACGCCCATAAAAGATTTTGCCGTCGTGACAATCGCCAGACCTTGCGTCCCCGTCAGTAAAGCTTGACCTAACGGCGCGAAGGAAGTCTGCGGCTTATTGTTGGTTTTCGACTGATTATAGGTGACTTGCGGCAGAACACGTCCTTTCTTTTCTTTAGCCTTGCGCAAAGCTCGCCACGTGACATTAGTGACGATACCCGTGACGCTGATTTTGTTGTCGCGTTGGAAGGCGGAAACTGCGCGTTCGGTTTCGGTGCCGTAAACTCCGTCGAGTTCGGTAATTTCGTAGCCGATAAGATAAAGTTTCTTCTGCAGAATCAAAACGTCTTCGCCGCGAGAATTCTTTGACAGCGTGGGCGAGGCAAAAGCTACGGTACTCAACGCGGTACTCAACAGGAACAGCACAATGACGGCGGTGATTGCAACTTTAAACTTCATCGCATCAACCTCCCGACAGCGAACGGCATACACCGTTCACCGAGTGAGTTTAAACGAAAACTTCCGTCGGGGCTTGAGATAACCTGCCAAAAAAATTTCTTCGTCAGGAATGTGCGCCGCAATGTTGACGCGTTCGTCAGCGGGCAGCACATCTTGTATTATTTGAACTTCGCCTGCATATCGCCCGAAGTTTTCGTTGTCAATCGTCACGTCGCCGAACGTCCGCGCAGAGCACGTCGAATCAGCGGCAATCGTCCCGCCGAGTTCTTTGAGGTATTGTCGACCTTCAACCGCACGAATCACGGATTTAGCAACGTCAGCACGGCGCGTAAATGTACGGCTCAAAATCTCCGCAACAATCGGATCGTCGCTCAAAATTTGCGCACGGAAAATAACTTCGTCGTCCGTAATGTTCGCGACCGCTTGCAATTCTTCATGAGTGGGTTGACCGTCGCCGATGATGATGAAGTCGACGCCGAGAGCCGCGAGGAATCTTGCTGATAAGTCCGTCGAAAAATTTCTGCAGTCTTCGAGAGTGGGCAGACCTTCGCGCAAAGGCAAACGACGTTGACCGTTGAGACTGGACACGAACGCGCCGACACTTATCCCGAAATCGTGCAGAAGTTGATTTTGGTTGTCGAAAAAATAAGTCTCCAAGCCGGTGTACGGGTGCGGATAAAAATTGTGCAGCGCGGCAATGTTGTTGAAGTCTGCGTTATGAGCCGTGAGCGACTCTAAAAAATCTTCCGTGACGGTCGAGGCGTTGAGCTGAATTTTTCTGCGTTGACTAATCTCCGCGACCTGTTGAACCGTGAAGCCGTCGTCGAGGCGCAAAGTTATCCCGTCCAAGTCGTATTGCGCGAAATTGTCGGCGTTCACGTCGAGAATAATTTCAAAGCCGCAACCGACCGCAGTCGTCAAAATTTCCGCGAAGTCTTCTTGAAAAGTTTCGGCGTCGGACGCTTCGGGAATTTGCACGGAGCTGAACAATCTTTTAAAGCCCAGAGCCGCCGCGGTCTCAATCAGCGAAAGATTTTCTTCAATGTCGCAATCGAGCCCGACGTAAATTGAAATTCCGTTCTGCATGTAAAAATCTCCTTTGCTTAAGAGCTGATTATCTGGTTGATTCGTCGGACGCGGTCGCGGAGCTTGTCATTGGTCGCCTGCACGCAAATCATCAAGTTGCCGCGAACTTTGCCGATTTTAATCATTGCGGCGGTCGTCAGCATGTTGAGCACCATTTTTGTAGCGGTACCGGCTTTCATGCGCGTTGAACCCGTCAAAGCTTCGGGACCAGTCACGGGAGTTATCGCGATGTCGACGACTTTGGCGAGCGCGGAATTTTCAGTGCAGGAGACGCCGACGGTTGTTGCGCCGAGATTTTTTGCGAATTCGATTCCGCCCAAAACGTACGGTGTGCGCCCCGACGCTGTGATTCCGACGAGAATATCTTTTGCGCTGAAATGTTTTTCGGTCAAGTCATGTGCGGCAAGTGTGCGATTATCTTCCGCGCCTTCGACAGCCCGAATCAATGCACCTTCACCGCCGGCAATGAGACCTTGAACCATATCGGGCGACACGCCGAAAGTTGGTGGGCATTCCGACGCGTCAAGTATGCCGAGACGACCCGAAGTTCCTGCGCCGATGTAAAACAGACGTCCGCCACGAGAAAATTTTTCAGCGATAGCGTCGACAGCACGAGCAATTTCGGGCAGAACGCGTTCGACAGCTATGGCAATTTTTTTGTCCTCGTCGTTGATGAGCTTGACCATTTCAAGCGTCGTGCAGGTGTCTATGTGAGCGGTTGCGGGATTGATTCGTTCGGTTGTCAGCTCAGCGAAATTATCAGTCATGATTTTTCCTCTCTTGCTTAGGTTATTAGGGAATTAGAAAAGCCAGTATTAACCTATTAACCTGTTAACCTAAAGACTCACGGTATAAAAATTAAGTCGGCAATTTCGGGGTTGCCGTCTTCGATTAGACTTTGCTTGAAACGACTGAGCGGCGCGAAAATCGGCGAGCCTTTCAATCGCAGTTGGAACCGTAGCAGCGTGTGACTGTTCGTGCCGAGCACGGGAATTCTCGTCAAAACGTAAGGATTATCGTCGTTGTCCGCCAAGCCGTAATCTTCGATAAAACCTGCGCGGAATCCTACTTCCTTGCAAGTATCTTCGGCGTCGAGCGTGTATTTGCCTTCGGGGTAAGCGATGAACTTCGCGGGTTTTTTGAGAGCCCATTCAATCGCCTGTTTCGAGCCGTAAATTTCGTTCCAGAGCTTGTCGCCTTTGACGGTCGTCAGATTTTTGTAAGTCATGGTGCGGCTTTCAATGTCGACGAAACCGCCGGCTTGCAACGCGCGAGCTTGATCCCACGTCAGATAATCTTTCAAGCCGATATGATCCGTGACGATAAAAACTGTCGCCCGCATGTTGTACTTTTGCAGAATCGGGAAGACGTTGTTGTAAATGTCAGCGTGTCCGTCGTCGAAGGTCAGCACAATCGGTTTCGCGGGCAGAGTTTTGCCAGTCTCCCACGCGTCAAGCAAATCGTCGGGCGAAATGACGCGGTAGCCGTTATCGACCAGAAATTTCATCTGCGCGTCGAAATCGGCAACAGTGAGCGTCGTAGGACTTTTATCGGCATCGTTCACGCGGTGATAAACCAAAATCGGCACGCCGTCAGCTTCACGCGCAAATAGCCAGAAAATAAATCCCGCCGTAGCCAACATCAGCACGAGCATTGCAAGCAACAACTTTTTCATCAGACTGGCAACTCCTTCCAGTAAAATTTCAGTAAATATATAACAAGGCACTTGCGGTGTCAATCTTGACCGCGCAATTTTCTATAGACGCAACGAATCTGTTTGTGATAAGATACGTTACACGTTAGGAGGGATTGTATGGCTGGAACACCTTTAAGCGGCGACGTGCAACCTCAACCGCACACGCCAAAGAAAAAATCTTCAACGTTCCTGAAAATTTTTATCGGACTAATAATTTTTCTAATCGTCATGGCGGTCGGCGTAGGTATCGGCTTCGTGACCGCAAACCTCAACGTCAAAGCGGACTTATCAAAAGACATTCTACCACCAGCTTCGTCGCAGATTTACGATTCGGCGGGCAACGAGATAGCCAACATTCACGCGTCGGAAAATCGTGTGCCCGTCAAGATTGAACAAATCCCCGTCAACCTGCAGAACGCTTTCGTTGCAATCGAGGACAATCGTTTTTACGAGCACAAAGGCGTTGACTTCCGTGGCTTACTTCGTGCGGCGTACACAAATCTTATCACGCGCGAAATTGCTGAGGGCGGCTCAACGATAACTCAACAGCTCGCCAAAAATGCTTACCTCACGCAGGACAGAACTATCAAGCGCAAAATCCAGGAAATTTTCCTTGCGCTCCAACTCGAAAAGCAGTACACCAAGCAGGAGATTCTTGAGCTTTACCTCAACCAAATTTATTTCGGGCAAGGTGCTTACGGTGTGCAGGCGGCGGCGAAAACTTACTTCGGCAAGAACGTTTCAGACTTGAACTTGAGCGAATGCGCGATGCTAGCAGGTATTCCGAAGAGCCCGAATTATTATTCGCCGTTCAACAATCTCAATGCCGCAATCGAACGCCGCAACACCGTTCTCGACCAGATGATAACTTACGGCTACGTCAACCGCAACGAGGCGTATGCTGCTAAAAATGCCGAGGTGACCCTTGCGCCGCAAAATGTTTCCGAGAAGCACAAGGACGCCATGTATTTTATCGAGTATGTCACGCAACTGTTGGTTGACCGCTATGGTGCCGACGCCGTCTACAAAGAAGGTCTCAAGGTCTACACGACGATTGATCTTGATATGCAGAAAATGGCGGAAGAAGCTTTGATGATGTATCTGCCCGAATATTTTACCGACGCTGGCGGAATCGTTCAGCCGCAAGGCGCAATCGTTGCCATTGAGCCGAAGACAGGTTATATCCGCGCAATGGTCGGCGGACGTGGCACTGACCAATTCAATCGCGCGACAATGGCGGAACGTCAACCAGGCTCCGCGTTTAAACCGTTCGTCTTCGTTGCAGGACTTGAAAACGGTTACACGCCCGACACCGTCATTGAGGACAGCCCGATAACGATTGGCGATTGGTCACCGATGAATTACAGCCGACGCTTTAGCGGCAACGTCACGCTCCGCACAGTCGCAATCAATTCAATGAACGTGCCGACCGTCAAAATGGCGCAGGCTCTCGGCATTGACAAGGCGATTTTCTACGCGCAGGAGATGGGCATTTCAACTTTCGTGCTCGACGGCGACCCCAACGATACGAATCTTGCCGTGTCACTCGGCGGTTTGACCAGAGGCGTTACTCCGCTTGAAATCGCCAGTGCTTACGGAACCTTCGCAAACAACGGCGTTCACATTCCGCATATCGCGATAACAAAAGTTCTCGACCGCAACGGCAAAATCATTCACGAGTCTGTTTCCGAAGGGCGACAAGTCATCATGCCCGAAAGTGCCGCCGATTTAACCGACATGCTCGAAGAAGTCATCACGAGAGGTACGGGACGCCGCGCAGCTATCGGACGACCTGCCGCAGGCAAAACCGGTACAACAAGCGATTACAATGACGCGTGGTTTGTCGGCTACACGCCCGATTTAGTTGCCTCCGTGTGGATTGGTTGCGACGATAACAGCAAACTCGACGGCATCACGGGCGGCGACCTTCCCGCGACGATTTGGAGCCACTTCATGCAGAACGCGTTGCTGAACGTCCCCGTGCATGATTTTGACCCGATTGTTGTCGAGAGACGCTCAAACAGAAACGTCGTCACTGAAGTTCGTGATAACAGTCGTCGCCGTGAATATTATGACGATGAGCCCGAACCGCGCGGTTATTATTCTGAACCAGAGCCCGAACCAACTTATCGTGAACCAGAGCCCGATTACACGAAAAAGCCCGAAGGCGTTCCCGATTTCAATCCTGAGTCCGAACCGACTTACAGCGAACCAGAGCCGACTTATCGTGAACCAGAGCCCGAACCAACTTATCGTGAACCAGAGCCAACTTATCGTGAGCCCGAACCTGTTTATAACGACCCTGAACCGATTCGCGAGCCGGAGCCGACGATTGATAATGCGCCTTCAATGGGCGATGAACTTTCAAAAGGACGAGACTGATGTTAGAACAAATTTTGGAACAAGCGGTGCGACTCGAAGCGTCCGACATTCATTTGACCGTTGGGCAGCCGCCATTCTTTCGCGTGAACGGTGACGTTTTCCGCATGACTGTCGCGCCGCTGAAAGAACGCACAATGGATATTTTCCTCGACTTGCTTTTAACGCCGCGATTGAGCGACGAGCTTGAGAAAAAAATGGCGGTCGACTTCTCTTATTTTGACGCGCAACTCAATCGCCGCTTCCGCATCAACATCTATCATCAGCGGAAATTTCCCGCGCTTGCCTTGCGTTTAATTGCCAAAGACATTCCCAAGCTTGACGACATTGGTGCGCCCGCCGTGCTTAAAAATTTCTTCGCCGCCGCGCAGGGTTTGATACTCGTGACGGGCAGAACAGGTTCCGGCAAATCAACGACGATAGCGGCTTTCCTCAAGGAAATTTGCCAAACGCGACATCTTCACCTGCTTACACTCGAAGACCCGATTGAATTTGAGTACGCGTCGGAGCATTCGTTCATCAGCCAACGAGAATACGGCACGGACTTTTTGAACTTCGCGGCGGCAATCCGGACGGCAATGCGCGAAATGCCCGATGTGCTTTTAATCGGAGAAATTCGCGACGCGGAGACCATGCACGCGGCACTTGAGGCGTCTGCGGCAGGCGTATTGGTTTTGGCAACATTGCACACAAAATCGGCGGCGGAAACAGCAATGCGCGTCGAAACGATGTTTCCGCTTGTTCAACGCGACGCAATCCGTGATTTGTTCGCCGACGAATTCAGCGCGATAATCTCTCAACAGCTCGTCAAAACTCCGAATGGACGACGTTGCGCGGCTGAAGTCTTACTCGCAAATCCTGCGGCTCGTTCGCTGATTCGGCAAGGAAAATACGTGCAACTGCCCAACGTGATGATGAGCGGGCGGGCTCAAGGTATGCAGACAATGGAAGCGGCGTTGAAGGCAATCGCCAATGAAAAAATTTAAATACCGCGGCTACGACGATAAAGCTGTTCAACAGGTAGGCACGTTGGAGGCGGAAGATTATGCCGAAGCCTACGCCGCGCTGAACTATCAAGGAATCAAAGTCGTCAAACTCGAACAGACCGGCGCAACGTTCGGCAAGTCGGCGGAAAATTTTTTGCTCAAGCTCAAACTCGGCGGACAGTGGCGAGCCGTCTTTTTCCGCGAATTGAGCGTGATGCTCGGCGTGATGACGTTGCACGATTCGTTGAAGACTTTGGCGACTGCGGCGAAAAATCACCCGTCGGAAAAAATTTTGTCGGAACTTGTCATTGCGGTCGGCGAAGGTCAAACTTTCGGCGCGGCACTCGAACGTTTCGACACAATTTTCGGCGGCGACGCAATTCAATCAATCACAATCGCTGAGACAACCGGCAACCTGCAGGACGTGGCGGCGCGACTTGCCGTGCAACTCGAACGCAGCTATTCAACCGAGAAAAAAATTCGCGGCGCAATGTATTATCCCGTGTTCGTGCTACTTGCGGCGTTGGCGGCGGCGATAATTTTAATCAACGTGACACTCCCCGTGTTTGAAAATTTTTTCGCGGAGCAGGGCAACGACTTGCCGCTCGTGACGCTGATATTTTTGCGCGGCGGAAAATTTTTGGCGGAGAATTGGACGCTTATATTTTTCACGCTGACATTGTGCGGCGTCGTCTGCGTGATGATTGTCCGCAAAGTCGAGGCGATAAAATTTTTTTTGGACAAGCTCAAGATGTCAGTCAAACTCCTGCGCGAAGTCGAACTGCGGAATTTTTTCGGGCGATTGAGCTTTCTGCTTGAAAGCGGCGTGACACTCGACGAGGCAATGAGACTCTGCGCGGACGCCGTCAAAAATCTTTACGTGAAAAAAATTTTGGGTGACATAAAATTTTCAATCGAACGCGGCGGAAGTTTGGGTGCACTCGTCGCCAAAGAAAATTTCCCGCCGTTGTATGTCGGATTAATCGTGACGGGCGAAGCTGGCGGCGAACTCGTCAACATGTTGCGACAATGCGAATCAATGGCGGATTTCGAGATCGAAGACATCTTGCGGACGCTCCCCGCCAAAGCTGAAATTTTCGGGACGTTGTTAGCGGGACTGATTGTCGCGACGATGGTTTTTGCCGTCATGTTGCCGATACTCGACGTGACAAGCTTGCTTTAGGAGGAATTGACATGGCAACCGAAATTCTTAACGACGCGAAGTTTTATCAGTTCCATGAAATTATCGGAGGAAAAAAATTTATGGCACCTGCACCAAATCCCACTCACGGCGGAGTCATCATGCGGCTTGGAATGATTATCGGAAGTTATTTAGACGCTAACGACGGCGGCTATGTTCTCGGCGATAATACTGATGTACACTTTCCAGACGGCACGCTTTTAAAGCCGGACTTATCTATCGTCACCGAAAAAAATTCGGCGATAATCGATTGGAGCAGAGGTATCAACGGTGTTCCCGATATGGTCGTTGAAGTTTTGTCGAAGTCTACAAAGAAAAAAGACGTCACCATAAAAAAAGATCTCTACGAAGCTCAAGGCGTGCGCGAATATTGGATTGTCGACCCATGGGCAAGGAGCGTTGCGGTTTATCTTCTTCGTGACGGAAAATATTTTTTGGACGAAGATTATATTTTGTTTGACGAGGAAGATTTGAATTACATGACCGAAGAAGAAAAATCCGAAGTCAAGCATGAGGTGCCGGTTGCCACACTCGACGGGCTGAAAATTCCTTTGAAGTATATTTTCAAGTGGGGATACAAATGATTCACCTTAAAGAAGTCACAAAAATTTACAAAGATAACGGCGTGCTCGCGCTCGACAAAGTCAGCTTGGACATTGAACGTGGCGAATTCGTTTTTATCGTCGGCACGTCGGGCAGCGGCAAATCCACGCTGATGAAACTTTTAATGCACGAGGAAGTTGCGACGTCGGGAAGTATCATCGTCGACGGCAAGGACGTTACAACTCTCAAGCCGAAAGAAGTTCCATACCTGCGGCGCGCGCTCGGCGTCATCTTCCAAGATTATCGCCTACTCGAAGACAAAACCGTTTACGAGAACGTAGCCTTTGCAATGCAAGTTATCGAGGCTCCGCGAAAAATCATGCAACGTAGCGTAAACACCGTGCTTGACATCGTCGGCTTGCGCGACAAGTACAACAGCTTTCCCAATCAGCTCAGCGGCGGCGAACAGCAACGCGTTGCCATTGCCAGGGCGATTGTCAACGACCCGCGAATTGTCATTGCCGACGAGCCGACAGGAAATCTTGACCCCGAAACGAGTTGGGACATTATGGACATTTTTCAGCGAATCAACGCGGCGGGCACAACAATTTTCATGGCGACGCACGACAAGACCATTGTCGACCAAATGCAACGGCGTGTTATTGAAATTGTCGGCGGCAAAATTACTCGCGACGAGGCTCGCGGTGCCTACTCCGAAGAACAGGTGCAATCGACGTTCGACAAATTCTACTACAGATGAGGAACCGACAATGCAACGAGGATTCGCGACGCTCGAAATAATTTTCGCGCTAATTGTAATTGCCGTGCTCATGACAGTCGCCCTGCCGAACGTCAACCGAATCATCGACAGAGTCGCGCTCGACTACGAAACCAAAAGCCTTTACAGCGAACTCAGATTTTTGCAGTCACTGAACAGGTCGGGGAAAATCGACGCTGCTGGCTCCGGTCGCAGATTTAAAAGCGACGCCCCGTCATTGCAAATTTCCCCCAATAAATTCACGTGGCAAATCATGCGCGGCAAAACTCCAATCGGCGACGCTCATCAAATGCATCACATCAAGAAAATCGATTTAAGATTTGAAACGGAACTTTCGCAGAACAAAATCACTTTCGACACGAACGGGCAGGCGACAAACCTTGCGTACAGTTCTTTGAGCGGCAAGTTGACGTTGACTTCGCGGCTCGGCAAAAATTCGACAATCGTTTTCGACAGCGTCGGGCGATTCAGAGGCGGTCGCAACAATGAATAGATTAAAAACCGTCCTACGCGGGCAACGCGGCTTCATGTTGCTCAACGTCGTTTTCTTGACGCTGATAACTGCCTTTGCCGCAACGATTCTACTCAACGCCGCACCACGCGCAAAAAGTCCGCAATCAACGTTACGATTAATCGCGCTCAATTTGGCGAACGAACAATTTGCACAACTCGAATCACTTGCGGCGACGGGCGAAAATATTCGCGGTAGTTATCCTTTTCTCGGTGTTCCAAGCGACTTGAAAAACTTCAGCTTCCGCAAGAAAGATTCGACGGTTCCGATTGAATTCAAAGTCAAAACGACCGTCAGAGGCAGCGGCAATCTTCGCAAGGCAAAAGTTACGGTCACAATCGACGGCGACGAAAATTTCAAACTTGAGGCGGAAAGGACGATTCGCGTTGTTCAACCGAAAACATCACAATAGCGGCGGGTTCGTGCTCGTGGAGTTCGCGATTGCCCTGCCGCTTTTAATTTTGCTCGGTTACGGATTAGCGATCGTCGGCGTGAAAATTTTTCAGCTCGGCAAAGCTCAGCTCGCTGATTACGTCCTGGAGAATGAAGCTCAATACGTCATCGAACGCATAACGCACCAAGCACGAGCCGCAAAGGAAGTCATCGCCGAAAACCAAAATAATCAAGTCAAATTCGTCTATCACACCGCCGTTGACGATAAATATGATCCGAACGCCTCATTTGCCGACGTTTGCGAAACGCAATTCATTTCCTCTTATCAAAAAGCGGGCAGATATTATCCGAATCTCTACGCGACGCGGCAAAATGTCAGCGCACCTTCTAACCCGATAACTGGCGAAAATTCTTTCGGCGACACGCAGATTATTTCGCTGAAGTTCGCTGAACTTAACGATAACGTTCTGCACGTCTCGTTGGAAATGGAAAGTCTCGTCACGCACCGCAGAATAAAAATCAACACGGCAATTTTCATGCCGAACTGCACGCACAAAGAAGGTCTGCCCCGTGAATGAAAAGGGCTTCGCGACAATTTTCGGGCTGTGCTTGATTTTAGTCTTCGCGCTGGTCGTCAAAGGCATTCAAGCGGCAGAAAATAATCACGCTCACGAAACGACGAATCTTCAAGCGGAATTCGAGTTGCAAAACGCAGCGGACAGTGCGCTAATCGAAGTGGCTGATGAAGTTTTGCGCGACCCAACCATATTGCCCGAAAAAATTCCTTACGTTGTAAACAGCCGCAAGAATTCTCAACGCCAATTCACCAAAACTTTCGGCAAAATCACCGTCGACGTTTGGGGCGAGAAGATAAACATTCGTTCTTACGAAGTCAATCACTCAACCAAAATTGCAAGCCGAATCCCCGCCGACATCGACAAGCCGTGCTACGTTTTTTTCAGTTTGGCGCAGACAACAATTCACGGCGTGACAATTTATCGGCGTGCCTTCGCTTACGTTGAAGTGAACGACGCCAACGAAACGATTCACTTTACGACGTTGAAGTCAAGCAATTACGATTTCGAGTAGGTTGACGACAAAATTTTTTAAGGAGCTGATGACAATCATGGCTAAAGATTACGACTTCGCGGCGAGCTTGATGCGCATTCTCTCGGAAAAATATCCGACGAAAGAATCCATTTACGAAAAGCTCATTTACCTGCAATCGCGGCTGTCACTGCCGAAGGGCACCGAACATTTCATGAGCGATTTGCACGGCGAATACGATTTGTTCCTGCATATCATCAACAACTGCTCCGGCGTCATTCGCGAGAAGGTTGATTACATTTTCGGCGACCTGCTCGGCGAGGAAGAAATTGCGGAGTTCTGCACGCTGATTTACTACCCGAAAGAAAAAATCATGCAGATTAAGGCGCAACAACGCGACACGTCTGCTTGGTACCGCAAAAATTTGGCGCGGCTCGTCAAGCTGTCGAAATTCATGAGCTATAAATATCCGTCTTTCAAAATGCGCGAACTTATCCCGAATCGTTATGAAACTGTCATTTTGGAATTGCTCAACACGCACCCCGAGGCCGACGAGGCGCAGAAAATTTATTACGAAAAACTTTTGAATTCAATCGTCGAGATAAACAGCGGCGCAGATTTTATTCACGCCTTCACGGAACTGATAAAGCGGCTTGCGATTCACAGGTTGCATCTTGTCGGCGACTTCTTCGACCGCGGCGATCGTCCCGACGCGATTTTGAATTTGCTGATGAAACATTCCGCGAACGTCGACATTCAATGGGGCAATCATGACGTGCTGTGGATGGGCGCGGCTCTCGGCAGTGAAGTTTGTATCGCGACTGTCGTCCGCAATTCACTGCACTACAACAACACAGACGTTTTGGAACGCGGCTACGGTATCAGCCTTCGCCCGCTGACAATTTTCGCGTCCAATCTTTATCCTAATGAAGATCCGCTACGTGCCGCCGAACTCGCAAGCTTGATGATGATGTTCAAACTCGAAGGGCAGCTGATTCGTCGTAACCCCGATTTCAAAATGAATTCGCGACTCCTGCTTGACAAAATCAATTTCGACGACGGCACAGTTACAATCGGCGATAAAGTTTGTAAGCTCACGACGATGAATTTCCCGACGCTTGACAGAAATTCCGACGACATTTACCGCTTGACTGACGACGAGCAGGAAATTATTTCGGGCTTGCAGGAAAATTTTTTGTCGAGTGCCAATCTTCAAACGCACGTCGATTATCTGTACAAGAAGGGCGCAACGTACACTTGCCACAACGGGACGCTGCTTTTTCACGCGAATGTTCCGCTCAACGATGACGGTTCCTTCAAAGAAATTTCGTTCGAGAACGAGACTTTCAGCGGCAAAAATTATTTCGATTACGTTGACCGCCGCGCACGTCGCGCTTACTTCGACAGGCAGCAACAGGATTTGGATTTTATGTATTTTTTGTGGTGCGGATTGTTGAGTCCGATTGCGGGCAGAGAATTTCGCACGTTTGAACGCGTCTTCACCGACGACAAAGACATTTGGCGCGAACCTGCCGACCCGTATTATACGCTGATTGACGACGTGAAGGTTTGCGACGCGATTTTGACGGAATTCGGGCTTGACACTCGGAGCGGGCACATCATCAACGGTCACGTTCCCGTTCGCGTGCGGCAAGGCGAAAGTCCAATCAAAGCGGGCGGCAAAGCTGTCGTCATTGACGGCGGATTCAGCACGCCTTATCACGAGAAGACGGGCATTTCGGGCTACACGCTCATTTCAAATTCTCGCGGCTTCAGACTGTTGCGCCACCAAAAAATCGCCGACGTTAAACTTGCCCTTGCCGAAAACAAAGACATCGAGTCGACGGCAGAGACTGTCGAAATTTTGTCGCGGCACATGACGGTTGGCGACACTGACCACGGGCAAGGCATTCGCGACGAAATTATCGGGTTGCACAAATTATTGCTGGCGTATCAAAACGGCACGATTCTCCCGCAAAGCTGATTCGATTTGGAATGAGGAATCAAATCTGCTATAATAGCCGAAATTTTTATCAGAGGTGATATTTTTGAGAGCAACACAACTTTACGCACCGACATTACGCGAATCGCCCGCCGAAGCCGAACTCGTCAGCCATAAACTGATGTTCCGCGCAGGATTAATTCGCAAAGCAGCTGGCGGATTGTATTCGTATCTGCCGCTCGGTTGGCGCACAATGAAAAAAATCATGCAAATCATTCGCGAAGAAATGGATTTTGCCGGCGGACAGGAAATTATGATGCCTATCGTTCAACCAGCCGAAATTTGGCAGGAATCGGGACGTTGGGCAGTCTACGGCGACGAAATGATGCGTCTTAAAGATCGTCACGGTCGAGAATTCGCTCTCGGTCCCACGCACGAAGAAATGATTACAACTTTAATCCGCGATGAAGTCCGCTCCTACAAACAACTGCCGCTCATGCTCTATCAAATCCAAAATAAGTACCGCGACGAGATTAGACCGCGTTTCGGATTGATGAGAAGCCGCGAATTCGTCATGAAAGACCTTTATTCGTTCGATCGCGACGTTGACGGCATGAATATTTCCTATCGGAAGATGTACGACGCTTACAGCAGAGTTTTTGAGCGTTGCGGATTGAAATTTCGCGCTGTCGAGGCGGATAACGGCGCAATCGGCGGCGGTCACTCTCACGAATTCACTGTTTTGGCTCCCAGCGGCGAATCAAGCATTGCTTACTGCGAAAATTGCAATTTTGCGGCGTCCGACGAGAAAGCTGAGCTAAAAATCATAAAATCTGCGCCCGAAGACCTTAAACCACTCGAAAAAGTCAAAACTCCCGCCTGTCACACGATTGAACTTGTCAAAAACTTCCTGAACGTGCCGATTGAGAAGACAATTAAGGCTGTTGCGTTCATGGACGACGACGAACGGCTAATTTTGGCTTTTGTGCGCGGTGATCACGAAGTAAACGAGATAAAAGTCCTAAATTCCGTCGAAAATGCCAATCATCTTTACATGGCGGACGAAAAATTGATTAAAGCGGCGAATTCTTGCCCCGGATTCATGAGTCCGATTGGAATTTCGGACGCAATTATCGTTGTCGACCAAACTGTTATGGAAATGTGCAATGCTGTCGCCGGTGCGAACGAAATTGACGCGCATTTTATCAACGTCACGCCAAAAAGAGACTTTGACGCCGAAAAAATCATTATTTCCGATATTCGCATGGTTCAAGCGGGCGATCCGTGCCCTCATTGCGGAAAATCGCTCAAAATGACGCGCGGAATTGAAGTCGGGCAGGTTTTTACGCTTGGAAAGAAATATTCTGCCGCTTTGAACGCAAAATTTCTCGATGAAGACGGCAAAGAAAAAGTTTTCGAGATGGGTTGCTACGGAATCGGCGTCGGACGCACAATGGCGGCTGCTATCGAACAAAATAACGACGCTGACGGCATAATTTGGAATAAAAATATCGCTCCTTTTGAGGTTGTTGTCGTTCCCGTCAACGCAAAAGACGCCTCGCAACTCGAATTCGCCGAAAAAATTTACGATGAACTCAAAATTGCAGGCGTCGATGTACTTCTTGACGACAGAAAAGAGCGTGCAGGCGTCAAATTTAAGGATTGCGACCTTATCGGATACCCGTTACGCGTCACGATTAGCCCGAAAACCTTGGAAAGCGGCAATATCGAAGTAAAAATCCGCAAAACAGGCGAATTTCTCAACTTTTCTCGTGAAAATTGTGTTTCTCAAATCGTCGAGCTGTTAAAAAGCTTGTAATTCATTGCGCGGCGAAAATTCCTGCAGAATTTCCCATTGACCACGCTGCTTGAAGATTAAATCCGCCAGTGAAGCCGTCAATGTCCAAAATTTCTCCGATTATGTAGAGATTTTTAATGATTTTTGACTCAAAAGTCTTAGGATTCACTTCTTTTATCGAAATACCGCCCGAAGTGATGATTGCCTCATCAATCGGGCGAGTTTTTTTTATTGTCAGCGGCAAACACTGTAAAATTTCGACTAAACGACGCCTTTCAGCCTGTTTTATATCGTCAACGCGTTTTTCTTCGGGCAAATACGCCAAATCCAATACAATCGGTATTAATTTTGACGGAAGCAGGTCAATCAGTGCGTTTTTCATGGTTTTTCGCCTAAATTTGTCAAAATCTCGCAGGATTCTTGCGTCAAGTTGTTCTGGCGTCAATGCGGGCTTTAAATTTATTTCAATCTCAACAAATCGTCCGTCAGACAATAATTTCGCGGCTTTTCGGCTCAAAGTCAAAATTATCGGTCCAGAAACGCCGAAATGCGTAAATAACATCTCGCCGAACTGCTCATCGACTGATTTTCCGTCCGATAACAGCTTCACATGTACATTTTTTAGCGATAATCCTTGCAAATCATGAACAAATTCTTCTTCCGTTTCTAGCGGCACGAGTGCAGGCAAAATTTCAGTTATTGTGTGTCCGAGTTTCCGCGCAAAGTTAAATCCGTCGCCTGTTGAGCCTGTTTTTGGGTAACTTAATCCTCCTGTCGCCAAAATTACCGCATCTGCAGTAAAAATTTTATCGCCTACGACTTTTACGCCGATGATTTTTTTATTTTCAACCAAAATATCTGTCACAGGCGAATTTTTTCGGACATCTACGCCCAAAACAGCCATTTTTCTGGTCAAAGCGTCTACAATTTCATTTGCGTCGTCACTAACTGGAAAAATTCTGCCGCCACGTTCAATTTTCGTCGAAACTCCGAGATTTTCAAAGAAATTTACCGTATCTGAAGCCGAAAAACTCTTAAATGCGCTGTAAAGGAACTTCCCGTTGTGAATATTTTTGACGAATTCGGCAATATCGGCGTTATTCGTCAAATTACAGCGACCTTTGCCGGTAATTCCTAGTTTTCGACCGACTTTAGGCATTTTTTCAAGCAAAGTGACGTTCGCGCCGTGTTCAGCTGCACGAATTGCCGACATCATACCTGCACAACCGCCGCCTATGACAATAATTTTCTTCATATTCAATCACCGACCAAATTTTTAAGCGAAGATACTTCTTCAGCCGTCAAAACTCTGAAATTGCCGACTTTCAAGCCGTCAAGCGTCAAATTTGCGAATTTTATACGCTTTAATCGCTTAACATCGCAACCGATAGCCGCGAACATGCGTCGAATTTGCCGATTTCGCCCCTCGTGAATCGTAATTTCTACCAAATCTTTGTCGAGAAGATAAATTTCAGCAGGAGCAGTCAATCCGTCGTCGAGTTCGATACCTGCGCGGAGTAAATCAAGCTTTTCTTCGGTTAAAATGCCCGAAATTTTGGCGCGATAAGTCTTTTCAATCTCAAAACGCGGATGAATCAGCGAATTTGTCAAATCTCCGTCGTTTGTGAGCAAAATCAGACCTTCGGAGTTCAAATCAAGCCTTCCGACAGGATAAACGCGTTTTTCACGGAAATTTTCGCATAAAAGTTCCAAAATTGTCTTGCGACCTCGCTCATCGTGCGCCGTAGAGACATATCCGCGAGGTTTGTTGAGCAAAATATAAATTTTTTCCGTGTCGAAGTGCAAAAGTTTGCCGTCGACGCGGATTTTTTGGTTGATGTCGGCTTTCGCGCCGAGTTCGGTGATAATTTTGCCGTCGACCGAGACTTTTCCGTTCAAAATCAAATTTTCAGCCTGTCGACGCGAACAAATTCCTGCGCGAGCGATAATTTTCTGCAATCTGTCCAAAAAATCAGCTCCAAAAAAGTTTTTGGCGATTATAACACAAAAAATTTGGTTTGAAACGTCTTTGAAGTAAAAAAATCGATTTGAAAGCCGTTTTGAGCGTGCAAAAATAAAATTCTACATATATATAATTTTAACGTCGAAAAAACGGCGTTGTGACGTTGATTTTCGGCGCAAAAAAAAATCCCCCCATTTTTTCGGGGGATTTTGAGCTTCAAAATTAAAATTCCACATACGTATAATTTTAACATCAGCCGGATTTTAGCACAAAGTAAGCGATTTCGGGCGGGCAACCGAATCTGAACGGAAACCAGCTGCCATTGCCAACGTGAACATAGCCGATTGAGTCGCCGTGTTTGAAAATTCCGCGCGTGTACTTGAAAACTGGAAAAATCGGCACGCCGAAAATCCCGAATTGCCCGCCGTGAGTGTGTCCGGTCAAAGTCAGCGGAAAATTTCGTTCCGCGCCGTCATCAATGAATTCTGGGTGATGCGCGAGCAAAATTTTTATCGAATCGTCTGGGACATTGACCATCGCGCCTTCAACGTAGCTGTGACGAGCCGCACGGAAAATTTTTTCGCGTTCCGAGTCGCTTGAACTGGTTATCGGGGCACGCGAAGGATAATCGACGCCCAAAATGTAAAGTTTCGACGTGACGTTTTTTGAGCGGTTGACGAGCCAATTAATCTTCGTTTTGGCAAGCATTTCCTCGATAGCGTGAATTCCGCGAAAATGTTCGTGGTTGCCGTGAATGTAGTAAATTCCGAACTTGAATTTGTCGCAAAAACTGTCGACGAGCTTAATTGCGGCGGGATTCATTGTCGTGTCGTCGAAAATGTCGCCCGTTATCGCGAGTAAATCGGGTTTTGAGTCAGCAACACGTTGCAACAGAGCTTCCAAACGTTCAAGCGAATAATACGCGCCTAAATGTATGTCGGAAATTTGCGCGAGACGGAAATTTTCGAGTTCGGGCGGCAGATTTTTAATCGGCACGTCGTAAAAGTTCTCCACATCGGAATTTTTTTCGATTCGATTGCCGTAAAACGCGATTGCAAGCGAAGTGAGCGGGTATAACATTGCGTGAGCCAAAATTTTCCTGCGTTCGGGGTCAAATTTTGTTTGCGGGTTGAGTTTTCGATAAAAAAATCGTCCGACGACCGATAAAATTACTAAAACTCCGCAAATCAGTTGCGACATCAAAAAAATCGTTGCGAGATTGCCGAAAATCGAAACGAACCACGCGGGAACGAGCGAACGTATTGCCCAGCCGCCGAGAATTACAAAAATACAAGCCAAATCGGCGATTGCGAAGATTTTGTAGAATTTTTTGGCTAAATGTTCGCTTAACAGGAATTTTATCGACGCGAGCGCGACAGCCATTACCGCGCCCAAAATCGCCGCTGTGATGATGATGAACATTGTTTACGCCTTAAGCTGAAGTTTTGCGGCTTTGACGACGTTTTTCATGAGCATAGCGACAGTTAAAAGCCCGACACCGCCTGGAACGGGAGTAATTGCGCCCGCAATTTCTTTCACAGCGTCAAAATCGACGTCGCCGACCAATTTTTTGGGAGCAATGCGATTAATTCCGACGTCAATGACGGTTGCGCCGGGTTTAACCATGTCAGCGGTCACGAGATTAGGTTTTCCGCTTGCGGCGACCAAAATATCAGCTTCACGAGCGATTTCGGGCAAATTTTTGGTGTGTGTGTGGCAAATTGTAACGGTTGCGTGCCTTGCAAGCAGTAAATGGAACAACGGCTTGCCGACAATGTTACTTCTGCCGATAATCACGGCGCGTTTGCCGTCAATTTCGATATTTGCGAGGTCAAGCATCTCAATACAGCCCGCAGGAGTGCACGGAACGAGTTTTGGGCTTCCGATAACCAAATTTCCGACGTTCACTGGGTGAAAACCGTCAACATCTTTGCGCGGATCGATACGATTGAGGATTTCTTCGGAAGAATTTTTAATTTCGGCGGGCAAAGGGAGTTGAACGAGTATTCCGTGAGTGTTTTTATCGGCGTTGAGCGCGTCTATGGTGTTAATGAGCGTGTTTTTAGTGGTATTTTCGGGCAAAGCGACGATTTCGGAGCGAATTCCGAGTTCTTCGCATGTTTTATGCTTATTGCGAACGTAAACTTGAGATGCGGGGTTTTCACCGACGATAATTACCGCCAAACCTGGTGTTACGCCTAAATTTTTGAGATTTTCGACTTCAAGCCGCGCAGATTCTTTAATTTGAGCCGCGAAATCTTTTCCGTACAAAATTTTAGCCGACATGTTATCAATCCTCCAATTTTTCCTGCAGTCTACAACAGAAAAAGGTTTTTCGCAACCGCCGCGCTGATATTGACCGATTTAAGCAAAAAAAATCAAGCCGATCGCTCAGTTTGAAAAAATTTTCGTTCGTGTTAAAATGTTCGCGTGCTTGTTGCCAAACGCGGCAAGAGCGGTTCAGTTTGAAGCCCCCGGAAAGGGGGTGCGCTCATGAAAAACATTGTCTGGATAATAATCCGTACAATCGTCATCACGGGGATATTTCTCCTCGCAATGAGCGAAACGGCCGCCTGAGACCCTAACTCAAGCGACCGCCTGCTGATTTATTAGCTGTGCCGAAACTTGTCATAGATACATGGGAGCAAAACCGCCTGACAAGTACGCTCGCCTCGCAAACGCGGGGCTTTTTTCTTTGTCGGAAAAATTATAATCGTCGTGGTGAAAAAAATCAAGCGTCAAAGGCTCGGTTCGTTGTCGAAAAGATACATGTAACGATTCTTGAATTCTTCGGGAGCCATGCGGAATGCATTTGCGACGCCTGCATCTTCCAAATCGCCGCGTTCGAGACGAGTCATGAAGCCGCGAGCGATTCTGTAGTGAACGGAATTAATGTTGACTTTGCGGACGAAGGTTTTGCCTGTCGCAGGGTCACGAATATCTTCGAAACGCAACGGCACGGCTTGATTGTCTTGAATTGTGATGAGAGCACCGCTTTCGCCGCGCATGAGGAATTGAACAGCTTCGTAGCCGAGATTGCGGGCGTAATCGATGTCGTAAGCAATCGGCGCAGTGCAACGGAGTTCGTATCCGATTTCCTTGTCGACGATTGAAATTTTTATGCCGATACGTTTGAGTTCGCCGAGAACTTTTTGCTTGAGAATTTCGCCGAAGTCAAGTTCCGCGTAACGAATGTGACCGTGTTCGTCAAGAACGACGTTGCCCAGTTCAGCAAAATCTTCCTCGGCAATTTTCTCGATAACGCCTTCCGCAACGACCGCGACGCCGTAATTTTTACCGATAAGGTAGCGTTTGACGATTGAGCCGGTGATGATGTCGACGACCTGTTGAAGACGAATTTTTTCCTGCGGGAACTCTTCGGGAATGATTGTGACGGCGGCACCTGCACTGCGTCCCATGCCCAACGCAAGATGTCCAGCAGTTCTGCCCATTGCAATCGTAAAGTACCAGCGATTATTCGACGTGTGCGCGTCTTCCATGAGGTTTTGAATTTCTGTCGTGCCGAATGCGCGAGCCGTCTCGAAACCGAAAGTCGGAATGCCTTCGGGGAGCGGCAAATCGTTATCGATAGTCTTCGGGACGTGGACAACGTT
This sequence comes from uncultured Selenomonadales bacterium, assembly GCA_947165145.1. GTDB lineage: Bacteria > Bacillota > Negativicutes > Selenomonadales > Selenomonadaceae > Quinella. The sequence goes on from CAMUZG010000003.1 coordinate 38,804, forward strand.
AATCGTTCTGCCGAGCTTGCGGGCGTATTCGCTGACGGCAGCCGAGCTGAACGCAGTATCGTCGCCGCCGATTGTGACGAGATAGCCGACGCCGAGTTCCGTCAACGTTTCGACAACTGTACGCAGGTCGGATTCTTTTTTCGTCGGATTGAAGCGCGACATTCTCAAGATACAGCCGCCCGTCAAGTGGATACGATTGACCGCCGCCGCGTCGAGACGAATGTAACTTTTTTCGCCACGACCGAGATGACTGAAGCCGTCGTACATGCCGAGAACGTCCCAGCCGTGACGATTCGCCGTGTTCGTGACCGCATTGATGACCGCGTTAATGCCAGGCGCGGGACCTCCGCCGCAGACTATCGCAACAACATTTCTAACACCAATCATTGAAATTGCTCCTTTCGTGTTCGCGTGATGAATTTGCCTTGAAATTTCGCGCACGAAAAAATTTTTCCTGCCGTGCAAAAAAATTATGCGGCTCGGAACGAATTAACTCCTGTTTGGTGATGGCGATGTCGTCGAGATTCTCGGCTTGCTAATTCCAAATTCCTAATTCCACATTCCAAATTAAATTCACGCCATTGTTAACGCCATGATTGCTTTTTGCGTGTGAAGACGATTTTCCGCCTCGTCGAAGATGACGTGCGCGTTGTCCTCCAAAACTTCGTCGGTGATTTCCTCGCCACGATAGGCGGGCAGACAGTGAAGGACGATTGCGTTTTTGCTCGCGCCGCGCAGAAGTTGCTTGTTAACTTGATACGGTGCGAAAATTTTTTTTCGGGCGTCGTGCTCAGCTTCCTGCCCCATGCTCGCCCAAGTGTCGGTTGCGATGATGTCGGCGTCGCGAACAGCTTCAACGGGGTCTTGCGTCCACGAAATTTTTGCACCAGTCTCTTCGGCGTCGGTTAAAGCGTTTTCGAAAACTTTTGCGTTGGGCTTATAATTTTCGGGCGTCGCAACCGTCAACGTCATACCGACTTTCGCCGCGCCGTAAAGATAACTGTTGGTCATGTTGTTGCCGTCGCCGACGTACGCCATTTTCAACGCGCGGAAATTTTTGCCTTTGTGTTCGCGAATCGTTAACAAATCCGTCAACACTTGGCACGGGTGCAACAAATCTGTCAAGCCGTTGATGACGGGAATGTCCGCGTATTTTGCAAGCTCCTCAACCTTTGCCTGCTCGAACGTGCGAATCATGATTCCATCAAGATAACGCGCCAAAACTCGCGCTGTGTCTTTAATCGGTTCGCCGCGACCGAGTTGCAAATCTTTGCTCGACAGGAAAAGTCCCGTGCCGCCGAGTTGGAAAATGCCGACTTCAAATGAAACGCGCGTTCGTGTCGAAGATTTTTCAAAAATCATGCCGAGAGTTTTGCCCGCTAAAAGTTTGTGTTCGACGCTAGATTTCTGCAACGTCTTGAGTTTCGCGGCGCAGTCCAAAATTTCCATGACCTCGTCGGTGCTGAGGTCGTGAATCGAAAGTAAATCTTTTCCTTGCAACAAATTATTCAGCCTCCTTGAGTTTCAAAAGTTCTTGAACGTAATCCAGTTCGACGTAATCTTTCCACATGCTGTTGATTCGGAACATGTTCAACATTTGCGGGATAAGGTTCTGTGCGGCTTGACGAACGTCTTTGACGACTGGATATGGCAACGTCAACAGATTCGGTAGTTCGCGCAGGAAAAGTCTTGCGTCCGCCAAATTCATGCCGTTGAATGAGCGCAATATTGCTTTAAGTGCGGCTTCCTCGAAAAATTTCGCGGTCGAATCGTCGGGCAACTTTGTTTTCAAATATGAGCTGACGGCGCGGCACGTGAGGAACGTTTCCATTTTTCCCGCGTAGAATTGTGGCGGCGTGGTTGGAATCAGCGTTGGCGACAAATTTTTCATCAGCGCGTTAAGTAATCTTTCGGCGGCGCGTGATTTATCGGGCGGTCTGAAATTTTTTGCCCGCTCGTCACGATATTTTAAAATCCCGTCGTCGAATTCCTCGTTGCGGTCGCTTACGTCGAAATTTTTCATTTGGTAAGTATTGTGGTCAGCTGCTCCGCGAGAAACTTTTTTAGCGTATTCTTCGCGGGATTTTGTGTGGTAATGATTGATGACGATTTTTTTGCTCGTTATCTTTTTATTGAACGCTCCGCCGACAAGCCCGCTGTTCTCGTTGATGGCGCGAACATTCTCAAAATAAACAGCGAAATGCGGAATGCTCATGTGATTTATCATGCGCGGATTTGCAATCGTCTTGACGTGAGCATTTCCCTTGCCGCCTGGTGACCAATCTTTCGGGGCACGACGCATGAAACGTTCCAAGACGCCGCGAGAGTAGTCAGCCTTGTCTTGACCGTTTGAGCCGAAGCACTGCCAATTAATCGCCAAACCCGCCGCGTTTTTGTCTTGCGATAAAATGTCGTCGACGACCTCGACAATGCTTGCGTCGGATTTCGGATAAATGAATTCGTCTCCGTCAATGAACGCCATGTATCTGCACATGAATTTGAAACGCTTGATTGCGTCGTTGTAGGTAACGTATTGCATTTTTTGACCGGGTGCGGGAATGTAATCGACAAGACCAGCCTTGACGTAAGGCGCGGCGACTTCGCGCTGATTGTCGGGGCTTTCGTTGTCGTAAAGATAAAAATGATCGACGCCCGCCAGCAAATGATAATCAAAGCCACTCCTTCAGATACGAACCTTCGTTTTTGAGAATCGCGACGACAGCCAAATCGTGCAGGAACAAATCTTTGTCAACCATCAGCTTAAAACCTCGTCAAGAATACTGATAACTTCGTCGACGTGCGCGTTCGTGATAATCAGCGGCGGAATAAATCGTAAGACCGTGCCGACCGTGCAGTTGATAATCGCGCCGCGCTTCATGCACTCGTTGACGATTTCAACGCCCGTGAGTTTCGGTTTGTCGAGTTGTGCGCCGAGAATCAGACCTTCGCCGCGAATCTCGCTAATCTGTGCGGGATATTTTTTTTGCAATTCAATCAGCCGACTTTTGAAGTACGCGCCGACTTCCTCGACGTGCGACAAAAATTTTTCGTCGGGAACTGTGTCAAGAACGACGTTGGCAGCCGCGCAGGCAAGAGGATTGCCGCCGAAAGTCGTACCGTGATCGCCGGGCTTGAAGGCTTGAGCGACTTCCTCGGTGCAGATGAATGCGCCAATCGGGACGCCGCCCGCCAAACCTTTTGCAAGCGTGACGATGTCGGGTTTGATTTCGTACTTCTCGTAAGCAAAAAATTTTCCGCTACGACCGATGCCGGCTTGAATTTCGTCGAGAATCAGCAACGCGCCGTACTTGTCGCAGAGTTCGCGAACTTTTTTGAGATAATCGTTTTTCGGGGGATAAACGCCGCCTTCGCCTTGAATTGTCTCCAACATCACCGCGCAGGTTTTGTCGGAAATTTTTTCTTCAAGCTCGGCAATGTCATTGTAATGAACGTAGTCAAAATCGGCGGGCAACGGCTCAAAACCTTTGTGATATTTCGGCTGACCAGTCGCAGTCAATGTTGCGAGCGTCCGACCGTGGAAGCTGTCCCACGCCGTGATAATCTGCGTCTTGTCAGGGGAAATTTTTTTCGCGAACTTGCGAGCAATCTTGATTGCGCCTTCGTTGGCTTCCGCACCAGAATTCGCGAAAAATGCACGATTCAAACCGCTGAGCTTGACGAGTTTAGCGGCGGCATCAGCTTGCGGTTGCGTGTAATAAAGATTGCTCACGTGAATGACTTTGGCGGCTTGATTTGAAATTGCGTCGACAAGCGGCTGATGATTGTGTCCAAGGACGTTGACGGCAATTCCCGCTAGGAAGTCGAGATATTTTTTTCCGTTGATGTCGTAAAGGTAGACGCCTTCGCCGCGCTCCAGAACGATTTTGTAGCGTTTGAACACAGGCAGATAATTTTGGTCGTCCCGCTCAAAAATTTTCTCTTCAGTCAAATAAATCACTCCCGATGAAATTATTAACCTTCGACTTCAGTGCCGAGACCTTCCGCCGTGAACAGTTCCAAAATAATCGAGTGGGGCAAGCGTCCGTCGATGATGTAGGCTTTATTCGTGCCAGCGTCAATCGCCCGCAAACACGCTTCGACCTTTGGAATCATGCCGCCGCTGATTGTGCCGTCTTTGATGAATTGTCGCGCCTCGTCAGCTTTGAGCGTCGAAATAAAACTTTTCTTGTCCGCAAAATTTTTGTAGACGCCTTCGGTGTCGGTGAGCAGCAAAAGTTTTTCGGCTTTGAGTGCGCCAGCAATGTCCGCCGCAACGTAATCCGCGTTGATGTTGTAACTTTCGCCGTCCTCGCCGACGCCAATCGGTGCAATGACAGGCACGTAGCCTTTGCCGATTAAATCGTCGACGATTTGAATGTTGACCTGCTTGGCTTTGCCGACGTATCCGATGTCGACTTTAGTTTTCTCGCCGTCCTCGTAGACAGTTGCTAATTTTTTCTTGGCTTGAATTAAATCAGCGTCTTTGCCGCTCAAACCGACCGCACGCAGTCCGCGACGATTGAGCAACGTGACGATCTCCGAATTGATTTTGCCGCAAAGAACCATTTCCGCAATCTCGACGGTTTCTTCGTCAGTGACACGCAATCCGCTCACGAATGAAGTTTCTTTGCCGAGTTTTTTTAGGAAGCCGGTGATTTCAGGACCGCCGCCGTGAACGATAACGACGTTGATTCCGACGAATTTCATCAGCGCAATATCCTGCATGACGGATGCTTTGAGCTCGTCGTTGACCATGGCATTGCCGCCGTACTTGATGACAATCGTCTTGCCGTGGAATTCTTGAATGTAAGGCAACGCCTCAACGAGAATTGCAGCCCTGTCGCTCGCGGTGAAAGTTTTCGGCTCGTTGGAATTGTTGAGCTCGGTTTTAAGTTCGTTCAAAGCCACGGCGTGCATATCGTCGGGCAAAAATTTTTTCAACACTGCTGCCGCCAAATCGAATTGTAAAGTTTCGTCAATCATTTTTTTCCTCCGAATCAGTGTTATCGTCGTCAGGAAGGTCTTCGGGCTCGTCGAAATCCTCGGCGGTCGGCAAGTCAATCACGTCGCTGAAGGGAACAACTTTTTCCTCGCCGTGCTCGTTGTCGATGTAGCGGAAGCCGTCCTCGGTGATGACCGCTTGATCAGCTTGCAGAGCCGTCGCTAAAGCCGCGCTTTGTTGGTCGATTGAAATGACGCCGAAATTGCTGAGTAACTTTTTAAGCACGGTTTTTTTCGCCATGGCGTCGAAATTCGTTGACCAAACGGAAGATTTCCTGCCGGAACGAACGTCATAAGCGTAGCTCTGCGAATATTTTTCGGCATGCGTGTAAAGTTCGTCGACCGTCATGAACAGCGATTTCTTGAAGCCGTTAAGCAATTCCATGTACGCGACGTAGCCGACGATTTCCTCGGAAATTTTTTCGCCGCGAATGATTTCGCCCGTCACGAAGTCGATTTCAGCGATTTGACCTTCACGAACAGCTCCCGAATTCAGCGTGCGATATTGACCGCTGCGCATTGCCAGTTGAATAAAACCTTTTGCGCCGAGTTGGAAGCTCGCTTGACCTTTGTAGGGCACGATGTACGCGAAGCCCAGGCTCGGATTGATTGGCAGTTTGAGCGCGGCAGCGATACCTGCGGCGGACAGTATCGAGTTCGCGGAACATTCTTTGAGCTTGGAATTGCTCCTGCAGATTGTCAAAATCGACGAGATAAATGACGGCGCGGATTTGTCCAGCAACTCTTCAAAGCGGCGTTTAATTTGCGGCGAACTCAGCAGTTGTTGAATGGACGGGGTCTCTTTATTCATGGTTAATTCTCCTTTCTACAGCGGGTTCTTTTCCGGCAATGATAGCAAAAAAATTTCAACGTTGCAAATTTCGACGCGGCGGCACATAATGATTTAAAGGTGATTCGACATGAACTTATCGGCGGAAAAAATCAGCGTGACACTCGGCGGCAAAGAAATTCTTCGCGACGTGACTTGCAATTTTCTTTCGGGCAAACGAACAGCAATTATCGGACCGAACGGCGCAGGCAAGTCATCACTGCTCAAGGTGTTGTGTCTCCTAAACGAAAATTTTTCGGGACGCGTCACGCTTGACGGCAAAGACATTCGCACGCTCGGCAGAAAAAATTTGTCGCGAGTAATGGCAATCCTTCCGCAAGAACGCGACGCTCCGCAAGACACGACGGTTCGGCAACTGGTATCGTTCGGGCGTTTCCCACACAGAAAATTTTTCGGCGGCTCAACGTCCGAAGACGAGGCGGCAATTTCAAACGCGTTGGAAGTCACAAAGCTCACCGACTTTGAAAATCGGCAAGTGGTAAGTTTATCGGGCGGCGAACGTCAACGCACGTGGTTGGCAATGACGCTGGCTCAACGTCCGAAAATTTTGCTACTCGACGAGCCAACAACTTATCTTGACATCGCGCACCAACTCGAAGTCATGGACATCATCGCCGACGTCAACCGCCAATTCCGCACGACAATCATCATGGTTTTGCACGACATCAATCACGCGCGGCTTTACAGCGACGAAGTTTTAATCGTCAAAGGCAAACAGATTTTTGCGGCGGGCGACCCGAAAAAAATTTTGACTGCGCGGACACTCGGCGAAGTTTTCAACGTCACGGCAGACACCTTCACGAACGCGGCGGGCGACGAAATTATTTTCCCGCTCAAAAAAATTCGTGACGCCACCGAAGATTGATACCGCTTGACGAATGCCGCCGTTGGTCTTAGAATTTTTTAAAATCTTAACACTTCCGAAAGGAGAAATCATTATGAGTTTCTTGGAATTGGCAAAGGCGCGTTATTCGTGCAGAAAGTTGACCGACAAAGCAATCGAGCCGGAAAAAATCGAACGAATTCTTCAGGCGACGATAGCAGCTCCCACGGCGAAAAATCTTCAGCCGTACACAATCTGGGCAATCAAATCGCCCGAAGCTCTCGACAAACTCAAACAAGCGACACCTTACACGTTCGGAGCAACGTTCGCATTTGTCATCGGCGCAAAGTTGGACAGCGCATTTGAACGCCCGTTCGACAAAAAAAATTTCGCGGAAATTGACGCGGCGATTGTCGCAACGCACATAATGTTGGCTGTGCAGGATGAAGGACTCGGCACGACGTGGGTCGGCTACTTCGACGCGCCCAAAATGCAGGAACTTTTCCCGCAAATGCAAGGTTACGAGCTCATCGCAATTTTCCCGATAGGCTATCCCGCCGAAACCGCCAAACCTACAGCACGCCACGAAGATCGCCGTTCGATTGCGGAAGTCGTCGTCGACTTATGAAAACCAACGTTGCGGGCAAACTCGGTGAAGACTGCGCGGCGAAATTTCTTGAGTCGAAGGGCTACACGATAATCACGCGGAATTTTCGGATTCGGTCGGCAGAAATTGACATCATCGCGCAAATCGACGACGTGATTGTCTTCGTGGAAGTCAAAGCGCGTTCAAGCACTCGTCACGGTCTGCCAGTCGAGGCTGTCAATCTTCGCAAGCAACGCAAGATAATCGAGGCGGCAAGCGTTTTCCTGCAGGACGACAATTTTTGTGATTGTGCGTGTCGCTTTGACGTCGTGGAAATTTATCTGAGCGGCGAGCGCGTCGAGGAAGTCAATCACATCGAAAACGCTTTTGAAGTCATGCAGGAGGATTGAAATGACAGCTCTCAGACAAGAAGCAATTTCTATCGTCGAATCTTTGCCGGAAGAAGAAATTTCGGTGCTGATGAACTTTTTGCGCCAGATGAAAGACCTTTCGGCAAAAAACAAACGCTTGGCAATGAAGAAAGCCGCGTTCGACGAATTGGAATCATTGCGCCGAAAAATTCCCGATTTGGATTACGAAAAGGAACTCGCCGCTTACAGAGCAGAAAGGTTCGGCAATGCGCATTCTGATTGACACAAACGTTTCTTTCGAAGAATTGAAAAATTAATTTACAGCGTTAAGCTTGAGGCCGTCATGGATGACGGCCGCCGGCAACACGTCCACGGAAAGGACGTTTTGCCGGAACCACGAGCTACGGGTAGCTTCAACTTTGGAAAAGTTTGTACTGAACGCCCCCGCGAGGTGCCTTTTCTTTTTGCTACTTTTTCTTTGGGCAACGCAAAGAAAAAGTAGATCAACAAATTTAAATCTACTTCAGAGCTTTGATGAATCATAACTACGATCAGGAGGTGTGAATTTTGTACGCTAGAACTTTTGGTGCGGCAACTCTCGGCGTGGACGGACTGATAATTTCCGTTGAAGTCGACAGCGCGAACGGTATGCCTGCCTTTGACATCGTTGGTTTGCCGTCGACTGCTGTACGTGAATCAAAGGAACGCGTCCGCACTGCCATAAAAAATTCGGGCTTGCGTTCTCGCGCCGAAAAAATTACCGTCAATCTCGCGCCCGCCAATGTTCGCAAAGAAAGTGCCGGTCTCGATTTGCCTATTGCGATTGGACTGTTAGCCGCGCAGGGTCGATTGCGTCCGTCAGTGTGCGAAGAATTCCTGTTCATCTCCGAATTGTCGCTGGAAGGAAATTTGCGTAGCGTCGCGGGCGTGTTGCCGATAGCGATAACCGCACGAGCCGAAGGTTTCAAAAAAATAATCGTCGCGCAAGAAAACATCAACGAGGCTTTGCTGGTCGAAGGTCTTGAAGTCTACGCGCCGAAAAATTTGATTGATTTAGTCGACTTCCTGGACGGAGAGATTGAACTGAGCCCCGCAACACCGCAACCGATTCATGAGCCCGAAGGTTTCGTGGAACTCGTCGACGACTTCGCGGACGTGCAAGGACAATTCATGGCGAAACGTGCGCTTGAAATTGCGGCGGCGGGCGGTCACAACGTGCTGATGGTCGGCGTCCCCGGTTCCGGCAAAACAATGCTCGCAAAACGTATGAGTTCAATCCTTCCCGAAATGACGCGCGAAGAAGCTTTGGAAGTCACAAAAATCTACAGCATTGCCGGCAAATTGCCGAAAGGTAGCGGGCTCGTGACGAAACGACCGTTTCAACATCCGAATCACGATGCGTCAACTGCGGCGATAATCGGCGGCGGCACCAATCCCACGCCCGGTCAAGTCACGCTTGCTCACAACGGCGTTCTCTTTTTAGACGAGCTGCCCGAATTCAACAAAAATACTCTGGAAGCTCTGCGCGAACCGATTGAAGAACGTCAGATAACAATCAGTCGCGTGAGCAACACGTTGACATTCCCGTCGAGCATAATTCTGATTTGCGCGATGAATCCGTGTCCTTGCGGCTGGAACGGCGATAACGACCACCTTTGCCGCTGCTCGACCGTCGACATCAAACGATACACGCGGAAATTGTCAGGACCGTTGCTTGACCGCATTGACATTCAAATTCGCGTGCCCCGCGTCAAATACGATGAATTGAGCTCACGGCGTCGCAATGAGTCATCAAGCTCGATTCGCAAAAGAGTTTCTGCGGCAAGAGAAATTCAAACGCAACGCCTAAGCAAGTACCGACTCTTCTGCAACGCTCAAATGCCGCACGCGCTGATTCAAGAAATTTGCATTCTCGAACCCGCCGCCGAAGAATTACTTAAAGAAGTTTTCGATGCTAAAAAACTTTCCACGCGCTCCTACGACAGAATCATCAAAGTCGGGCGAACGATTGCTGATTTGGACGGCGGAACCGATACGATTTTATCTCGACACGTCGCCGAGGCAATCAAATTGCGCAGTGACTTCGACATCGACAGTTAGGAGTTGTCAGTAAACTAAAATCATCACATGACGCGGAAAAAGAACCGTCACTGCCAATGGTCGTCAACAGTTTCTGAAAGAAAAACCCCGCCACTCAACCGAGTAGCGGGGGAAATTTTTTCTTGGGGAGGGATTTGACCGTTAAAAGTCATGACCGGGGGCTTGAAGTTTCAAAACGTCGCCGCTGACTGTTGAGCCTGCCGCGAAAACTTTCAAGCCTTAAAACGTGGCGCAGTATATCACGGGCGATTCGATTTGTTAATACGCAATCGTTATTGTTTGGTGTCGCGTTTGTTATCGTTTGACAAGAGTTTGATTTCGTTTCATCGTTCCTGCTGTTATTGACACGCGGCGGGCGTTTGTTATATTCTTCGTGCAAAGGGAGTGGAGAATTTTGATACACATAAAAAATTTGGGGCTCATGTTCGGCAAACGCGAAATTTTTTGCGGCTTCGATTTGAACGTTGCGCACGGCGAAAAAGTCGGCATTATCGGCGGCGAAGGTTCCGGCAAATCGACTCTGCTTGACATCATGGCGGGACGAATCGCCTCGAAAATCGGTGACGTGAAAATTTCTGGCGAAGTGCTCACCGTCAATGGCAGTGTTTACGCTGATTTCTCGGAATTGCGTATGGCGGAAATGTCTGCGATTGACAAACTCAAACGGGCTCTGCGCGGACTCAACGACGACGAAATAATTTTGCTACTCGACGAGCCGACAAAAAATCTCGACACGGACGGCGTCGACTGGCTGATACAATTCCTGAACGAGCACGAAAATTTGACAAGCGTCGTCGTCAGCAGCGACAGATATTTTTTGCGGCGGACGTGTTCGCGATTAATCACGCTCGGCGACGAACAGGTTGCTCCGATTGAGATTAATTGCGCTGAACTTTTGCCGCCAACACCTTCGGGCGCAGTGCCTATCGTCGTGGAAGTTGAAAACCTGCTCAAAAATCACGACGGCGAGCCGATTTTCAAGGACGTGAGCTTTACAATTCGACAGGGGCAGAAAGTCGCATTCATCGGCAAAAACGAACGCGGTAAATCAAAATTGCTCAAAGCTTTGGCAATGGCGTTTCAGAACGGCGACGAGAGCGGCGGTTGTCTGCACGGGCAAATAAAATTTGCGGACGGCGTGAAAGTTTTTTCCATGCCGAGAGTTTACACTCACGCGGCGGCCAAAATCGAATTCGACAAGCTTGCACTCGGCACGGCGAATTTTTTGTTGCTCGACAACCCGACAGCTTGCCTTGACCTGCCGACGATTGAGGCGTTGGAGAAAAGTTTAATCGAATTCCCTGGTACGATAATTTTCGTCGACGAAGACCGCGCGTTCACTCAAGCAATCGCGAATCGAATCATGGACATAACCACACAAGGCACGGTTGACAGAATTGCGACTTACGACGATTTTTTGGCGAACGAGACGGTTAAGTTGCAAATTAAAGAGAAATACAAAGACTGGGAGTGATTTTGATGACAATGCGCGGGATTCGCGGTGCGATTACGGTCGACGAAAATTCACGCGAACAAATCCGACAAGCGGCTCAACTGCTCGTCACGGAAATTTTGTCGCTGAACAAATTGCACGCTGACGACTTGGGCGCGATAATCTTTTCGACGACGGAAGACTTGACAACGGCTTTCCCAACTTCGGCGGTTCGCGAACTGCCCGAATTGCGATTGGTGCCGCTGTTCGACACGCGTGAGCCCGCGATTGAAAATTCGTTGCCGCTGTGTATTCGTGTGCTGATTTTGGCGGAAGTCGACAAGCCGCAAAATGAAATTTGTCACGTCTATCTCGGCGGCGCAAAAAATCTCCGCCCCGATTTAAATTAAGCGTAAAATTTTTGGAGGGTTCAACATGGCTTATCTCGGCGAAGAAATCAAAAAACTCGGCTTCGGGCTGATGAGACTGCCGCGACTCGACGACGAGACCATTGACCTTGAGCAAGTCAAACAAATGGTCGACATGTTCCTGGCGAAAGGCTTCACGTATTTTGACACGGCGTGGGCTTATCCTGGCAGTGAAGACGCAATCCGTCAAGCTTTGGTCGAACGTTATCCGCGCGAAAAATTTCAACTTGCAACGAAAAATGCCGCGTGGATTAAGTGCAAGACTCGTGAGGACGCAATCGCCCAATTTGATACGTCACTCAAGCAAACCGGCGCGGGTTACTTCGATTTTTATCTACTGCACAATCTCGGCGAAATGCGCACGGAATTTTTTGAGCGATTCAAGATGTGGGATTTCGTCTTCGACAAAAAGCGCGAAGGTTTGATTAAGCATGTCGGCTTTTCATTCCACTCGACGCCCGAAGAACTTGACGCGATTTTGACGGCGCATCCCGAAGCGGAATTCGTTCAGCTACAAATCAACTACGCTGACTGGGAAAATCCCGCAATTCAATCGCGCGGCTGTTACGAAGTCGCTCGCAAGCACGGCAAGCCGATTGTCATCATGGAGCCGATTAAAGGCGGAATGTTGGCAAATCCGCCCGATGATGTCGCGCAGGTTTTCAAGTCCGCAAATCCCGATGTGTCGTTGGCTTCGTGGGCAATTCGATTCGCCGCAAGTCTCGACGGAGTCATCACGGTTTTGTCGGGCATGAGCACGCTTGATCAGATGAAAGACAACGTCGCTTACATGGAAAATTTCACGCGGCTTGATGATTCGGAACGTGCGACAGTCGACGACGCTCGCAAAGTTTTGGCGAACATTCCGATTATCCCCTGCACAACCTGCAATTACTGCGCGAAAGTTTGCCCGCAGAATATCGGTATCAGCGGCTCGTTCACGGCGTTTAATGTTCTGACATTGTATCGCAACAAGACAATCGCGGCTCATCAATATCGTTGGCTTGTCGAAATGCACGACAAAAACAACGCGGGCGATTGTATCAAGTGCGGCAAGTGCGAAAAAGTTTGTCCGCAACACATTCCGATTCGCGCCGAACTTGTCAAAGTCGCTCAAGCTTTCGGCAAATAATCGACGCGTAAGGGTGATACCCTTGGCGGTCTCTGAAATTTTCACTTGCCGATACAAAATTTGCTGAATATCTCGTTGAGAACATCTTCGCCGACCGATTCGCCAGTCAAATCACTCAAACATTCGAGAGCCGCACGCAAATCAATCGACACGAAATCCACGCCGATATTCTGTCTGATTGTCGCTTGAGCTTCGCGAAGATGTTTGACGGCTCGACGCAGTAAATCAGCCTCGCGTTCGTCGCGGACAAAACTCATCTCGAAATCAATCGTGCCGACGCGTTCACCAATCGCCGACAAAAGTTTATCGCAACCCGCTCCGCTCTTCAACGACAGTTCAATGACCTGCGCGGCGGGAATTTTTTTTGCAAGTTGTTCAGCGGTCGTGACGGGCGGCAAGTCAATTTTCGTCAGCAAAATCAGTGCGTCGCGATTCGACAGGAGCTTGAAAATTTCATCGTCCTCGGCGTCAAGCGGTCGTGAACCGTCGAACAGCGCGAGAATCAGTTCAGCACGTGCGGCGCAGTCGCGAGCCCGTTCAATGCCGATTTGTTCCACCGCGTCGCCCGAATTGCGAATTCCCGCCGTGTCGATGATTTTAAGTGGAATTCCGTCGACGTTGACGAATTCTTCAATGCTGTCGCGTGTCGTGCCAGGAATGTCAGTGACGATTGCGCGTTCAGTCTTCGCGAAAAAATTCAGCAGACTCGACTTGCCGACGTTCGGTTTGCCGATTATCGCAGTCTCCAAACCTTCGCGCATAATTTTGCCAGCCGATTGATTCTTCAGCAGTTCGTTAAGCTTGACAATCTGCGTGGCGATGTTTTCGTCGACGGTAGCCAAAATCACGTCGTCAAGGTCGTCTTCGGGGAAATCGATTGTCGCTTCGATGTGGGCTTCTGAATTCAAAATCGCTTGCCGAATCTCGCGGATTGTCGCGGACGTTCTGCCCGCCAACTGATTTTGCGCAACAGTCAATGCGGCGGAAGTTTTGGCTTGAATCACGTCAAGCACGGCTTGGGCTTGCGTCAAATCGATTCGTCCGTTGAGAAAAGCGCGTTTGGTAAATTCGCCGCGTTCGGCAGGACGAGCACCCGCCTTGAACGTGAGCTTGAGGACTTCGCGCAAAACGACGCTACCGCCGTGACATTGCAATTCAACGACATTTTCCCGCGTGTAAGATTTCGGTTCGCGCATGACAAGGGCAATCGCCTCGTCGACAATCACGCCGTCAAAATTTTTCACGTGCCCGAAAATAATTTTCCCGTGTTCGGCTTGAGTTAGTGATTTATCAAAAATTTTCTCGGCAATGGCAATCGAATTCGCGCCGCTCAATCTGATAATGCCGACGCCAGAATTTCCCGCCGCCGTAGCAATCGCGCTGATTGTGTCTTCCATACTGTCACCTCATGAAAAAAGCCCGCCGCATTGACGGGCAAAATTTATTTGCTTAGTGATTCAATGTTTACCGCGCTTGACGGGCGTGACAATGACGTAACGATAAGGATCTTCGCCGGAACTGTGTGTTTCGACGCGATCATTTTCTTGCAGGACGGTATGAATTATTTTGCGTTCGTGACGATTCATGGGCTCAAGGCGTACATCATGACGAGTTTTAATCGCGCGTTCAGCAACACTTTTCGCGAGCTTGATAAGCGTTTCTTCGCGGCGGCGGCGATAATCTTCAACGTCAAGAATCAAATGCAGTCTATCTTCGCCGAGCTTGCGATTGATTGACAGGTTCAGCAGATATTGCAGGGAGTCGAGAGCTTGCCCGCGTCTGCCGATAAGCACGCCGAGATTTTTTCCGACCAAATCGAAGACGTAAGCGTTCTCCGATTCCGCAGATGTTTTGATTGTGACTTCGAGACCCATTGCCGCGAAGACGTCTTGCAAAAATTTTTCTGCGTCGTTGAGAATTTGTTCGTGATTGACGGGCTTAACCTCTTCGACGGGCGACGGCTCCAATACCGGCTCAAAAACTTCGACGGGTTCAGTAGCTGGAGTTTCCGCGATTGGTTCGGCAACCGTTTCGACGACGACATCTTTGTCGGGCTCAACGGCGACTTCTTCAATCGGCGCAGGTTCCGCGATTTGAACGGGGGATTCAGTGACTTTGACCGTTGCGCGAATTCTCGCGGGTTTTTCGCCGAGCAGACCGAATAATCTTTTCGACGGCGTTTCCAAGACTTCAACCGTAAGTTCGCTTTCGTCGACGCCGAGCTGAGCAACCGCCGTTCGGATTGCCTCTTCGATGGTTTTGCCTGTCGTTTCAATAACATTCGCCATTTAAACCGCCTCCTTGTCGTCTTGCCGATTCGTCCACCATTGCTGAACGATTTGCACGACGTTCATCGTCACCCAATAGAGCACGAGCCCTGCGGGGAACTGCAAACTTATCCAACCGATAAAAATCGGCATTACAATCATCATAACTTTCATCTGCTGATTTTGGTCGTCTGGAGACATCATCTTTTGCTGAAGAAAAGTTGTCGCGGCAGACAGGAACGGCAACGCGTAAGTCGGGTCGGGTTCGGATAAACTCGGCAGCCACGCGAACGACGGTGGTGCTCCGCCATAATCGAAGCTGAACAGCGTGTAATACATGCCCATCAAAATCGGCATTTGAATCAGCATCGGCAGACAGCCCGACATCGGGTTCGCGCCTTCTTTTTTGTAAAGTTCAAGCAACTTTTGCTGCATGACTTGCGGATTGTCCTTGTATTTCTCCTGCAACTTTTTCATTTGCGGCTGAAGGCGTTGCATTGCCTTCATCGATTGAAGTTGCTTTTTCGTCAGCGGGTAGACCAAAATTTTTATCAAGATTGTCAGCAGAATGATAGCCAGACCGTAGCTGGGCATGCCGACGATTTCCGTCAGCGAATAGAGCGCGGTCAGCACGGCGTTCATCAGGTATTCTATCGGCGCGAAGATACCGCTGAAGATTCCCGGTTCTTCCAAAAAATCACATCCTTCTATCAATTTGGAATTGGGAATTAGAAATTATTTTTTGACATCATCATTCCTAATTTCAAATTCCACATTCCTAATTGGATCATAGCCGCCTTTGCTGAAGGGATTGCAACGCAGGATTCGCCACAACGTCAGCAAACCGCCGCGTGCCCAACCGTATCTTTCGATTGCCTCAAGCGCATACGCTGAACACGTCGGCACGAATCGACAACACGGAGCCTTCAGCGGCGACAACCACCGTCGATAAAATTTTATCAGATTTATTAAAAGTCTCGTCATGACATCAACAACTTGGATCTTCTGCACAAATCCAAAAAGGCTTTTTCGGCGTCCTTGAATTTGGCGGTGACCAGGAATTTTCGCCCAACGAGAATCATTGCGCAGTCGTGGCGGAGAGAATTTTTGTTGAGCCGATAAACTTCACGCATAAGCCGCTTGACACGGTTACGAACGACCGCGCCGCCGAGTCTCTTGCCCGCCGCGAAGCCGACTTTGCCGTTGTAGCGTTCATCTTTGACGACAAGGATAACCAGTGCATGATTGGCGAATGAGCGTCCGCCGTTGTGCACCGCGTTGAAATCGTTCTTGCCGCGCAAAATTTCGCCTTTGCTCAAGTTGAACATCTGCAATCCTCCGCCCGCCGATAACGCGAAAAAAAAGGTCACTTCGATTAGTGACCTGCCGCACTCTTAAGCTGTAAGTACTTTTCTGCCACGCTGACGACGTCTTTTGATGACAAGTCGTCCGCCTTTAGTCTTCATGCGTTCGCGAAAGCCGTGCGTTTTTTTGCGCCAATGTGAATTCGGTTGAAAGGTTCTCTTCAAGCCTGACACCTCCTCGGCAAAAGTTTTAACTATAACGTTGTCGATTATAGACGAGCGGTTTTTTCGTGTCAAGCGGCGAATTCAATTTGGAATTAGGAATTTGGAATTAGAAATTAATTCGGCGTCGTCACCATTCCTAATTCATAATTCCACATTCCACATTGATAAAAATCTTCCCATGGCGAATGCGGATCATCGAACAGCAGCCCGCGCAGATTTGTCGCCTGCACGTCAAGCAACAAAATTTTTTGGTACGGCTCAAGCGGTCGGCGGCGTTCGTGAATATCTCGGCGGTTCAAATGTTTGGTGAGCTTCGTGACAAGCGGCGCGGAAATTTTTTTCAGCAGTGACCGTCCACGCTCATTGAACGCCAAAATTCGTGCGCAAGTCGTCGCGTCGAGTTCGGCAACCTGCGCGGCAGTCACGTCGAGCAAAACGTAAAGCAACAATCGGCGGATTCGTGCGGCTGTATATCGTCGAGCAGTTAACGTTTCAATCAACGCGGAAAAATTTTTCGCCGACGCGTTCAGCAAGCGATGTTCCAAACCTTCCGTCATGCCGAAAATTTTTTTCAACGTGTCGACGCGCGTTGTGATGAGTTTGGACATCAGCGGGCGCAGTAAAAATTTTTCGTCAACCAAACCGGCGATTCGTTCCCCGCGCAGTGCCGATAACGTTTCGTCGTCGACGCAAGCCGAAATTTTTTCCCACGGCGGAGAATTCTCGCGGATTGCAGTTCGGATTGCCGACGCGCTTGAAAATTTTCCGTGCAATGTCAAATCGTCGTAAGCCGCGCCGATTCGTTCGATGAGCAACGGGGAAATTTTTTCGGGCAAAGCACGCAGATATTCGACCGCAAGAATTGTGTTTGGTTGCCGCAAAATTTTTTCGTCGAGTTGCGTGACTTGAGCCAAAATTTTTGTGACAGCCGCCGCGTATGACGTTCCTTGAGCCATCAATTTCGGGACGTCTGATAAATCTGCCGCCGCCGCGAGTTTTAATTTGTCGAGGTCTGTGACTTCCGCGCCGAATGCCAACGTGTCGACGACGCCTAAACTTTCAAGCAATCTGATTCCGCCGCGCGCGAAGTCTTGAGCACTCCGTACCGCCACGATAAATGGTAGCTCCAAAACCAAGTCGACGCCGTTTGAAATTGCAATCCGTGCCCGTGTCCATTTGTCGAGGATTGCCGGCGAACCGCGTTGAGTGAAACTCCCGCTCATCACCGCGACAATTTCCGAGCCGCAGAATTTTTTTATCGCGCTGATTTGATGTGCGTGCCCCGCGTGAAATGGGTTGTACTCCGCGATAATGCCGACCGCCATTGCTCCCGCCTCCAATCGATTTCAGTTTAATTTCTTGCAACTAAAGGGCAAATGTTGTATACTTCGCGGCGATTGATAGAATTTCCTGAAAAAAATCTGTACAGAGGTGATTGTTTTGATACTATCTCGAACAAAAAAATTCATAGCGGCAGCGTTGCTCGGCGCGTTTACGATTTCGATTCCCGCGGTGAGCGACGCAGGCACCAAAAGAATTCACGACCCGAAAACGCCGACAAAATCAGTTGAAAAGCGGAAGTTGCCCACTCTGCGCGAACGTGTAACCGAAACGATGAATCAGTTCAAAGTCGACGACCAGCAAGAAATTTACACAGCCTACGACGCGCCAACGGATTTTTATGTCCCGACGACGACTTCGGCAGCCGACACGTCGATAATCGGAACGCCAATGGCAACTCAACAGCAATGCGTTCGCTATCTCCTGCACAACAATCCCAATCCGAATTTGGCGGTTTCGGCGGAAGAAATTGTCGCTTACTACTACGAGGAGGGCAGACGCGAAGGTATTCGCCCCGATGTCGCGTTTGCGCAGGCTCTCAAGGAAACTGGCTTTTTCCGTTACGGCGGCGATGTCATTCCCGAACAGAACAATTATTGCGGCTTGGGCACGACCGGCGGCGGCGTCAAAGGCGAATTCTTTGCAACACCGCAACTCGGCGTTCGCGCTCACATTCAACATTTGCTCGCCTATTCTTCGACACGACGTCCGACAATGCCTGTTGTCGACCCGCGCTATGGTATCGTTCGGCAAGCTTACGGTTCGCGGACTTTGGGCACGTGGCAAGATTTGAACGGACGTTGGGCGGTACCAGGCAATTATTACGGTCAAGAAATTCTGTCAATGTTCCGCGATATTCTGATTCAATAAAATTCTTTAAGAGACTACGACAATGGCACATGAAAATAAAATGCAACGCGGTTTGAAAAATCGTCACTTGCAGATGATTGCGTTGGGCACGGCGGTCGGCACGGGCTTATTCTACGGCTCCACCGCGACAATAGCTTTGGCAGGTCCCGCCGTCTCGTTGAGCTACTTAATCGGCGGAATAATCATCTTCCTTATCGTGCGAATGCTGGGCGAAATGTCGGTTGAAGAACTGGTTTCGGGTTCGTTCAGCTATTTTGCCGCAAAATACTGGGGCGAATTTCCTGGATTTCTTGCGGGTTGGAATTATTGGTTTCTTTATATCCTAGTGAGCATGGCGGAATTGTCTGCCGTGTCGATTTATTTGGGTTATTGGTTCCCCGATTTGCCCAAATGGATTGGCGTGCTCGCGTGCCTGCTGATCATCACGGCGATTAATCTCGTCACGGTCAGCGCATACGGCGAAATTGAATTTTGGATGGCATTTATAAAAATCTCCGCGATAATAGGAATGATTCTGCTTGGCTCGTACACAATCTTTGTTGACCCGAATCCGTTCCCGATGAATTTTCATAACCTGTGGGATCACGGCGGTTTTTTCCCGAACGGACTTGAAGGAATGTTAATGTCGCTTGCTCCGGTGCTGTTCAGTTTCGGCGGCATTGAATTAATCGGCATAACGGCGGGCGAGGCTGAAAATCCCGACAAGACAATTCCCCGCGCAATCAATCAAGTCATTTACCGCATTTTGATTTTCTACGTCGGCACGATGATTGTTTTGATGACGCTGTGGCCTTGGAACGAGGTCGGCAAAGACGCAAGCCCGTTCGTGCAGATTTTCAGTAGCGCGGGCTTCACAATGGCGGCGAACATCTTAAACTTTGTCGTGCTGACGGCTGCCGTGTCGGTCTTTAATTCAGCGATTTATTCCAATTCGCGCATGTTGTTCGGTTTGGCGAAAAGCGGCAATGCTCCGAAATTTTTTGACACACTGTCGAGTCGCGGAGTCCCTGTCAACGGCATTTTAATTTCGGCGGGAATAACATTGCTTGCCGTCGTGCTGAATTATTTTTTTCCCCGAAGAAATTTTTATGTACATGATGTCAATCGTAACGGGCGCGATAGTTATCAGCTGGGCAATGATTGTCCTTACGCATTTGAAATTCCGTGAGCATTGCAAATCGGCGGGCGTCGTCCCGAAATTCAAAGCGTTCTTCTACCCTGCGGTAAATTATCTGTGCTTGGCGTTTTTGGCGGGCATTTTGATTATTATGGCGTTAATGGACTCGATGCGACCGGCGGTTATCGTCATGCCGATTTGAATTCTGGTGATATGGTTGTTCTTCCGCTCGAAGATGAAAGGATTTTTGAAATGATTCACGTTTGTTTCGGATTGCACGACAAAAGCGGACGTTATTCAAAATTCGTCGGCGCGACAATGGCTTCAATTTTTGAAAACACTGCGGCGGACGTGACGATTCACATTTTGCACGACGCGACGTTATCGGACGCGAACCGCGACAATTTTTCTTACCTTGCAGGGCGTTACGCTCAGCACGTAAAATTTCATAACGTCGAAAAAATTTGTCCCGAAGAAATTAAATTCCTCAAAGAAAAAATCGCCGTCGTCTTGAACACGCGCTTCAGTATCGGGACGTTTTATCGTCTGCTGATGAAAAAAATTCTGTCGGCTCACGGCGTCGGCAAGGCGATTTACCTCGACGCGGACATCATCGTCAACCTCGACATTGCCGAACTTTGGCAACACGACTTGAAAGATATTCCGCTTGCCGCCGTGCCCGAAAAGGACGCGACGCTCGGCTACATGATTGCCAACAAATATCTGATTAAAAAGGGGCTCGTCAAGCAGGAAAATTATTTCAACGCGGGCGTGATTCTCTTCAACGTCGACAAGTTGGAAAAAAATTTTTTCTACGACGGGCTGAAATTCCTTGCCGAAAATCCGCAGTGTGAATGCTTCGACCAAGACATTTTGAACGCGTTCTTCTCGGCAAACTATCTCAAGCTTGAGCAAAAGTTTGATTCGTTCGTGCAATCGGACAGGCTCAGGAAATTGCCGCTCACGAAGAAAATTTATCATTACGCGGGGCAGTGCATTGAATTAAAATTTGACGACGCTTACAACAAGCTGTTCATGGAACATTTCGTGCGGACGCCGTGGTTTGATTTCGGTTTCGTCGACAGGATAGGCAAGGCTTTCCGCAAAATGACCGACGAACATACGTTGCACGTTCAGCGAATGTTGCGGCTTGCCGTCGAACATAAGCGCGCGTTCTTCGTCACGTCGAACAACGTCAACGCGATAAAAATTCTGTTCAGTGTTCAAGACGACGAATTGATAATTAAAACCGACAATCCGTTCATGGTAAACGAACTCGTCACGAAAATGCGGGAACTTCGCGGGAAGAAGGTCTTCTTCATTTGCCAACCGAATTACGACGATTACAAACGTATGCTGTACACTCTGGGTTTTCGCGAGTTTTTTGACTTTGCAAACGGTATGGTTTTCATGACGAAGGAGCAATGCGGCTTCATGCGTGTTGAGCGCGATTTAATCAACGAAATGTAATTTTGGAGTTCTCGGCTTGAGTAAATTTTTCAACCTGTCGACCCGCGAAGGCTACGGAAAATTCGTGAGCGTAACGGGAATTTGCGTCAACATTTTAATCAGTGCCGTCAAATTTGCCGTCGCGTTGATAAGCGGTTCAATTTCGATTCTCGCCGACGCTTTCAACAACCTGTCCGACGCCGCGACTTCCGTGATAATGTTGGCGGGTTTTCACATGGCTGCCAAACCTGCCGACGAAGAACATCCTTTCGGGCACGGACGCGTAGAATATTTGGCGGGATTGTTCGTGGCAACGTCGATGATTTTTGTCGGCGGCAAACTTTTGATTACGTCTGTCGAAAAAATTATCTCGCCCGAAGCAATGGACGCCGGCTTGATGACGCTGTTCGTGATGAGCGTGTCGATTGTGGCGAAATTTCTTCTGGCAATGTTCTATCGTCGCGCGGCAAAGAAAATAAATTCCGAGACGATTCACGCGGCGGTAATCGACAGCTTCACCGACTGCCTGGCAACGGGCGCAATCATCATTTCAATCGTTCTGTGGATTAAATTCGACATCAACATTGACGGCGGCGCGGGAATTTTCGTATCGGCATTCATACTGCGCGGCGGCTTTGAGTCGCTGAAAGAAATTTTGACACCGATTATCGGCGGAAAAGCTGACCCCGAACTTCTTGACGGCATAAAAAAAATCGTCACTGAGTCGCCCGACGTTATCGATGTTCACGATTTGATTGTGCACAGCTACGGCGCGAAGAAATTTTTCGTGTCAATGCATGTTGAATTGCCCGCAACGTTGACTTTGTTGGAGGCGCACGAAATTATTGACAGGCTTGAACGCAAATTGCAGGCGACGTTCGGCGTTTACGTGACACTGCACGTTGATCCGGTCGTTCAAGGTGACGCTGCCTTTGACGAACACCGAGCACTTGCCGAAAAAATTTTGGCGGAGATTAGTGCGGATTTGTCAATGCATGATTTTCGCGTCGTGCCGTACAAGTCGGGCAGGAAGTTGATTTTTGACGTGGACGTTCCGCAAAATTTTCCGATGTCTGACCGCGAACTTCGGCGAGAATTTCAGCGGCGATTGATTGCTCAACATGCTGACGACCGCGCGATAATTCACCTTGACCACCAATATTGCTGACCCCTTAACAGGAGGAACGACAATGCCCGACGATTTGAAAAAATTTTGGGAACGCGAACTTGACGAGATTAAGCGGAATAAATTTCGTATCGTCGCGGTAGTCGTTGGCGTCGTCGTGCTGATTGTCGCTTGGATATTTTTAGACGAGCCGAGCGGTGAAGAAGTCATCTTGAACGAAGAGCCCGTGACGAAAGATTTGCCCGTCAAGCCGTTGCCCGTCACGAAAGATTCTTACGGTGTAACGCTGGTACTCGGTGCAAATGCCGACCCGCTGTTCGTTGCAGACCCGTTCGCCGGTGAAGAAAAACCTAAACCTCAACCGCCGCCGAAAACCGTCGTGCCTGAAATTCCGATTCAACCGCCTCAACCGCCGATAATCGAGCCGCAAGAAAAAATTATTCTGACAGGCGTGGCAATCAGCGGCGACAACAAGACAGCGATGTTTCTGCGCGGCAACGAAACGATTTTCCTGACGGTCGGCGACGAACTCAACGGCAAGATAATTGTCGACATAACGCCCGATTTTGTGATGTTCGCGGACGGCTCGCGCGTGTTCGTGCAAAAGGAAGTGAATTAATTGAAACTCAAAAGGTTTATGCCGCTCATTGCTTCGGCGGCTTTTTTTGTAGCAACAACGACCTTTGCGGCACCAATGACGCTCAGCGTGCACGATGCGGATTTGCGCTCAACAATCGTTCTCGTCGGCAAAAACGGCGGGCTTAACGTGATGGTTGACGATTCGGTCAAAGGAACAATTTCAATTTCCGTGACGAACGTCGACCCCGTGCGCGTCCTCGAAATCATTGCCAACATAAAAAATCTGCGGCTCCTGCACGAAGCGGACGTTTACATTTTGACAGCAGAACTTAAACCGGTCGAACCAATGCGCAGTTACGTTTTGCCGATTAAATTCGGCGACGCGAACATTTTGCGTAAAGCTGTCTTCAAATCGTTGGACATTGAGCCCGATAAACCGATGTCCGAAAGTACAAAATTTAAAGACGCCGACGGGATTGAACGAACTTACACATACAAATTCCGCGAAAAATCTTCAAGCGACTGGAAAACCGAAGGCGACGACGAAAAAGATCCTCGCGCCAAACGCGTTTACGTCGACCCCGAAGTCAATGCGCTTGTCCTGTACGGCACGCCTTCCGAATATGAACGCGTCAAAAATCTTTTGGCGACGCTCGACGTTGAGCTCAAGCAAGTTTCTGTTGAGGCGAAAATTTTGGCGATTGACAAGAACGCGACGAAAAATCTTGGCGTGGAGTGGATGTGGTCGACTGTCCCGCAATATCCCGACCGCGACGTTGAATATAATTCGCCGTCATACAACTCGAACGGAAGCTTGCGCACGCCTGGCTATTACAAAGAAACTTACACTCGACAATCGAACGCCACGACGGGCTACGGTATCATTCAATTCGGACGCGGTCCTTTAGGCACGCCGTTTGAACTTTATTACGGTGCGAAAATCAATGCGCTCGTCACCGACGGCAAGGCGAAAATTTTATCCCGCCCGAATGTTATGACTGTGCAGGGGCGCGAAGCCGTT
This sequence comes from uncultured Selenomonadales bacterium, assembly GCA_947165145.1. Classification (GTDB taxonomy): domain Bacteria; phylum Bacillota; class Negativicutes; order Selenomonadales; family Selenomonadaceae; genus Quinella. The sequence goes on from CAMUZG010000003.1 coordinate 62,826, forward strand.
ATCAACGTCGGAAGCTCGGTGCCCGTGCCGACAAGTCAAACGACAAATTCAACCGTCACGAATTCTTTTGAGTATCGCGACGCGGGAATTATTCTGAAGTACACGCCACGAATCAACGCTGACGGCACGATAACCGCGACGATTCACACGGAGGTCAGCACTCCGCAATACGTTGCCGACATGGGCGTTTATCGATTCAACACGCGTTCGGCAGACACGACGGTTACTGTGCGCGACGGCGAACCGATGGTTATCGGCGGGCTTATCGGTGCGGAAGAAGAAAAATCCGTCAGCAAAATTCCGTTCTTGGGCGACCTACCGATTTTGGGCGCGTTGTTCAGAAATCATCGCAAGAGCAAGACCGAATCCGAGCTGATAATTTTTTTGACGGCGCACGTTTTGGGCGGCAATGCTGATGAAAACTTATCCGATTAATTTGGACGTGGCGGGCAAAAATTGCGTCGTTGTCGGCGGCGGCGAAGTTGCCTTACGAAAAATTCGCGGGTTGTTAGCGGCTGGAGCTGTCGTTCGTGTGATTGCGCCCGAAATCTGCGCGGACATTGAAAAACTTTTTGAACGCGGAGAAATTTTTTTGACGCGGGAAAATTTTTCGCCCGACATGCTCAGCGACGAACTGATTTTAATTGCGGCGACCGACAATCCCGAAGTCAATCGACAAGCCGCGCAGGTTGCTGAATCAAAAAAAATTCTCGTCAATGTGGTCGACGGCGGCGGCGGAAATTTTTTTGTCCCGTCACAAATTCAACGCGGCGACTTACTCTTGACGATCTCGACGGGCGCGAATTCTCCAGCCTTTTCGCGATTCGTGCGGCAAATGTTGGAAGCTGAGCTTGATGAAAATTTCGGCGCGGGCTTGCGGCTCATCGCTGACAAACGGCAGGAAGTCAAAAGATTGTTGCCGAATCACACGGTACGACAAAATTTTTGGCGCGAAGTCTTGACGCCTGAAGTTTGGGAACTGCTACGTTCGGGACAACTCGACAGGTTGCGGCAATTACTCGACAACTGCAGATTAGTAAAAAACGCTACGGAAAGTTGAGGCCGTCATGGATGACGGCCGCCGGCAACACGTCCACGGAAAGGACGTTTTGCCGGAACCACGAGCCACGGGTAGTCTCGACGCTGGGATCATTACAACTGAACGCCCCCGCGAGGTGCCCTTTTCTTTTGCAACTTTTCTTTTGGGCACGCAAAAGAAAAGTTGATTAAAAATTTTAAATTGAATTCAACGCTTCACAAACAACATCAACACCCAACCCATGAGGTGATAATTTGAAAATTTTACTGACGAACGACGACGGCATTAACGGCGCGGGACTGTGGTCACTGGCTCACGCGCTTAAAATTCGCGGACACGAACCGACGATTGCGGCACCACTCAATCAGCAAAGCGGCATGTCTCACGCGTTGAGCGTCCTGCGCGAAATCGAATACAAACGTTTCGACAACCCGATTTGCACGGCGTGGACTTTCGACGGCACACCGACCGATTGCGTGAAAATTTATCTTGAAGGCATGAGCACCGAAAAATTCGACGCGGTCATCAGCGGCATAAACGACGGCGCAAATCTCGCCACAGACGTGATTTACTCCGGCACTGTCGGTGCGGCGTTGGAAGGTTTTCTGCACGACATCGCATCGCTTGCTGTGTCCCGCGATAAAGATTCGACAATTCCTTTCGACATCGTTGCGAACGTGACTGTTGACTATCTCGAAAAAATTTTCGCCATCAAGCACGAAGCGTTCCTGCACAATCTCAACTTTCCGAAAAGTTTCCGTGCAGACAAGGCTGAGTTCATGATAACGCGTCTTGGGCAACGAGATTATATCAACGCCTTCACCAGTCACACCGACACCGACGGACGCGCTTACTTCCGAATCGGCGGTACTGTTTGCGACTTGGACGACAGCGAAGGCACTGACATTCACGCGGTCAATCAAGGTTTCGTGTCCGTGACGCCGTTGCAAGCTGATGTTGCCGATTACGATTCGATTGTCGAGTTGCGAAGAATTTTCCGAGGCTGAAATTTTATGGACGATTACACTTGGAGAAAACGACTTGAGTCGAGGCGCAGGCGTCGTCAGCGTGAGAGAATGTTTTTGACGTTCGTGTTCGTCGTGGCGTTGAGCGGAATTTTTTTGTATTTCACCGTTTACATCAAGACGCCTGAATATGCCGTTCGCGAAATGGTCAGTGCTTATCGTTCGGGCGACGTTGAAAATTTTCGCCGCCACGTCGATTTGAATTCGATAACGCTGAAGGCTTACGACGATTTGACGAGCGACCTGTTCAAGTACGACACGAACCTCACTGACCGCGAGCGAAGTCTCTTTGAAAATTTTTACGTGCTGATTCGGCGGCAAATGTGCAAAGGCGCGGTCAAAGTCATCAACACGTACCTTGAGACGCACGAATGGACTTTGCCTGGCGAAATTCTCAAAGGGCGACAACTCGGCATTGACTACGACCTTTTGCTTGACCGTAGCTTGATTCGACACACGTCGTTGATTGAGCTTGAGGGCATTGAACATCGCGGCGAAGAGGCAATCGCGACCGTCAGCATCGTCGAAGATTACACGCAATCGCCGTTCGTGCTCAAACTCACGCTGAAAGATTTGGCGAACGAAAGTTTTCACATCGGCGGCTCGGAACTTGAAATTTTCGGGCGCAAGATAAAGTTGCCTGTCTTTACGTTCAATCTCGGCGGCACGGAGTGGAAAGTCGTCAGCGTCGACAACTACCGCGATTATCTCGACGCCGTCTCACCGATTCTGCGGAAAAATTTGGCGGACTATATCGACGCAACCGAAGAAATTGTCTACCGCTACAACGGCACGTTCGCCGTCGCGCAGGACGTTTTCATTTCACTTCAACATTCGCCGTACGGAATCATGACGACGGAACAACGCGTCGAAACCGCAAGCTACGTCATGGACACGCTGATTCCCGCGCTTGAAAATCGGCAAGATGAACTGAATCAAATTCCCGTGCCGCAAGGAGCTCAATTTTTGGCGGAACTGCGCAAAGAGTCGACACGAATCACAATTTTGGCGTGGAAAACTTACATTGAAGGCATCACGGCGAACAGCGCGACGACGTTGGACACGGCAGCAAGTCTGCATAAGCAAGAACTTGTTCTTGACCAGCGGATAGAAGAAATCGTTCACAATTCGGCAATCGCGAAGAATTTGCCTGAGCTACCATAACCTGAAAGCTGACAGCTGACAGCTACCAACGGAGTGACTATATGAGCGAAAAAATTTTAATGGCACACGGCGCGGGCGGCAAGTTGAGTGCCCAACTTCTGCATGATGTGATTCTGCCCGCCTTTGACAACGAAATTTTAAATGAACTTCACGACGGCGCGAAACTCGGTAGATTGGCTATGACCACGGACAGTTACGTCGTGCGACCGATTTTTTTTCGTGGCGGCGACATCGGCAAGCTTAGCGTTTGCGGCACCGTCAACGATTTGGCGGTCACTGGCGCAATCCCGAAATATATTTCAGTCGGCTTGATTCTTGAGGAAGGCTTCGACTTCGACGCGCTGAAAAAAATTGTCGGCTCAATGTCAGCGGCGGCTCATCAAGCGGGCGTCAAAATCGTCACGGGCGACACCAAAGTTGTCGGACGCGGGCAGGCTGACGGAATTTTCATCAACACGGCGGGCGTCGGCGAACTCATTGACGGCGTTGACATTTCCGCCAAAAATGTCCGCGCAGGCATGAAAATTTTGGTGTCGGGCACAATCGGCGACCATGCTGTTACAATTCTCGCTGAACGCCACGGTCTCGAACTGCCCGCGAATATTCAATCGGATTGCGCACCGCTTAACGGACTGATTGCCGAAATGCTTGCCGTCGAACCGAAAATTGCCATGCTCCGCGACGTGACACGCGGCGGTTTGGCGACTGTGCTTAACGAGATTGCTCAAGCGGCGAACGTCGGTATTCTGCTTGACGAAGAAAAAATTCCCGTGCGCGAAGAAGTTCGCGGCGTCTGCGAAATTCTCGGCTTTGATGTCCTTGAACTCGCTAACGAAGGCAAAATCGTCGCTGTCGTGCCGAACGAGTCTTGCGAAAAAATTTTGTCCGTCATGCGCAAAAATATCTGCGGCGTCGAGGCGGCAGTTGTCGGCGAAGTCGTCAATCATTCTGCGGGCAAAGTCGGCTTGAAAACTGCAATCGGTGCCGTGCGAATCGTCGACACTCCTGCCGGCGAAATCGTCCCGCGCATTTGTTGAGGAGGTTTGACATGGAGCAAAGAACGTGCGACATCTTGAAGTTGCTCCTTCGTGAAAAAAATTTTCAAACGACGTCTGACATTGCGGCGAAATTATCCGTCAGCTCAAAGACCGTTTCGCGACAACTGCCCAAAGTCGAGAACGCATTGACGGCTGTCGGTTTGCAACTCGAAAAAAAATCTGGCGCGGGCATAAAAATCATCGGCAGCGACGTTAAACGCTACGCTCTGGACAAGCAGCTGAAGTTTGCAGATAAGCGCGAGTATTCGCCGAGTGAGCGACGGTCAATCATCATCAGCAAGCTACTTTCGAGCCGCGAACCCGTGAAACTTTTCGCGCTGTCGAGTGCTGTGCACGTCACCGATTCGACGATAAGCAACGACCTTGACAAGTTAGAGCCGTGGTTTCGTGAACAGGGCTTGAAACTTTTGCGGAAGCCGGGACTGGGTGTAAGTCTTCTCGGCGACGAACGCGACTTGCGGCGGGCGATTGTCCGTTACATTTACGAACACGTCGGCGAAGAAAATTTGCTGAACCTCATGCAAGACAACCTGCCCGAAGATGATGAGCCCGTTGCGCAGGTGTCGCAGTTCCTGTTCGAGCTGATTGACGCGGGCGAGTGGCGGCGGCTTGAGCAACTGATTCGCGTGACGGAAAACGATTTGGGCTACAAACTTTCCGACAACGCGTTTCTCGGTTTGGTCGTGCATGTGTCGCTGGCGATTCGGCGAATCAAAAATCACGAGCCCGTCAAAATCGACGCGAAAACCGTCTCATGTCTGCGCGGCAAACGAGAATATCTTGCGGCGTCGAAGTTGGCAGAAAAAATTTCCGAGACGCTGAAAATTGTTGTGCCCGAAAGCGAAATTTATTTTATAACGATGCACATAGTCGGCGCACGCGGTCGGTACAGTTCGGGAAGTCTCGGCGCAATTTCGATGATAGACAACTTCCGCATTGTGAAATTGGCTCGACAGATTATGAAACGTGCCGCCAAAATTTCGGGACGCGCTATCGACAAAAATCCGAATTTGCTTGCGGGATTAGTCAATCATCTTGCGCCGACGCTCAGCCGATTAAAAATGCATATGGACATTCGCAACCCGCTACTTGCCGAAATCAAAACGCATTACCCCGAACTGATGAGCTTGACGCGCGAATGTGTCGCCGAAGTCGAAGCGGAAGTCGGTGAACCGTTGCCCGACGCCGAGATTGCTTATATCGCTATGCATTTGGGCGCGGCACTTTCCGACAGCGAAAAATTTTTGCACGCCGTTCACCGAGTTGTCGTCGCTTGTCCGACGGGCATGAGCACTTCGCGGCTTTTGGCGAGTCGTTTACGCGCAGTCTTCCCGACGTTGCAAATCGTCGACGAAGTTACGATTCTCGACATCAATTCCGATTACGTTGCGGCGAAGGATTTCGACTTCATAATCTCAACCGTGCCGATTCCCCGCGCAGATCGTCCCGTTATTGTCGTGAGCACCGCGCTCGTCGATGAAGATTGCAAAAAAATAGACGCGGAACTTTCGCGCCAAAATAAACAGTTTTTGAGCAGTGCCGAGGAAATTCAACCGCGTCCGCCGTTCATGCAGGCTTTGCAAAAAATGACGGCTTACGGTCAAGCAATTCTCGTGCTGATGAAAAATTATTTCTTCGTCCGCGAAAATGTCAGCGACATCAACGCCGCGTGCAAACTTGCTGGGAAAATTGCTGGTACCAACGACGTGAGCCGCAACGAAATTGCAAGGTCGCTACTTCTGCGCGAAGAAAAAGGTTCAACGCTGATTGTCGGGCGGCACATGATTCTCCTGCACTGCAAAAGCACGGCGGTTAAGTCGCCCGCGTTCGGAATTCTTCAGCTCGGCGAAGGTTTTACGTATCCCGAAGGCGGCGAAATTGTTCGCACGGCGATTGTCCTGCTTGCACCGCTTGACGCAGACGAATTCACGCTTGAAACAATCGGGCACATCGCGTCGGTACTGCTTGACCGTTGGGGCTTAATCGAAATCCTTCACGACGGCGACAGTGCGGAAATTCAACGCGAGGTGCAGAAAATTTTCGAGAACTTCTACAAAGCTCGATCCAAAGAATTAATATGAACGACGTAAAAAAATTCCGTCAAGCCCGAAAGCCTGACGGATATTTTTTTTGCGAATGACGTTGAATTATTTTTGAACAGCCATAGCAGCCGCAATCGCCGCACCGAGTCCAGAGCCGCCGTTGTCAAGAATCGTGTCGACCTGCGCGGCATCATCGCCGAGAAGTTCGCCGATAGCCTTCGTGATATTGTCTTTAGCAAGCGGCATTTTCTCGTAAACGGAACCGTCAACCGCGACGTGTTGCTTTTGAATTTTGCCGGAACCTGCGCGTTGCCAGACGAGAGCCACGAACGAAGCTGCAACCAATCTGGCGGAACGAATGACAATCGCCGCAGCAAGTTCACGGATTTTGGCAACGTCGTCGAATTCGAGTTCGCGCCCGACCTTAGCCATGATAATATCCGACACCACATGCAGATTCGGAGAATTGTCGCTGATCATCGCGGACATATCGATTGAAGTCAAGCCGTAATGTTTGCCCTTCTCGCCGAGAAGTTCAGCAATCGCCATGCCGAAAAGTTCGCCCATGTACCGACCGGAGACCATCTTTTCAAAACGCTGTTCGCCAGGTTTTTCGGAGCCTGCGTCATATTCCGCGTCGAAACGATTGGGAACGATTTTGGAGAAATTGCCGCACTCCAGATTGAGAATCATGCCGCCGAGCCCAACGCCTTGCGGGTCGTGAATTGTCGGTTCAAGATAGCAAGTGTTGTGTCCCGTGGCGTAAATCGAGCCGATGAACGTGTCGGGAGTTTTGTAAGCCGCGCTGAGCAGTACGGCAACCGTATCGTTGAGGACTGCAACAGGTTCGACATTGCCCGCGCCGCGACGTTTGAGAGCTTCGACAAGCAAATCGTTGGCAACTTCGCCTTCAACGCCCTGAGTTGCAAATTCTTTCGTCCAGATGATGAGCCGCGCGTTGTAAAGATTGTCCTGCGTTGACGGGAACGAGAACGTGTGACCGAGATAATATTTCGTGTTGTGGTCGCCGTCAATGACCTCGTCAATCAGTTCGGCGATGAAGTCAAACATTTGCTCGGCAGTGGCGTCTTTGCAGATGTAGTCGTATTCGCCGCGAACGATGAGTGGACGACCGACGCGTTTGATGATTTCAAATTTGCCGTCGCCGTCAAGCCGGAATTTGAAGACGCGGATATTTGTGCCGCCGAAGTCCAGCGCAAGATATTCGCCAGTCTCTTTGCCGCTCGGAAGTCCGACGTAAGATTTGAGCATGCGCATTGAAGAAAGTGTCACGTCACGCAGACCGAGTTGCAAATCTTGACGGAAAGTCGCCGCGATTTCGTGCAAACGTTCCGTGCCGATTGTGAACTCCGCCAGAATATCCTTGAATTGCGCTTCGTTGAATGCCATAAAAATTCCCCCTCAAAAAAATTTTCCCACGCGCCGATTATATCACGCGATAAGCACCGTGCAAAATTTTCTTGCCAAAAATTTCTTCAACGCTTAAAATAACGAACGTGTTGAAGCTGATAGCTGATAGCTGATAGAAGGGAACAGCCTATACGCTATAAGCTATAACCTATAAGCTCCGACGCAAGAAGTTTTGTTTCACGGAGGTAGTTTGTATGGGAAATTAGTTTCAGCCAGAAATTGAGTGTGCGCCGCTCGAAAAGATAAAAGCTTTGCAAGATGAGCTGTTGCCCGCATAGGTTCGTCGCGTGTGGGAGAATGTGCCGTATTATCGCAAGAAAATGGAAGCTCACGGCGTCACGCCCGACGACATCAAATCGACTGCTGACCTGTACAAGTTGCCGTTTCTGTCGAAAGCCGATTTGCGCGACGCTTACCCTTACGGATTGCTTGCCGTGCCGCTGAAAGATTGCGTGCGAATTCATTCCACATCGGGCACAACGGGCAAACGCGTCATTGCTTTCTACACGCAGGAAGACATTGACCTTTGGAACGATTGCACAGCTCGCGCGATACTCGTAGCGAAGGCAAGGCTGTCCGCGTCATCGACACGCGCAAAATTTAACGGAGGTGTCAAACCATGAGCGTCAATCAAGTTTCCGTTTTCCTTGAAAATAAACCTGGCACGCTGAACAAGCTGACTGAAGTTCTTGCCGTGAACAATATCAATATCCGCGCGTTGAGTCTCGCCGAGACCAGCGAATTCGGTATCGTGCGCATGTTGGTTAACGATGTTTACGAGGCGACCACCGTTCTCAAGGAAAACAATTTCGTCGCGCGAACTACGCCTGTACTTGCCTATGCCATTGCCGACGAAGCTGGTGATCTCAACAATCTGCTGAACAAATTCACCGAGGCGGACGTTAACATCGAGTACATGTACGCCTTCGCGGGCAAGGAACGCGCTTATATGATTTTCCGCGTCAACGACACGAAGAAAGCCGAATCACTTCTTAAAGGCAAAGGCTTGAAATCTTTAACTCAGGAAGAAATTTCTGCTGTTTAAAATTTTTTTATTGCATATCGGCCGGGGGCGGCAAATTGTTCGCTCTCGGCTTATTTTATCGGAGGAGATGCTTTGGACAGATACAGACTCAAAATCGACAACGAAAAAATTTTTGCCAAACTGCTCGCCGAATTGAATTTGCCGTTCGACACCTGCGAATTGCGTGAAGTCATCGTTACGCCCGAAATCAATCGCTGGCAACTCCGCGTTCGTGCTGACAAAGATTTTGACAAGCAAAACTTCCGCGCCGCCGAAAAATTTCTGCACGAAAAATATCACGCCGACGTTGAGATTCAGCACGAAATTTCAATCGGCACGGAGCACATTGACGTTGCGCCAAAAAAACGCGACTCGACGCCAAGCAAGCCGAAAACTTCCGACGATAAACCTTCGCCCGCAAAAAAAATCGTTGGCAAAAAAATTTCGGGCGACGTTACCAAAATCGACAACATCAACGAGAACAGCGGCACGGTCATCATCATCGGCGAAATCGGTTCGGGCGATATGAACGGCGTCAATCTGCGCGAATTCAAGACCGGCTCGACGTGCGTTTCGTTCTGCGTGACCGACGACACCAACGGCATTTGCTGTAAAAAATTTTTCAAGGGCGACAAAAAATCCGACGCGCAAGCTTTTGCTGACTCGCTCAAATCGGGAATGCTCGTTAAAATTTCTGCCAACGCCAGGCACGACGATTACGCCAAGGAAACTGTCCTGTTCATCAACGACCTTGAGAAACTCGAAACCGCCGCCGCTCGCGAAGACACCGCCGAAGTCAAACGCGTTGAATTGCACGTTCACACGCAGATGAGCGCGATGGACGCAATTATCCCCGTCGACAAACTCATCACGACCGCCGCAAATTGGGGCTGGCGTGCCGTCGCTATCACCGACCACGGAGTTATTCAAGCCTTCCCGAATGCCGCGCAGACTGCCGCAAAACTCGCCAAAGCTGGCAAGCAAATCAAAATTATTTACGGCATGGAAGGTTATCTCGTCGGCGACGATTATAAACAGAAACACGCCAATCACGTCATCATTTTGGCGAAAAACAAAGTCGGGCTCAGCAATCTTTATCGGCTCGTGTCAATCAGCCAAATTCGGTTCATGTACTATCGTCCGCGAATTCCTAAAGAAATTTTGAGCGAACTGCGCGAAGGTCTGATAATCGGTTCAGCGTGCGAGGCGGGCGAATTGATTCGTGCAATCGTCGCGGGTAAATCAGACGCGGAGCTTGAGGAAATTGCCGCGTTCTACGACTACCTTGAGATTCAGCCGATTGAGAACAACAAATTTCTGATTGACAGCGCGGACTTCCCAAACATCACGACCGATGAAGATTTGCGCGACATCAACCGCAAAGTCGCCGCGTTGGCAAAGAAATTGGACAAGCCGCTCGTTGCAACGACTGACGCACATTTTCTCAATCGTGAAGATAAACTTTGCCGCACAGTTCTTTTGGCGAGTCAAAAATTTTCCGACGCCGATAAATTGCCGCCGCTGTATCTGCGCACGACTAACGAAATGTTTGACGAGTTCAAGTATCTGGACTACGAGACGGCTTACGAGGCGATTGTCACCAATCCGAACAAAATCGCTGATTCAATCGAAATGCTCAAGCCGATTCCCGACGGCACGTACTCGCCGCAAGTTGCCGGTGCTGAAGATGAGATTCGCGAAATTTCCTACCGCAAGGCGCGACAGCTTTACGGCGAAAATTTGCCGGAGATTGTCTCTGCGCGGCTTGAACAGGAGCTTAAACCTATTATCGGGCACGGCTTCGCGGGCTTGTACATGATTGCTCAACGGCTCGTCAAAAAGTCCAACGACGACGGCTATCTTGTCGGTTCGCGCGGAAGTGTCGGTTCGTCGTTCGTCGCGACATTGACGGGAATCACGGAAGTTAATCCGTTGCCGCCACACTATCGTTGCCCGAAATGTCAGTACAGCAAATTTTTCACGACGGGCGAAGTTGGTTGCGGCTACGACCTTCCGAAAAAAATTTGTCCCGTGTGCGGTCACCCGCTCATCAAGGACGGTCACGACATTCCCTTTGCAGTTTTTCTCGGCTTCGACGGCGACAAGGTTCCCGACATCGATTTGAATTTTTCGGGCGAATATCAATCGACAGCGCACAAGTACACGGAAATTCTTTTCGGCAAGCACAACGTCTATCGCGCGGGAACAATCACCACCGTTGCTGAAAAAACTTCGTTCGGGCTCGTCAAAAAATATTTCGAGGAACGTAAGAAAACTCCGCGCTTTAAAGACGAAAAAGAAAAGCACGGCTCGTTTATCGCGAAGATTGCAGCTGGTTGTCAAGGCGTCAAGAAAACTTCCGGTCAACACCCCGCAGGGATTATGGTTGTGCCGCGCGACATGGACATTCACTATTTCACGCCGATTCAATTCCCCGCCGACAACAAGGACGCCGATACGACCACGACGCATTTCGATTACCACTCAATCAGCGAACGGCTCGTTAAGCTTGATATTCTCGGACACGTTGACCCGACGATGATTCGCATGTTGGAGAACTTGACTCACCGCGACCCGAAAACAATTCCGCTCGACGACAAACCGACGCTAAGTCTGTTCAACTCGACGGAGGCACTCGGCTTGACACCGCAACAGCTCGGAACAAAGTCGGGGACGTTCGGTTTGCCGGAGTTCCGCACGAATTTTACACGCAACATGATTGACGACGCGCACCCCGATTGTTTCAGCGACTTGGTGAGAATTTCTGGATTTTCGCACGGCGAGGACGTTTGGCTCGGCAACGCACAGGATTTGATTCGTCAAGGCACTTGCACGCTGAAGAACGCCATTTCCGCCCGCGACGACATCATGATGTATTTGATTCATCACGGCGTCGACGCGCTCAAATCGTTTAAGACAATGGAATCCGTTCGCAAGGGACGCGGCATTAAGCCTGAAGTTGTCGACGATTTGAAGTCTCACGACGTGCCCGATTGGTACATTGATTCCTGCCAGAAGATAAAATATTTGTTCCCGCGTGCACACGCCACGGCTTATGTCATGATGGCTTATCGTATCGCCTATTGCAAGGTGCATTATCCGTTGGCTTATTACGCGGCGTATTTCAGCAAACGCACCGAGGAATTCGACGCCAACGAAGTTATCAAAGGTCAACGCTACGTCAAGAGCAAGCTTGATGAGCTTGAGGATTTGGCGGACGAACGCAAGCTTGACGTGAAAGAGAGCGATCGCCTTGCCGATTATCAAGTTGTGTACGAATATTTTCTGCGCGGCTACACATTTGAGCGGGCGAACTTGTACGAGTCTGCGGCGGAAGATTTTATCATCAAAAAGAACGGCTTGCTGATGTCGTTGAGTTCGATTGACGGCGTGAGCGAGGCGCAATCCAAAGCAATAGTCGAGGCGCGTGCCAACGGTCAATTTCTATCAATCGAAGACTTGAAAAATCGCGCAGGTTTGACGAAAATAACAATCGCCGCATTGCAGGAACACGGTTGCTTGAAAGGTTTGTCGGAAACAAATCAATTATCGTTGTTCTGACGGCTGATAATTCAATGTCACACAGCTCAACCAAAACAAAAAGCCCTCGACAAATCGCCGAGGGTTTTTGTTTGAAATTTTGTCGCGAATCACAGGAACGCTTGCCCGAAGTAAATTACGATGCCTGTGAGCAAAATGAACGGCAGGTAAACTTTGACGGCGAATTTCATGATTTGAGATTCAACGCCAAAAGCACCGACTGCCGCCGCACCAATCGCGATTGACTGCGGGGAAATTACCTTGCCGACGCACGAGCCCGAAGCATTTGCCGCAGCAATCCAAGCTTGCGCAGTTTCACTCATGCCTATTGCCAAAGCCGCGTCGACTTGTAATTTGCTCAAGAGAACACAGCTTGACGTTGCCGAGCCGGTGATAAACGCACCGATTGAGCCGATTAGCGGCGATATGAACGGATAGAAATTGCCCGTAGCCGCAACCGTAGTATTTGCAATAGCCATAGTCATGCCGCTGTAGCCCATGATGCGCGCCGTGGCGATAATCGTAATGATCGTGATAAACGTCGGAATCAGCGTTTTAACTGTGCGATTAAGGACGTTAGCCATATCGCTGACAGTAGCATTATTGACGAAGCCGGCTATAACTGCTGATACAAAAAGGATTGTAGGCGTCGTTATCCATTGGAAAGAGGTCGGCGCGGCGTCCGGACCGGTATAAATCATAACTCTGGTAACTACGGTTTTCAATACGGCGGAAACGGCAGGTATAGAACAGATAACCAAGAAAACGAATATCAGCAAGAATACCAGCCACGCACGTATTGCCTCGCCGGTAGTTATGGAAAAGTTTTCGTCATAGTCGTCAATTTCGTATTCGGGGTCTTTAATCGGGAATTTTTTTGCGTAGATAACAAGCAATGCCATGGAACATACAGCACCGCTAATGCCCGCCAAGTCCGCGCCCATTGTGGCAGCTCCAAGTACCGACGGTACACAAAATCCCAAGCCGCCGATTAAACACGCGGGAACCATTCCTTTAAGAGTTTTGAAGCCGTCAAACGCGATGAGCATGATAAACGGCATAAGTATAACCATGATGCCCAGTTGCAACGTCGTGTATGTGGCGATTTGCAACGCGTCAAAGTTCGTGAGCTTGGCAAGTGTCGTGAGCGGCAGACCTACCGAGCCGAACGAGCTCATTGCGGCATTTGATACCAAGCAGGCGATAACGGCATTGACAGGCGGAACACCGACAGTTACCAGCATTGACGCGCCGATTGCAACCGCCGTGCCGAAGCCTGACATACATTCAAGGAACGCGCCGAAGCCCCATGCGATTATCAAAATCAACATGCGCTTATCGGTGCTGACCGAGCTCAACATATCTTTTATTTTTTCCATGCCGCCCGTGTGCACCGTCAAATTGTAAGCAAATATCGCCGAGACAATGACGCCCAAGATAGGCCATATCGCCATGAGTGCGCCTTCAAGCGTGCCGCTTAATACATCTTGCAACGGCATTCCGAAAAATTGAGTCGCCATGATGAACGATATGACCAATGCAACGGGACACGCCTTCCACGCCGGCAACTTCAAAATGCTTAGCGCGACGATTAGCCATAGTATTGGTGCTAATCCCTCAATGAATAACAACTTACTCAACCCTTTCTATAGGAACTAGGAACTAGGAACTAGTCTGTTTAAAATATTTTTCATGTCGTCGGGCAACGGTGCCGTGAACTTCATCAAATCGCCCGTCGTCGGATGAATCAAAGTCAGCGTATGTGAGTGCAATGCTTGCCCGCGAATGTCAAATGGATTTTTCCGCGCCGTGTACTTTGTATCGCCTAAAAGCGGATGCCCGATTGCCGTCATGTGCACGCGGATTTGATGCGTCCTGCCCGTCTGGAGTTTGCACTCAACAAAGGTGAAGTTGTCGAAGCGTTCAAGAACTTTGAATTCAGTGACAGCACTTTTGCCGTCGGGGACAATCGCCATTTTTTTGCGGTCAGACTTGTCGCGACCGATTGCGCCGGTGATGAGCCCGCAGTTGTCAGCAATGACGCCGTGAACAATCGCCAAGTAAGTCCGCGTGGCAATTTTATTTTTAATCTGCTCGGCAAGTCTTACGTGTGCAAGGTCAGTCTTTGCGACGACCATAACGCCGGAAGTATCCTTGTCGAGTCGGTGAACGATACCGGGACGTTTGACGCCGTTAATGCCCGAAAGATCTTTGCAGTGATAAAGCAGAGCGTTGACGAGCGTGCCACTTTTGACAGTCTCAGCAGGGTGAACGGTCATACCGCGTGCCTTGTTGACAACGATAATGTCCGCGTCTTCGTGAAGAATGTCTAGCGGCAAATTTTCTGGCAGATAATCTACATCAACCGCCGCGATTTCTTCAACGTTGACGACTTCGCCGCCCGTGAGTTTGTGGCTTGCTTTGACGTGTTCGCCGTTGACAGTGACAAAACCGTCGGCAATGAGCTTTTGCACGTGGGAGCGCGACTTGTCGGGGAATTTTCCGTTAAGCCAAATGTCAAGCCGCTGATTAATCGTCGGCTCCGCGACAAACGAAATCATCTCTGTACCTCTTCTATTTTGGTTGAGTCGAGTCGAAAAAGTATCGAGTAAATCATGAAGCCCATACCCACGACGATTGCAATGTCCGCGACGTTGAAGACAGGCCAGAATCTGAAGTCGAAGAAATCGACAACGTAGCCCGTCTGCACGCGATCAATCAGATTTGCAACCGCGCCGCTCAAAATTGCTGTTGTGCCGTATCTCAAGCAAGCGTCGGATTTTTTTATCAGCGGGTAGAAGTAAGCCGTTGCGAGAATGAGCACCGCGCCCGTCAGCAACAAAAATTCCCGCTGGTTTGATAAAATGCCGAACGCCGCGCCAGGGTTCAGCACGTAAGTTAAATGGAAAATTTCCTGAAGAATCGGGATTGATTCGCCCGGCACCATCGATTTCACGACCAAAGCTTTTGTGAATTGGTCAAGCGCGACGACGCCAAAGAACAGAACTTTATCCCGATGAATGAACGCTATTGCGAATATGAGTTCGATGATCAGCAGAATTTTTTTCAGCCGGTCCGCGAAATTTTTCACTGTCTCAACTCTCCTTACTGAGTTTTGGCGCGGCAGAAGGTTTGACGGGCGTGTAAGTCATTGTTCCGTCGGTGACGAGATCTTTTTCCTCGGTGACGTGTTTGGTTGCCACGTCGACGAGATTGGTAAGTCCTTCGTCTTTTGCGGGAATAAAAGGCTTAGGTTCTTCAGGTTTTGCGGGCTTAGTAACAGGCTTAACGGTTTTTGCGGGCGTGACGGTTTTAACTGGCGTAACTGGCTTAACAGGCTTGACGTGTTCTGCGGCTTTAATGGGTTCTTCCGCAGGCAAATCTTCTTTGGGCAGAATTTTTTTGACTTCCTCGGAAACGTCTGGCACATTCTCAATCATTTGCGCGGTTATCGTCAATTCAGTCTCAAGAATCGTGCGCAACTTCATGAGGAACGCTTTTTTCTCGCGAACGAATTTGTCATATTCCACCAAGATTGCGTCGCGTTTGGTAGTTGCCTTCTCGACTTGTTGCGCCGCGTCGAAACGTGCCTGTTCGCGGATTGTCTGGCATTCGCGGGCAGTATTTTCTTTCATTTCGTCAGCGTTCTTTTTGGCGGCAGTGATGACCTCGTCAGCGGTTCGTTGCGCAACCATCAGCGTGTCGTTCAAAGTTTTTTCAAGCTTGCGGTATTGCTCAAGTTCGCGTTTGTCGGAGTTGATTTGATTTTGAAGTCGGTCATTTTCGCGCAGGAGCTTTTCAAAGTCTTCGACGATTCTATCAAGAAAGTCGTCAACTTCGTTCTCGCTGTAGCCGCGAAAACTTTTTTTGAACTGGTGATTATGAATTTCCATTGGCGTAAGCAAATACATCGCCCCTTTTTATCAATTTGGAATTAGGAATTAGGAATTTGGAATTGGAAGTTCGCGGGTATCGTCTCTGCGTGAAGCCAAATCTTCAGCCATAAGCCAGCCGGCGGATTCGAGCATTGCCACGCTGATTGTCGGTGCGACAAGTTGTCCAACGAACGGCACGACTTTGGAAATTTCTTTCGCGATGAGACGGACGGGTTGCTTTTTCATTGTCGCGACGATTGCGTTGATTGCCATGTTCTTCGCGACGGATTCGGTGATTGAGCCGCCGAAGACTGACGCCAAAGCCATTGCCATTGTCGTCATTGTCACGGAGTCAGCCGCGAGCCCGACGCCTGGTATCGGTATCAGATTGCCTGCCGCAGCAGCCGCCGCGTGTCCGTGAATTATTTTTTTGCATTTGCTGATTTCTTCTTCGGTCATTGGCAAGAGTCATCGACCTCCCGTTAGAAAAATCTTTTGAGCAAAACACCGACGCGACCTTTTTTAGTTTGACCGCGAACTTCGGCAACTTCCAAACGTCCGCGACCACGCATGCTTAAAATATCGCCCGCCTTAATCGATTGCGACGCGTTCTTGACGGTCTGCCAGTTGAGTTTGATTTTTTCGGCGGAAATTTCCTGCGCGGCTTTACTGCGAGACATGCCAAAACCTGCCGCAGCAATCGAATCGACACGCAACGACGCGACGGTTGCTTTGATTTCCTTAGTGCGCTCCTCTTTGGGCGAAATGTTTTCGAGTTCGTCGACGGTGGTTTTGACGGTAGTCGAGCCGATTTGCGTCAAGTTCGCCGTGAAGTAGTCGCACATCTTTCTATCGACAAGCAAGCGGGCAAAATCTTTCGTGGCGATGATGTCGCCTATAAATTCGCGGTCGACGCCTAAAGCCATGATTGAGCCGAGAACGTCGCGATGACCGAGCCGCGCGAATTCGCCATTCCATTCCGCTTTGATGACGGCAATTTCAAAATTCGGTGTGCCTTGGAATTCGACATGACAAAAGGCAGCGCGTTGCCGTTCCGCGCCGCGATAACCGCCGTAAAAATCGACGTTGAGTTCGCCGAGACTGTTTGCGATTGTGCCAGCCATTTCCTGTTCAAAAGGTGACAAGAAGCCCGTGAGTTTGCATTTGTGATTTTTGATAGCTTGTGCGGCGAAGTCGACGAGCTTAACGGCAGTGGATTCGCCTTCAGTGCCTTTGTAGTATCGAATAATTTTTTCTCGTGCGTCTTGCATATCACTGACACCTTACAGTTTGCGCGTGAGCCAGGAAAAATCGTGTTCAGGCTTCTGTTCTTCGCGGTTGAAAGTAACCATGACGGTTTTAGGCGTGCAGACGAAAACTGATTCACCGACGCGCTGAACGTCGCCTTCGATTGCGTAAGTCGTGCCCAATGCGAAGTCGATGATTCGGCGGGCGTGTTCGGGATTCGTTTCCTCCAAATTGATTATGACGGGAATATTATCGCGCAGATAGTCGGCGATGATTTTGGCATCGTCATCAAAATTTTTCGGACGAATCGTCGTGATTTTCGATTTCATCATGCTGTTGATGTTGCCGTTGATGTTACTGTTGTTATTTGCCATCAAATTATCCCTCGCCACCGAATTAAAATCTATCACGTTGTGACCCGCAGGACTTGCGGGCGGCGGTTGAACAGGTTGATCTTGCTGTTCTGTTTGCGGGATATGCAGTTCTTCGGGTGTGCTCATTTCGATTTCCTTCTCCTCATCTTTGTTCGACAGTCCGAGCGAACGGCTGACTTTGTCGATAATTTCCATTCAGTCAAACTCCTCTCTTGCAGGGAACAAACTTATACTTGGTTTCTGCTACCCAATATTGCTGTGCCGACTCGAACGACGTTTGCTCCTTCCGCGACTGCGATTTTGTAATCGTTCGACATGCCCATTGACAGCAAATCAAAACAAGTACGCGCAGGTTTGAGTTCGTCGAAGAGCGTGCGCATTTGTCGGAAGAGCGGTCGACATTGTTCAACGTCGGGGAAATTTGGTGCAATCATCATCAGTCCGCGCAGACGAAGATTTTTTGCGGCGTCGACGAAATTTATCAGCGCGTTGAAGTCTTCGAGCAATACGCCGGATTTTTGCGGTTCGCGTGCCGCGTTGACTTGAATTAACACGTCTTGAATTTTGTTGAGTGATGCCGCTGCTTTGTCGATAGCCGTTGCCAAGTGGACGCTGTCGAGCGATTGAATCACGTCGAAGAGTTTGACTGCTGGTTTGACTTTGTTGGTCTGCAGGTGCCCGATAAGATGTCGTGTGACGTTGCGTTCGAGTGCGGGGAATTTTTCTGCCGCCTCCTGCACGCGATTTTCGCCGATGTCGGTTGCGCCCGCGTCGACGGCTTCGCGAATTGATTCGACGCCGTGATTTTTTGTGACGACGAGCAAAATTATTTTTTCGTCGGGAGCGACGGTGCGATTTTGGCGAGCGTCTTCAATGCCGGCGAGCACCGCCCGAAAATTTTCTGCGACGTTCAAGCGTTGCCACCTCCGCTGAAAAATTTTTCACGCGCATATATTAAACCAGTTGCCTTGCCGCGTCAATGAAAGTAGCTTGAAGTTTTTTTCTTGCGAAAATTTTTTTTGCGTCTTGAGCGTCCGAATCGTTGAATTTAATTTAAATTTTGTTCTTCAACTTTTCTTTGCATGCCCAAAGAAAAGTTGCAAAAGAAAGGGCACCTCGCAGGGGCGTCCAAGTCCAAATGATTCCAACGTTGAAGCTACCCGTAAGTCGTGGTTGTCGCCTGTCGAAAACATCACGTTTTCGGAGGCGACGTAAGGCCGACGTCCTGTCGGCCTCAATTATCCGCAAAAAAAAATCCCGCCGAGTTGTTCGACGGGAAAAATTTTTATTTGGTTGCCGACAAATCGCGGCGTCGAAAATTATTCGTCGTGTTTGAAGAGGACGTAAGTCAGCGCGAAGCCGACCGCGAACGCAATCAAGTTAACGATGATGTATTGAACAATTTGACCGTTCATGTAAAGGAGCATACCGGGCAGAACCGTGATGCCCATACCGGTACCGGCGAGTCCGAGGAAGCTGGAGACTGCACCGCCGCAAGCACCGCCGACGCAACCGAACATAAACGGTTTCATGAGACGGAGGTTGATACCGAAGATAGCAGGCTCGGTGATTCCCAAGAACGCGGGAACAGTCGAGGAGATGTACAGCGCACGTTTACGCGGATCTTGCGTTTTGAGGGAAACTGCCAATGCCGCACCACCCTGAGCAATCGTCGCGCAAGTGATGATTGCGTTGAAGGGGTCGGAGCCTTGAGTTGACAGCAGATAAATTTCCAACGCGCTGAAGACGTGGTGGACACCGAAGATAACGATGACCTGTTGCAAGCCGCCGATGATAAGACCGCCGACGACAGGAATCGTCAAGAAGTTTTGAACCGCGCCGAAAACAATTGATTCAAGACCGTGCATGATAGGACCGACAACGAGGAAGCCGAGAGCCATCGAAACGGTGAGCGTGAGGAACGGCGTAACGATCAAGTCGATCATGTCGGGAATAAAAGTTTTCAACCATTGCTGGAATTTGGCTGCGAAGATACCCAAAACGAGTGCAGGGAGAACGGAACCTTGATAGCCGACGAGCGGGATAGTCACGAAGCCCAAATCGAGCGGAATAGGAGTTTTGCCGGCATATTCGGGCAGTGCGGACGCCTCAACCCATGTGAGACCTTTCTCGGCAATTTCTGCTGCCGCGCCACCGACAACGTACGCGTTCGGCAAGCCGGGGAAGACGAGCATCAAACCTAAAACGATACCGATAACTGCTGTGCCGCCGAACTTGTTCATTGTCGACCAACAAACGAGTGCGGGCAGGAATGCGAACGCCGTATCCGTCAAGACCTGCGTCATCAACAGGAAGTTTGGATCCCACTCGCTACCGAGCGAAAGTATCGCGCCACGAGCACCCATGAAAAGACCTGTTGCGACGAGAACGGGGATAATCGGAACGAACACGTCGCCCAATGTGCGGGAAATTTTTTGCATGAGGCTCATTTCAGCATAAGCTGCTTCTTTGCCGCCGCCGCCCGCAAGTGAAGGTTTGAGCTTAATGAATTCTTCCGTGACTTTGTCGACGAAACCTGTGCCGCAGATGATTTGGTACTGTTGCGCCGCGAAGAATTGACCTTTGACGCCTTCGATGTTTTCAACTTTCTTCTCTTGAATTTTGGATTTGTCGTTGACGATGAGGCGCAGACGCGTTGCGCAGTGTTCAGCGGTGCGGACGTTATCGGGACCGCCGACGTATTTCATGATGAGTTTTGCAACGCGTTCTTCGTCGGGCAATCCGTCGTATTGGGAATCGTCCGCATCTTTTTCCACGGGAGCCGAGCTGGTATCTTCTGCTGCGGCTTTTGCGGTGACCGATTGACCGTCAAGTTCAACCGTGATGTCGCCGAAATCCGCGTGGTTTGTGACGACAACAGGCGTCGTGGTCTCGTAGCCAGCCTTTTTGATTGCTTCGGGGCTGAATTCGAGCAGGAGTTGACCGCGCTTGATTCTGTCGCCGGCTTCAGCTTTTGGCGTGAAGCCCTCGCCGTTCATTTTGACGGTATCCATGCCGACGTGAATCAGCAGTTCGATACCGTCATCCGATTTGAGACCGATGGCATGTCCCGTGGGGAAGAAAACAGTAATTTCACCATCGAACGGTGAAAAAACCTGTCCCTTGGGATCCTTGACGGCAATGCCGCGTCCCATTGCGCCGCTCGCGAAAACGGGGTCGTTGATTGAATTCAACGGTACCAATTTGCCGTTCAGCGGGCTGCTTATTCGGATGTCTTTTGCCATAAAAAACCACACCCTCTCTGAAAAATTGAATGACCTAAAAAAATCTGGTTATGAAACCACCCGAATTATACTTTTAGAATGTTTCAGCGTCAACGAAAAAAAATTTTTTTCTTTGCGGATATGCTGGGGAAAACATGCTATAATAATTAGGAATTTGGAATTTGGAATTATAACTTCTAACTCCTAATTCCTGATTAAATTGCCGCAAGGAGGTGTTCATCATGGCGGACATTGAAGCCAAAGTCGAAAAACTCGACGAACGCGTCACGAAAGTCGAAAATCAAATTACCGAGCTCACTGCAAACGTCAACGGTCTGATTCGCGAGATGAAAGACTTCAAAGACGAAATGCGACAGCAAAATCAAATGCGAGCAAATGAAATTCGCGACCTTCGCAAAGACATGCAAGAGATGCAAAAAAGTCTCGACAGCAAAATCGACGATATGGGTAACCACGTTCGCAATTTGGTTTGGACATCAGTGGCGGCAATCGGCGCAATGGTCGTCACCGTTATCATTTCTTTGGTTAAAGGTTAAGGAGGAGTTTTTATGGCAAAGAAGTCCGGCGAAAGATTGGAAGACATCAAAGTCAGATTCAACAAGCAAGCCGTCGACGCCAACGTCCGCGCAGCAATCCCCTACACGCACTATTGGCACAACAGATTTCACATTGACGCGCCGTTTTCGCTGATAAGCGACCCGAACGGTTTGTGTTGCTGTGACGGAACGTATCACATCTTCTGTCAGTGGAACCCCACGCCGCAAAATCAAAATTGGCACAAGAATAAATCTTGGATGCACACCGCGACGAAAGATTTCATCAACTACACAATGCCCGAACTTTCACTTTGGCCGCGCGACATTCACGACAAAGACGGTTGCCACAGCGGTTGCGGTTTCGTCGAGGACGGCAAAGTTCGCGTCTTCTATACCGCCAATTCCCGCGACGAAGATTATCAACGCACGGTTGCGCAACGTTTCGGCACCATGCTTGACGACGGCTCAATTCAGCTGGACGAAATTCAAGTTTAC
Source organism: uncultured Selenomonadales bacterium (assembly GCA_947165145.1). GTDB lineage: Bacteria > Bacillota > Negativicutes > Selenomonadales > Selenomonadaceae > Quinella. The sequence goes on from CAMUZG010000003.1 coordinate 84,922, forward strand.
GGCAATCCCGAAGGTTACACCGCGCATTTCAGAGATCCGAACTTCTTCTATCGTAATGGCGTCCGCTACTTCGCAATGGCTGCTCAACGCATGAGCGACCCCGCTAAAAGCTCACGTCCGACCAACGGCGCAGTTCTCATTTACAAAGAAAAAGCTGAAGGCGGCTGGGAACTCCTCGGCGAAGTCAAAACCGATTACTACGATTTCGGCTACATGTGGGAATGCCCCAACCTTCTGCAGTTTGAAGATATGGACGTGCTCATCGTCTGCCCGCAAGGCGTTCATCACGAAGAACTCAAATATCAAAATCACTGCCTCGCCGGCTACTTCATCGGTCATTTCTCCGTCGACAGCCTCGACATGATTCACGGCAAATTCCACGAACTCGACAAGGGCTTTGATTTCTATTCTCCGCAAGTTTTCGCTAACGCCGCTCGCCACATCATGGTTGGTTGGGTCGGTATGCCTGACCTCACTGACACCGTTGAATCCGCGAAAGACGGCTGGCTTTACAGCTTGACAATGCCGCGCGAACTCACGATTCATCAGGGCAAAGTCCGCAGTCAACCCGTCAAAGAAATGGAAGCTCTTCGCCAAGAACGCACCGACGTCGACGTTTCCAACGCGCAAAACATTCCGATTCAGCTCCCGAAAGGCTCCGAGTCCGACATTTCTATCACGTTCGGCGCGGCTCGCAAAGTTGAAATCGACGTTAAATGGGGCGATGAAAAACTTGTCATCAAATACGACCGCGACACCCAAATCATCACTCTCGACCGCAACGGCATGAAACTCGGCGGCAAAGGTATTCGTCCGTTCAATGACGGCAAAAACACCGACGTCAATATCGGTTTCCGCAAGTTCAAACTTTTCGCGAATCAAGAACTCAATTTCCGCCTGTTCGTCGACCAGTCCGTCATTGAACTCTTCCTGCAGAACGGCGAAGAAGCTTGCAGTATGCTCGTTTATCCTGCGGAAGATGTCGCGCCCGTGCTCGAAATTTCCGGCGACAAACCCATTCAGAGAATTTCCGGCGAAGTCTGGCAGCTCGGTCAATTCAACTACAAATAATCCGCGACAAAATTTTTGACGCGCAATCACATTGCAACAAAAAAGCCCTCGGCAAATCGTCGGGGCTTTTTTCAATTTGGAATGTGGAATTAGGAATGTGGAATGATGACGCCGTTTAATTCCTAATTCCTAATTCCTCATTTCTAATTGGTTCAGCTTTGGCGGCGGCAAGTTCACGTTCCAATTCCTCAACGCGATTTTCGAGACGCTGAATCTGTCTGAGCGCAACCTCAATCATTTCGCGTTCGGGGTCGGGCAAAATGTCATGATTCAAGTCAACGTCAATCTCGTCGAGAATTTCTGCGCGGACGTTCGGATTGCCAACGTCGTAGCCGCGAGACTCACAAAGTTTCATGAATGCGGCGCGATATTCTTCCTCGTTGTGGACGCGAGTACCGTGCAGGACAACAACTCTGCCTGGTATGCCGACAACCGTCGCGTGTGGCGGAACTTCTTTAAGCACGACAGAACCCGCGCCGATTTTGGCATGGTCGCCGACTTTGAACGAACCGAGAACTTTCGCGCCGGTCGCCACGACGACATTGTTGCCGATTGTCGGGTGACGCTTGCCCTTTTCCTTGCCGGTGCCGCCGAGTGTCACGCCTTGATAAAGTGTGACGTTCTTGCCGATTTCAGCAGTCTCGCCGATAACAATGCCGGTGCCGTGGTCGATGAAAAGTCCGTCGCCGATTGTCGCGCCGGGGTGAATTTCAATTCCCGTCAAGAATCTGCAGAAATTCGACACGAGCCGCGCAGAGACAATCCAACCGCGTTTGAATAGGGCGTGCGAAATTCTGTGCATCCAAATAGCGTGCAGACCCGAATAGCAAAGAATGACTTCAAGAACGCTTTTTGCGGCGGGGTCACGCTCAAATACGACGCGAATATCTTTCTTGATTCGCGAAAAAAATTTCATTGACGACACCTCGACGCGAAATTATTTTTCCAAACTTGCCACGGCGTAAGCGGAAATGCCTTGCTCCGTGCCCGTGAATCCGAGACCTTCTTCAGTCTTAGCTTTCACGCTCACGGCGTCAAGTTCGACGGTCAAGACCTTCGCAAGTCGTTCACGTATCAGCGGGATATGCGGTGCAAGTTTCGGCTTTTGCGCGACGATGATTGAATCAACGTTGCCGATTGCGTAACCTTTTGCCGCAACAAGTTCACATGTACGCTTGAGCAGTTCGACGCTTGAAATGTCTTTAAACTCCGCCGTCATGGGGAAATGTTGACCGATGTCGCCGAGAGCCGCCGCTCCCAACAGTGCGTCAATGATTGCGTGAATCAAAACGTCGCCGTCGGAATGAGCCTCCAAACCTAGCGAATGTTCAATTTCAATACCGCCGAGAATCAATTTGCGATTCGGCGCGAGTTTGTGCACGTCGTAGCCGATACCAAAGCGAGTCATTGAGCGACCTCCTTCCGCAACAAAGTTTCCGCGATGATGATGTCCTCGGGCGTCGTGAGCTTGATGTTATCGTAACTGCCCGCGACGATTCTTATCCGCGTGCCGAGCCGTTCAACTAAGCTTGCGTCGTCTGTGCCCAAAAATTTTTCTTGAGCCGCTCGATTGTAAGCCTGCAACAAAATTTCGCGCCGAAAGCCTTGCGGTGTCTGTACGGCGACTAATTCACTGCGCGGCGGCGTGTGGCGAACGAAACCTTCAGCGTCGACGAATTTGATTGTGTCTTTGGCGGGAACTGCCGCGATTGCTCCGCCGAATTTTTCTGCGGCATCAATGACATTGTTAATCGTCTGCACCGTGATGAGTGGTCGAGCCGCGTCATGCACCAAAATTGTTTCCGCGTCGTCAGGCAAAAGTTTCAAGCCGTTTGCAATGGAAAATTGTCGTTCACTGCCGCCGATTGTCACGCGCCACGATTTGAGCCCGTCACAGCCGCGCAGAAGTTTTTCGACCGTTTCGACCTCGTGAGCCGCGACGATGACAATCAAAAAGTTCACGCGTTCGACTTGCGAAAAAATTTTCAGCGTTCGAATCAAAATCGGTTCGTTCGCGAGCGGCAACAGATTTTTGTTGACGACACTGCCCATGCGACGGCTTGCGCCCGCAGCAGGGAAAATTGCCGTGACCATTAAATCAGTCCCTCCGCAATGAGACGCCGAATTCCGACCAAGACGCCGCCTTCGTCGTTGCTGACAGTCTCGAAACGCGCAACTTTCTTGACGTCGGGGTGAGCGTTCGACATTGCGAAGCCGTAGCCGACAGCTTGCAACATCTCGAAATCGTTGAGGTAGTCGCCGAACGCCGCGCACTCTTCGGGCTTGAAATTCATGACCCGTTGAACGTTCTCGACGGCGATGCCCTTGCTGATGTTCGGATCCATAATGTCAACCCAATAATCGGAGCTCAAGACAACTTGCAACGTGTCGCGGAATTCGGCGAGCTTGTCGAAAATATTTTCTTTAGCGCGGGCATTCGGGTCGAAGAGCGCGATTTTCAGCGGAATGTCGTCCAACGTGTAAAAGTTGTCGGTGATGTCGTTGTGCGTGTAATATTTTTCAAGTTCGGCGTAAAATTCGGGCGTGTCCTGTTCGCGCAAGATATAAGCGTCCTTCTTGCCGCAATAGACGCGCAGAATATTTTCAAAGCCGTCGCTTGCCGCCAAAACTTTTCGAGCCGCGTCGAAGCCGAGCGGTTGGCTGAAAATTTCTTGACCTTTGTACATGACGAGCGTCCCGTTTTCGGCGAGAAATAAAAATTCGTCACGATACTCCTTGAACGAACGTTTCAAAGAAAAATATTGTCGACCGCTGGCGGGCGCGAAGATTACGCCTCGTTGCTTGAGCAAGGTCATCATTTCGTCGAAGCCGTCGGGCAATTTGTTATCGCTGGTTAAAAGCGTGCCGTCCATGTCGGAAAAAATTATTTTAATCATCGCGTTGCCTCCGTTTTAGCTTATAGGTTTTGACAATGCAAAAGCCGCGGCGATTATATCACATAAGCGCGACGCCGTCGAAGTTTTTTCAGCGCGAGTCTTGCAGTTCAAACAATTAAATTATAAAATGTCGCCAACAAGGATTGTTTGCTTTTTGGAGAGGAGGAACCATCATGCCGACCGTTAATTCGATTGCAAATCAAATAGACTTGACGGCTGACGTGTCGCGCAAAATTTTCCGAACGGATTTCGAGTCCGCCAGCAGGTCAATGCTGATAACGGGACCGATAGGCACCGCCGCCGATATGGTGAGCGCAAATTTCGGTATGCCCGCAAATATCAGCTCAATGCTCAACGACTACGCGGAACAAAAAGAATCGTTCAATGCCGAATTCGACAGGAGAATTTCTTCGCTGAAGGAGTCCGCCGACAAATTCAAGGAGATCACTCGCGACAACGAAAATCAACGTGCCGCCGTTCGTGCTAAAGCTCAAGAAAGTGAATATGCTCGCCGCAAAAGCGCGGAAACTTTTGCCGACGAAGCCCGCGAACGTGTCTACGAAAACGAACAGGCTCGTCAGCAACAAGCGGAGCAAATCGCAGAAATCACCCGCGAACGTATGCAACATACAACGCGCAGTCGCCGCGAAAATACTGAACCGCTTGTCGTGGCTGCCCGCGAACGTGTTGAAGCGAACGAACAGACTTTGACCGCCCGCACCGAAGAACTTGCTAACGCTACCCGTCAACGTCAGCGCGAAATTGCTCAAACTCGTCGTGAAGAAACTGCGCAGATTGATGTTGTCGCCCGCGAACGTATGCAGGAAAGTTCTCGGCAGGTGACTGAAACGCTTACCGAAAATCGCACCGTAGAACGTCAACAGACTCGCAACGCCGTCCTCACGCAACGTGAAACTACCGAAAATTTTGCGCGGGAATATCTCGTTGCCGAAAACGCAAGCCGCCGCAATTTGACTGACGCTGTAGACAACATGATTGAAACGCGCGAAGAAAATGCTAACGCCGCACTCTCGAACGTCCGCAATCTCGTCGACAGGTTTAACGATGCCGTTAGCTACTTCAACGAAAATCGCGACATGTCCGACAGAATGAGCGCGCTTGCCGGCAACTTTGACGAAATGGGCAAATTAACCGAATCGCTCAACAACTTCGGTATCGTCAATGAAGGCGGGCGGCTCCGCTTGAATGAACGTCGCTTGATTGAGGCTCTCGACAAAAATTCTGCAGGTGTCGCCGAGGCTCTCGGTCAGAACGGATTGACGGGACATCTTGAACGGAGCGTTGAACTCGCCACGACTCAGCGCGATAATCTTTTCCCGTCCATAACAGATTACATAACTAACAGACGCAACGACCCGACCGAATCGCTTTATGCCGCGCAGTTGAATCGTACTGTTGCGCTCAACAGCGTTAACGGCTCGAACTTCCTCAACGTGTTCACTTGAAAAATTTTTCTCGATATGACAACTTGCAAACAAGCCCTCCTTCGGGAGGGAACTTTTTTTAATTTGAAATCAGGAATTAGGAATTATAATTCCACATTCCACATTCCACATTCCACATTCCTAATTCCTCATTGTTAAAAAGGGCGGTGACAATGAAAAAACTTTTAGACAACCTGTTCGGGCTGATACGCGACATCATCGACAATCGGGTCTTTTTGTGGCAACTGACCAAGCGCGACTTCCAACAACGTTATCTCGGCTCGTATTTGGGAATTTTATGGGCGTTCATTCAACCAGCCGTCACCGTGCTGATTTTCTGGTTCGTCTTCCAAGTCGGCTTTAAATCGGTGCCCGTGGACAACTTTCCGTTCATTTTGTGGCTGGTTTGCGGAATGTTCCCGTGGTTTTTTTTGAGCGACAGCATCCAAAGCGCGACTGTTTCCGTTATCGAAAGCTCGTTCCTCGTCAAAAAAATCGTCTTCCGCGTGGAACTGTTGCCGATTGTGAAAATCGTTTCTGCACTGGTCGTGCACATTTTTTTTGTCGCGGTGCTGTTCGCGATGTTCGCGGTTTACGGCTATTCCGTTACGATTTACAACCTGCAGATAATTTACTACCTCTTCGCGATGATTTGCCTGTCGCTGGGGATTTCGTGGTTGACGAGTTCGCTGACGGTTTTTCTGCGCGATGTCGGGCAGTTCGTGGCGATGATTTTGCAGTTCGGCTTTTGGGGCACGCCGATTTTTTGGAGCTTGAAAATTGTGCCGGAGCAGTTCCAATTTTTTTTGAAGTTAAATCCCGCGTATTATCTCATTGAAGGCTATCGGCAGTGTTTCATTTACCGCGAATGGTTTTGGGAGCACGCGCACTTGACGGCATATTTTTGGCTCGTGACGGCGGCTGTGATGTTTATCGGAGCGTGGTGCTTTAAAAAATTGCGTCCACACTTCGCCGACGTTCTTTGACCAATTAGGAATTAGGAATTTGAAATTAGGAATTAAAAACACGTCATCATTCCACATTCCAAATTGTTACCACGGGAGTGATTCTTATGTTCATGACAAAACCGATGGAGATTGAAGACCGCAGCATGGCAATTATCGCGCCGCATTTGGAAGGATTGCGACTAACCGACGACGAGAAAAAAATTTGCTCGCGAATCATTCACGCGGCTGGCGATGTCGGTTACGCGCCGATAATCAGAATTCACCCTGAAGCAATTTCTGCGGCGAAGGCGGCTCTTTCGGACGGCAAAAATATTTTCACTGACGTTGAAATGGTTCGTCGCGGCATAAGCACCAAGACTTTCCGCAAATTCGGCGGCGAAATTTTTTGTAAGATCTCCGACGTCGACACCCGTGAGCTTGCCAATCGCGAAGGTATAACGCGTGCAATGGCGGCAATGCGGCTTTTCGGCAAACGGCTTGACGGTCAGATTGTCGCAATCGGCAACGCTCCGACTGCCCTGTTTGAAGTCTTGCGACTCGTTCGCGAAGAAAATATTCGTCCCGCGCTGATAATCGGCGTCCCCGTCGGATTCGTCGGTGCGGCTGAATCAAAATCCCAACTTGCCGCGCAGAACGAAATTCCTTACGTCACGGTTATCGGCACGAAAGGCGGCAGTTCAATCGCGGTCGCCGCGGTCAACGCTCTGCTTTACATGTTCGACAGCTCACGGGGCGCAATCAATGAAAAATAATCCGCGACTGATAATCGCCGCAACACAAAGCGGTAGCGGCAAAACTACGTTGACGGTCGGATTGCTTGCGGCACTGAAAAATCGCGGGTTCAACGTTCAAGCTTACAAGGTCGGTCCCGATTACATTGACACGGGCTGGCACACATTGGCAAGCGGCAAAATTTCGCACAATCTCGACAGCTGGCTTGTTGGCGACAATCTCAAAAAAATTTTCGTCGACACGGCGGACTGCGCGGACATCTCGATTATCGAAGGCGTTATGGGGCTTTACGACGGCGGACGCGGCGGAATTTCTTCGACGGCGGAAATTTCCAAGTTGCTTGACGCGCCCGTTGTGTTGATTATCGACGCAAAAAGCATGGGAACTTCGGCGGCGGCGATTGCTCTCGGCTTCCGCGAATTCGACAAATCCGTGAAACTTGCAGGCGTAATTTTAAATCGTATCGGCTCCGACTCGCACGCGAAAATGATTGTCGACGCTCTCTACGCGCTCGGCATAAGATGTTTTGGTACACTGCGACGCGACAAAGAATTTACTTTGCCCGAACGACATTTGGGGCTTGTGCCGACTAGTGAGAATTCTGCGGTTGACGTGCTGAAAAAAATCTGCGCGGCTGTCGAAGAACAGGTTGACATTGACGGACTGATTGCATTGGCTCGCGACATTCAACCACTTGAAAAGCAATTTGGAATTAGGAATTTGGAATTTGGAATTAAAATCGCTGTCGCTAAGGACGAGGCGTTCAACTTTTATTACGGCGCAAGTTTGAATGAACTGGAACGTCTCGGCGCGGAAATCGTTTATTTCAGTCCGCTCGAAGATGAACATTTGCCGAAAGTTGACGGCTTGATTATCGGCGGCGGCTTCCCCGAAATGTTTGCGGCTCGGCTTGAACGCAATAAAAAAATCCGTGACGAAATTTTTCATGCGGCGGAAAACGGTTTGCCTATCTTTGCGGAATGCGGCGGTTTCATGTATCTGTTGAAAAATCTCGTCGACTTTGACGGCAACAGTTTCGAGATGTGCGGCGTGCTTGACGGCTCGGCAACGATGACGAATCGTTTGCAATCGGTCGGCTACATTGAGGCGGAAATTTCACAAGATTGCATTATCGGCAAGGTTGGCGACAAAATTCACGCGCACGAATTTCACTTTTCGACAGCAGAGACTTTTAACGAAAAAATTTTCCGTTGCAAACGACTTCGCACAGGCAACGAATTTTTCGCGGGCGTCGTCAAAAAAAATGTCGTCGCGTCGTATCTGCATATTCACTTCGCGGGCTGTCCGAACGTTGCCGAAAATTTTATCGCGGCGTGTCATGCGGCTCATGGGAGGTCTTGACTTTGAAAAAAATTTTGTCGCTGATTCTGTTGACGTGCGTGATGTTCTGCGGCGGGAGTGTCGACGCTAAAAAAATTCAACCGCCGATTTTGACAGCCGAGTTCGAGCAAATGGACTTCGCGCCGCTTTACCCGACGTATTCATGGGAACCGTTGCCGAAAACGAAATTTTACATGGTGCGCGTCGTCAACATCAACACAAACAAAATCGTACGCGAACTGATGAACGGCGAGGCACTCAACCGTGTGACTGATTGGCAACCTTTCAACGAAGCGGGCGATTTTTATTGGCAAGTTTGCGTTGCCGACAAGAGCGGGCGACCTTTGAGCGATTGGTCCGATAAAAAATTTTTCAGCGTGAAAATGCCCGTGACGTTTGCGGTACTCGGCGACAGTATCAGTCACGGCGGCGCGGCTTACATTCCCGCAGGTCAGCTTTCGTGCCAATGGGAGACTTACAGCGACGTTCCGATTAAAAATCTTGCTCGCAGTGGCGACACGACGCAGATGATGCTTGACCGTTTCGACAACGACGTTTTGCCTTTCAGCCCGAAATTTTTGCTCATCATGGCGGGCGTCAACGACATTCGCGAAGGCTTGACAAGCGACGACGTCATAAAAAATTTGTCCGCAATCCGCGACAAGTGCCTGGCTCACGACATCACGCCGATTTTCTGCACGCTGACTTCGATGAATCCCGAACTGATTAAAAGTCGCGGAATTCGTTTGACGGACAAAGATTGGCGTGAGGCTCGCGAACGGATTAACTTTTGGATAATGAACACGCCGTATTTTGTCGACACGTCGAGCGCACTCACCGACGAATTCGGCTATCTCAAGGCGGAGTTCACGCCCGACGGACTTCATCCGGCTCTTCGCGGCAAAAAAATAATCGGCGAGGCTGTTGCCGACTACCTGCACAAAAACTTTACCGAATCGATTTAATCGCTGTTTATTAAAACATTGCGGTTAGTTGAGGCCGTCATGGATGACGGCCGCCGGCAACACGTCCACGGAAAGGACGTTTTGCCGGAACCACGAGCTACGGGTAGCTTCAACTTTGGAAAAGTTTGTACTGAACGCCCCCGCGAGGTGCCTTTTCTTTTTGCTACTTTTTCTTTGGGCAACGCAAAGAAAAAGTAGATCAATAAGCTTTAATCTCGCAAGCCGAATTGATTCAGTGCGCTGACGGAATTTCGCCAATCGCGTTTGACTTTGACCCAAAGGTCGAGAAAAATTTTCGTGCCGAGTAGCATTTCAATTTCGGGACGCGCCGCCGCTCCGATACCTTTCAACATTGCGCCGCCTTTGCCGATTAAAATTCCTTTCTGCGAGTCGCGTTCAACGTAAATCGTCGCGCGGATAAAAATCGTGCCGTTGTCGCGTTCGGTGAATTCGTCGAGGTCGACGGCGATTGAATGCGGAACTTCGTCCTGCGTGGCGTGCAAAATTTTTTCGCGAATCAACTCGGCGATAATCAAGCGTTCGGGCTGATCGGTAACCATGTCGGCGGGATAGTATTGCACACCTTCGGGCAAAAATTTTTTCGTCTCGTTGATGAGCGCGTCGACGTTGATGCCTTCGGTCGCGCTTATCGGCACGATTGCCGCAAAATCTCTGCGTGCGGAGTAATCGGCGATAATCGGCAGAAGTTTTTCGCGTTCAACCAAATCGACTTTGTTCACGACGAGAATCACAGGCTTATTCGTCGCGCTTAGTCGTTCGAGAATGTATTTTTCACCGCCGCCGAATTTCTCCGTGGCGTCAATGACGAAAAATATTGCGTCGACTTCCTTGAGCGTGCCTTCCGCCGCTTTGAGCATGTACTCGCCGAGTTTGAGTTTCGGTTTGTGAATGCCTGGCGTGTCGAGAAAAATTAATTGCGCGTCGTCAAGCGTCAAAATACATTGAATGCGACTGCGAGTCGTCTGCGGTTTGTCGGACGTGATTGCAATTTTCTGCCCGATGATTTTGTTGATGAGCGTTGATTTGCCGACGTTGGGTCTGCCGATAACCGCGACGAATCCCGATTTGTATTCCATGAGCTTACCTCCAAAAAAATTCCCCGCTGCGATTTCTGCGCGGGGGGAAATTTTATTCAGTCCAAAAAATCTTTGAGTTTCTTTGAGCGTGCAGGGTGCCGTAATTTCCGCAAAGCCTTTGCCTCAATTTGACGAATGCGTTCGCGGGTGACGTTGAAACTTTTGCCGACTTCCTCAAGCGTGCGTGCGCGACCGTCTTCAAGTCCGAATCTCAACCGCAAAACATTTTTCTCACGCGGCGTCAAAGTTCCGAGCACGTCCTCAAGCTGTTCCTTGAGCAACATGAACGACGCGGCGTCGGCGGGCGCGGGTGCGTCTTGGTCTTCGATGAAGTCGCCCAAATGCGAATCGTCTTCCTCACCGACGGGTGTTTCGAGTGAAACCGGTTCCTGCGCAATTTTTCTGATTTCGCGGACACGAGCAACGTCAATTTCCATTTCGACGGCAATTTCTTCGTCAGTCGGTTCGCGACCATTTTTTTGCAGAAGATTGCGCGACACTCTGATGAGTTTGTTAATCGTCTCGACCATGTGCACGGGGATACGGATTGTGCGGGCTTGGTCAGCAATGGCACGCGTTATCGCTTGGCGAATCCACCACGTTGCGTAAGTTGAGAACTTGTAACCTTTGCGATAGTCGAATTTCTCAACCGCCTTGATGAGACCGAGATTGCCTTCTTGAATCAAATCGAGGAAAAGCATTCCGCGACCGACGTAGCGTTTGGCGATTGACACGACCAAGCGCAAGTTTGCTTCCGCAAGTTGCTTTTGTGCTTCGGTATGTTCGCTTTCGTTGGGCGATTCCATGCGCATTGCAAGTTCCTTTTCCTGTTCGGCGGTGAGCAGTGGCACGCGTCCAATTTCTTTCAAATACATGCGAACGGGGTCATCGATTGACACGCTATCGGGAATCAAGTCCATTTCAACAGGGGGCTTGACCGCGTCGCCATCGACATTTTCATCGACATCGGGCGCGTCGACGGCACCTAACGCATCGTCTTGCACTTCCGCAGCGGTATCGAACGACAGAGCGGCATCGGGATTTTCTGCGGCACTTTCGACGAAATCGCCTTCCGCATCATCGTCGACAATTTTTATACCTTCGCGTTCGCAGATGATGAGAATTTCATCAATCTCTTCGGGGTCATTGCTCATGTCGTCTTGGCGAAGAATATTTTCCAAATCGCCGAAAGTCAACTTGCCGCCGTTTTGACGACCTTTTTCAATCAACAGCGAAACGATTTTTGTCGAACGATTTTTAGCCGCTTTGAGTGATTCTTCCGTGTGATTTTCCGTAGCGGGTTCGGCTTTCTTTTTGGCAGAATGATTTTTTTTATTTACCGACAGGCTGCCGCTCACGCCGCCCTTATCTGGCTCGACAGTTTTGCTGGCTACTGTCATATCGCAGCCTCCTTTCATGTTAGGATTTTCAAATCCTCAATTCCGATTTACGGGTTGATAAAGTTGTTGCCTTATTTCATTCACTTCTTGCAGAGTTTTGTTATAAGCTTCGCTGTCGCCCGCTTGATATTGTGGCATCTGCGTAAGAAGTGTTTCGTATTTTCGTTTAAGCACGGTTCGTTTCAAGAAATTTATTGCGTCATAGAAAATTGCCAATTCGGTGTCACGCGGTTCGTCGGTGCCGTCTATCAGCAACCGCGAAAGTTGCGCGTAAGTTCCTTCTTTCAATTCGTTTGCCGCTCTAATTTCGTTGTGATGTATGCCGGCTACCGAGCAAGCTTTGAGCCAAGCGATTATTTCGCGATGTTCTGTCGATAAAAGATCCATTGGCACGGCTTCCATAACGTAATCGATGATTTCGCTTTCGTGCCACGCCATCCTCAAAATTACTTCGCAGGCTTCGCGAATCAGCGGATTTTCTTCGGCGGGAAGTTTTTCGCGTTTGACGGCGGTTGGAATTCTTTCGGGCTCACGACGTTCTCGATTTCTTTTGGTGACGAATTTTTGCCACTCTTCGCGAACAAGATCTTCGTCCAAGACAAGTCGCGCGGAAATTTGTTTCCTGTACTCGCTACGGACGAAAGGATTTCTAATCGGCACGACGACTGGCAAAATATCCTGCAACGCGCGAATTCTGCCGTAAATCGACGAAAGATCCGCGTGGTCAATGACGAATTTTATGCGGTAATCAATGAGCGGTAAGGCATTCTTGACGAGTTCATCAAAAGCGGATTTGCCGTGCTTGCGAATGAATTCGTCGGGGTCTTTACCGTCGGGAACTTGAACGACGAAGACTTCCGCACCCACCGCTTGAACAATCGGCAAAGCACGAACCGTAGCGTTTTGCCCTGCCTCGTCGCTGTCGTAGCAGAAGATAACTTTCTTCGCGTAACGCACAATCAAATTGGCATGTTCGGGCGTGAAGGCGGTACCCAACGTCGCGACAACATTTTGAACACCCGCGCTGAACAATGAGATTGCGTCCATGTAGCCTTCGACGACGATTGCCGTGCCCGACTTGGTTATCGCGCGATTGGATTTGTCCAGCCCGAAAAGCAATTTCCTTTTGTTGAAAAGCGCGGTCTCTGGTGAATTGAGATATTTGGGAGTATTTTCGTCTCCAGCAGTGAGAATGCGACCGCCGAATCCTACGACGCGCCCGCGAACGTCGGATATTGGAATCATCACCCGACTGCGGAACTTGTCGTAGTAGCCGGAAGTGGTTCGTTTGACGGCGAGACCAGCCGCCTCAATCTGTTGCGGAGTGAAGTCCTGCCTCGTGAGATGGGTCAAGAGCTCTTCCCATTCTTCCGGCGCGAAACCTAATCGGAACGTTGAAATAGTTTCGGGCGTAATTCCACGCTGTGCAAGATATTTCCTGCCGACTTCGCCGCGAGCCGTTTTGATTAAACATTCGTGATAAAAATCCTGCGCGATAGAATTTATCTTGAGCAAAATTTTTTCTTCGCGAAAACGATTTTCTTCTTCGGGCGAAAGTTTTCTTTTGGGAAGATCAATGCCTAATCGCTCGGCTTGAAGTTTTACCGCGTCGAAATAGCTGATGTTTTCAATGAGCGAAAGGAATTTGAAGGCATTGCCGCCCGCGCCGCAACCGAAGCAATAAAAAAGTCCTTTGTCCGCACTGACGCTGAAGGACGCAGTTTTTTCGCTGTGAAAAGGACAACATCCCCAATATCGACCGCTTTTTTGCGTCAGTTGCACGTAGCGCGACACGACCGCGTAAATGTCGGTTCGTTCGTTCACGCGCTCAACGAAATCGTTTATCTCAGCACTTGACACTGCTTTTCAACCTCCGTGGCTTATATTCCCCGCGTCTTTTAATTTTCCTTTCAGCCTTGCAATAATTTTTGGCGCGTTATCAATTCCGAATTTCAAATAAAAAAAATCCCCCGACGAGTTGACGAGGGATTTTTTTTTTGCGATTGATTAAACGTCAGCCGATGATGAACGACATTTCCGTTTGGAACGTCTCGTCAACATCAAGCTTGCGAATGCCTTCTTTGTCTTTGAGTTCGCCGTTGAAGTCTTCGTAATCGGCGTGACCGTGCCAGGGCTCAATGCAGATGAATGGCGCACCACCCTGCGCGGGCGTCCAAATGCCCCAATACGGAAAATCTTTAGCGCGAATTGTGAGCCGCTTGTTGCTCTTGCGCGAACAAACCGAAATTTCGTCGGACTTCAAATCGTCGAAGACAAGCGCGTCGCCCTTGAACAAATCGTAAGTCAAATCAAGTTCAGTGCCGTCAATCGTGGGGATTCGTTCGTGAGAAAGTTGACCGTTCGCCGTCAACGGAATACGCGATGATTTTTCAGGCTGGTTGAATTTTAAGTAGCAGTCGCTGAAATTTTCGCGGTAGGCAATCGGACAACGAATCGCGGGGTGTGCGCCGATTGAAAAGTACATTTCCTTATCGTCGACGTTGGCAACCTTCCAAATGTATTTGACCTCGTTGCCGCGCAGTTCGTAGGAAATTTCCAGGCGGAAGCGATACGGATAGTGGATGAGAGTGGCGGCATTGGATTCAAACGCGAACGTGATTGAATTGGACGAAGCGTCAACGAGCCAAAAATCGCTGGTGCGTGCGAAACCGTGTTGCGGCAACGTGTATTCCTTGCCGTCGACGAGATATTTGTTGTCAACGACCTTGCCGACAATCGGGAAGAGAATCGGCGACGAATACGCCCACCAAATCGGATCGCCGTCGAAAAGATATTCCGTGCCGTCCGCGAGTTCGCGAATCGAATTGAGTTCGGCACCGTGTTCCGCCGTCGTAATTTTGAGAACGTCGTTTTTAAGGGTGTGCAACATGACAATGCTCCTTTCACGCGCTGAAAAATTTTTACCGCCGATATTTTAAATGAAAACTTTTTCGGGCGCAACGTTTTCAAATTAGCTTTCAGGTTTTCAATCCAAAATTAAAATGACAGCTTCGGTTGGGCGCAGGAAATTTTTTTCGTCGGGGTAATTGCCGAAAAGTTTTTTCGCGCCATCAAAAATTTTCGCGGGCAATTTAACTTCGTGCGTCGTGAAATTGACTGCGGTTAAAATTTTTTTATCGCCGAGCGTCCGCGTGAAAATAAAAAGTTCCTCGCTGTTCGGATAAAGTTCATGATAATCGCCGCGAATCAAAACGTCACTCGAATTGCGGAACTTGCTCAGTCGCCGATAAAAATTCAGCACGGAATCAGGGTCACGAGCCTCGGAATCGGCGTTGCAGGTCGCAAAGTCTTCGTGCACGGGTAGCCACGGTTCACCAGACGTGAAGCCCGCATTTCTCGACGTGTCCCACTGCATTGGCGTACGTGCATTGTCGCGGCTGAATTTTTGAACGAATCGCAAAGCCTCCTTGTCGCCGAGACCGTCCGCCTTCGCCAAATCGTATTGCCCGCGCGAAGAAATATCATCGTAATCGTCAATCGAATCGAACGCCACGTTCGCAAAGCCGAGCTCCTCGCCCTGATAAATGAACGGTGTGCCGCGCAATGTGAACAGAATCATCGCCAAAGCCTTCGCCGCCAAAATTTTGTCGGTGCCGTGCGGGAAAAAATTATTCACTGAACGCGGTTTGTCGTGATTCTCGAAATAAATCGGATACCAACTGTCGCGCGTGGCAAGCTGACTGTCAGTCAACGCCCGCTTGAAATCACTGAGCTTAAAAAGTTCTGCGCGATGCCAAACTTCGCCATGCGGGAACATGATGTTGACGTGGCTGAACTCGAACAACATATCGAAAACGCCGTGATCACCGACCCAATCGGGCAAATCTTCGGGCTTGACGCTGTTCGCCTCGCCAACGGTGAAAATGTCGCGTCCGTCGAAAACTTCGCGCTTGAACTCGTGAAGGAAATCCAAAATGCCGTCAGTGTTAGCGGTCATGTTGTGCACAGAGCAAGTGCCGTCAGCGTCGGCTGGACCGTCGACAAAAATTTTCGGCTTCTTGATGTAAACGATTGCGTCGATTCTAAAGCCACCGACACCGCGATTGAGCCAGAAATTTGCGGCGTCGAAAAGTGCACGTCGAACGTCGGGATTTTCCCAATTCAAATCGGGTTGAGCCGTCGCGAAGGTGTGCAGATAAAATTGTTGACGTTCCTCGCACCACTGCCACGCACTTCCGCCAAAAATACTTCGCCAATTCGTCGGCTCATCGCGCCAAATGTACCAATCGGCTTTGGGATTGTCGCGGCTTGACTTCGACTCAAGGAACCACGGGTGCCTATCGGAGCTGTGATTGAAAACCAAATCCATGACGATTTTTATGTTGCGAGCTTTTGCTTCGGCGACGAGCTCATCAAAATCGGCAAGCGTCCCGAATCGCGGGTCAATGTCGGTGTAATCCGCAATGTCGTAGCCGTTGTCGACCATCGGCGAAGGATAAACGGGCGTCAACCAAATCGCGCCGACGTCAAGGCTTTTGATGTAGTCGAGCTTGCGAATTATTCCGCGCAAATCGCCGGTACCGCTACCGTTCGTGTCGAGAAAACTTTTCGGATAAATTTGGTAAACGCCTTTCTTCTGCCACCAAAAAATTTTTTCGGCGGCGTCAATCAAATTGTTCGGATTAAGCCACGCTGTCGCCGTCAACGCAATCGCCCCCTTGATAAAAGTTCGTCTGTTCATGTCATCACCTCGAAACGATTTTGAAAAAATTTTCTTGATGTTGTCGATAACACGCTCTAAAACATTATCAGACCGAGCGCGATTAACGTCAAGACCGCCGCTTCGACGTAATTCAAAAGTTGTCCGATATTTTTTTTGTGCAGGAGTAAATTTCTCACGCGACCCGCGAAGATTGCCACGCACGAAAAGATTGTCAATGCCTGTGCGGCGAACGTTACGCCCAAAAATAAAACCGTCAAGCTTGGGCTTTCGGCGGACATGTTGACGAATTGCGGCAGGAACGCCAGGAAGAACAGCAACACTTTCGGGTTGAGGACGTTCATCAGGACGCCGCGTTTGTACAGAGCCGCAGAGGTCACCTTTGCACCCGAACTTTTCAACGAAAAATTTTTGTCTGTCCGCGCAGATTTGAACGCTCCTAACGCCAAAAACAGCAAGTACGCCGCACCGAAGACTTTCAGCAGGAACATCGCCGTTGCCGAAGATTTTATCAATGCCGCGACGCCCAACATGACCAACGTTGTGTGGAAGATGATTCCGCTCGACAAGCCGCACGCCAAAATTATTCCCGCCTTTGCGCCGTCTGATAAACTTTTCGTCAGCAGATACAAAATGTCGGGACCGGGCGCGAGCGTTAACAAAATCGACGCCGTCAAAAAATATGCAAAGGTTGAGCCGTCCAATCAAGGCACCTCTTTTGTTGGATTATAGCTTATAGCTTTCAGATTTATAATTCCTAATTCCAAATTCCCAATTCCAAATTGAAATCGCGGCAACGGGACAAATTGCGCAGATATTCTCCCAATCTTCGGGCTTCGTGTCGTCGATTATGATTCGTTCCCGCTCGTAAGTCACGCCGTCGAATTCCGATTCATTCACGCACGCCAGACATCGCACGCAAATTTTCTCGTCGTAAAAAATTTTCGTCATACGCCAACCATGCGTTCACCGACGCTACCGACGCGCACTTCGCCGACATTGAGCGACGTTTCTTCCAACGATTCACGGAGCTTTCTGACATAAATATTGCTGAACTCGTCCGCAACGTCGCGCCGCGAGAAATAAAATCTCATGTCGAGTTGCGTTTCGTCGTAAATTCTGAAAACCAATTCCGCCGCGCCGATATTGTCGGTCAAGACGCAGATACGGAGCCAAGTTTCCTTTTTCTCCTTGCCGGTATCGGGGTCGCGATTGGTCTCATCGTAGACGTTGAGGTAAGTCGGGTAACTAACTTCCTTTTCGCCGACGTACAGCGGCATCATCATTTGGAAAGAGCGTTGATTTTGGACGGTGGCGTTGTCCGAACTCATTGCCTGACGCATTGCGGTTGCGAAGTCGGCAACATCTCTGCCAGCGCGTTTGAGTGAGCGAGCGTTCATTTTTGAGACGACGTTTGCCATGTCGCAGAGTTGCATGAAAGCCCACAATCGCGGCAAGTCGGGCAAATCCTGTTGAACGGCTGCTTGTTGGACGGTAAGCGGGACGTTTTGTTGACAGAGGCGCAGAAGATTTTGCAAGTGACGCGCTTCGGCTTCGGGCATCATCTGCTGATTGTTATTAACGAAATTTTGTAGCATAGCGGCATCGCGCGGAGGCATGTCTGGGTTTCGCATGAGGAATTGCGCTAGATTTTTCATTGCGTCGGCGGTCTGCGGCGTGTTCTGTAGCGGTTGGCGCAGGAGCGTAGTTTTCGCG
Source organism: uncultured Selenomonadales bacterium (assembly GCA_947165145.1). GTDB lineage: Bacteria > Bacillota > Negativicutes > Selenomonadales > Selenomonadaceae > Quinella. Next base: position 103,235 of record CAMUZG010000003.1, read on the forward strand.
GTGTCCATTTGCTCGCGCATGATTTGTTGCCGCGTGATGAAATCGCCGCTGACGTTCTTCGGCTGTGGTTGATTCTGAGCTTGAGGTTGCTGATTGAACGATTGCGGCTGATTCTGAGCCTGCGGTTGCTGATTAAACGATTGCGGTTGATTTTGAGCCTGTGGTTGCTGATTGAAAGTTTGCGGTTGATTCTGTGTTTGAGGTTGCTGATTGAAAGTCTGCGGTTGATTTTGTGTTTGCGGTTGCTGATTGAAAGTTTGCGGCTGATTCTGAGCCTGCGGTTGCTGATTGAACGATTGCGGTTGATTTTGGGCTTGTGGTTGTTGATTGAAAGTTTGCGGCTGATTCTGAGCTTGAGGTTGCTGATTGAACGATTGCGGTTGATTTTGAGCTTGTGGTTGTTGATTGAAAGTTTGCGGCTGATTCTGAGCCTGCGGTTGCTGATTAAAAGTTTGCGGTTGATTTTGAGCTTGTGGTTGTTGATTGAAAGTTTGCGGTTGATTTTGAGCCTGTGGTTGCTGATTGAATGTTTGCGGCTGATTCTGAGTTTGTGGTTGCTGATTGAAAGTTTGCGGCTGATTTTGGGCTTGCGGTTGCTGATTGAATGTTTGCGGCTGATTTTGAGCTTGTGGTTGTTGATTGAATGTTTGCGGTTGATTTTGAGCTTGCGGTTGCTGATTGAAAGTTTGCGGCTGATTCTGTGTTTGAGGTTGCTGATTCATTGATTGCGGCTGATTTTGCGCTTGAGGTTGCTGATTAAAAGTCTGCGGATGATTTTGAGTTTGTGGTTGCTGATTAAAAGTTTGCGGCTGATTCTGGGCTTGAGGTTGCTGATTAAAAGTTTGCGGTTGATTTTGGGCTTGAGGTTGCTGATTGAAAGTTTGCGGTTGATTCTGAGCTTGAGGTTGCTGATTGAATGTTTGCGGCTGATTTTGAGCCTGCGGTTGCTGATTGAAAGTTTGCGGCTGATTTTGAGCCTGCGGTTGCTGATTGAATGTTTGCGGTTGATTCTGAGCTTGTGGTTGTTGATTGAAAGTTTGCGGTTGATTCTGAGCTTGAGGTTGCTGATTGAATGTTTGCGGCTGATTTTGAGCCTGCGGTTGCTGATTGAATGTTTGCGGCTGATTTTGAGCTTGAGGTTGCTGATTGAAAGTCTGTGGTTGATTTTGGGCTTGTGGTTGCTGATTGAAAGTTTGCGGCTGATTCTGTGCTTGTGGTTGCTGATTGAAAGTTTGCGGTTGATTTTGCGCTTGAGGTTGCTGATTGAATGTTTGCGGTTGATTTTGCGCTTGAGGTTGCTGATTGAATGTTTGCGGTTGATTCTGAGCTTGAGGTTGCTGATTAAAAGTTTGCGGCTGATTCTGAGCCTGCGGTTGCTGATTGAAAGTTTGCGGATGATTTTGAGTTTGTGGTTGCTGATTGAATGTTTGCGGCTGATTCTGTGTTTGAGGTTGCTGATTAAAAGTCTGCGGATGATTTTGAGTTTGTGGTTGCTGATTAAAAGTTTGCGG
>CAMUZG010000004.1 GCA_947165145.1 uncultured Selenomonadales bacterium
CAAAATTTCTTCCGCCAAATTGTCCTGCGTCGCCATAATCGTGCCGATACAGCCGCGAAGATTGCCGTCTTTGTGCAGACTGACGAAAGCTCCCGCACGACGATTAAGCAACTCGGCAGGTACATCGTCGGGCATTTCGGCGGGTTTGTGCGTCTTAACGAAAGTTTCCAGGCTGTAGCGTGCCAGCTTAACAAAAACGTCTTCAGCTTCCTTGCGTTTTTTTAATTCTTCTTGCTTGAAGGAAGAGAGTTGCTCGCCGAAATTACGAGACGAATCTTCACCGCCGACGTTGAAATAGACAACGCCGTATCCGACGCCAAACGGACCTTCATAGGAAAGTTTTTCGGCAGTGACGGCTGTCTTGTCGAGTGCGCCCGCCATAATCCAAAACGAACGCAGACCGCATTCCGCCGCACGATTGCAAATTTTATCGTCCATGGTGAGCAACTTGAAAAAGTCCGCGCCGCTAAGATTTTCCATGACCTGCGAATCGAACACGGGACCTTCAGCCACAAAACCGTAAGGACCGTCTTCTTTGAGTTTGTGGGATAAATCGCCGCTCGCCACGATAAATACTCTCCGTTCGAGTTCGTCAACAGCCTGCGCGATTGCTTGACCGAATTTGTAATGAATCACCGCCGACATGCCCGAAAGTCCTATTCGCAAAAATTCCACGTGGTCGAGGTCGAGTCCAGCCTCTTGCAAAAATCTTATAGGAATCAATGTGCCGTGGTCGAGATTTGAATTTCGTTCGCCGAGCAAGCCCGCAGGTATCCCCACGTTCAACGAGGCGTCCGCAATTTTTTGCCCCAATGCTAGGTCGTAATGTATTCTAACCGTGACTTGCGGTGCTCTGAATTGCACCATGTTGCCCGAAGCTTGAGTGCCTGGCGAAATGTGGAAGTAGTCCGCGTACATCGCCGAATGAGGGCTGGTGATGATGATTGTTTCTGGTTTTAGTGCGACGATTCGGCTTGCGATTTCTTTGTAAGCGGCTGTTGTTGCGGAAATTTTTTTTTCTTCGCCGTGACCGATTTCCGGCAAAATTATCGGTGGGTGCGGCACGACCGTTGCTCCTAATATGCTCATGAATTAACCCTCCAAAAATTTTTTTCGGGCATTATATCACGAATGCGCAAATTTTTTGCAAGCCGTTGCTAAAAAAAAGTCCTTGCAAAATTTTTGAAGCTGTGCTAAAGTAACAGGCGTTCGGGACGTAGCTCAGTTTGGTAGAGCGCTTCCTTGGGGTGGAAGAGGTCGTGAGTTCAAGTCTCGTCGTTCCGACCAACATAGAAATTTTCCAGGCGGGAGTCCCCAAGCTCTCGCCTTTAACTTTACAGGAGACAATCATGAAAAAATTTTTCGCGTCGATAATCGCCGTCGTCGTCTTGACGGTCAGTTCAATCGCTCAAGCCGTCACCGAACCGAAAATCACGGCAGAATCCGCAATACTCGTTGAAGCCAAGACTGGCAGAATCATTTACGAAAAAAACGCCGACATCGAACGTGCACCCGCGTCAATGACGAAAATGTTAACGTGCCTAATCGCGCTGGAAAAACTCGATCCGCACGAAGAAATTGTCATGAGCCGCCAAGCCGTTCTAACCGAGGACAATACGCTAAGCTGGAACGAAGGCGATACCGTAAGCGCAATGGACATGATGACCGCTGTAATGCTCGTTTCGGAAAATGGTGGCGCAGTCGCTCTGGCTCAAAGCGTCGCGGGCAGTGTGACAGGTTTTTCCGCAATGATGAACGACAAGGCAAAAGCTATAGGTTGCAAGTATTCGCACTTCGCGAATCCTCACGGTTTGCCCGACAGCAATCACTATTCGACAGCCGCGGACATGGCGCGAATTGCTGTTCACTGCATGAAAAATCCCGACTTCCGCAAACTTGTCGAGCTCAAACGCACGTCGATTCATTGGCTTAATCCGCGCGACAAATGGGCTGAGCTCAACAACACGAACGAACTTTTAGGCAAGTACAAAGGCGCGAACGGCATTAAAACCGGTTGGACGACTGCGGCGGGCGGATGTCTTGCGGCGTCGTCAAAACGCGGCGATGTTGAGTTAATCGCTATCGTTATGCGTGCAACCGACAAGGATACCCGTTTCGACGACGCCGAGGCTCTCTTCAACTACGGCTTTGAACGCGTCCGAATGGTCAGCGGCATTGACAAAGATCGTTCGACGAAAAAAATTTTCGTGCGCGGCGGTGAACAGGCTAGCATTCGCGTCGGCGTTGAAGAAAGTTTGAATTTCCCGCTTATGGCGAACGAAGACCCTAATCTTTTGAAAGTCACTTACGAATTGCCGAAAGTCATCGACGCTGATAACGGAATTCGTGAAGGCAAAGTTCTCGGCGAAGCTGTTCTGCGTTACGGTGACAAAGCTGTCGCGCGTGTGCCGATTGTCGCCCGTGAAAGTGTCGCTGAAGGTTTCAGCATTGGCTCGCTGTTCGTGACGATTATCGCGCCGTTCATAACTTGAACGAAAAATCCCTGCAGATTGCGGGGAATTTTTTTGCCAACATTTAAACCGATGCGCATCGATAAAAAAATTCATTTGACGTATTGACATTTTGTTTTTTTGAGTTTATCATTTGCCACGTCAAAGAGAATTCAACCGATTAGGAGTGATAGATTATGGCAGGCGAAAAATACACTGCGAAAGCACAACAGGCATTGCAGGCGGCGCAACAGCTCGCGGCAATGAAATATCATCAAGAATTCAATTCGATTCATCTGCTTTTGGCGTTGGCGAAGGAGCCCGAAGGTTTGCTCGCGACAATATTTCAAGAATGTCAAACCGATTTGCCAATGCTCAAAGTCAAGCTCGAAGCGGAACTGAACAAAATCCCACAAGTCAAAGGACAAGAGCGGCTGTCAATGGGCGTCGACTTAGCTCGTGTTGTCGGCAAAGCTCGTGAATATGCTGCGGCAATGAAAGACGAATACATCAGCACGGAACATCTGCTACTTGCCTTGGCGACGGACGGCAAACGCGAAGTTCAAGACCTCGCAAAGGAATACAACCTTTTCAAAGACAACATCGACGCCGCGATTAAAAAACATCGCAAGCAGAACGTTACCAGCGAAAATCCCGAAGAAACTTATCAAAGCTTGTCGAAGTTCGGACGCGATTTGACGGCGGCGGCTCGTGCAAACAAGCTCGACCCTGTCATTGGTCGCGACGAAGAAATTCGACGCACGATTGAAATTTTATCGCGGCGCACGAAAAATAATCCCGTGCTCATCGGCGAACCGGGCGTCGGCAAAACGGCAATCGTTGAAGGTCTCGCGCGGCGTATCGTTGCGGGCGACGTTCCCGAATCGCTCAAGAACAAAACTCTTTACGCGTTGGATATGGGCTCGTTGATTGCGGGCGCAAAATTTCGCGGCGAATTCGAGGAACGTCTCAAAGCTGTCCTCAACGAAATCACCAAGTCTGACGGACAAATCCTGCTGTTTATCGACGAAGTTCACACGGTCGTTGGCGCGGGCAAAGCTGAAGGTGCAATGGACGCCGGCAACATTCTCAAGCCGATGTTGGCTCGCGGCGAATTGCGTTGTATCGGCGCGACGACGCTCAATGAATACCGCAAATACATTGAGAAAGACACCGCCCTTGAACGACGTTTTCAACCCGTCATGGTCGGCGAACCTGGCGTTGAGGACACGATTACAATTCTGCGCGGCATCAAGGAACGTTACGAAGTTCATCACGGCGTCAGAATTCGCGATGCGGCTTTGGTCAGCGCGGCGACACTCAGCGACCGTTACATCTCCGACAGATTTTTGCCCGACAAGGCGATTGACTTGGTCGACGAGGCGGCGGCTAAACTCCGCACGGAAATTGAATCGTTGCCTGCCCCGATTGACGAGATTCGCCGTAAAATCATGCAACTCGAAATCGAAGAGCAGGCACTCAAAAAAGAATCGGACTCCGCGTCAAAAGAAAAGCTTAAGTCAATCGTCGAGGAAATCACACAGCTCAAAGCTCGCGAAAAAGTTCTGCGCGACAAATGGGAAGCCGAAAAGCAATCAATCCTGCGTGTTCGTGCAATTAAAAAGGAAATAGACGCCGTCAACAGCGAAATTGAGGCTGCTCAACGCGCTTACAACCTGCAAAAGGCGTCCGAACTCAAATACGGCAAGTTGCCCCAACTCATTAACACGCTTAAAAAATTCGAGGACGAGATTGCCGCGCAGTCCGACGAAAAACTTTTGAAAGAGGAAGTCGGCGAAGAAGACATTGCCAAAGTCGTCAGCAGATGGACGGGCATTCCCCTTGCCAAAATGTTGACGGGCGAGCGCGAAAAACTTCTGCACCTTGAAGACACTTTGCACGAACGCGTTGTCGGTCAAGACGAAGCCGTTAAAGTCGTCAGCGAGGCAATTCTCCGCGCACGTGCAGGTATCAAAGACCCGAATCGTCCGATAGGTTCGTTCATCTTTCTCGGTCCGACAGGCGTCGGCAAAACCGAACTTGCCAAAACTTTGGCGGAAGCTCTTTTCGACGACGAACGTAGCATTATTCGCGTCGACATGTCGGAATACATGGAGAAACACACCGTTGCACGTCTAATCGGCGCACCTCCTGGCTACGTCGGCTACGATGAAGGCGGGCAATTAACCGAGGCAGTTCGTCGGCGTCCGTACAGCGTCATTCTGCTTGACGAAATCGAAAAAGCTCACCGCGACATTTTCAACGTCCTGTTGCAAATTCTCGACGACGGCAGATTGACTGACGGCAAAGGGCGCGTCGTTAACTTCAAGAACACCGTTATCATCATGACGAGCAATCTCGGTTCGCAGGAAATTCTTCAACGCGCGAAAATCGGATTCATCACGAACAAGGCGTTCGCCGAGGCTGAGTCAATCATCAAGGAAATGTTGAAAAATTATTTCCGCCCCGAATTCTTAAACCGTGTCGACGACATCGTTGTCTTCAAATCGTTGGCAAAAGAACAAGTCAAAGCAATCGCGGAGATTTTGCTGAAGAACTTAAGCGAGCGTCTCGAAAAACAAATCAACGTTCAGCTCACGTGGACGGCGGCGGCTGTCGACGCGCTCAGCGAACAAGGCTTTGACGCAAACTTCGGCGCACGTCCGCTTAAAAGATTTTTGACGCACACGGTCGAGACTGAACTCAGCAAGAAAATTATCGCGGGTAACGTCAAGGAAGGCAGTACCGTTGAAATCGACTTCGACGGGAAAAATTTCGTCTTCAAAGCCGCCGCGCCCGTCAATCTCGAAAAATAATCTGTCAACCGCAAAAATAAAATCGGCTCCGTCATTTGGCGAAGTCGATTTTTTTGTGCCGTCAACGAGTCATTATGAAAAATTCTTGCGGGAAATTTTCGGCTGTAATATAATTCAATCCGCATGCCGAAGGAAAATTTTTTCAGGGAGGAATGGTCGTGGCAACCGATCCGATTGTTTCCGTCGTTGTGTCTTTGCGCAATGCGGAGCCTTACATAAAAAAATGCGTTGACAGTATCTTGGAACAGACACTGCGACACTTTGAAATTATTTTGGTGGACGATGCCTCGCGTGACGGCGGCTTTGAACTTTGTCAAAAACTTTACGGCGACAATCCCAACATCAAAATCTTGCGGCACGAAAAATTTTCGGGCACGGCTGTCGCCCGCAATACCGGCATGAAGTTCGCGTCGGGAAAATACATCTGCTTCGTCAACGGCGAGGATTTTATTTTGCCGTACGCGCTGAACAAATTTTCCACTGCCGCCGAAAAATTTAACGCCGAGATCGTTCACGTGTCGAGTTGGTTTGAATTCAATCAAGACGCCGTCGAGCCAGTGAGCAATGAAAATTTGTGGCTTCGGTGCGATGATTATTCGCGTGACGGCTTGCTGAAAAATAATTTTCTTTACAGGATGGATAATCATTGGCGCAACAGTGCGACGAATTCAAACGCGTGGCAGTGCTTTTGCCGAAAAGATTTTCTCGAACGTTGGGGCATAAATTTTTTGGACATCGCGGCGGCGGACGAGCCGTTTAATTTCGCGCTTTTCTGTTTGGCGGAACGCTATTACGTGCTGAATTCGCCGTTCTACGTCAAGCGCAAGCTGAATGATTCGCCCGAAGATGCCGCGCAGAAATTTTTTGACGGGCTCCGCTCAATGATTGTCGGTTCGGCGTACATCGAAAAGTTTCTCGCCCAAGTTCCGCGTTTCCAGAATTACGATTTGTGGCGCGAAAATATTTTGTCGACGTTCTTCCAACGAGTCGCCGCGAATTACACCGCGCCGCATTACGAAAATCTTTTGACGAATGCGAGCATGAACGCACTTGCCGACAAGACTTTGACGCCGTTTTTCCCGCAAGCGAAAAGTTTCGTGAAATATTTTTTCAACGCCGCGCACATCTTGAATCGTCAAGCCGAAACATTGACGCGAATCAACAACAATCTTTCCGAGCAGACACTGGCGATATTCTCACGCATGGAAATTTCGCGGAAAAAAATCGTCTTCGTGAATTGCGAAGGCAAAGGTTACGGTTGCAATCCGAAATACATTGCCGAAGAAATTTTGCGTCAAAAGTTGCCGTTCGATTTGGTTTGGCTCGTCAACGACGCGAACGCTTCCATGCCCGACAAAATCCGCAAAGTTCGCTACGGCACGTTGGATTCGATGTTCGAGCTTGCGACCGCCAAAATCGTCGTGACGAACACGAATAAAATTTTGCCCTTCCCGAACAAAAAGGACGGTCAATTTTTTATCATGACGTGGCACAGCGGCACTGACTTTCTGCGCGGCGAACAGAACGTTTCCTGCGCGACGATTGATTTGATGATGGCGAACACTCAAGAGCAATTCGACGACTTCAAGCAAATGTTCGATTTCGACGGCGAAATTCTCAAGTGCGGTCTGCCTCGCAACGACATTTTCTTCCGCCGTGACGACAAACTTGCCGCACGTGTCAAGAAAAAATTAAACGTCCCTCGCTTCAGCAAAATCGTCCTGTACACGCCGATTTACGACGCTAACGCTTCACTAGACGCTAAAAAACTTCTCGACGTGCTCAAAGAAAAATTCGGCGGCAAATGGACACTCGTGACACGTTGCAAACTCGACGGGGCGAACATCATTGACGCAACCGATTATCCCGACGAACAGAAATTGATTTTGATTGCCGACGCGATTGTCAGCGACTATTCTCCCGCGATTTTCGACGGCATTTGTGCTGGCAAAAAAATTTTTCTCTACGCCGAGGACATTGACGACCGCACGAACGACGGCAGTCTCAAGCCGCTGTATTTCGAGTTGCCGTATAAAATTAATCGGAGCAGTGACGAACTTTTTGACGCTGTAAAAAATTTCAACACGACCGAACAGCAGGTCAAGAGATTCGTCGCCAAGGTCAAGCCCTTCAACACGGGGAACGCCGCCGCCGATGTTGTTGCGATAATCCAAACCGTCATTGACAACACATGAAATTTTTGAGGTGATGAAATGGCAAAAAATCCGAGCGTTTCAGTTATCGTGCCGATGTACAACGTCGAGAAGTACATAAAATTTTGCGTCGACAGCGTGTTGAAGCAGACGTTCAAAGATTTTGAAGTTATCTTGGTGGATGACGCGTCGCCCGACGATTGCTTTAAGCTTTGCAAAAAAATTTACGGCGACAACAAAAAAGTTCGCATCGTGCGCCACAAAGAAAATCTCGGACTCGGTGCCGCGCGAAATACCGGCATTAAAACTTCTCGCGGCAAATATGTTTACTTTCTCGACAGCGACGATTATCTTTTGCCCGACGCTTTGGAAAAATTTTTCAACGCCGCCGAAAAAAATAATGCTGATGTCGTTCACGCGGCTGGACGTTACGAACTCGTTCAGAACGACAACGATCCTGTCGGCAAAGGCACGTTAACTTTGCGCTGGGAAGGTTATTCGCAGGAAGGCTTTTTGCGGAACGACGTGAAATATCGTCTGGACAAGCACTGGAAAACTTACGACACACGCTCCAATGCCTGGCTGTGCTTTTGCCGAAAAGATTTTCTCGAAAAGAATCAGATTGAATTCCTGCCGATAATTTCCGAGGACGAGCCGTTCAGCTTCGCGCTGTTTTGTTTTGCCAAAAAATATTACATTTTGCACGAGGCATTTTACGTTCATCTGTTGCGCCCGGGTTCGATTATGCGCTCGTTCGAGGCGAAACGTTTCAAGCAGGGCGTCGAAAGTCTCGTGCTTGTCGGCGAGTACGTTGAAAAAATTTTGGACGAAAAAGTTCCGCGCTCCGACAAAAATGATTCGTGGCGCGACTCGTTCATGATGGTGTTGTTCAGCAGATTCACCAACAATCACACCGCGCCATACTACGGTAGCGACAAAATCAAGCTCAGCGTTAACAATGCCGTCAAGAAAATTTTACAGCCGTCCTTCGGTGCTGATGAGCCGTTCGTAAGATTTTTCTTCAACTATTTTCATTTCTATCAAAAACGCTCAAAAGCCGTGACGTTGAAAGCTCAACAGCTCGCGCAACAAAATAAACAGCTACAAACTTCCATGACAATGTTCATCGACAAGCAACCCGCGCTTTTGAAATTCATGGCGACGATAAAATCCGACGCAAAGAAAATTTTTCTCATCGGCACGCCCGAACATGGCAACCTCGGCGACCAAGCGATTGCTCTGGGCGAATTGCGCGTTCTGCGAAATTATTTCCCGACTCATGAAATTGTCGAGATTCCACGCAGTTTTTTCTTCGGCGAATTCGGCAAAGCATTCATGAAACTCGGCTGGGAAAAATATGTTCGTCGCACGGACGCGATATTTTTGATTGGCGGCGGCAACTTCGGCAACTTGTGGCTCAACAACGAGAAATTACGCCGTTTCATCGTGAAAAAGTTCCCCGAAAATAAAATTGTCGTCTTCCCGCAAAGCATTCACTTCACAGCCGACGACGACGGACGCGCTCAGCTCGCGACCAGTCAAAAAATTTACAACGCGCACAAAGATTTGCACATCATGACGCGCGACAAGAACAGTTTCGATTTCGCACAGAAATTTTTCCCGCAGGTTAAAAGTTATCTTCTGCCCGACACTGTGACGGTTCTGCAGGGAATCACCGACGACGTTGACATTGACCGCAAGGGCGTACTGTTCATTCTTCGCGGCGACAAAGAAAAAGTTCGCGACGAAGAAAAAATTCAAAGCCTGCAGAAATATCTTGCCGAGAAAAAAATTCCGTTCGAGACCGCCGACACCGTCCTCAACGAGAGCATCACTCCCGACAATCGCGAAGAAAAAGTTCGCGCCATGCTGATGAAGATTCGCGCAAGTAAGCTCGTCATCACGGACAGATTTCACGGCGTAATTTTCTCGTTCATCACGCGAACGCCGGTTCTTGCGTTCAAGTCGCTCGACACGAAAATTTCTTCGGGCATTGCGTGGTTCAAAAATCTGCCGATGATTTTTTCCGCCGAAGACCGCACATTAGCCGACATGCAAAATTTCATCGACGAAAATTATTTTGCCGCCGCCGCAGAAGTCGAGACTTCCGACGCGCTCAACGTCAAATTCGACACTGACAGCCGCGAAAAATTTACTCGTGCGCTGAACAAAATTTTCGGCACGAACAAAAATATTTTGCCGCCCGCCGTCCGCAGAATCAAACTCGACGCGATAAACATTGACAAACGCCGAATCACTTACAAGTACAGCGTCGACGGTAGCTTAAAGAAAGTTTTCAGCGGCGCAGAATTTTACGTCAGCTACAACGCGGACATTTCCCGCACGCCGAAAGATATTGCCGTGATTCCGTTCTTGTGCAACGTCTTGCCGATTGCGTGGGTTTTTGACGCGGAAATTGTCGTTGACGAGTTGGACAACGATTTTTACGAACATCTTGCCGAAATCAAAAAAGGTTACGTCGACATGTACCCGCGCATAAAGTTCGGCGGGAAATTGACCGTCGGCAAGCTCATCAAGCACAACTACGAAGTCAGCGACGAGACCGCGACATTTTTCAGCGGCGGTGCAGATTCTTTCGACACGCTGATTGCTCACGCGGAAGAACATCCCACACTTATCACGCTGTTCGGCGCGGACGTGAAGTTGAGTGACATTGACGGTTGCAATCTCGTCCGACAACACGCGCGAGATATTGCCGCTCAATTCCAATGCAAAAATCTGTTAATCGCCTCGACGTTCCGCCGCGTCCTCAACGAAGGGCTGCTGTCAAAATACGTCCAACCGCTTGCAAATGACGGCTGGTGGCACGGCTTTCAACACGGCATCGGCATAATCAGTCACGTCGCGCCCTACGCCTACTTGCAACGACTCAAGCAAGTTTACATGGCGTCGAGTTTCAGCCGCGAATACACAGACTACACCTGCGCCTCGAACCCGACGATTGACAATCACGTTCGCGTTGGAAAATGCGTGACGATTCACGACGGCTACGACTTCAATCGCCAAGAAAAAATTCGGCGAATTTGCAACTACAGGCAGCGCACGGGCAAAACGATTCCGTTGCGAGTTTGTTGGCAGTCCGAAGGCGGCAAGAACTGTTGCGCTTGCGAAAAATGTTATCGGACGATCTGCGGCATTTTGGCGGAAGGTGACAACCCCGTTGATTACGGTTTCACGACGTACACGGCGGACACGTTGGAGAAAATGCGCGCGGATTTTCAAAAGCCCGACTTCAAATATCGTTCGCTGACGTGGCAGATTATTCAAGCGCGATTCCGTGAGCGTCCCGAAAATTTGCCGAAAGAATTAGCGTGGCTTATGGAGATTAAATTCTAAACAGTTCAAACTCAACCTTTGAGCCTGCCGACTCGATAGCCGAAAAATTTTGCGGCGTCCCTAAAGATTGCTCCGAAGCAGTCGAGGGGATTTTTTTTTGCAAGCGCGGAAAGTTTCATCAAGACGAATTTTTTGCCGGCACCTTCAGCCGAACCGAACGTCTCGCGAATCCACGGCTCTTGCGCGTGGAATTTTCCGATCTCCACGTAACGACGAAATTCCTGCGCGGCAGTGTAATTGTGGCTGTGGAAAACTTGAGCGTCCGCCGCATAAAAAATTTTCCGCCCGTCAAGCAACATCTTCGCCGCAACGAACATATCTTCGCTCAACGGCACGTGACTCGGAAAACCGCCGACACTTTCGAGCGCGTCAACACGATACGCAGCGAACGAATTCGACGCAAACGCCGTCTTCAGCCCAAAAATTTTTCTGTCGTCGAAGGAGCGCAGTTGGCTTTCGGCAGGATAATTGAACGCCCGCAGAAATTTCGCCTCGTTGGTGGCGTTGACGTGCGGCAGTTGTCGACCGTAGCTTAAACCGACCGATTTATCCGCGCCGAAAATTTTTACCAGCTTCGCGAGCGATTCGTTGTCGCGGAGCAAAACGTCCTGCGTCAAAAAAATTATCACGTCAAGCGGCACGCGCTCAAGCAAAGTTTCCAATGCAAGCTGTCGTGTCGCGCCGTGATTGAAAGTTTTGCGCGGGATTGTCAGCACGTCGACGCCGAACTTTTCCGCGAGCCGAACGGTTTCGTCAGTTGATTCGCTGTCGACGATTAATTTTCGCGTCTGCAATGACTGCGCGGCGATTTGTTCAAGCAACGTTTGGAATTGTGCGCCCGCGTTGAGCGTCGGGATTATCAAGCCGCAGTTCATATTTTTTTGTCGGCAAAGGGGTCGTAACCCATATCAATCGCCGCCGCCAATGCATTGTGCGCCCACATGTCAACGATTTGCGGAACGGAGTCTTCGCCGCGCCAACTGAATCCGAGTTTTTTAAGAGCCTGCCAAAAATCCTCTTTGGTCGCGAAAGTTGCAGCAAAGTCACGCGCCTTTTGACGAGCCGCATCGCTTGTGCTTAGCGGTTTGCCCTTGGAAAAATCTTTCATCGTCATAACGATACCTCCAAAAAATTATTTGTTGTCAATCGGTCGCCCGTGCGGAAAAACAAATCGAATCGCCCGAAATTTTATTCCCGAAGTCGCCGAGACCGGCATTGATGCTACAAGTGATTCCGTCGCGGCTTACTTTCGGCGAAAGATTTCCGCTGTCAAATGCCTTGAAGAGATTATTAATCGTCACGGCGGTTTCATTCCAACGCCAAAGTTCGGGGTCAGCGTCGCCATGAATCGAATATGCACCGACGCCGCACATGATTTTAAAATTCACGGCATGCGAAACAATTTCGTCGTGTAACGGCTCATGAACCGTCAAAATATTACCTGATTTGCCGAATAAAACTTCCATCGCCAAATATTTTTGACTTGTCTTGAAAGAGACACCGATTTTATCCCCGTTCATGCTCACCGGCTCAAAGCCTTGCAGTTTAAGATTTTTGCGCAATTCGGCGTTCGGAATGCATTTGTCGAGATTGGCATTGTATCTTTGCATGAATTCTTCGGGCGTAATGCTGAAAACTTTTTCGTCAGCAGAACCGCAATTCGTCGACAAAATGGCAAAAATTATCGTCAACGCAACCAAAAACTTCCTCATCGGAAAATCGCCTCCCGCAAAATTTTATGGTTGCATTGTACATAAAAGCGCGAGCAATGTCTTAACTTCGCAAGTGAATTTAAAATGTCGGAAGATTTTTTTCGTAAAGTTCATCGTTCACGGCGTCAATGTCAAAAATTTTTCGCCGAATGCAAGAAATTATCGCCGCGTCCAATTCGATTGCGTCTGAAAGCGTGTAACCTGCCGCCGCCAAAAAGTTTTGCGCCTCGTCAAGCGGCAACTCAAGCGCAAGGGCAAAAGCGGTTGCAGTTTTCTTGCTCGGCTGATAATTTTCTTTCGTGCGAATGTCGGAAAAAACTTTCGCGCTGACGTTGGCGGCAGTGTACACCGCAGAATTTTTCAGCCCGCGACTTTTAATCAGTTCAAGCAGTTGCTCGCGGAAATTTTTGCCGAAATTTTTGTCGGGGATGTTCAGCTTTTGCAAGCCGCGCAGATATTTCAGACCGCCGCTGTATTCTTTGAGCTCCGCCGAAGCGACAAATTTGTCCTCGACGACCTCAACGACGTTATGAAAAATTTTTTGGCTGAGTTCAAAAATTTTCCTGCCGAACACCGCAAGAATCACAAACATTTCATGATCGAACAGGAAATTTTGAATCTCGTTGACGGCAATCTTCAACGCGGCGTCTTGCGGGAAATTGTTTATGCCCGTCGCCAAAATCGGGAAGGCGACACTCTTGCAACCGTTTTCAAGCGCAAGACCGAGAGATTTTTTGTAACACGAACGCAAAAGCCCGACTTCGCCCGAAGTGCCGCCGTTCCAAATCGGCGCGACTGTGTGAATGATGATCTGCGCGGGCAAGTCGAATGCGGGCGTTATCTTGGCGTCGCCGAAATTTATCACGCCGATTGCCTCGCGTGCGGCAAGCAACTTTTCTTTACCTGCGGCAAGATAAATCGCGCCTTCGGTGCCTTTGCCGATAATCGGCTTGTGGTTCGCGCTGTTGACGATTGCGTCGGCTTTGATGTTGATGATGTCGTCGCGAACGATTTGCAGAGGCATTTTATCATCTCCAAAAAATTATTTTATCGTGACGAGCGTCGCGCCGGTGCCGCCTTCGTCCAAGTCAGCGAATTGGAAGTTCGCGACAGCACCGCTTCTTCGCAAAAATTCGTGAACGCCTTGCCGCAACGCACCCGTGCCTTTGCCGTGGATAATCAGAATTTGCTTGAGTCCGGAAATTTGAGCGTCGTCGATGAATTTGCCGCAAATGTGTTCAGCCTCGTCGACGGTCATGCCGCGAATATCAATGCTCCGTGTGACGGTCGCCGCCTTCTGCAACAGTCCGAGTGTGCCGCGATTTTGATTCGTTGTCGGCGGCGGAAGTTCTTGCTGTTGATTGCGGCTGACGAATCGGCACGAAGAAGTTTTGACGGTCGTGCGCATTGCGCCGATTTGCACGCTGAGTTCGTCGCCGTCCTTTTCGATTGCAAGCACGGTGCCTTTCTGGTCGAGCGGCTTGATATAAACCGTGTCGCCGACGAAAATTTTTTTCTTGTCGATGCGCGTGCCGACGTGTTTTTCCGCAATGATTCCCGTCGCCGAATCGATTTCAGCCTCGCGGAGTTTGTCGCGCGATTGTTGAATGACCTGTTGCCGACGTTTAATGCCTGCGTCGTCGAATTGTTCTTTAAGTGCGGCGATAATTTCTTCAGCCTCGCGTTTGGTCTCGCGAACCATTGCGGCGGATTTTTCTTTCGCTTTGCGGATAATGTCGCCCTTCGTCTTGGCAATCTCGTCGCGCATTTCAGCAATTTTTTTCTCGTGCTTGATGACTTGCTGTTGACGCTCAAAAATTTCGGCGTTGCGTTGTTCAAAAGTCATGCGTTCCTGTTCGAGTGCAGAAATTACGCGCTCAAAATTAGCGTGGTCGGCGGTGATGAGTTGTTTTGCGCGAAGAATTACACTTTGCGGCAAGCCGAGACGTCGGCTGATTGCAAAAGCGTTGCTCGCGCCAGGAATGCCGATTAACAGCTTGTAAGTCGGTCGGAGAGTTTCCGCGTTGAATTCGACGCAAGCATTTTCGATACCGTCAGTCGAGTACGCGAAAGTTTTCAGTTCGGAATAATGCGTTGTCGCGATGGTCGCCGCGCCGATTTGCAAAAGTTTTTCGAGTATCGCCATTGCCAACGCCGCGCCTTCGTCGGGGTCAGTGCCCGCGCCGATTTCGTCGAGCAAAACTAAATCCGTTGCCGTCACGTCGTCGAGAATCGCCACGATTTTTTTCATGTGCGCCGAAAACGTCGATAAACTTTGCTCAATGGATTGTTCGTCGCCGATGTCCGCGAAAATGTTCGTGAAGACCGCGATTCTTGAGCCGTGCGCCGCAGGAATGTACAATCCCGATTGCGTCATCAAAGCCAGCAATCCAAGCGTCTTCATGCAAACGGTTTTGCCGCCCGTGTTCGGTCCCGTGACGAGTAGCATTGAAAAATTTTCGCCGAGTTGTATATCGACCGGCACGACGATTTTTGAATCGATCAGCGGGTGCCGCGCAGATTTTAAGTCCGTAAAATTTTCGAGCAATGGCTCCGTGGCGTTGAGTTCGCGAGCAAAGCGTGCCTTCGCGAAGAGTAAATCCACTTCCGCCAAAATTTTTATGTTGTTCGTGAGCACGTCGAGATTTTTTTTAACGGCGTCGCTCAAGTTGCGCAGAATTCTCATGACTTCGTGGCGTTCGGCGGCTTCGAGTTCCTTGACGCTGTTATTCAAGTTCACGACGCTCATCGGCTCAATAAAAACGGTCGCGCCCGTCGCGGATTGGTCGTGCACGATACCTTGAAATTGCGCCTTGTATTCGAGTTTGACGGGCAAAACGTACCTGTCGCCGCGCATGGTGACAATCGCGTCCTGGAAAAATTTTTGCTTGCTGGCGTCGTGCAGAATGTCGAAAATCTCGGATTTGATTCGGCTTTGAGCATTGCGCAAGTCGCGGCGAATTTTTTGGAGTTCGGGAGTTGCCGTGTCGCGAATTGCTCCGTGTTCATCAATCGCGTTGTCAAGCTGACGTTCCAAGTTGCCGAGAATTTCAATTTCCATGGCGCGTGATTTGAGTTGCGGCGCGTCAACGTCGGTTTCTTTGAAAAAATTTTTGACTTGGCGCATTGTGTACATCGTCGACAGCACGTCGAGAAGTTCTTCAGCGTCAGCGACACTTCCCAACGAAATTTTTTTGAACGTCTCGCGAACATCTCGAAAGCCTCCGAGCGGCGGCGAACTCACTGCAAAAATTTTAACTGCCTCGGTCGTCAGCGATAAATTTTCGCGCACGGTCTCAAAATCGTCGTCGGGTTTGAGTTTGACAGCCAATTCCTTGCCGAAAGTGCTTGTCGCGCAATCGCGAAGCCGTGACAGAATTTTATCGAACTCCAGCGTTTTAAAAGCGTCTTTAATCATTGAATCAACCTTTCAAAAAATTTTCGTGACGTTGCCGCCATTATAGCATTTTCCGCCCGCGCTTGAAAAACTTCTTGACAGCAAAGATTTTGAATGGTAAACTGCGCAAGTGTCGCGGAGAGTTGTCCGAGCGGCTTAAGGAGCACGACTGGAAATCGTGTGTTACGTTGATAGCGTACCGAGGGTTCAAATCCCTCACTCTCCGCCAGGAATTGCATTCTTACTTGCGTTTCGCGCAAATTGAATATTGAAAGTCTCAGCTGTGAACGCAGAGACTTGGTTTCGCCGAACACTAACTGTACTGACAATCTCGCCAGGGCATACGCAGCAACGAGAGGTTATTGTAGCGCAGCTTCGGATTGAAGTCAGGTTTCTGCGTTGACAGCTGAACTTTTTTTAATGTGGAATTAGGAATTAGGAATGTGGAATGATGACGCTGAAATCCGAACGAAAAATCCTAGTCGAAATTGCCGCGTGCAAACTCGTCGAAGGATTTTTTATTTTGCTCGCCGCAAATTTTTTGGTCAGCTTCATCAACGCGCCGTCGGAAAAAATTTTGTTAGCAACGTTCGGATTTTTCGCGGGAAGATTCATCATCGCAAGCCGCGCAGAAATATTTTTCGCCCGAATGTCCGCGAACGTTCAAACGACCTTCCGAAAATCAATTCACGAGAAAATTTTCATCAAGGCGACACCGAGCGGCGAACTCTTGACGTTGATTTTCGACACGGTGCAATCGCTCGACGAATTTTTTTTGAAAGTCGCGCCGCAAATCGCCTCGACGATAATTTTCCTGCCGATGTTCATCATCTGCGCGGCAGTCACGGATTTATTGACGGCGGGCATTTTGCTTTTGACGTTGCCGATTGCGCCGGTGCTGTTGTGGCTGATTGGCAAGTCAACCGCCGAAAAAAATGTTCGCGCGTGGGCTGAACTGCAAAAACTCAACGGCGATTTCCGCGAATTGTTATCGGCAATCACGACGCTGAAAATGTTCAATCGGCTCGACGCGGGCGCAAAGAAAATCCGTGAGGCGTCACAAAAATCGTCCGCCGCAACGCTCGACGTGCTCAAATTGGCGTTCGTGTCGTCGTTCGCGCTGGAATTAATCATCACGCTGTCAATCGCGCTGGTCGCCGTGACGTTAGGGCTTCGACTGGTCGCGGGCGGCATCGAATTTCACGCGGCGTTATTTTTGTTGCTGATTGCTCCCGAATTTTTTTTGCCGATAAGAAAACTCGGCGTGGCGTTCCACGTGACAATTTCCGCGCGGTCGTCAATCGAACGTCTGAAAAAATTTTTGGTTGACACGGAAAAAATTTCGGGCTCAATCGGAAAAATTTTAATGCCACCGGCAATCACACTCGACAATGTGAGCTTTGCATATCCGCGAAAAAATTTGCCGACATTGGAACACGTGAGCTTGGCATTCGCGGCGGGCAAAGTCACAGCGTTAATCGGCGAATCGGGCGCGGGCAAGTCGACGTTGCTGAAACTTTTGGCGGGACTTTTGCAACCGACTGCCGGCAAAATTTTTTGGAACGAGTTGCCGACTTCGCGGGTGGAAAAAAAATCTTTGCTGTCGAAAATTTCCTACGCGCCACAAGCTCCGCACCTGTTCGACGCGACATTGAAAGACAATTTCACGATTTTTGACGCGCTCGACGACACGGAACTGAAAAATTTTTTGTCCGAACTGAATTTGCCGCTGGATTTGAGTTCAAAACAAAAATTGAGCCGCGGACAACTGCAACGGCTCGGATTGATTCGCGCTCTGCTCAAAAATTCGCCGATAATTTTGCTCGACGAACCGACGGCCGGTCTCGACGCTCTCACCGAACAAAAAGTTCTCGCGCTGATAAAAAAAATTTCCCTGCGCAAGACGATAATCATCGCCACGCACAGGGACGCCGTGATTCGATTCGCCGACTCGGTTGTCAACCTCGGTTAGTTGCCGTTAATCCACGTCGCTTTGATTTTAAAATCGTCGTCGAAAATCGTGATGTCAGCCGACTTGCCGACCTCAAAACTTCCCAACGTGTCGAAAAGTCCGAGTTCGACGGCGGGATTTTTCGTGACGAGTTCGACGGTTGCGGCAACGTCAAAGCCGGTGTTTGTGCAAAATTTTTTAAGAACGTCATTCATCGGCGCGACGCTCCCCGCAAGTGTCCCGTCAGCCAAAACAGCGCGTTCGCCCGTGACGAAAACTTTTTGTCCGCCGAGTTCAGTAGTAAAATCGCAGGTGATTGATGAATTACGGCAGTTGAGCGGTTGCGGGGCAGACCCATTGGATGCAACGTCACGTTGCCCGTCACGTTGCCCGCACGCTCTGAACGAATCCGTAATCAAAATAATTTCACTGCGCGGCTTGCACTTGGCAACGAGTCTTTGCGCGGCGGGGTGAACGTGAATGTTGTCGGCAATGAGTTCGACAATCGCGTCCGAATCGAGAGCCGCTCCGACGATACCGGGTCGCCTGTGATGTAAACCTGTCTGCGCGTTGAAAAGGTGCGTGATGTGACGTGCTCCGCGATTAATCGCCGCTAAAGCCGTGTCGTAATCGGCGGCACTGTGCCCGATTGACACGACGATATTTTTTTCGCGGCAACGGTCAATAAAGCTGAAGTCGAGCAATTCGGGCGCGACGGTGATAATTTTAATCACGTCGACAAAATCCGCAATCAGCGCGAAATCTGCGGGCAAAATATTTTCTTCAGCCTGTGCACCGTTGAATTTTTTGCTGATGAACGGACCTTCGACGTTGGCACCGAGAATTTTTGCGCCGCGAGAAAAATTTTTCCCTGCGCGAATTCGTTCGAGTGCCCGATAAATTTTGTCGAGCGGCATTGTCATCGTCGTTGGCAGAAAACTTGTGACGCCTGTTTTCGGCAGGAACTCAGCGAACTTTTTCAGTGCGTCAAGATCGTCGTCCATCGTGTCGAAGCCCGCCGCTCCGTGAATGTGCACGTTGATAAAGCCTGGCGCAACGAACAAACCTTGAACGTCGATAATTTCGCTGTCGTCGGGAATTGCGCCGATTGAAATTATTTTCTCGTCGAACGTCAACGACTTGTCCGCGCAGATTTTGAAGTCGCCGTTAACGTCGGGCAGAATCAATCGCCCGTTAATCAAAGTTTTCATGCGCGAACCTCAAACTTCGTTGGCAGTCAACAGCGCGTCAACTTTCAATTCACTTTGGCGGTTGAGGTCAATGAAGTCGCCTTTGGACGTTTGCACGATAGGCAGAGCCGTCACGCGGGAATCGTCGATATAAACAATTTTGGCGCGTTGACCGTCGCTGAGCCCGACCCAACTGCCGTTGAGAGCCTGCAAAAGATTTCTCATGAAGACGACGCCGAAGAGAGTATCAAGCTTGCCGGCGAGAACGTCGCCGTACAAAACCTTGACGATGTCGAACGGGGAGTTGCGTTTTGCATAGGAACGATTGGTAGCCATTGCGTCGTATATGTCGAGCACAGCGATAATCTTGCCGAAGTCGCTGATTTTGGGACCTTTGAGCCCGCTTGGATAACCTGAACCGTCGCAACGTTCATGGTGATGAAGTACGCCCATTAGAACGTTGCGCAAATTTTTCAGCGGCGATTCGAGCAACATTGCGTAACCGAAGACGACATGTTTTCTGACTTCGGCAAGTTCTTCATCGTCGAGTTTGCCGGTTTTGTTGAGGATTGCTTTGGAAACTTTCATTTTACCGATTTCGCTGAGCAGACCCGCCATAACGAGTTCGCCGACCTGGTTTGATTTATAATTGAGCCAATGCGCCATAATGCCCGCAAGAATCCCGACGTTCAGCGCGTGGTGAATGACATAGTCGCCGTCGCGTTTTATGTTGTGAATTTGCGTGACGGACTTGGCACCGTCATCGCAGAGTTCAGCAATATTTTCCGCGCGAATAAGTTCAGCCAATTCGTTTTTGTCGAGCTTGCCGGTGTTCGCGAAGCCGTAGTAAAGATTTTGCGTTGCTCTGAAACAATTTTTGTAGCACGCTAGGAACTCGACGTCGATTAAATGTTCTTGATTATTGGCGACCGGCGTGTAATCTTCGGGCGTTACGTCGATATAGACAGAGAAAACATTTTTGCCGCGCAAACGATCAATCATTTCGCTTGTGAGAGTTACGTTGCTTTTGATAATCGTCGTGCCGTCGATGTCTTTGACAGCCCGACCGACTTTCATGCCGGCGCGCAGTTCAGTCACGTCGTAGGATTTTAACATTTCATATCCTCCAAGCCGATTAATAATTGGAAATCAGGAATTACAAGACAATTCCACATTCCACATTCCTAATTCCTAATTGCTTTAAAAATTCCTGCGTTCGTGGGAAATTTCGTTGCGGAGTCTTGACGCGTGCTTTATAATCGTCGCGAGGTGATTTGTTTGGCAGATAAAAAAATTCAACGTGGCGGCACTTCCGCTTACGTCAGAAAGTATCTTCAGCTGTGTATCGGCGCGGTGATTGCGGCGGCTGGTCTGGAACTTTTCCTAATCCCGAACGAAGTCATTGACGGCGGCGTTGTCGGTCTGTCGATTATGGCGCAATACGTCACGGGCTTACCGCTGGGCGTCTTCCTGATTGCGTTCAACATTCCGTTCCTGTGGCTGGCGTACAAGCAAATCGGCAAAGATTTTGTCATCGCGACGATTGTTGCAATTTGCTTTTTGAGCGTCTGGTCGGAAGTTATAGGGCAATATCCGCAGGTCACGAACGATCCGTTCCTTGCGGCGATTTTCGGCGGAATAATTGACGGTATCGGCGTCGGATTGATTATGCGTGCGGGCGGCTCATTGGACGGCACCGAGATTGTCGCAATCATCGTCGACAAAAAAACGATTTGGTCCGTCGGCGAAGTCGTCATGTTTATCAACCTGTTCATCTTGAGCGGCGCGGGATTGCTTTTCGGTTGGGACAAGGCAATGTATTCGCTATTCGCCTACTTCGTGATTTCAAAAATGATTGACGTTGTGATTAAGGGACTCGACGAAATGTATGCGGTGATGATCGTCTCGAACGTTCCGTACGAGCTGACCGACGAACTCAACGCGAAACTCGGACGCGGCGTCACACTCCTGCACGGCGAAGGCGGTTACACTCGACAGAGCAAAGAAATTTTATATTGCGTCGTCACGCGGCTTGAAGTCGATAAACTCAAGCGTATCGTTTTGGACATGGACGAGCACGCCTTCGTGACGATTTATCCTGTCAACGACATTGTCGGCGGGCGTTTCAAAAAATCTGGACACTGATTCAAACTGGATGCAACGTCACGTTGTCGCGTTGGATAATCATTATTTTTTCATTAAATTTTGCTCCTCCTTATAGACAAAGGAAAACTTTTCGGCTACAATGACGCTGAAGAATTTTCATTAATCTTTCATAGGGGGGATAAATCGTGAAGAACAAAATCACCGTCAACAAGTTGAACGAGAAATTGCACTTCTATTTAATCTCCAACGGCAAGCGATATTACTTGTTCACGCAAGATTTTTCGAAGGGCGTCTACCAATTCTTCCGAAGCGGGCGATCCGAATCCGAGTTGCACAAATACAATCTCTGGCGAAAAAATCCGCGCTTGGATAAGACGATTGAAAAACTGCCGCTGTACATGAGATACGTTTTGAAAGAGGAAAATGCCGCGTGAAAAAATTCAGATTAAAAGAACCACCGCTCCCGTCGACAAACCGGCGGGAGAATTTTTTTTTGCAGGCGCATTATGCTTGAAAAGTTCGGAGTACTGTTGTAAAATTTATATTTGACAGACAGGAGGGATTTTTATGAAGGATTCAGCGAGTGCCGACAAAGTTGTTCCAATTACCGAAAAGCGATCGGAAGCAGAACGCGATACAACGCAGGAAGTTCGTGCGGCAGTAGAAAGTTTTTTTGAGCGCGACAACGCTAAATATTCTCCCTTCAACGAACGCAACGTAGCTCGTGCTGGTTATGGCATTGGAACAAAATTCGGGCACGTTGACGTATTTTTTCACGCTTACAAAGATAAACTCGTTTTGCACATGATGATTCCCCTAAACGCCAGCGAAGAAGAACGCTCCAAGGTTGCTGAATTCCTTTTGCGGGCGAATTACGGCTTGAAAGTCGGCGGTTTTGATTTTGACTTCAGCGACGGGGAAATTTCTTACAGAGTTGCGATTTATTGCGGCTCGGACGAATTTTCGCCGCCCACTTACGAGCAAATTGATTTCGCAGTTGTCGTCGGGCTCATGATGATTCAAAAATATGGCAACGCGCTGATTAAGGTGATGTTCGGATTGCTTGAGCCAGAAGAGGCGATTAAAACCGTCGAGAACGATGATTAGCTTTTAGCTGATAGGTTTTTAATTCCTAATTCCAAATTCCAAATTGATAGAACGGCATTTTTCGACGCACGGTCGGGAAGTGCTTTTTTCGTGCGCAAGTTATCATCTTGAACGAATTCTTTCACTGCGGCTTGACGAAAATTTTATCTACGTTTTATAATCGGCGCAATGATTCACGAAAATTTCAGCGACATTTGGAGGAAAAATTATGTGCGGTATTGTCGGATACATCGGCGGAAAAAAGGCGGCTCCCATTCTTCTTGACGGGCTGACGAAATTGGAATATCGCGGCTACGATTCGGCTGGCATTGCGATTGATTGCGGCGAAAATATTTTCATTGAAAAGGCGGTTGGTCGGCTCGACGCGCTCAAAGAAAAACTCAAGAATAACATTCCCAGCGGCACGGTCGGCATTGGTCACACGCGTTGGGCGACGCACGGTCGTCCGTCTGACAGCAACGCTCACCCGCACACCGATTGCCACGGTGATTTTGTCGTCGTACACAACGGAATCATCGAAAATTATCTGCCGCTTAAAGAAAATTTAATTGCTCGCGGGCACAAGTTCACGTCCGAGACTGATACCGAAGTTATTGCCCATTTGATTGAGGAAGCTTATCACGGCGATTTTGTTGCGGCGGTTCGTGAAGTGCTCAATAAAGTCGAAGGCTCGTATTCATTGGCGTTCATGGCGAAGTCTCACCCCGATATTTTGATTTGCGCTAAGCAGGACAATCCGCTTGTCGTCGGGCTCGGCAAAGGCGAAAATTTCATCGCGTCGGACATTCCCGCCATAATCAATCACACGCGCCAAACTTACATTCTCAACGACGGCGAACTTGCTCTTGTCAGAAAAGACAGCGTGGAAATTTTTAATCGTCGTGGCGAACGTCTCAACAAAAAAATTTATCACGTCACGTGGAACGCCGAGGCTGCTGAAAAGGGCGGCTACGAACATTTCATGCTCAAGGAGATTAACGAGCAACCCAAAGCTGTTCGCGACACGATGAGCAAACGCATTGCCAAGGACGGCGCGTCAATCGTTCTCGACGAGCTCAACTGGGACAAAACTTTTCTCGACGGCATCGACAAAATTTACATCGTCGCTTGCGGCACGGCTTATCACGCGGGACTTGTCGGCAAATTTTACATCGAGAAACTTGCCCGCAAATTGGTTGAAGTCGACTTGGCGAGCGAATACCGTTACCGCGATCCTATCGTCGACGAAAAAACGCTTGTTATCGTCGTCAGCCAATCGGGCGAAACTTCGGACACTCTTGCCGCGCTGAAAGAATCGAAACGTCTTGGCGCGAAGACTTTAGCAATAACGAACGTCGTCGGCTCATCGATTGCCCGCGAAGCTCATCAAGTAATTCACACGTGGGCAGGACCGGAAATCGCCGTTGCGTCGACGAAAGCTTATACCACGCAGTTAATTTTGATGTTCATGCTGGCGTTGTACATGGCGCAGATTTGCGGCACGTTGTCGCCCGAAAAAATCCGTGAGCTGATTGCCTTGCTCAAAAAAATTCCCGCGCAGATTTCGGAAACACTCAGCGACGTTGAACCGATAAAAACTTTTGCGCGACAATACGGCTTCAACGAGGACGTTTTTTATATCGGGCGCAGTCTCGACTATGACGTTGCACTTGAAGGCGCGCTCAAGCTCAAGGAAATTTCATACATTCACGCGGAGGCTTATGCTTCCGGCGAACTCAAACACGGCACGTTAGCGTTGATTGTCGAAGGTGTCCCCGTTATCGCGCTTGCCACTCAAAAATCTGTCTACGAAAAAACGCTGTCGAACATCAAGGAAGTCAAAGCCCGTGACGCGGTTGTTATCGGCATTGCGGCTTCGGGCGACATGGAACTTGAAAAATATCTTGACCACGTGATTTTTGTCCCCGAAACGGACGAGCTGTTGATTCCGTTGCTGACCGTCGTGCCGTTGCAACTTTTAGCCTACTACGCGGCGATAACCAGAGGTTGCGACGTCGACAAGCCGCGCAATCTCGCAAAGTCGGTGACCGTGGAGTGAATTTACGACTTGACGAATCGCTTGCCACCAACTATAAAAATTCGACGCAAAAAATTCGAGTGATGAGTGAAGTTTGGTTGTTAAACGAAACTGTTTCAGAAACCTTTGAAATTGAAGCGAATTCTGAAGAGGAAGCTGTTTCCGTGGCAATTCAAGAATATAATGCAGGTAATTTTGTCGTAAGTGCCGATAATGTTGAGTACAGACAAATTTCGGTAGTTGATGAAAATGGAGAATTTACAGATTGGATTACGTTTTAATTGAAATTTTGGGCGGCAACGCAACGTTGCATACAATGTTATTCGGGCAAAAATTTTTTTGGAGCTTTTCTCATGACTGATCGTGTAGAAATCTTAGGCGTTAAAGTCGACGCGGTGACGATGATTCAAGCTGTCGAACGTGTGGCAAATTTAATCGACGCGGGCAAACCGTCAATCGTGGCGACAGCAAACGCTGAAATGCTTTTGCGAGCAACTCACGACGACGAACTCAAAAACATCTTGAATGCGGCAAGCTTAGTTGTGCCTGACGGCGCGGGAACAGTTTGGGCAGCACGACATCTCGGCAAACATATGCCCGAACGTGTCGCGGGAGCCGATCTCGTGTTGGAGCTGATGAAAGTTGCACCCGCCAAATCGTGGAAATTTTTCCTGTTCGGCTCGGCACCAGGTATCGCTGACAAAGCAAAAGCTAAAGCCGAATCGCTTTATCACGGCATAAAAATCGTCGGCACAAGAAACGGCTACTTCACTGCGGCAGATGAACCCGTCATTATCGAACAAATAAAATCTGCGCGACCCGACATTTTACTTGCGGCATTGGGCGTTCCGAAGCAAGAGAAATGGCTTGCCGCACATCTCGACGAATTGAACGTACCCGTATCAATCGGCGTTGGCGGAACACTCGACGTAATGGCGGGAGCCGTCAAACGTGCGCCGCTGTGGATGCAACGTGCCAGACTTGAATGGCTTTTCCGCGCAATGTTACAGCCGTCCCGCGCAGGACGATTGCTAGCCTTGCCGAAATTCGTCTTTAAAGTTCACAAGCAGAAAATCAACGGTTAAAAATTTTTTGGAGCGTGAAAACTTTGAGCATTATTCGAGAAGGATATTATTTTGCGGGCGTCGCGCTCCTTATCGCGTTATTTGTCGGCGTGCTGATTCACCCCTACGCCGCGATTTTGCCCGCAGTTATCGCCTGCTACTGCATTTACTTTTTCAGAAACCCGAAACGAATCATTCCGACTGACGAAAATTTAATCGTGTCGCCCGCCGACGGTACCGTTCAAGATGTTGTCGACGTTGACGATGACGATTTTGTCAAAGGGACGTGCCGCAAGGTTATAATTTTCCTGTCGGTGTTCGATGTCCACGTCAATCGCAGTCCGATTGCTGGCGAGATTAAAATTCAAAAATACGTCTGCGGCAGATTTCGTCCCGCTTACAAAGATTCAGCCGGCTTCGAGAACGAACGGCACCTTATCGGCATTGAAAACGACAAGTTGCGCGTGACAGTCACGCAAGTCGCCGGTATCTTGGCGCGGCGAATTGTCAGCTGGGTCACTCTCGACGACAAACTCGAAAAGGGCGAACTTTACGGCTTGATTCGTTTCGGCTCGTGCACGGAAATTGTCGTTCCCGCCAACGTCGAAGTTCTCGTCAAGAAGGGCGACAAAGTCCGCGGCGGCGAATCGATTATCGGTCGGATAAAGTGAGGTGGCGCAAATGAAATGGTTGCTTCCGAACATGTGCACAGCGGCGAACTTGTTCTTCGGCATGTGCTCAATATTGGCGACATACGAAGGAAATTTCGTCCAAGCGTCGATATTCATTCTGCTCGCATTGATAGCTGACGGTTTGGACGGACGAGTTGCCCGTGCACTCAACGCGTCGTCGGAGCTCGGTAAAGAAATGGATTCACTGTGCGACTTGGGCTCATTCGGCGTGGCACCTGCATTTTTGGCTTACGCGTTCTGCATGCACAATTTCGATCTCTTCGGCAAGGTTGCGGCGATAATCTTCGCACTGTGTGGCATGTGGCGACTTGCGCGTTTTAACGTCAACACCGGCGTCGTGCACGGCTTTTTTATGGGTCTGGCGATACCTGCGGGCGGTTGTATCATCGCGACGACGACAATGCTTTTCTCGGCAATGAACGTGCACCCCGAAGAATTCGGGCTGGTCTACCCAATCACAGTCATCATCGTCGCTTATCTGATGGTCAGCCACGTTCATTATCCCGACTTCAAAGGTGACGGCGAAAAAATTTTTCTTGCGGCTAAAATCTTCGCACTGGCACTTTTCGGCGGAATAATTTTTCTGACGCAAACGGCAATTATCCCAGGCGTGCTCACGGCGATTTTCGCAACGTACGCGGTCTTCGGTATCGTCAATTCGCTGATAACGCTAATGACGCGCGACAAACTCTGACAACGAAAAACTTCAATCCGAAATCACACGACGCGCAAAAAATAAAGCGCGTTTTTTTCTTGCGTAAATTTGTAAATGAATTTATA
Source organism: uncultured Selenomonadales bacterium (assembly GCA_947165145.1). Taxonomy (GTDB): domain Bacteria; phylum Bacillota; class Negativicutes; order Selenomonadales; family Selenomonadaceae; genus Quinella. The sequence goes on from CAMUZG010000004.1 coordinate 26,793, forward strand.
ATGAAAGCAAAAAGGACGTGATTAACTTGAGTACTGCGCGAGAAGCTTTGACACGAGCACGACGAATCGTTATCAAAGTGGGCACGAGCACATTGGCGCACGCCGAAAGCGGCAAGCTGAATCTTTACAAAATCGAACATCTCGTTCGTGAGATAACCGACCTGCACAACGCGGGCAAAGAAATTATTTTCGTGAGCTCTGGCGCAATCGCGGCGGGCATGAACAAACTCGGCATCAAAACCAAACCGCAGACCATTCCCGAAAATCAAGCGTTGGCGGCAATCGGTCAAGGCGTCCTCATGCACATTTACGAAAAATTTTTCGCGGAATACGGGCAGACAATCGGGCAAGTCCTTCTGACTAAAGAAAACGCCGTCGACGAACACGCTCGCGAAAATTCCCGCAACTCCTTGAACGCAATCCTCGACATGGGCGTTATCCCCGTCATCAACGAGAACGACGCTGTAGGCGTGGACGAAATCCGAATCGGCGACAACGACAATTTATCCGCAATCGTCGCGGCGATGGTCAACGCTGAAGTTCTAATCATTTTGAGCGACATTGACGGGCTGTACGACGGCAATCCCAAACTCGACAACTCTGCGCGGCTTATCGATGAAGTCACGGAGATTGACGCGGAGATTGAACGAATCGCGGGCGGCGCAGGTACAACGCTCGGCACGGGCGGCATGTTCACGAAAATTCAAGCGGCAAAGTTAGCGACTGCAAACGGCGTGACAATGCTCATCATCAACGGCGCAACTAACGGCAATCTTCGACGCGTACTGAACGGCGAAAACATCGGCACGATTTTTCCAAGGAGGAATTAAAATGTTCAAGAAATTTTCGCGAATCCTCATGAGCTCAGCGTTTGCTGTCGGATTGATGTTCACGCCGATTTATAACGCTCAATCCGTCGCTCAAGCCGCACTCGCAATCCAAGACAATCGCGCCGCCGCTGACTATTGGACAAGCAAAAATTCTTCGGGCAATGCCGTTCAAGTCGCCGCGTCCGATTTGGAAATGCTCAACCTGCAAATTCGCCAAAAAAGTTCTGGAGCAATCGTCGACCTCGCCGCGTATCCCGAAAAAGTTTATCCGCAGTGGATTAAAGGCAAGCTTACTTCGACAATGACGCTCGGCGGTTTCGACAAGGCTGAAGTTCCCGCGCTTTTCAAAGATGCCGCGCCGCTCACGGAGTTCAGTTTCGTTCAGGCGAAAAAAAATTGCGGGCTCGACGTAGTTCCTGCCGTCTGCACAGTTCGTTACGCTTTAACGATTGACCGCACGAACATCAGACTTCTGCCCGAAGATGACGGCTGGTTCGAGAGCAAGGACGACACTTACAGCGACAAATTGCAGGCGACTGCGCTTGACCCGTGCGAACCCGTCGTTGTTCTCGTCGACAGCCAAGATAAAAAATTTGTCTTCGTCGAATCGCGCACGGCTTCAGGTTGGGTCAAGCCCGATAAGCTCGCCTTCACCGACAAAACAACTTGGCTCAAGTACGTCGCGCCGAAAAATTATTTGACAATCCTCGCAAGCCGCAAGACAATTCCCCAAGGCAAAGCGTTCTTCCAAATGGGTGGCAAAGTTCTGCTCCGCGCCGTCGACATTCAAAAAGATAACTCGTGGGCGATTTACATGCCGTCGATTGACGCGAACGGTACAATCATTGAGCAAGGCTTGAACGTCGCGAACGATAACAACGTCGTCAAAGGTGCGCTCCCCGTCACCGAAAATAACATCATCAAGCAAGCATTCCGTTTCCTCGGCGAAGGTAGCAACCCTGGCGGTCTGTCGAACAACGTCGATAACGCAAGCTTCGTGCAGGACGTTTATCGCAGCGTCGGAATCGAATTGCCCAGCGACATCGCCAAGCAAGAAAAAGTTATGGCGCGTTCAATTTCTCTCAAAGGCATGAACCGTGAGCAACGTCTTGATATTTTGAAAAAGTCCAAAGCCGGCTCGTTACTGTTCGCGCCCGACCACGTGATGATTTATCTCGGCACCGACGATAAAGGCGAACCGCTTGCAATTCACGCGATAGGCAGTTACTTCACGTTCGAGGACGGCAAGACCGTTCAGCGTAACGTTCGCAAAGTTGTCGTCAGCGATTTGCATTTCATGAGCCGCGATAAAGTTGAGATGATTGACAGGATTACGAGCATCGGCAATTTTTAAAGTCTGTCGTTGAATTTGGCAGTGACGGTTTTAAGTTTACAAACACAATTTAAATGGACAAACTTTAAATGGACAAACAAGACAAGTTAATCGCGACACTGTTCAAGGACACCACGATAATTTTTTTCCTGTCCTTCATCGCAACGACAATCGGCAGCATAATCGACGGAATGATTACGTCGAACTTGCTCGGCACGTCGTCAATCGCGGCGTTCGGCTTGACGTTGCCCTATCAAAAATTTGCGTTCATCTTCCCCGCAATCATCGCGCTCGGTATGCAAATTCTCTGCGGTCAAAGTCTCGGCAAAGGCGATTTGCGCGAGGCGAACGGAATTTTTTCGTTGACGGTGATTGCGGGGCTCGTCGTAGCGTTTATCATGATGATTGTCACGTTCCTTTTCACCGAAGAACTTTCAATGATTCTCGGCGTTGACAGGGAACAAGCTCAACTTTTCGCGCTGACGATTGAATACATCGAACCCTCCGCGCTCAGCTTACCGGCAATAGCATTGACCAGAATTTTAACACCGATAATGCAACTCGACAGCGACAGATCCCGCGCGGTAATTTCGGTTGTGGCGTTGAGTTTTTCCAACATCATCTTCGACTTGATAAGCGTTTACGTGTTCGACGCGGGACTTTGGGGCATCGGGCTCGCTACTACGCTGAGTTATTGGCTGTCGGCGGGAATCTTGTTCTTGCACTTTTTGAAAAAGGACGCAAGCTTTACGTTCGTCCGCGACACAATCAGCATCAAATTTATGCGCGAAATGATTTTGAACGGCTCCGTAACAACGTTCGGCATGGGCGCAAATGTGTTGAGAATATCGGCTTTAAATCGTGTGGCGTTGGCGACGGCGGGCGAAAATGCTCTCGGTGCTTACGTCATCGTTGAAAATTTTATAAGTATGCTTCAGTCCGTGCCTAAATCTTTCAGCTCGTCAGTACAGATGATTGGCGGCATTCTTGTCGGTGAACGCGACAAAAATTCTCTGCGGCGGCTGATTGTCATCGCGCTGAAATATTCGCTCGTTTCTATCGTGGCGGTTGCGCTGATAATTCTTTTCGGCGGTGCGGCATTAATCGCCGACATTTACACTCAAGAAGACGCCGCGCAGGTTCAGTTTATGGCGGAAGAAGGAATTATTTTCGCAACGCTGGGCTTGCCGATTTACACGATAATTTTCGTCTTTCACTACCTTTATCAAGCTTGCGGTCGATTTAAGCTCTCAAACTTTTTTGCCGTGGCGAACAATTTCCTGTTCATCGTGCCGATTGCTTTGTTCTTGGTGCCGATTTACGGAATCATGGGACTGTGGCTGTCGTTCCTGCTGAGTCGAGTTGTCGGCGTGCTTGCGATATTCGTCATAACTTGTTGGCATTGCAAACGGATAACTTTCAACGTTGAAGATTATCTGCTCTTGCCCGAAGATTTCGACGTGCCCGAAGACAGTCAGCTTGATATAACCGTCACGTCCAAAGATGAAGTCTTGGGCTTGTCGGAGCGTGCGCAAAGTTTCTGTGCGGCTCAAGGTATTGACGATAAGCGCAGCATGTTCGCGGGCATTTATATCGAAGAGATGGCTGGCAACATCGTCGATTACGGTTTCAACGACGGCAAGAAACATTTCGTCGACGTGCGTGTCATCGTCAACGGCTCGCAGGTGATTATCAGAATTCGCGACGACTGCCGCGCCTTCGACCCAAAAAAGTGGGTACAGATTAACAACCCCGAAGACCCCTCGTCGCACATCGGTATACGGCTCGTGCGGAAGATTGCCACTGAATTCAGGTATGTTAACGTTTTAAAGCTCAACAACTTAACCGTAAAAATTTAAGGAGTGATTTCAATGTTCATGAAGGATCATGTTACAAAACAAGCAAGACGCGCCAAAGAAGCCTCACGAAAATTGGCGTGGATTCCCGTTGAAGTTCGTAACGTCGCGTTGTCGGCAATGGCTGATGCTCTCGAAGCGCGGCAAGATGAAATTCTCGAAGCAAACGTCAAAGAAGTCGAAGCGGCTCGTGCGAAGTCCACGCGCCCGAATATGATTGACCGATTGATTTTGACGCCCAAACGTATCGCGGACATGGCGGAAGGCATTCGGCAAGTCGTCAAGCTCGACGACCCGATAGGCAAATTTGATTTTGAAGTCACGAGACCGAACGGCTTGAAACTTCAGCGTGTACGCGTTCCCTTCGGCGTTGTCGGAATTATCTACGAAGCGCGACCGAACGTCACGGCGGACGCAATCGCTCTGTGCATAAAGTCCGGCAATGCTTGTGTCCTGCGCGGCGGCTCGGAAGCTGTTCGCACGAACAAAAAAATTGTCGACATCATGCGTGACGCGGCGGCAGCAAACGGCATTCCCGCGACGGCGATTGAATTTATCGGCATACTCGACCGCGACGCTGTTGTCGTGATGTGCAGATTGCGCAAGCTCATCGACGTGATTATTCCTCGCGGCGGCGCAGGCTTGATTACACGCGTCATTGAGCACAGCACGGTTCCCGTCATCGAGACAGGCACGGGCGTTTGTCACACGTTCGTCGACAAAACCGCTGACCTCGAAATGGCATTGAAAATTTGCATGAACGCCAAAACGTCGCGTCCGTCCGTCTGCAACGCAATGGAAACAATGCTGATTCACAAGGACATTGCCGAAGAATTTTTGCCGAAAGTTGCGCGTGCGATGATTGACGCAAAAGTTGAACTGCGCGGCGACGAGGCTTGTCGAAAAATTTTCCCCGACATGAAAGTTGCTGACGAGACCGATTGGTCGACCGAGTACAACGATTTGATTCTCTCCGTGAAAATTGTTGACGACGTGGACGCGGCGATTGACCATATCAACCAATACGGCACGGCGCATTCCGATTCAATCGTCACCCGCGACGCTAATAACGCCAAAAAGTTCACGCAACTCGTTGATTCGGCTGATGTTTACGTCAACGCCTCGACGCGCTTCACTGATGGCTTTGAATTCGGATTCGGCGCGGAAATCGGTATCAGTACGCAGAAAATGCACGCTCGCGGACCGATGGGGCTTGAGGCTTTGACCACGACGAAATATATCGTTGTCGGCGACGGACAAATTCGCTGATGATTCGCGCTTACTGCCGCACGCTGAGGAACTACCTGCGCACGCCGAAAGCTCAACACGACTTAAAAGACTACGCCCGTGGCAACGTGACGTTGCATACTGTTGGTTTGTCCCGCAACGTTTCAACTGTCGATAAACTTCGCGCTTACTGCCGCACGCTGAGGAACTACCTGCGCACGCCGAAAGCTCAACACGACTTAAAAGACTACGCCCGTGCTTTGATGATAATTTTTTCCGTAACCGCAATCATAATTTTTGTCCTGCAGAGGTGATTCGTTTGAAACTGGGGATAATGGGCGGAACTTTCGACCCGATTCACTTGGGACATTTGGCGACGGCTGAGGCTGTCCGCGAAATTTTCGCGCTCGACGAAATTTTATTCATACCCGCCGCACGTCCGCCGCACAAACTCCACAGAACCGTCACCGACGAACATCACCGCTTGCAGATGACGATTTTGGCGACGCGTTCAAACAAATTCTTCCGCGTCTCCGACATGGAAATCAAACGCACGGGACCTTCATACACGATCGACACGATGAACGAACTGCACGCGACTTTTGGGCGCACAACGGAATTATTTTTCATAATCGGCGCGGATTCGTTGGCTGACCTGCAGAAGTGGCACGAAGCTCGCGAACTCGTTGCCAAATGTCATTTCATCGCCACGACGCGTCAAGGTGTCGACGTGGATTTTTCGGCTGTGGAAAAATTTTTCGGCGCGTCGGCAATCGAACACATTCATCGCGTCACAACGCCTGACTTTGAAATTTCTTCGACCGACATTCGCGAAAAAGTTCGGCTCAATCGTTCGATAAAATATCTCGTGCCCGAAGTCGTCGAGGATTACATTGCGCGGGAGAAGCTTTATCGCGAACAGGATTGAGGCGACGAAATGACTTTGCGGAACAAATTCAACATTGAAAATCAAGTCGAGTTGGCGCGTGTCGAAGAACTGCTCAGCAAACAGCGGGCGATTGAGCTTTGGCAGAGTGATGAGCTGAAAAAATTTTCTGCGGGAACCTTCGCGACGTTGGCACATATTCACAAAAAACTTTTCGAGGAAATTTATTTCTTCGCCGGCAAAATTCGTGACGAAAACATCAGCAAAAGTCATTTCCGATTCGCGTCCGCGCTGTATCTTCGTGAAGCGGTTGCGTCGGTTGAAAAAATGCCGCAAAGCAATTTCGACGAGATAATCGCCAAATATGTCGAGATGAACGTTGCGCATCCTTTTCGCGAAGGCAACGGGCGCAGCATGAGGCTTTGGCTTGACGACATTTTGAAACGCGAACTTGGCACGGTGATTGATTGGAGCCGCGTCGACAAAAACAATTATCTGCAGGCAATGGAGCGCAGTCCGATTAATGATTCCGAGATAAAAAAAATTCTCGCCGCGGCTTTGACGGAAAAAATTAACGACCGCGAAATTTTCATGAAAGGTTTGGACGCCAGCTATTTCTACGAAAATTATTTTGCGTATCGTAGCGAAGATTTGCATTCAATGAGGACTTATAATCATGACGATTGAATATATGCGCCGTGAACTTCAACAGCGGCTCAAGAGAAACAGATTCGCGCACTCTGTTGGCGTAGCGTACACTGCGGTTAAACTCGCTGAACGTTTCGGCGTCGACGAGGAAAAAGCTTATATCGCGGGACTTCTGCACGATTGCGCGCGCGAATATGAAAACGACGAGATGCTTGACCAGGCAATTCGTTGGGGCATTGAAATTAACTACGTCGAACGGGAGATGCCGATTCTTCTGCATCCGTATATCGGCGCGAAAATGATTCGACCAATTTACGGCGTACGGGACGCGGAAATTGAGCAGGCGATTTGGCGACACACAGTCGGCGCGATCGATATGACACCACTCGACAAAATAATTTACATCGCGGACATGATTGAGCCGAACAGAACTTATCCAGGCGTGGAAGAACTGCGCAATTTGGCGGAGACAGCTGAACTTGACGAAATTATGTTGACGGCACTGAGCGAGTCGATAATCTTCGTCGTGCGGAAAAATTCACTTGTGCACCCAAAAACCATCTCCGCCAGAAACTTCCTGCTGTTACAGAAATAAAAGTGAGCGGAACCTTTATGGCTAACACTACCAAGGATAACATTGACAAGAAACGCAAAAATATGAGCCGCAGACGCAGGGTTAAAGCCTTCCGCCTGGTTTTCACGTTGGTAATTTTGTGCCTGATCGGTTCCGCGATTTTGTTCGTCGGCTCTGCGGTGTACAATGCGGGGCTCCGAGTTTACAGCGAGTTCGCGGACATGTATCAAGGCTACAACGACCGCCGCAACGCTAGCATGGGTCAAGCCGACCCGAAGTTTGACGGCTACACAAATATTTTGGTGCTCGGCGTCGACGACAGCGAACGGCAAGAGGCTGATACGATTTTGGTTGTGAGTTTTTCAAACGAGACGGGCAAAACTCGAATCATCGCCATTCCCCGCGATACGTGGATTTCTTCGCGCGGTAATTCGGGACGTATCGGCATGATGTACGGTTCGGGCGGCGCAAGTAAACTTGTCCGCGAAATTTCAAGGCTGTTGGGAATTTCGATTCATCAGTATATAGTAATTGACATGTCGACCTTCACGGAACTGATTGACGTGCTCGGCGGCTTGGATATTTACGTCGAAGAGAACATGGACTACGACGACGAGGAAAGCGGCTTGTCGATTCACATTCCGCAAGGCTATCAGCATCTTTCGGGCGAAGAAGTTCAGAAGTATTTGCGTTATCGCGGCGAAAAGCTCGGTGATGTCGGGCGCGTGCAACGTCAGCAGAAATTTATCAAGGCACTGTACGCGAAAGTTCTTCAGCTCGACACGATACCGAAATTGCCGGCAATCGCAGACCTTTTCCGCAACCGCATGGAGACCAGCGCGGAAATTTTCGACTCGGCGCATTTGGCGAACGTCCTGCGAAAAATGAGTTCAGACCCGCCGACGACGCTGATGTTGCCCGGCTCGGAGAACGTTGACGGAGCGTGGGTACCGAACATTGCGGAGCTTGAAGCGCGCATGAGTGAACTTTTCCCGTTGCAGGACATTGAGCAGCCGTCCGACGAAGATTCCTAAAACCTAAAACCTAACCAAGGAGGTATGTAATTTGAAGACATTTGATTTGGCACGGAAAATTTGTAAAGCCGCCGACGACAAGAAGGCAAGCGAAGTTATCACAATGGACATGCGCAAGGTCATGTTCTCCACGGATTATTTCGTCGTGTGCAGTGCGCCGACCGCAACGCAAGTTCGCGCAATCGCCGACAACATTGAAGAGGAACTCGCCAAAGAGAATATCCACTTCAACCACCGCGAAGGCTATCACGAAGGCGAATGGATTTTGCTCGATTATGGTGATGTTGTTGCGCACATTTTCAAGGAAGAAAATCGGCAGTACTACGCGCTTGAACAGCTTTGGCACGAGGCAAAGATTACGCTTTATGAAGACTGAACGCAAGCTTAAGCCCATGACGGTCGCCGAATTGAAAGTCCTGCGCCAAAACGATATGGGAGCATTTCTCGACGCGGGCACCGGCAAAACGTCCGACGATATTCTTCTGCACAAGGCGCAACAAACTGCTGAAGTCAAAGTCGGCGACATTGTCAAAGTTTTTCTCTATCTCGACCCGAAAAAAAGATTAACGGCAAGTATGCACGTCCCGAAGATGCGTGAAGGTCAAATTGCACGCCTGAAAATTATCAACGTGACGAGTGACGGTGCGTTTGTCGATGTCGGTGCCGAACGCGGAATTTTTATGCCGTTCTCCGAAATGCGCGGTCGTCCGAAAGTCGGCGAAATTGTTTGGGCGAAACTCTACACCGACAAATCCGGTCGGCTTGCCGTGACGATGAAAGTTTCCGATGAAATTCGTCGCGCGTCGAAGCCCGCAGTCAACGTCAAACGCGGCGACATGCTCACGGGCGCGATATTCAACATCATTGCGGCGGGCGCGTTCGTCTTCAGTGAGGAGCGGCACATAATTTTTATCCCGCAAAAAGAAATTCCGCGTCAGTTGCGTGTCGGCGAAGTCGTTGACGTTCGGATAACTTATCTGCGCGACGACGGGCGGCTTGACGGCTCACTCCGCGAAATCAAAGAAAATGCGCTTGAACGCGACGCCGAGAAAATTTTTGCGTTCATGCAGGCGGAAGGCGGCTCGATGACCTTCAACGACAATACTGCGCCCGAAAAAATTTTTGCCGCGTTCAAAATCAGCAAGGCAGCGTTCAAACGTGCAGTCGGTCACCTTTTCCGCGAACGGCGTATCGAAAAGACTTCCGACGGTTTCAAAATCGTCGACGCTAATCAAGACTGATTGACGATTCCAATCAAAAAATCCCCGCCGATTGTCGACGGAGATTTTTTTTTAGCTCAAGCCAGCGATTTTTCAACTGAAGTACTGCTGATAGACAACGAAGGCGAACAAGACGATTGCCGACGCCATTGACACGTAGCCAGCGCGTTCGACCCACAGGTCTTGTACTGCCGTCAAGTTGTAATGTCGGCGTGCGTAAGTCGACGACAGCGAGATTAGCAACGCGATGTACAATGCGCGATTCGTCGCCGTGAAGTTTGACCAGCCAACCAGCAGGAATACGATTGTCAGCGCGAGGACGCCGATTAGCAGATAATCTTTGCCGACCTTCTGCGGTGGCGATTGCTGTTGTTTATTTTCCGACTCAACCTTTTTCTTCGGCTGAATTCTCTTTGCGATCTTTTTGGATTGCCGAGCCATGCTGATTCTCCTTTGGAAAAATTTTGTTGAGTTTATCAGAGGCGGGGCAAAAATGCAATGCGCAATCGTCTTGGACGTGCTATAATGTCGCCGCACGAAATTTTTGTCGGAAAGGACGCCTTGCATGTTAAAAGTAAAAATCGCCGTCGCAATGTTAATCGTCGTGATGTTTGCGGCAATTCATCTCATCGCGCCCGAATTCTTGCCGGAAGTCTTCAATTTGCTCAAACGCGGCGACATTGTCGAAACGGCTGACTACATAAAAAGTTACGGTTCGTTGGCTATCGTGTTCAGCTTTTTGCTCACAACATTTGTCAACGCAATAGGTTTTCCGCCCGCGATAATTTTTTCCACGGCGAACACGCTAATCTTCGGCATTGTGCCTGGAATAATTTTATCGGTCGTAGCGGAGACTGTCGGCGTGACGATAAGTTTTATTCTGCTGAGATTTTTCTTCCGATCATCAGCGAAAAAAATCATCGCCAAAAGCAAAAGTCTGCGTTCAATCGACAAGTACAGCTCGAAGAAAGGCTTCATGGTCATGTTGATTGCGCGAATGGTGCCTTACGTGCCGAGCGGGCTTTTGAACGCGGCGGGTGCGTTGAGTGCAATTTCGCTTGTCGATTATTTTTTGGCGTCGCTGGTCGGCAAATTCCCTTCGACAGGCATTGAGGCGATTATCGGGCACGATGCGATTCTGCACGAAGAAGGCTTCTTGCGGATAATCGTCATGGTGATTTTCGCAATCGCGCTGGTTGTTTGGGCTTTGTATTACCAGAAGAAACATAACCATTGAACGCAACCGCCAACAAATTTTTACCTGCAAACGAAAAAATCCGCCTCGTTGTTGAGACGGATTTTTTTTCGTGTTGTTAAAGATTCAAATCAGGAGGCGCGACGTAAAATTTTTCGGCAAGCGTGTCGCTGATTGTGAATTCGCCGAGCTCCTTGACGAACCTGGACGACGTTCCGTGGAAGTCACTGCCGCCCGTTATCAACAAATCGTATTTTTTCGCCAGCAGATAATAATTCTGCGTGTCTTCGGGTCTGTGGCAGGGATAATAGACTTCCAAGCCGTCAATTTTTTTGCAAAGCTCTTCGACGAGATCATCATCACCGACGAGTTTTGGGTGAGCAAGCACGGCTTTTCCGCCCGCCTGATGAATCACGTCAATCACTTCGTCGACTTCGGGCAGATAACGCGGAACATAAGCGGGAGTGCCCTTGCCGAGCATTTTTTCAAATGCCTCGCGAACGCTTTTGAACGCGCCGAGTTTAACCAATGTTCGGGCGATATGTGCACGTCCGACTGAACGGGTTGTGCCCGCGATTTTCAAAACGTCCGCCTCGCGAATGTTGTACTTTTTAATCTGGAGAATCTTGATTATTTCGCTGAAACGTTCCCAACGCGCCTCGGTAATCTTGTCAATCATTTCCAAAAGAGCTTCGTTGTATATGTCGATGTTATAGCCGACAATGTGGATGTCTCGGTCGGGATGATTGGCACTGAGCTCGACGCCTGGGACGATATTGACGCCCCGCACCGAGTAAAGCCCGTTTTCGTAAAGGTGACGAACACCGTCGACAGTGTCATGATCGGTTATGCCAAGGTAGTGCAGACCGATTTTTTTCGCCTCTGCCACGAGCATTTCGGGCGAATACGAGCCGTCCGAGAAGTAGGTGTGGGTGTGCAAATCGCCGGCCATTTAGCTTTCCGTTACTGAAAACTTACGAGTTCGATTACTCTTGAGTTTTATTCCTGCTTCGACGAGTTCGCTTTTCTAAGCGTTTGCCGTAACTCTCCACAGGCTTGACTTCCCCTAAACGGGTACATATCGCAAGTATCTTTTCGGTCGACGAGCTTGCAATATCAGCAACTTTTGTCCTTTCGTCATATTCAGCAAAAAGTCTGGCAGTGCAAATCGTTCGGGCTGAATTCTTGCTTGTTTACGGATTGTTAGAGTCTTACGTTAAATTTAGCAGTGACGTTTCTTTTTCCGTCTGACGTTAAGTCTTGTCAGCCGAAAAAATTCCTCGTCACATCGCGATTCCACGTTTATAGACTCGCTCTAGTCCGCCGCGGCTTCGGGAAAATGTTGTATGCAACGCTGACTGCCTGGGGTTTTGGAATTAACGCGGCTCGACGATGAGTTTGATGGCCGTACGTTCGCTTCCGTCAATTTCAATATCCGTAAAAGCAGGAATGCAGATGAGGTCTACGCCGTGCGGTGCCACGAAGCCGCGTGCAATGGCAACCGCTTTAACCGCTTGGTTCAGCGCTCCGGCACCTATCGCCTGCATCTCGGCACTTCCGGTTTCGCGGATTACTCCTGCGAGTGCGCCGGCGACGGAATTGGGGTTAGATTTGGCTGATACCTTCAGAATTTCCATAACTGATCCTCCTCCCTTGTTGCATTTTGCTGTTGTAGTGGTTTCCTACTTGCTGCGGCTCCTTCTGCGTCTAAATTGTCTTCGGTGTTAATTCTTCAAACTAAAAATAAATCCTTCACATGCGCCGCCGATTTTGCATATCTTTTATTATGACCGGCAATAGTTTTCGCTTATGAAGGAGTTTTATCAATGTGGAATGTGGAATTAGGAATTTGGAATTGTAACCTAAAAGCTGTCAGTGGTCAGCTATCAGCTGTCAGGAAAACCTGCTGAAAGCTGGAAGCTGATAGCTAACAGGCTAGCTCCGTTGCTTAAATTTTTCGTCCCAAACGGGCAGTTGTTCGCCGAGTACTTCGGAGTTGAAATTTCCACTGCCGTCCGTGAAATGTTTATAGGATTTTCGCACTTTGCCAAAGCCCAAATACAACAACGGCAAGTTAACGCAGACCATGATTATATTTGCCAAGTCGCTGATATTCCACAACGCGCTGAGGTCGAAGCCCGCGATATTCGTCGCCATGCCGAAAATCAGCACCGACAAATTTAAAACTCGAACCGTCATGAGAAAAATTTTGCTTTGAGAAATTCCCTTTATAGATATTTCAGCGAAGGACATATAACCCAGCAACGAGGTAAATGCGAACGTGCCGAAGCAAAGGCTCATCGCGATTGCAACAAGCTCGTAAGTCGTTCCGCCGTCAGTGAGTACGCTACACGCGGCAAGAAATTTATCCAGTCGTCCAAGCTCCATCCAAGAATCGAAAAAGCCCTCGATCAACCAAACTTTGCTCATGACAACTATAAAACCCGTCATTGTGCAGATAATCATCGTGTCAAGGAAAACGCCGATTGCTTGTATCAAGCCCTGTTCGCAAGGGTGCTTGGCGTCGGCGATAGCTGCCGGCATGGAAAGCGTACCTTGTCCGGCTTCATTGCTCATCAACCCGCGCTTTATGCCCTGTGAAATTGCTATGCCTAAAGTCCCGCCGAAAATTGAATTCAGACTGAAAGCCTCGGTCACGACGATATAGAAGAACCACGGGAATCGCTCAAGGTTCGTCACGATCATAATCAGCACGATACCGATATAAATGACCGCCATTGCCGGAACAAGTACGTCAGTGATTTTTACGATACGCTTGAGACCGCTGAATATCGCAAAAGTTACCAGACATGTAATCAACAGGAAGAATATCCAACTAATCGTCGTTGAAGGTTCAGTCCCTGTCACATGTTGCACAACGGCAACCATTGCGGACAGCGTGTTGAAACCCTGCGCGGGTAGGCAAAGCATTGCATAAGAAGCATAAAGCAAACTTAGAGCGACACCGGCAACAGTTGAGCCGCCGAGTAATTTTTTGCCGTAGCAGGGCAACCCGCCGAAGTATTCATCGCCTTGCCTGTCTTTGTAAATCTGCGACAACGTTGATTCAACGAAAGCCGTAGCCATACCGAAAAACGCGGATAGCCACATCCAAAACAGTGCACCGGGACCGCCCATAGACACAGCACCCGTTACGCCCAAAATATTGCCTGGACCGACGCGCATAGCTGTCGAGAGCAGAAACGTCGCCATAGGACTGATACCGCGCTTAGAATCTTTGCTGTTTAGCAAAGTTTTTATTCCGCGCAGAAAATATCTAACCTGCACGAAACCCAGCGTGAACGTAAAATAAATTCCCGTTCCCACGAGAAAAATTATAACGAATGGAAGTTCGCCGATAATGGGGATAGAGTGATACCAATCAAAATTCGTCGGGAAAGTCCATATCAAATCGGAAATCCGCTGAAATATACCGCAGACGTGACCGATCCATTCGTTCATATAAACACCAACCGTTTTAACAATTTGGAATTACAAAGCTAATCCTTGATTTGAATTCGTTCAATGCTGACGGCTTTGTTGGTCTTGTCGTCGATTGTAATCAGCACGGCACAATAAATCCGCGAACCTTCCGCAACTTCAAATTTACTCGGACGACCCGTGAGAAATCGTTTAACGACAGGCTCAATCGCCATGCCCAAAACAGAATTTTCCGCAGCGACCATGCCCAAATCGCTGATGTACGCTGTGCCTTTAGGCAAAAGTTTTTCGTCCGCCGTCTGAACGTGAGTGTGCGTACCGACAACCGCTGTAACTTGTCCGTCAAAATAATTCGCGAAGGCAATTTTCTCGCTCGTCGCCTCGGCGTGGAAGTCAACTAAAATCACGTCGCAATTCTTTTTTATGAACTCAAAAATTTTTTCCGCCAGACGAAACGGACAATCCACAGGTGGCATAAACGTCCTGCCCGACAAATTGACGACGCCGACTTTTTTGTTGCCGACGGGGAAAATGCAAAAGCCCTTGCCAGGCGTGTCTTCGGGATAGTTGGCGGGACGAATCAGAAACGGCTCGTTGTCGATAATCTGCAGAATGTTGCTGTTGTCCCAAATGTGATTGCCGCTCGTGACGACGTCCGCGCCGCCGCGAATCAGTTCGTCGAAAATCTGCGGGGTCAGACCTTTGCCGTGAGCCGCGTTTTCGCCGTTGACAACGACCATATCAATTTTCTTGGCAAGTTTAAGTTCGGGCGTTTGCTCCATAAAAAAATATCTGCCGGGCTTGCCGACAATATCACCAACCATTAAAATTCGCAAAACGTTCACCTTCCCAGGTTGCGCTGATAAATTACGATTATTACGTGACGAGGAATTTTTTCGACTGACAAGGCGGCAACGTGACGTTGCATCCAATGTGCGCGCCGCAACACTGTGACCTGTCGAAGTCAATCGCCGCGAACTAACTGTTCAAACAACGGAAAAAGAACCGTCACTGTCGGAGTTGACCATAAGCCCTACCGCGAATAGACAACGACGCGTTCACGTTCGCGCACACCGACGAGCCGACCTTCCACGCGCAGTTGACGCATGTTGTTGAGGCACTGCTCCAGATAATCTTCTTGCGCCATAAGATAATCTTCGTCGGGGAAAAAGTCGTCGTATTCCTCGATGAGCTTGTCACCGAAATAATTTGCCGCCAGCTCCGTCAACAGTGTCAGTTCCCGACAAGTGAGCGTTGCGACATCTCGACGAACATTCAAAAAGCACGTGCCGTAGACGCCCTCGACGTTGAGTTCAATTTTCGCACCGCTCAAGCCTTCGAGATGATGAAAAGTTTCGACGGACTCCGCCACGTAGCTCAAAAAATTCTCGAAGTCGTTTTTGCTGAATTTCCCGTTCAGTGCAAAGGAGAATTCAAGCGTCTCGCCCTTTGACTCGTAAGTCACTGATTGAACCGCAGGGAACACCACGAGAATCGACGCCAAAAGCCGCGTTGCGTCGGGATTGGGTTTCTTCGTTTTCTTCAGAAAATCAAACACCGCTTCAACCTCCTTTAAATGAATTAGGAATTAGAAATGCGGAATGTGGAATTGATCTCGTAAACATTCCTAACTCCTAATTCCTAATTGAAATTATTTTGCGTAGTCGACGACACGAACTTCGCGGATAATCGTCGCACGAACTTGACCAGGATAATCCAAATCTTTTTCGATTTTCTTGACGATGTCGTGAGCCAAAGTAACTGCCGCGTCGTCGTCGACTTTGTCAGGCTTGACCATGACGCGAATTTCGCGACCGGCTTGAATTGCAAAGCAACGTTCGACGCCCTCGAAGGATTCGGCAATTTCCTCAAGCATTTTGAGACGTTTGAGATACATTTCGAGACTTTCACGACGTGCGCCAGGTCTGGCAGCGGAAACTGCATCAGCCGCCGCAACGAGAACAGCTTCAACGGAAGTAGCCTCAACGTCGCCGTGATGTGACGCGATTGCATTGACGACAACTTTGTTTTCGCGATAACGTTTCGCCAAATCTGCGCCAATCGTGACGTGAGGACCTTCGACTTCGTGATCAACCGCCTTGCCGATGTCGTGCAGGAGACCTGCGCGTTTTGCCAAGTTCACGTCAACGCCGAGTTCACTAGCCATGATTCCTGCAAGCGTCGCGACTTCGATTGAGTGATTCAAGACGTTTTGACCGTAGCTCGTGCGATATTTCAGGCGACCGAGCAGTTTAATGAGTTCGGGATGAATACCATGCACGCCGACTTTGAAAGTTGCCTGTTCGCCAGCTTCCTTCATGCGGTTTTCGACTTCGCGCTGAGCTTTCTCAACCATCTCTTCAATACGGGCGGGGTGAATTCTTCCGTCCGAGATGAGTTTTTCGAGAGCGACGCGGGCGACTTCGCGTTTGACGGGATCGAATCCTGACAAGATTACAGCTTCGGGCGTGTCGTCGATGATTAGGTCAATGCCCGTCAAAGTTTCCAGCGTGCGAATGTTGCGACCTTCGCGACCGATGATTCGACCTTTCATATCGTCCGAAGGCAGGGCAACGACTGATACCGTTGTTTCGGTGACGTGGTCTGCGGCGCAACGTTGAATTGCCGTGCTCAAGATGTCGCGAGCTTTTTTATCGGCTTCGTCGCGGATTTGCGTTTCGTACTCCTTAATCTTGATTGCTTTGTCGTGCTTGAGATTTTCTTCAACTTCTTCCATTAAAATGGTACGCGCTTCTTCTTTGGACAGGGCGGCAATTCGTTCGAGTTCAGCGTCCTCGCGTTCCTGCATTGCGTCGAGTTGAGCTTGTGATTCGTTCAAGCGAGCTTCCTTTTTGGTTAGAAGAAGTTCTTTTTTCTCCAGTGAATCCAGCTTCTTGTCAAGGTTCTCTTCTTTTTGCACCACGCGTCGTTCTTGGCGCGAAAGTTCGTTGCGGCGTTCTTTGGTGTCGCGGTCGAGATCCTGGCGCATTCTATGAATTTCTTCCTTAGCTTCCAGCATGGCTTCTTTTTTTTCAGCATTACTTTTTTCTCGTGCCTCGTCGAGGATGCGGCGTGCTTCGTCTTCCGCCGAGCCAATTTGAGCTTCGGCAGTACGTTTGCGTGCCGTATAACCGCCGAGTGCGCCGAGAACTATTGCGACGATGACTGCTACGATTGTAATAGCGATAACACTCACCCCCAAAAAAATTTTTTTGAATACCAAGGTATTTTATAGATTGTGGCGTGATATGTCAAACACTTTTGCCGCGAAAAAAGCTTGCGGGCGGCGGCGTGGAATTGATATAATCGCGGCGGGTTTTACGGTCTTGAACGTCCGAAGTTTTTAATTTCGATTAAGTTTTGATGATCAACTTTTCTTTGCTTGTCCAAAGAAAAGTTGCAAAAGAAAAGACACCTCGCAGGGGCGTTCAAGTCTTCACGACATCAACGTTGAGACTACCCGTAGCTCGTGATTGTCGCCTTCGAAAACATCCTGTTTTCTGGGCGACGGGCGGCCGTCATCCATGACGGCCTCAAAGTTCGTCAGCTAACTTTAATCATTGAATTGGAAGAGGTTTTGGAAATGTTGTCTTATCGAAGAGGTTTGGACGCCATGCCTTCATATGACGGCGTGGAAAAAAATTATCGCATCAAGGTCAATGCCAACGAGTCCACGATGAATTTGCCGCCGCTTGTCGAGGAGCGTGTTTTGAATCGTTTGGCGTCACTGGCTTTCAATCGCTATCCCAACGAGGAATATTATTCGCTCGTTGAACAGATTGCCAAAAATTTTTCAGTCGAACCGGCGCAAATTTTGTTAGGTGGCGGCTCCAGCGAGATTATCGAAAAAGTTTTTCACGCGTTCGGCGGCGCAGGTCAACGCGTCGTCTTCCCGCAACCAAGTTTCTCCATGTACAAAATTTACGCCAAAGCTGCTGAATCCGACGGCGTACCGTTCGACTTGGACGAGAATTTTAATCTTGACGTGGACGCTTTTATCAGCAAAGTCCGCGAAGTCGGCGCAAGTCTCGCTGTCGTCTGCAATCCGAACAATCCCACGGGCAATGCTTTGACACCCGCGCAGGTCGAAAAAATTGTCGTGTCGATTGATTGCGCGTTCCTGCTCGACGAAGCTTACGTTGAGTTCTACGGACGTTCGGCGGTCAATCTCGTCGCGAAATATCCGAACTTGCTTGTTGCCCGAACATTTTCCAAAGCTTACGGTTTGGCGGGCGCACGCGTCGGCTACATGATTGCTCAAGCCGAAGTCACGCGCATGGTCAACAAAACTTTTATGCCCTATCACATGAACAAATTGAGCTTGGCGACGGCGGACATCGTTTATCAAATGCGCGACGAATTTGTTCCACGGCTACAGTTCATCATCAACGAACGCAATCGTCTTGCCGAACTGCTGAAAAATCTGCGCGGCGTCGAAGTCTTCCCGTCCGAGACGAACTTTTTGCTGATTCGCCTTGAACGTGCGGAAGAACTCAAAAATCATCTGGAATCGCTGGACATTGGAATCCGATATTTCGCGCCGAGTGCTTTTGGCTTGAAAAATTGTCTGCGAATTTCAATCGGCACGCAAATCGAGAACGATACGGTTTTCGCGGCGATAAAAAATTTTTTGGGAGATTGAGAAATGCGAATCGGCAAACTTAATCGCACGACGAACGAGACCCGCATTGACGTTGAACTGAATTTGGACGGCACGGGCGTCACGGAAATTTCGTCGGGAATCGGATTTTTCGACCACATGCTGAATTTGTTCGCGGCTCACGGTCAATTTGATTTGAAGGTCAACTGCGCGGGCGATTTGCACGTCGACGGTCACCACAGCGTCGAAGACATCGGAATTGCTTTAGGCGCGGCGTTGAAATCGGCACTCGGCGACAAACGCGGCATCACGCGCTACGGAACTTTTTTTCTGCCTATGGACGAGACGTTGGCTTTGGTGAGTTTGGACATCAGCGGGCGACCGTTCCTTGTCTGCGAAATCGGCGAGCTTACTCCGATTATCGGCACATTCGACACCGAGCTTGTCGAAGAATTTTTGCGGGCATTTGCCTTCAACGCCGGCTTGACATTGCACGCGAAAATTCTTTACGGCAAAAATTCTCATCACAAAGTCGAGGCGATATTCAAAGCTCTCGGTCACGCGCTCAAAACGGCTGTCACTGTCGACGACAAAATTTGCGGCGTCCCTTCAACTAAGGGTGTGCTTTAATCGAAAGGAGATTTTATCATGGAAAAAACTTTGGTGCTCATCAAGCCGGACGCGTTCGGCAAAAATCATTCGGGCGACATTCTCAAGCTGTACGAAGACGCTGGCTTTAAAATCGTCGCGGCAAAAGTCATGCAGATGACCGTTGCTCTTGCCGCAAAACATTACGTCGAACATATCGGCAGACCGTATTATCCCGCGCTGGTTGAATTCATGACGAGTGCTCCGCTTATGGCTGTGGTTCTGAGCGGCGACAACGTGATTAAAAAAGTTCGCGAACTCAACGGCGCAACCAATCCCGCCGAGGCAGCTGAAGGCACAGTCCGCAAACTTTTCGCTGAGGACAAGACGCATAACGCCGTGCACGCCTCCGACAGTCCCGACAGTGCCGCGCGTGAGATTCCGATTTTCTTCAGCGCATGTGAAATTTTCGACTGAGCCAACACAATTCCAAATTCCAAATTCCTAATTCCTAATTCCACATTGTTAGAAGGGCGGCGATTTTCTTGAGTTCTTTAACAATCCGACAAAAGCTGAATTTGATTTTTGCTGTGCTGATTGTGGTGTTCGTCCTGGTGAGCGTATACTCAGCTTACGCGCTGAACAAAATCAACGAAGGCGCAATGCGAATAGCCACAACCCATTTGCTCAGCGTGCTAGTTGCCTCCGACAACGGCAAGGCAATGGAGCAATATCGCCAACTGGAATATTCAATCGTCACGGCACCCAATTTGATAAGTCGTTCCTACGCCGAAAAAAAAGCCGGTAAACTCGCCGACCAAATCGATATAACTTTTAACACGCTGGAAAGCAACATGCAGGGCAAACAAGATGACAATTTGCACTCGTTGCGGCAAGAATGGTCGTCGTATAGAAGTCAGTTGCAAAATATCATCGTGCTGTCTAATGACAATCAATCTGCCCAAGCCGCCGCCATACTCGACAATTCGCTGAACAATTTTGAACACATGTCGGATTTGCTCGTCAAAGTCATTGACGCCCGCAAAGATTTCATCAACGCCGAAACTAAAGCCGCCGCCGCCGAATACGACTTGACAAGATGTATCCTCGTTGTTTCGGTAATTTTAGTCATTCTGATTTCGGTTTCAATGGCGTTCTATCTGAGCCGCTCAATTAACACTTCGATTCGTTATCTCATGGAAATTGCTGACCACATTGCTAAAGGAAATTTGACGGCAGACGTGACGCCCAAGAGCAACGACGAATTCGGGACGCTCACCAACGCTTTCGGCGAAACGGTTAAAGAACTCAAATCGCTCATCAAAGACATAATGTCGACTGCCGACAATCTCGTTAACTTCTCTGAGCAGCTCACGTCCAACGCCGACCAATCTGCGCTGGCAACTCAACAAGTCGCAACTTCGATTGAAAACGTCGCGTTCAACATGAACAAGCAGGGCGATCAAGTCAATTCGTCCGTCGTGGAAATTAACAACATGACGGAAGACATCGCCGCCTTTGAAAAATTATCCGAGCAATCTTCCAAAGCCGCCAATGACGTTGCTGACATTGCTCAAGCCGGACGCGTCGCCGTTTCAAGCGCAGTTTCTCAAATGGAAACGATTGCCGTATCCGTCACCGAGTCTGCGGAAGTCATTCGTCAACTTGCGGAGCGTTCCGAAGAAATCAGCCAAATTTCCGACACAATCAGCGGCATTGCTGAACAGACGAATTTACTTGCGCTCAACGCCGCGATTGAAGCTGCTCGCGCCGGTGAACACGGTAAAGGTTTTGCTGTCGTCGCCAATGAAGTTCGCAAACTCGCTGAAGGTTCGGCAATGGCAGCGTCCAAAATCGCCGAATTGATTCGCATTATCCAAGACGACACGACCAAAGCCGTCGAACGCATGGAGCAAGGTACTCAAGACGTTCAAAGCGGCAAAAGCATTGTCGACAAGGCGGGCGATTCGTTCAGCACGATTGTTCAAGCCGTTATCGGTCTCACCAAAAACGCCGAAATTATTTTGCACGCCGCGCGCTCTTCGTCCGAGAAAATCAACAAACTCGTTTCGGTCATGGACGAACTTAACAAAACCAGTGCCGCCGTCTCGCAGGAAGCTGAATCAGTTTCCGCCGCGACCGAACAACTTTCCGCCTCGATGGACGAAATTGCTGGAGCCAGTAAAAATATGTCGGACATGGCGCAGAAGTTGAAAGACTCAACTGCGCAATTCAAGTTGTGAGGTGTTTGATATGCGGAAAATTTTTTTGGCAATATGTTTGGCGGTCTGCACACTTTTAACGGGTTGCGCAGATGATGGCGGTCAGAAAAACACCGTGCAACTTTTGTTCCCCGACCCGAACAGCGGCATTTGGAAATATATCGGCGAATTGTGCGCACAACTCCTGCGTGAAGCCAATTACGAAGTCGAACTTCATCACTGTACCAACGCCGCAACTCAAATCGAACAAATCAAAGAGGCTGTCGAGAAAAATCCCGCCGCGATAGTTATCGGTGCGCAGGATACAGGTGCTCTCGGCGAAGCGTTGGCTCTTGCTAAAGAAAACGGTATTCCCGTCATTGCTTACGACAGATTGATTATGCACACCGACGCCATTTCTTATTACGCTTCGTTCGATAACACTTCCGTCGGCGAATTTCAAGCGCGGTACGTCGAAGAGAAACTCAATCTCAAAAGCGGCGCGGGTCCGTTCACGATAGAATTTATCGCGGGCTCTGCTGACGATACAAACGCTCCGCTGTTCTTCAACGGTGCTTACGATTATTTAAAACCGTACATCGACAAAGGTCAGCTCGTCGTCGTTTCGGGTCAACAAGATTTCAGAACGGTCGCAACGGACGGTTGGAAGCCCGAAAACGCTCAGCGGCGCATGACGGAAATTTTGCAGAAATATTATTCGGGCGGCAAGTCGCTGAATGTCGTTGTCGCCGCGAATGACGATTTGGCAGGCGCATTGATTCAAGCTCAACAAAGCGTCGGCTACAGCGGTGCACCGACAATTTTGACGGGACAAGATGCGGGCGCGAACGGTATCGCGAACATAAAATCCGGCAAACAATCCATGACGATTTACAAAGATCCCGAAGTTCTTTGCGGCAAAATTGTTCGCATGGTGAAAGCCGTCGTCGAAGGCAGTCAGCCCGCAATCAACGACGTGACCAATATCAAAAACGACGTGATGACCGTGCCGTCGTACTTGTGCATTCCAATGATTATCGACAGCACGAACGTAAACATCGTCAAGAAATTTTAAAACTTTTAATGCGGGATAAAATCTTTCCGATAAAGAATTTGAGAACAAATACACAAGGACGTTAAACAAATACAAAGGGGATGCATTTCAGATGATGAGATCGCTTTGGTCTGCGGCGTCGGGCATGAAGGCGCAACAGACAAATATGGACGTGGTCGCGCACAATATCGCGAACGTCAACACTTACGGCAATAAAAAAGTCCGCGCAGAGTTCCAAGACTTGCTCTATCAAACACTTCGCGACGCAGGTGGAACATCAGGCAACGGCACGCAATATCCTCAAGGCTTGCAAATCGGTTTGGGCGTCAGAGTCGCCGCAACGAACAGAGTTTTCACGCAAGGACCATTGCAGACGACAGATCGCCCCGCTGACATCGGCATTCAAGGCGAAGGCTTCTTCCAAATTCAGTTGCCCGACGGCACAACGGCTTACACGCGCGACGGCTCATTTAAACTCGATTCAAACCGCCGACTTGTCACAAGTGAAGGCTATCTGCTTATCCCGAATATCACGCTTGACGAAAACGCCTCAATCGACACCTTAGTTATCAGCACGGACGGGCGCGTATCGGATACACCTGCGGGCGGCGAACAAACTGAAATCGGGCAGATAAATCTTGTGCGCTTCATCAATCCCGAAGGTCTTTTCTCCTACGGCAAAAATCTTTTCCTGGAGACAACGGCGTCGGGAGCACCGATTGAAAGCGAACCCGGTCAAGACGGCGCAGGCGTCCTTGCACAAAATACGTTGGAGATGTCAAGCGTGCAAATCGTCGAAGAAATGGTCAACATGATCGTCGCGCAACGTGCCTACGAATCAAACTCCAAAGCCGTCACGACCTCAGATTCAATGCTTGAGATTGCTAACCAGTTGAAACGCTAAGTTGATTTGATGTGATATGAAAAGAATATTTTTTGTCGCGGCACTGCTCTTGATGTTGAGCTTGATGCCGCGAACTTTTGCTTATACGGTAAGTGGCGTCCAAATTCAAACTCTCGCGATTGAGGCAGTGGAAAAAGCTTTGGCTGACCGCGGCGAATTTCGTCGACACGAAATTTTTTTCACGTCAACACCACCAGATCTCAAGCTGCCTGAAGGTATCGTCGACGTTAAGTCGGAGATTCCCGCCGATATAAATTACGCAAGCTTGACGCCCGTGCGAACAAGCGTTTACGTCAACGGCAGACTGTACCGCACGATAAGTTTGACGGCGAAGATTAGAGTTTATGACACGGTGCTCGTCGCCAATCACGATTTGCGAATTGAAGTTGCCGTAAGCGCGAACGACTTCCGCACAGCTGAAATTGCCGTCGACGGTCGTAACGAATACATCAAAGACGTTAAAGAAGTTGTCGGGCTCGTGCCGCACAGATTTATTCGCGCAGGTTCGCCCGTCACGCTGTCTTACTTTCAACAGCCCGTCGCCGTCAATGCGGGTCAACGCGTCAACATCGTCATAAAGTTCAACGGAATCAAGGTGATTGCTCGCGGTATCGTGATGACGCGCGGGCGTATCGGCTCAATCGTCAAAGTCAAGAACGAGAGCTCCGAAAAAATTCTTACCGCCAAAGTCATTGACTCCCAGACAGTCGAAGTGACTATGGCAACGTGACGTTGCATCTAATGTGAATATCTGTTCCCCCGCTTTCAAAGCTCGTTCAAGCTCACGAACAAAAAATTTCCAAACGTTCAAAGGAGGTTGCATCATGATTAAAAAAATTTTCGCGGCAATCCTGGTCGCAACGTTCATTGTCGCGGGCGGCACCGTCACTGCAAAATCATTGTGGGTCGACGGCGGCACCAAGAGTTTGTACGCTGACAAAAAAGCTCGCAACGTCGGCGACATCTTGACAATCGTCATCAACGAATCGACAACGCAGACCGCCACGAAGGCACGCTCAAATTCCAAATCCGGCTCAATCAGCGTCGGGAGCGGCACGGGCATTTTCGACTTCATCAAGGCGTTTTCGGCAAGCGGTTCCGACTCTTTCAAAGCTGACGGTTCAGCCACAGACACCAACCGCTTTATCGGGCAAATAACCGTTACCGTCGTCGAAGTCCTGCCTAACGACAACATGATCGTCGAGGGCACGCAATCTATCTGGCAAAATCGCGACGAACATAAAATCACTCTGCGCGGCGTCGTGCGCCGTGACGACGTGACAATGAACAATACCGTTCCTTCAACAAAAGTTGCCGACGCCACGCTCAAATTCAACGGCAAAGGTCCGCTCAACGCCAAACAACGCCAGGGTATCTTGACGCAAATTTTCAACTTCCTGTTCTGAGCGCGTCAAAAAATAATCGTTAATCAACAACCATGAACAAGGAGGTTACATCATGAACACACGCTTTGAAACAATATCAAACCCCCCCAGTCAACTTGTGAGCTTACATTCGACCTGCAACGCTTCGCCGACCTCAACAGTTTGAGCAAAGACAGTAGCGGCGCATATCTCATCAGCTCCGTTGAAGACTTGAACACTTTGTCAGCTTATGTCAACGATAAGCATTACTGCGAAGGCTTAACCTTCAAGCAGACGCAGGACATATTCTTTGATGAAGTGGCTGACGGTCAGAGCAACTTCACGCCGATTGGTAACAGTTCCAACAAGTTCGCAGGCACGTACGACGGTGGTAACTTCAAAATCTACAACCTTGCGATAAATAATCCTTCATGGGGCAATCAAGGTCTGTTCGGTTGCGTCTTCCAATACGGCACAATTAAAGACGTTCATCTCGTCAACGCGAACATCAGCGGCGATGATTGGGTCGGCGGGCTTGTCGGACAAAACTGGGGCGGCACAGTCACGGAAGCTTACGCGCTCACTTTGCCCAAAGGCATCACTGCCAGCGAAGATAATGTTGTTAAGGTTTCGGGCAATATTGTTTACATTGGAACGGAGAATAGCGAAGTCACATTAACATTGTCCTCCAATGTTCTCGAACTCGCTAACATGTGTAAAATCACGGGCATCACGGACGCGACGGCGAACAACGACGGAACCTACACTTACAACGCCACGGGCAATGCGACGCTGAAATATTTGGGCTTCCCGAAAATCACGGGACTCACATTTGTTGACGGCGACAGCGGTCAAGAATATTACAAAATCGCCACGCTCACCGACCTGCAAACTTTGGCTGATTACGTCAACAACGGCGGCGACACGACAGGCTTGACGTTCAAGATCACGGCTAACATCAGCGGCGTCGACTGCCACATTGGCACGAGCAGTAACAAGTTCAAAGGTATTCTCGACGGCTGTGGCAAGACAATCACAGTCAGCTACAATTCTACAACCGAGAACTGCGCGTTGTTCAATTACGTTGACGGCGCGACGATTAAAAAACTCACTGTCAACGGCTCAATCACAACTTCGGCAAAATACGCGGCGGGTATTGCGGCTCACACGTACGGCACAACGAACATCACCGACTGCATCAGCTCCGTCACGATAACAAGCACAGTCAGCGGCGACGGTATTCACGGCGGCTTTGTCGGCATAGTTGACGGCGGCACAGTCAGCGGCAATGATTATGTCGGCGGGCTTGTCGGCTTCAACCAAGGCACAGTCAGCGGCAGTTCGTCAGGTGTCGAAGTCTGCGGCACAGGTGATAATGTCGGCGGGCTTGTCGGCGAAAACAGAGGCACAGTCAGCGAATCTTTGGTTGATGACGTCACCGTCACCAGCTCAAGTAATGATGTCGGCTCATTTGTCGGATTCAACAGTACCTACTGCAAAGTCAGCGGCTACTATCACAACATCACCGAATTTACAGGCGCAGGCGACGCGACGGAAGTTTTCCTAATCAATTTGCCCGAAAATGTCACTGCGACGGGTACGCTGAATTTCGGCAAAAAATATTATGCGGCGGCGGACACAACGATAACTTTGAACGCGGCGGAAGGTTACACTCGCGGCAACATCACTGTCAACGGCACGCCCGACGATGACGGCGTCTTTACGGTAGACAGCGACACGAACATCACGGCAGACGTCACTGCCATTGTCGAGGAAGAAGACTTGAACGAATTCAACGCGACGTTCACGGCAACGATTGTTTACGGCGATGACAACGACGTCATCGTGCTGAACAACATCAACAAGAAACCGACCAAGACTGGAAGCTCACAGATTTACCAGAAGAATGACATTGCTGCGGCTACTCTCAAAATTTGGGACACGAGCGGCAGTAAGCAGGCAGTCCTTTCCGCCGCAAAGCTTAAAAAACTTTTCAAGGACTACGATTATTTATCAGACGAACAACAAGCTCAAGTTACGCGACTCTCAGAACTCGTACAACCTGCTAACATAATCACGACATCGGGCGGAGAATCAACCTTCACCAATCCGTTAACGACACCGCTTGCTTTGAACAGCAACAAGCCCAAAGATTAATCCAAAGGAGATAAATCATATGGCAAATCGACAGGGAACTCTCAAAACGCCGCAGGAAGTAATCAAAAGTTTTATGGCGCGCCTAGTCAAGCACGGCTACACCAGCTCAACATATTCGTTGGGTACGGCAATGTTGGACTCGGCAATCAGAGCGTCATCGCGATACATCAACGCTCAACAAGTTATCGACGCAATGTTGGCTGACCAAATGTTGGCTGAAAAGATGGCAATTGAAGAAGTTCTCGGCGAAGAATACGCTGACAAAACTTTGGCTGAACTCCCCGAAGATATTCTCTCTGCCAATGCAAAAAATTACGACCCTCAAAATTTGAGCAACGCTTACGACATTTCTAACGACGCACGCACAACAGTCGAAGCTTTAATCGTTGAGCGCAAGGCTCAAATTTTCCTCGAAGACTTTTGCGGTATCAAGCTCAATAAAGAGTTTTACTTTGAAGCCGACGGTCTCCATGTGAGCACGCACGACGTAAGCACCGGCAACGTCGACACGGGCGCAATCACAGGCTCCGACGCAAACATCTCGCTTCCGGCTTACATTTTTGACTCTGATGAAGTGTTTCAGGCAGTCGCCGCGTCTTATGGTGACAAAGCACAAATTGTCACTGAAACGTTTGAAACCGAAGATGGTCCTGTGGAAATTGAAATACTCGTTATCGGCACGGGCAAAGAGAAGACTTCTCAATCCGTCGTGCCCGAAACGTTAATCAACACCTACATCGCCTCGACCGACGCCGCGCAGAATATCAGCACCGGCACACGCAACTGGGTTGTTCAAGCGACAGCCGCTGACGATACAATCACTTCGGACGGCGCAGACTCAATCAATTCGGGCGCAGGCAACGATCAAATCAACCTCAACAGCAACGGCGCAACCGTCACATCAGGCGCGGGCTCCGATAAAATTAACGTTGCCGAAAACGTCAGGAACGTCATAATCAATGACCTCAGCTCCGACGACATCATGACAATCAGCGGCACCTTTGAAGTCGGCGCAGTCACCGTCGAAGACATGATGCTTGTTATCACCGACAAGACCGGCAAACGTAAAATCAGACTCGGCGACTTCGCAAACGCAACTGCCGCAACCGTCAACGTCGACGGCAAAGATCAAAAGCTCGACGATTGGCTCACTGACGCGGGAATAAATATCAACGATTTTGCAACGGCGGACGAAACCGAGTCTTCCGACAATCCTGCACCTTCAAATGACACGCCGCGAAATTCGGGCAACGCTGTCAATGTCAATCTCGACGATTACAAAAATCTCAAAGAAGGCGACGCTGTTAAAGTCGACAATCAAGACGTCGGCACGGTATCAAGCTCATATCCCGGTGCGACGACTTTCACGCGCAACGGTTTGACAATTCATCTGCTCGGCGTATCAAACTCAAAAGACGGCGAACCGATTGACGAAGACGGCAATTCTACTATCACGCAGAAAACTTACGACGAACTCACCACCGACCAAAAGACAATCATCGCGGGACTGTTCAAATGGTGGGCGTCCGACTGTCTCACGCTCAACGAAGAAAGCTACGGCATCGGCTTCACCTCCAACACTGCGGGCATAAAAAATATCGGGCTCTACTTCTTTGACGGCGACGAAAATAATAAAACTCTTGCCACGGTTTACAATTTCGGCACGAATAATTCCGTCACGGACGGCGCGGTAACTGATCTCTTCCTCAACGTCAACATGACGTATTACAAAGACATTTTGGCAACCGACGTTGACGGCACGAGCAGTTTTAAAGACGCAAGCTTACTCGACCGCACGTTGGCTCATGAATTCACGCACGCCGTAATGTCGACCAACATCAATTACTTTGGTCTCCTGCCCGAATTCGTCAAAGAAGGTATGGCGGAACTTACTCACGGCATCGACGACGACCGCGGCTCGGAACTTTTCCTTATCGCCTCAAATGCAGATTTGCTTGAATACGGTCTCTACCTCTACGAACCTGGTGTTCCAAACGTCGCCTCCTATTCAAGCGGTTACATGTTCCTGCACTACTTCGCCACACATGCTGCATTGCAGACGATTGATTTGCCCGCGTTCGGCGACATCACCGTTGACGTCGACTTCAACAATCTCAACGTGGCGGACGGCAGCGTTCTTTACATCGACACTGCGGAAGCCAATCCGACCATTCAAATCGCCGAAGACATGAACACAGCTTTAAGCATTCCCGACCCCAACGAAACGCTCTTGATTCTCGGCACGATAGGCTCAAATAACGGCGAGTTGTATTATTCCATCGACAGCGACATGGTCAAGCAGAACATCACCACGAGCGCGAACCTTTACAAAGTTTTGGGGCTCAACGCAAATACGAAGCTTAACGGCTCCGCGCAGGACGAATACGTTGAAGTTGCCGAAGGCGCGACCAAAGTCAACACGGGCGACGGCAACGACAGCGTTCAAGTCACGGGACAACACACCAGCGTTAACACCGGCGCGGACGACGATACCGTTTACATCTACGACGGCGGGCACAATATTGTTGATCTCGGCGACGGCAACAACGAAGTCGTAATCGAAGGTTATCCCGTCAAAGGCAACGGTAATTACATTCTCGCCGCAAATTTCGCAAACACGATTATCGGCGGCGACGGCAACGACAGCTTGAACAACGGATACGGCTACGGTTTTCTTGACGCTTACGGCTACGGCAATGCTTATCACGCTCATGAATATGCCGGTCAAGATAACTACGGTCAGTATTACGTTTACGGAAGCTATTACGACGATGGCGGCAATCTTGTCCAAGATTATATTCCCGTCAACATGGTTCTTTCTAATCAATCCAACTCCTATTACAACGTTGACCTCGGCGACGGCGACAACCAAATCAATTTGGATTACGTCTACGACAGTAGCTTAAAGACTGGCGCGGGTAAAGACAATATCAACCTCATATTTGCCGATCATGTCAGCATTGAAACGGGCGCAGAAAACGACTTTGTCTATATCGACAGCGAAGTCGGCACAAACAACATTATCGACACGGACGACGACGCTGACACCGTTATCATTGCCTCGAACGAAAACACAATCAAAACCGGCGCGGGTGAAGATTTAATCGTCTTCGGCAAGCTGAACGACAGTATGCAGATTTCAAGTTACGCACCGCTCGAAAACAATTTAATCGATCTCGGCGACGGTGACGACGAAATCGATTTCGCGGGAACAAACAACACGATTCGCGGCGGCAAAGGCAACGATTATATCGTACAAATCGATGGCAGCACGGGCGGCAACGTCTTCATCTGCGATTCCGAATTCGGCAACGACAGCATAGAAGGCTTCCTTAGCAACGACACCATTCACATCGCCGAAAATTACACGCCCATTTACCAAGACAATATCTTGTATGTCCTGAGCGGCGACGTCATCAAAGGTACGATTACTTTCGAAGGCGGAACTTTCGACCCAGATAAAAACGTTGTGGCAGATTTGAAAGACAGCGACCTTGCCTTAAAGACGGATAAAGACGGCAACTATCTCATCGAAACTGCGGACGATTTGAAGACTCTCGCCGATTACGTCAACAACGGCAACGACACGACCAATTTGACATTCAAGCAGACTGCCGACATTGATTTGAAAGACGT
Source organism: uncultured Selenomonadales bacterium (assembly GCA_947165145.1). Taxonomy (GTDB): domain Bacteria; phylum Bacillota; class Negativicutes; order Selenomonadales; family Selenomonadaceae; genus Quinella. The sequence goes on from CAMUZG010000004.1 coordinate 57,541, forward strand.
CAACTTCGCGCCAATCGGGTGGTATGACGACATCAACGAAGCGGATTATTTCTTCGCGGGCACGTACGACGGCGGCAACTTCACAATCAGCAACCTCACAATCAACAACGCGACTTCAGATTATCAAGCTCTCTTCGGCGAAAACGGCGGCACGATTCAAAACGTCTGCTTGGTCAACGCAAACATCACGGGCAATGATTTTGTCGGCGCACTTGTCGGATACAACAAAGGCACTGTTAAAGATTGCTTGATTGACGGCGGCTCCGTCACGGGCACCGGCAATAATGTCGGTTCCTTTGTCGGCTTCAACGATGAAGGCACGGTCAGCGGCTACTATCACAACATCAACTTTACAGGTGACGCTTCGACGACAGCTACGGAAGTTTTCGTAATCACTCTGCCCGAAAATGTCACTGCGAGCGGCGGCACTCCCGTAACCTTCGGCGAAAAGAATTACTACAAGAAAGATTCGACAGTCATTTTGGCTATCGACGAAGAGATTCAATCCAACGCTGTCTACGCGATTGCCGACGAAACTTACACCGTCACGAAAGACGAAGAAGTTACACCGACCCTCTACATCAGCGTCGACGGTGGCGAATACACGAACGAAGTCGCAAAAATTTCGGTTATCGGCGGCGACGACAACGAAACGATTATCAACACGGCAGAATATGTGACGCTCGATGGCGGCGGCGGTAACGATTCACTCGTCGGCAGCGACAACGCGGACGTTTTCGTTTACAGCAGCGGCGACGATACCGTCAAGGGTTTCTCGGCAGTCGACGACACAATCCGTTTGGCGGACGGCATTTCAGTCGACGGCAACCCGCAAGCGGACGGCAACAACTTGACGATTAACTTTGCGGGCAGCGGCAAACTCATCATCGAGGGCGCGGCGTCGTTGAATGCTATTGATATTTACAACGCGGACGGCTCCGGTAAGAACACCTACTCTGTCGAATATATCGGCTTCAACAACGATTCTTCTTCCAAAGCGACGAGCGTTACTGTCGAAAGTGCTTACGGCGACTTGGGCAAACAAAACGCCAACGGTAGCGAGACATACGCCAAAGTCACCACAATCACAGCTTCGCAGGATAATTCAACAATCATCGGCAACGCCAAAAACAACAAGATTATCGTCGAGGGCGGCTCCGACAATATTCTTACGGGCGGACTCGGCAAAGACACGTACAACTTCACCGAGGGCGGCGGCATAATCACGGACTTTGGTATCGGCGCGACAAAGAGCGGTAGCGGTAAGAAATTTGCGACTTCAACGACGAACAAAAATTACGACCGCACCGACCCCGAAACTTACGCGCGCGGCACCGACGTCGTCAGAGTCAACGGCAAAGTCAGCGGAATTTACTTTGAACGTGACAGCGACACCGCACAAGACGCAACGTTCACGGCGGTCATCACTTACACGTCTAAAGACGGCGACGAACAAATTGTTGTGCTCAACGAAATTGCGAAGAAGCCGACCAAAACCAATTCCAACCCCGACAAGGTAGTTTATCAGACGAACGACGTCGCCGCGAAGTCGCTCAAGATTTGGGATACGAGCGGCAGTAAACGTCCGCTTATTTCCTCCACGAAACTCAAGAAACTTTTCAAAGACGACGACGAATTGACGACCTGCCAAAAGGCTCAAGTTTATACTCTCACCGAGCTCATCAAGCCCGCAACCGACATCATCACAACGACAGGCGAAGGCTCAACTTTCACTAATCCGTTAACAACACCGCTTGTTTTGAACAGCAACAAGCCCAAAGATTGATTAGGAGGCAATCATCATGAAACGCTTTGAAATAATCACAACCCCCCACAGTCAACCACAAGATTTACGTTTGATTTGCAACGCTTCGCAGACCTCAGCAGTCTACAAACCGACGACAGCGGCGCGTATTTAATCGGCTCCGTTGACGATTTGAAGACTTTGGCAACCTACTCATCTGAAAGCGGGCACAACTGCGACGGCTTGACGTTCAAGCTCACGGCGGACATCACGTTCAGCTACACGAGCGACACCGATAATAACTTCACAGGAATCGGCTCATCATCAAGCAACTGCCAATTCAAGGGCACGTTCGACGGACAAGGCTTTACAATCAGCGGCATTCGCATTTACAAGACAGGATCAAACTTTAACGACAAAAATTGCGGGCTGTTTCGCTACATTGAAGGCGGCACCATCAAAAATGTCACGCTCTCGGACACCAAAATAACAGGATACAATAGTGTCGGCGGGTTTGTCGGCTACAACAGCGGAGGCACAATCGAAAATTGCACCGTCACGGACAGCGTCATTATCGGCGACGTTCAATCCAATTCCTCCAATCACGGCGGGATTATCGGTTATGATGTCGGCGGTCAAATCAAAAACTGCGTGTCCTCCGCCACGGTCGTTGCTTCCGGAAGTTCTTGCACTGCTTACGGCGGAATTATCGGTGGTCAACTTGGCTACGTAACCAATGTGACGAACTGCCTTGTAATCAACGCCAATGTCAAAGCGACATATTCAGTCGGTGCGGTGTACGGTCAAAGGAGTTCAGGCTCTTTCACAGGTTGTTGCTCTTACAACACCACAGTCAACGGCGACGTCATGACCGACGCCGTTGTTCTCACCGTGCCCGCAGGAGTTACGGCTGTCGACGGCGGCGTTTCTCATGACGGCAAAATCTACGCCAAAAAGAACTCGACCGTGACTATTACGTTGTCCGTCGATTCAAGCAACTATTTCATCTTCTCAGGCATTAGCGGCGCGACCAAAAATTCTGACGGCACCTACAAATACACGGTGGGCGAAACCGATGCGACGCTTATCATTGACGGCTTGCGCAAAGTTGACGGGCTGACTTACAACTCAACAGATGGTTGCTACGAAATTTCTTCTGCCGCCGCACTCAACGAACTTGCCGCTTTCGTTAACGCAGGCAACAACTGCGCGGGCTTAACGTTCAAGCTCACGGGCGATATAACTTTCAATCACACAGACGATTGGAACAATGTCAACAGCACCGAAAGCAATTTCACTGCCATCGGCGACAAAGATCATGGGTTCTCGGGCACGTTCGACGGACAAGGCTTTACAATCAGCGGCATTCGCATTTACAAGAGCGGTAACACCAACGCCGACGGTTGGCAGGGACTGTTCGGCAATATCTACACCTATTACGTGGATGGTGTCAATTATGAAGGCACAGTCAAAAACGTCACGCTGTCCGACACGCGAATCACAGGTTGGCAAGAGGTTGGCGGCATTGTCGGCTACAACGTCGGCATCGTCGAAAATTGCCACGTCACGGACACAGTCGCCATTCACGCCGTGCAATATGGTTCCCATTATCACGGCGGCATTGCGGGCGAAAATGTTAACGCCTCCACAATCAAAGACTGCACGTCCTCCGCAACAATCACGACTTCGGCAGAATATTGCAACCAATACGGCGGCATTGTCGGTCGCAACGAAGGCACGTTGGAAAATTGTCTCGCGCTGAATGCAAACATCACCGGCTCATCGAACGTCGGCGCGATTATCGGTATTGACAGCGGCGGCAAGAATACGAACAATCTTTACAACAACTGCATCGTCACGAACTATGACAACTCAAACGTGACAACAAATATCGGCGTCGGTGCCACCAACAACAATTCTTCCGACAGAACGGGCGCGGAAATTGCCTGCATAATTAATTTGCCCGAAAGCGTGACGGCTGACTCGGGCATTTTGTACGGCGGCAAACTTTATGCGACAAGCGGCGCGACTGTCCTGTTGATGCCGAAGCCCGGTTACCAAATCAACAGCGTAACGGGCAGCGATAACGTCACTGACAACAGCGACGGCACCTACTCCGTAACGGTTCAAGACGGCGTGACTGTCGACGCAGGTTTGGACAACACGGAAATAACTTATATCGGCGCAGACGGCAATGAGGTTGTCATCACGGCAAGCCAATTCATAACGGTGTGGAATAGCGGCACAAGTTGGGGATCGGGCACTTACGTTGTCAAAAGCGACGTGACGATTGGCGCGATAAGTTGCGCGGGCGACGAAATCAATTTGATTCTCTGCGACGGCGCGGCGCTTACCGTAAACGACGGAATTAATGTCGGCACGCTGAACATCTTCGCGCAGAGCAAAGGCACAGGTACGCTCAATGCAAACAGCACAAGCAGATATTCCATTAATTGCGACAAGCTGAATGTATGTGGCGGCAAAGCGAATTTCAACGCATTAACAACGGGTAAAATTTGCCTTCAAATAAACGACGGTAGTGATAACGGCGTGAACATAAACGGCGGCGAAGTTTCCTTCACGAATAACCATGACTCTTATGCCACAGTTTGGTTTGAAGGCTCAAACAGCGGCTTCAACGTCAACGGCGGCAAAGTTACCGTCACAAATAACGGCTCTGGAATTGCCATTAGCGGTCACAACAACCCTGCCGCAACGATAAATCTGAACGGCGGCACAATGTCCGTCAGCAACAACCCAATTATTTATTGCCCCATTAATCTCGGCGAAGGTTGCAAGCTTATCGACGAAGACGGCAACGTTTACGACAGCTCAACCGCAAGCGACACGCTCAAAACTGTTTTGCGCGGACACACCGTCACGACACTTGACGCGACGAATTATCTGATAACTGTCCCCGAAGGCGTCACTGTCACGGGCGACAACGTCAATCAAATCAGCGGCAAATATTTTTCGACGGCGGGCAACGTCACCTTGACAATCGGCAATAGCGCGGCTCTCGGCAACGTCACGGGCATTGAAAATGTTGCGGCTGATTCAAGCGGGCAAGTCACATTCAACGTTTCCTCCGACGTGACGATAACCGACGAAAATATTTTCTATGCCGTCACGGTCAGCGGCGCGACAATCAGCGGCAACTCAATCAGCGTCGACGGCAACGACTATTACAACGGCGAAGTGACTGTCACGGCGAAGACAGGCTACGTTGTCAACAGCCCCGTCACTGTCACGCAAGACACAACAATCACCGCGACGCTTGACACGGTGAATCATTACGTCCTTGCCAACGACACGTCAACGCTCGCCACTGTCGACAACACGACAGATTATCCCGACCTTGTGCAGGTGTATCAGCTCACTTTGCCGACGGGCGTCACTGCAACGGGCGATATTGTTGTAACTGACGATGGCAAGACTTATGCGGCGGGCAACATCACGCTCACGGCGGCGAACGGTTATACTCTCAGCAACATCACGGTTAACGGCACGCCCGATGATGACGGTGTCTTCACGGTAGATAGCAACACGAGCATCACGGCGGACGTCACTGCCATTGTCGAGGAATTGAACGACTTCAATAACGCAAATCCTGCCCAAGCGACGAACGTAACTGTCAACAACGCGTTTGGCGATTTCGGCACGGGTCAATTTGAAAAGATGTACAAAATCTATTCCACGAAAGAAAATTCAATGCTCGTCGGCAACGCGCAAAATAACACAGTCGTCATCACGGGCGGCTCCGACAACATTTTAATCGGCGGGCTCGGCAAAGACACCTACAGTTTCAGCGACGGCGGCGGCATCGTCACGGACTACGGCATTGGCGCGACGAAAACTGGTGCAGGTAAAGCTTTGGCGACATCAACGACGGCTACAGATTTCAATCGCACAGACCCAACGAGCTACGCTGGCGAAGTCGACGTTGTCAAAGTTCAAGGCAAAGTCAATGGCATTTACTTTGAACGCGACAGCAACACAAAGAAAACGCCAACGTTCACGGCGGTCATCAGCTACACGTCCACGGACGGCGGCGACAATGAACTCATCGTGCTGAACAATATCGTCAAGAAGCCGACCAAAACTGGAAGCTCACCGATTTATCAGACGAACGACATTGCTGCGGCTACTCTCAAGATTTGGGACACGAGTGGCAGTAAACAGGCAGTCCTCTCCGCCGCAAAACTCAAGAAACTTTTCAAGGACGACGGACTTTTGACGACCGAACAACAGGCTCAAGTTACGCGACTTTCCGATCTCGTCAAGCCCGAAAACATCATCACAACGTCTGGCGAAGAATCAACCTTCACGAATCCGTTGACGCCGCAAATCGTCGTGAACAGCAACAAACCTAAAGATTAATTTGTCGACGCGACGGGCAGGAATTTCGCCGCACAGCTTGAAAGACAATCACATTTCAAATTGACGAGGTGACGTCATGAAAAAAATTTTTACACTCGCGACGCTGATTGCTTGCCTCGCGCTCATGACAACGACGGTTTTCGCGGAGTCGTCCGTCACGCGAATCAAAGACATTGCGAAGGTGCAAGGCATGCGCAACAACCAACTCATCGGCTACGGGCTGGTCGTCGGCTTGCCAGGTACGGGCGATTCGGACAAAATTCGCCAAACGATTAACTCTACTGTTTCCATGCTGAAGAGTTTCGGAATAACGGTGGACACTTCAAACTGGAAGGCGAAAAACGTTGCGGCGGTCATGGTGACGGCGACGCTCCCGCCATTTGTTCGCGAAGGCGATACGATTGATGTTGTCGTCGGCTCAATGGGCGATGCTGACAGCGTTCAAGGCGGAGTCCTTCTCCAAACGCCACTGTTTGCCGCGAACGGTGAAGTTTACGCCGTGGCTCAAGGTTCAGTCTCGACGGGCGGTTTCGTTGCGGGCAGAGCTAACAGTCGTGCGCAGAAAAATTTTCCGTCGGCAGGCAACATTCCCAACGGAGCAATCGTTGAACGCACGCTTGAAGACGATCTCGGACGCAACGGACAAATTTCGTTGAGCTTGTCGAGTTCCGATTTCACTACGGCGTCACGAATCACCAACGCTATCAACTCGGCTTACGGCGGCAACGTCGCTCATGCTGCGAATCCCGGACGCGTCGACATCAACATTCCAGGCTACTACCGCTCAAACATCGTCGAGTTCATCGCCACGATTGAGGAACTGCCCGTTGTCCCCGACACCATTGCAAAAGTCGTCGTCAGCGAACGCACAGGGACAATCGTCATGGGCGGCAATGTCAGCGTCGACGAATGCGCGATAACTCAAGGCGGCTTGTCGATTCGTATTCAGCGCGAAGAAAGTGTTTCGCAACCAGATCCCTATTCTTACGGCACGTCGTTAGTTGTGCGCAATGCCGAAGCGAACGCTAAGGAAGAAATGTCAAGTTCAGTCGTTCTGCCCGCGACGACCAAAGTCAGCGACGTTATCGGTGCGCTTAATGCTGTTGGTGCCTCACCGCGTGATTGCATTTCGATTTTGCAGGCGATGAAAGCTGCCGGTGCGATTCATGCCGTGCTGGAGATTATTTAAAAATTAGGAAGTGAATGTTTATGAATGTTAACGGCGTGAATTTGTTGCCGCAGATGAGTGGCACGAACAGCGGCGCGGAAGGTGCACAGTTGCTCAACGAGACCGCGAACTTTCAAGAGCAACTCAAAGCGGCGGAAGATAAGCTCAATAAATCTTCAAAGAAAGTCAACACGATGACGCCTGAAGAAATCGCCAAACGTAACAGCGAAATCCGTGACGCCAGCGTCCAACTCGAAGCTCTCCTGCTCAAGATGATGTACGACGAAATGTGGAAGACCGTCCCGAAGAACAAACTTTTCGGCGAAGAGAACAATAACGCAATGGACATTTACCGCGACATGTACAACGACGAACTGACAAAGCAGATGGCGGAGAACGGCGGCATCGGGCTCGCAGACTTCATTTACAATCAGCTGACCAAAGACAACGTGCGCTAAAAAAAATTATCCCCGTAGCTCTCGTGAGCAACGGGGATTTTTTGTTGCGAAAAACACGCCCATTAAACTCGCAACGACTCCAAATCGCGAATGAATTGCACGGACTTCAGCGCGTTGCCGAGAATTCCTTGAACATATTCCAAGAAAAAATTTTCAGCCGCCGTCACTTGCCGCGAATTGAACGTCAACTTTGTATCGTCGCGCCAATCGAAACTGAGCATTGTCTCGAACGTCCGCCGCAAGCCTTCGGGATAAGGTCGACAACTCTGCGCGGCGTCACGACAATTCAAGCAGACAGCCCCGCCGTCAAGCAGACTGATAGCCGCGTCGCCGATAATATTTTTTCCGCAATGAACGCAACGACTGAAACTTAACTGCACGCCGCTGGTCTCCATGAATTGGCACGAACCGATTAACGCTGCGATTCGCGGATTGCGTCGGCTCAATGTCGGCAAAGCGTTCGCCAGCAAATTGAACGTCGCAAGCTCTCGTTGTCGCGGTAATGTCATTCGATTGACAATCTCGAACAGCAACGACGCGTAAGCTAATCGCTCAAGGTCTTTGGTCAGTGCGTCGTAAAAATTTATGATGTCCGCCTCGCGAATGATGTCGACCTTTGTGCCGCGCGTCAATGTCGCCGAAATGTGATTGAACATTTGCAGGGCACCCGATAGCGGACTTCGTGAGCGTCGACAGCCGTAAGCGTTCGCCTCCAACTTGCCGAATTCTTTGCTGAAGAGCGTGACGACTCTGTTAGCATCGCCGAAATCGTCGGTGCGCAAAATTACCGCCTCAACCGTGAATGTGTCCAAAATTTTCCTCCAATATTTCAAGTGCGGTGATTAACTTCGACCGCTGAAACGTTACGGCGCGATAACTGGATCAACGTCACGTTGCTCGTCGGTGCGCAAAATTACCGCCTCAACCGTGAATGTGTCCAAAATTTTCCTCCAATATTTCAAGTGCGGTGATTAACTTCGACCGCTGAAACGTTACGGCGCGATAACTGGATCAACGTCACGTTGCTCGTCGGTGCGCAAAATTACCGCTTCAACCGTGAATGTGTCCAATTTATCGCCTCCGATATTTCGTTAGCTGATAATCGCGTCAATCTCTTTGAAAAGTTCGGCGACAAGTTCGGATTCGGGCACCTTGCGAACAATGACGCCTTTGCGGAAAATAATTCCTTCGCCGTCCGCGCCGGCAATGCCAACGTCAGCAGTTCGCGCCTCTCCAGGTCCGTTGACGATACAGCCCATCACCGCGACCGTAAGATTTTTTTTGATGCCGGAAATTTTTTTCTCAACCTGCGCGGCAATCGCGGGCAAATCAATCGTCGTGCGACCGCAAGTCGGACAGGCAATCAAAGTTACGCCGCCGTCACGCAAACCGAGTGACTTGAGAATTTCTTTGGCAACGTCGACTTCGACAACGGGATCACCCGTCAACGAAACGCGAATTGTGTCGCCGATACCTTCCGCCAACAACGCGCCGATACCGACCGCCGATTTGATAACGCCCGTGTTGACTGTGCCCGCCTCCGTTATGCCGATATGCAACGGGTAATTTTTCTTCGCGCTCATCAATCGGTAAGCCGCCAACGTCAGCGGCACGTCGTGGGCTTTGAGCGAAATTTTTATGTCGAAGAATTCTTCAGCCTCCAAAATTGCTACGTGCTCCAACGCCGATTCGACCAATGCTTCAGGAGTTGCGCCGCCGTATTTGAGCAACAATTTGCGACTGAGTGAGCCCGCGTTCACGCCGATTCTTATCGGGATTTTCGCCGCCCGCGCAGATTTGACGACCTCGCGAACATGAGCCGCCCCGCCGATATTGCCGGGATTTAATCGCAACGCTGCGACGCCTTGAGCAATCGATTCGAGCGCGAGTTTGTAATCAAAGTGAATGTCCGCGACAATCGGCACGTCGACCGCAGAAATTATTTTGCCGAGAGTTTTCGCCGCAGTGATGTCTGGCACTGCAACTCTCACAATGTCGCAACCTGCCGCCGTCAATCGCTGAATTTGTTCGACGGTTGCGGGCGCGTCGTGAGTTTTGGTGTTCGTCATCGATTGAATACTAATCGGTGAGCCGCCGCCGATTTTTATTTTGCCGACAGAAATTTGTCGCGTGATTTTACGTTCAAACATATTTTCCTCCGAATTACAAACAAGAAATCTCGTAGCTGAAGCCGCGAACCTTAACCCTTTTGAGCTATCGGAAAATTTTTCTGGTAGCTCTTTTTCTATTGAGCATCGACAGAATAGTTTAAAATGCTATAATAACAATCGAAAGGAGGATTGCTGTGGTGGAAGACTTCAATAACTAGGTAATGACCATTGCAGGCTACATAACTGTAATCGAATACACCGCGAAGTTCTTGATAAAATGGCTACTGCCCAAAATACGCGAAAGCCTCAAGAAATGGCGCAAACGTAGACGCAAACGATAATCGCCAAACCTTGAAGCTTGCCGGGCGGGATAAACTCCCGCCTTGGCTTTCATTCTATCACAGCGAAAAATATGTTGACAAGTATTATTTTCCTGATTCTGTTCGTGGTGTTCGTCCTTTTCGGGAACATAAACGTCGAGTGGCAAAGTTGGTTTTGGGGAGTTGCTTTTGGCGTAAGTTTTGTCAAAATAACCATGTCGCTCTTAAAGAGGTAATCTCATGCGAGAAAAAGGTGTTCGCTATGGCGGCAAACCTTTAGGTTGGCGCAAACCCGAAGGCACACGGCCACAAAAACAAATGCGCGCTTATCCCGACGAATGGGAACTGATTCAACGTTTCGCTAAGCTCGTCAAATACGGCGACAAAGACGCTTGCAAAAAATTCCTCGACGAACAGGAACAATCCGAGTAAAAAAAATTTGGACGTCGCTCAATACGGCGTCTTTTTTTGTTTATGACGTTTTACCTTTGAATTGCAACGCAAACAGCAACGTGACGTTGTAACCTGTCGAAGTCATTCGCCGCGCTCAAACGTCAATCAATTAGCTTTGCCTTTGAATCTCAACGCAAACATTGTTATATCGTCGGATTGAGCAGCCTCGCCGACATGATCCGCAACATCGCCGCGAACATTTTTAAGCAATTCGTGCAGGTCAGCGCGACAATCGGTCTTGTTCATGAAGGCAATCAATCTGTCGGGCAGATATTCTTCGTCCTTGACGTTCAAAGCCTCCGTGACGCCATCCGTGTACATGAAAATCAAATCGCCAGGCTTGAACGTCGTGCGCTGTTCAACGAAGGAAATCCCGTCCATCGGTCCGATTACGAAATTTTTCTTGACGTCAAGGAAGTCGCAACGATTTTCTTCAGCATGATAAATCACAGGCGGATTGTGTCCCGCGTTGACGTAAACGAATTCGCCAGTCTCCAAGTCAAGCACGCCGATAAAAACTGTGACGAACATCATCGCGTCGTTGTTCGCGCAAAGTTGCTCGTTCGCGGCAGTCACGACAGGTGCAAGCCCGTTGAGTTTGTAAAAGCTCTCGGAAAAGTTGTTGAGGATTGTTTTAGAAATGACCATGAACAGCGCGGCAGAAATTCCTTTGCCCGAAACGTCAGCAACGGTTATCGCAAGGTGTTTGTCGTCGAGGAAATAGAAATCGTAGAAATCGCCGCCAACTTCCTTTGCGGGCGTCATTGTCGCCAAAAGTTCAACGTCATCGCGGTTTGGAAAATCTTTCGGCAACATTCCGTTTTGAATATCCGTGGCAACGTTGAGCTCCGTGGCAATGCGTTCGCGTTCGGCGGTGACCTTCGTCAAGTTCTCCATGTAAACTTTAAGCTCGGAAGTCATCGCGTTAAAACAAATTGCAAGGTGCTCAATCTCGTCGCCCGTTTGAATTTCAAGCTTTTTATCGAAATTGCCGCTGGAAATTTCGCGCACGCCGTCGGAGAGTTCATTAATCGGGCTGACGAATTGGCGTGAAAGTTTCGTGCCCATAAGGAACAAAATTATCAACAGGGCAACGGGCACCGCAATAACGACTTTGTTCATGTAGGAATATTCGCGGCGCATTTGCTGTTGAAGGTTGGAGACTTTCTCGGCAAAATAATTGCGGTTGTCGGCGGACATCGCCATTACCTTGTCTTCCGCAACGACCATGCCGAACGACCAACCAGTCTCAGGCATCGGCGCGAAGGACAAAAAATAATTTTTTCCGTCGACAATGACGGGCACAATGCCTTCTTCGTTGTTGACCATCTTCTTTGCCGCGTCCGCCAAAGTTTTTTCGGAAGAGTTGCGTAAATCTTTGCCGCCAGACCTTGCAACGAGATCGGAAGCGTCATCTTTCACGGCAAGCACACCGCTTTTCTGCGACGAGAAAATAATTTCGCCGCTGTTGTTCATGACAAAAGAAGTGCTGTCGGTGCCCTCGGTGATTTTGTTAATCCACGAGTAAAGGTCGGTATTGGAAACGTCAATGCCCGCGACGCCGATAAGTTTTCCGTCAGCGTCGTAAATTGGAGCGGACGCGCCGATTTGCTGATAACCGTCGGCCTCAACCGTGCGGTACAGGTCGGAGATAACAGGCCTATTGGCATTTTTCGCGGCGACATACCACGGACGTTTGCGCGGGTCGAATTCGTAAACTCTTGCGTAAGAAAAGCTCAAGTTTTGATTCGTGTCGACTTTGCCGTCAGCGTCGGCGACAAGACGTGCGACCATGTGCCAACCGTGTTCCGAGGCGGCAAAAAGCGTTGCGTTGTAGCCCATGTAGCTTTGCGACAAATCTACAATGTAATCGCTGATGTTCGCGGCAAGTGCAATTTCCTGTTGAATTTCGGGCGTAACTTTGTCGCGGAGATCGGGCGCGTAAATCAGATACGGTTCACCGACTTTAACGGTAGCTGTTCGCGGGTCAGGCAAAGTCTTCGGCGAAAAATTTTCGGGGTGCTTAAGTATTTCGCTCATTTCGTTCGCCAAAATTTCAGCGTCTTCGCGCGTGATTGACATTTCGCGGTCAATGTATTGCGCCCTGGCTTCGGTCAGTTCGCCGAGCGTGCCTTCAAGCCGTTTTAGCAAAAGTTCTGTGGTGTATTTCGCGCTCATGTCGCCGAGCTCAACGCTCATCTCCGCCAAATCGTTGCGGGCAATGCTACGACTGTAATAGGCGAACACGCTCAGCACGACGAAGGTTATCAGCCCCGTACCGATTACGAGTATTAGAACTTTTTTGTGAATGTTAAGTTTCATCGTCACTACTCCCGTCAAATTTTTTTAGCACTTCGTATCGTGTGTTGCGTTGAGCGGGGATTTGTCCCGCCGCGCGAATCAAGTCAATCATTTTGCGTGTCGACATCTCGAACGACGTTCCTGCCGCACGAACGACGTTTTCTTCCAGCATGATTGAGCCGAGATCGTCCGCGCCGAAAGCCAGCGTCAGTTGCCCGATACGTTCGCCCTGCGTGACCCACGAGCCTTGAATGTGTTCGACGTTGTCAAAAAAAATTCGCGTCATTGCCAGCGTCCGCATGTAATCTTGCGCGGAAACTTTTTTGCCACCGAGTATCGTGTTGAGCGGTTGATAAGTCCACGTGATAAAGGCTCTGAATCCGCCCGTTTCGTCTTGCAAGTCGCGGATTTTCTGCATGTGTTCGAGTCGTTGCGCCAAAGTTTCGCCGAAGCCAATAACCATCGTTGCGGTCGATTTCATGCCGATTGAATGCGCCGTTCGCATGACGTTCAGCCAATCGTCGGTCATGATTTTTTTCGGGGAAATTTTTTTGCGGATGTCGTCAACGAGAATTTCCGCGCCGCCACCAGGTAAGCTGTCCAAACCTGCCGCTTGAAGTCGTTTGAGCGTCTCCAAAATTGATAAACCTGCGCGGCTGGCGAAGTACAAAATTTCCGTGGCGGTGAACGAATGGATTGTTATGTCAAAATTTTTTTTGATAGTTTTGAGCATGTCCTCATAATATTTTAGCGGCAAATCCGGATTGAGTCCGCCTTGAATCATCAGCTGAGTACCGCCCGCGTCGACGGTCTCGCGAACTTTTTGGAGAATTTCTTCGTGCGTGAGCAGGTAAGCATCGCGATGATTTTTCGGTCGCCAAAACGCACAGAACTTACATTCGTTCGCGCAGATGTTCGTGTAATTAATATTTCGGTCGATAATGAAAGTTGTCACGTCGCCGAATTTTTTTTTGCGGATTGCGTCGGCGTTTTTGCCAAGTTCAAGCAAATCACCTTCCGCGAAAAATTTCAACGCCGCGTCTTCGGTCAGTCTCAAGGCAATTCCTCCGTAAATTTTTGGATTCATTGTAGCACAGGGCTCGAAAATAAAAAACACTCTGTTTGAAAGTAAAAATCCGCCACAACGGTTTTTGTCCGTCACGGCGGATTTTCAAATTTTGTCGTTGTCAGTCTTTGTAGCCGAGTTCTTTAGCCTTCGCAAAGTCAGCTTGAGCTTTTTCCGTCTCGCCAAGTGCTTCTTGACACTCCCCACGGCTAAAGCCGGAGGGATTCCTAATTCAACGACCGTTGCGCCGAGATTGCGTCTTACATGGTCTCCAAAGGCGTAACTTCCCGTGTGTCCCACGGTAGATGTGTACTTGTGACCTATCACTTCTGCGGCTCCTACCGGGCAAGGTCTTTAAATTGCCAGGAGGACGGTACACGCGCCCTGTTTCTTGCTAAACAGCCTACCGCTTTTTTAAGCACTTGGTTTTCGATTTCAGCTGTTTTCAAACGCAAGACTTCTCCTTTCCTCAATATTCTTTAGGACTTTTCTTCTACTTAGATTAGACTTAAAAGTCAATGCGCCTTATATCCCCAGCCCTAAAGGGCGGGGTCTTACGGCGCGGAGGATAAACATTTCGCGATTATTCAAGTCGATTTGACGAGACGGACAATTTCTTCCGCGCCGCCTTCCATTGTTTCAGCCATGATGACATTTGCGATAGGCGAATCTTTGAGAATTTGTCTGCCGAGTTCGACGTTAGTACCTTCAAGGCGCACGACGACGGGCACTGGCAACGATTTGCCGTCGGGCGAAATAATTTTCGCGGCGTCGACGATGCCTTGAGCGACGAGATCGCATTTGTTGATTCCGCCGAAAATGTTGACGAAAATTCCTTTAGCTTGTCCGCCTTCCAACATAATTTGAAAAGCCTCGGCAATTTTTTCGGGCGTGGAGTCGCCGCCGACGTCAAGGAAGTTTGCAGGTTCGCCGCCGAAATGTTTCAAGATGTCGACAGTCGCCATTGCAAGTCCCGCGCCGTTGACCATGCAAGCCACGTTGCCGCCGAGATTGACGTAATTCAAGCCGAGTTTTGCCGCGTGAAGTTCCTTAGGATCTTCTTCAGTCTCGTCGCGCAATGATTCAACGTCGGGGTGGCGATAAAGTGCGCTGTCGTCGAAATTCAGCTTGGCGTCGAGCGCGATAACGTCATTTTCTTCCGTGACGACGAGCGGATTAATTTCGGCGAGCAGGCAATCTTTCTTCACGAAGGCGCGGTGCAGGTTAATCATGAGCTTTGTGACTTTGCGGATAACTTCTTTCGGGAAATTCATTTTGTAAGCCATGCGTGTTGCTTGGAATGGCGCAAGACCGATTGCGGGGTCAATGTATTCGTAGAAAATTTTTTCGGGCGATTCGGCAGCAATCTTTTCGATTTCAACGCCGCCTTCTTCGGAGCCCATCATCACGACGCGCGCGGATTTTCTGTCGCCAACGAAGCTCAAGTAATATTCCTTTTTGATGTTGGAGCCCGCCTCAATCAGCAGACGCTTAACGACTTTGCCTTCGGGACCAGTTTGGTGAGTGACAAGCGTTTTGCCGAGAAGTTCTTCAGCGTATTGGCGGACTTCGTTAAGGTTGCGTGCGAGTTTGACGCCGCCAGCTTTACCGCGACCGCCAGCGTGGATTTGTGCTTTGACGACCGTGACGTCTGCGCCGAGTCGTTGAGCTTTTTCGACCGCCTCATCTACGCTGAATGCCGCACTGCCGTCGGGCACGTTGACTCCGTAGCCGCGCAGGATTGCCTTGCTCTGGTATTCGTGGATATTCAAGGTATCACTTCCTATTCTTAAGCATGTAAACAGTCTGCGCCTTGCCGACGAACTTGCCGCCAGTCTTGAGCGCAAAACCGCCATCAATCGCCTGAACGCCAATATTGTCCTGCGTTGCGTAAACGATAATTTCAATGCTCGCCGCGTCGCTGAAAAGATTTGCCGCGTTCTTCAAGCCAGCGTCAAGATAATCAATCGGGCAGCCAGGGTCGTAGCCGAACATTCCAACTTCCAACATGACTTCAGCGGGCTCGGTGACGGGATAACTTTTCGCGTCGGAAATTTTTTCCCAAGCCGCACCTTTTTGGCAGGCACGAAAATCGATGTCGGGCAGAACTTCCGCGCTGAACGCCAACTGCGCTGTGATGTCGATTTCGTCTGCCGACTCGTAGCGAATGCTGATTTCGTTGTCGTTGGAAAGGCTGTAGATTATGCTGACGGTCTTGCCGTTGATGTCCGCAGTGAACTTGACGCCCTCGAAAAGTTGTTCGCCCTGCCAGAGAATTTCGGCGAAATCTTTGCCGTCGACGAGAACGGTGCTTGCGTCCGTGAGCAGGAAACGATTTGTGAAGTCTTTATCGCGGAACCGCAACGAGACGATACGCGCGCCGCAGTCCGTGACTTTGAGTTCGTTGCCTTTCGTGTTGCGCAGTGTCCAAACGGAAGTGTCGCGACCGTCGACAACTTTACCGAAAGATTCTTTTTTGATTGACGGCATGTAAATTGCTCCTTTCTTTTGTTACAGCTGAAAACTTCAATGCGGTGCCAAAGGATATTTCTCCAAAAGTTTTTCGTATTCCGACATGGGCAACGGTCGCGAGAAGTAGTAGCCTTGAATTGCAACTTCGCCCAAACTCGCCACGTAATCGCATTGCCGCTGAGTTTCCACGCCTTCGACGACGACGCCCATGCCTAACGATTCAGCTAACTGCACGACGAATTTCAAAATCAGTGCGACGCGCTCCGATTTTTCAAGCTCGCGGATAAACGCCATATCAACTTTTATCGTGTCAAGCGGCATATCTTTTAGCATGTTCAGCGACGAATAGCCCGACCCGAAATCGTCCATCAGCACCGAAAAGCCCAGGTTCTTGAACGTCGAGATCATATCCAGCAACTGAACTTGGTTATCGGTGTACGCGCTTTCAGTGACTTCAAGTTTGAGCATCCACGGCTCCAAATCGTACTTCGACAGCAGGAACGACAAGAAATCCGGCAGGTCAAGGCTGTAGAAATTCAGGCGCGACAAGTTCACCGAAATCGGGACAATCTCTTTGCCTTCGTTGAGGCGTTTGCGTTGGAAACGACAAACTTCCTCCCAAATGAAACGGTCAAGCCGCACGATAAAGCCGTTACTTTCGCAGACGGGAATGAATTTGCCTGGCGAAACCATGCCGTGAATCGGGTGCAACCAACGCACCAAAGCTTCCGCGCTGACAACGGTATTTTGCCGCGGATTGAAAATCGGTTGCAGGAAAATCGTGAACTGACGTTCCGCCAACGCAATTTCCAAGTTGCCGACTAACAGCAGGTCTTCAATCATCTTTTCGCGCATTTTGGCGTCGTAGTAGGCGTAGCGCGTCAAGTAACTGCCTTTGATTCGTTTGAGTGCCATGCCCGCGCGGTCACACATTTGGTCAACTGGCAGGTCGCGCTTATCGACAGGATAAATGCCGGCGAAAAATAAAATGTTGTGGCTGATGTGCAGGTCTTGAATGATTTTGTCGAGGTCGTTGATGACCTGTTCGATTTTGAGTTCTTCGGTCGGCACGCACAGGATAAAGTGGTCAGCGTTTGTGCGACAACTTATCGTGGTTCGCGGATTGAACTGTTTCGTGAAATAGTCAGCTGCCGAGCGCAGAATCAAATCGCCAGTGCTCGTGTGAAACAAGTCGTTGATGATTTTGAAACAACTGATGTCCATGCAAACAATGCAATAGTCCACGTCGAAACGCGCACCCAAGAGCACTGCCGCTTCCCGCAAAAATGATTCGCGATTATAAAGCCCCGTCAACTGATCGAATTTGCTGCCGATTGTCGGCAAAACTCCTTCAGCTTTCAAATCTGCTCGCCTCCTTCGGCTGTTCAAACTGATTTTTACGTATTCAACGGAAAAAATTTTATACCTGCCAAAAGCGGCGGTTTATTTAGCTTTTAGCTTTTAGTAACTTTCGCGCCGTGAAAAAGAACGCAATCAGCAACGGGAGCAGTCCGCCAATCCAAGCCATCGGTGCCGCCAAACATGCGCCCAAAAATCCGAGCCACTTGACCAAAAACAAAGCCGCAGCGATTCGCATGACAAGTTCGACAATGCCCGCGATTGTCGGCACGAAACTTTGACCTAAGCCCTGCAACGTGAATCGGAAGATGAACAGCAACGCCAACGCCCAATACGATAAGCCCGTGATTATCAGGAAAAGTTGTCCGTACTCGATGACTTGAACGGCGTCCGCGCCAACGAACAATCCGATTATCTCCGCGCCGAAATAAATGTTGAACACTGCGGCGAGTATGCTGAACGTGCACGACATCATCACGCATTTTTTCACGCCGTCGACGATACGCTCGAATTGTTTCGCGCCGAAATTTTGAGCCGTGTAAGCCGCCATTGCCACGCCGAACGACATCATCGGCATAATTGCGATACCATCGACTCTGTGCGCCGCCGCGAACGATGCAACTGCCACGCTACCGAGACCGTTCAAGGCGATTTGCAAGACGACTGCGCCGATTGCAATGATTGACGATTGAAAACCCATCGGTAGACCGATTCGCATGTGCTCAAGCCAAAATTCTCTGTCGAAGGAAAAATCTTCGCGCTTAACATGCAGATACGGCACGCGTCGTTTGATGTAGACGATACACAAAAAATTTCCGATTATCAGCGCAACAATCGTCGCGCCCGCCGCACCTGGTATTCCCAAACCGAGCCCGATAATCGCAATCGGTTCGAGCAGAATGTTTATCACGAGCGTCGTCGCTTGAATGACCGTGGGCATTTTGCTGTCGCCGAGTGCGCGGATTAAATTCGTCAACATCTGCAGGAAGATAAACATCGCCGTTCCGCCGTAAATGATGACGATAAAATCGAACGCGCCGTCGAGAATTTCGGGCGGAGTGTCCATTGCAATGAGCAAGTCGCGGCAAAACGTCACGCCAAAAATTGTCAGCACAATCGACGCCGCAAAGCTCAACGCGATACAAACTGCCGCAGATTTTCTCACGCCGTCGAAATTTTTTGCGCCGAAATTTTGTCCCGTGCAGATTGAAAAACCGCTAGTCATGCCGCCGATAAATCCCAACATCAAGAACATCAGCGGCCCCGTGCAACCGACAGCAGCCAATGCGTCGACACCCAAAAATCTGCCGACAATGAGCGTGTCGACGAAGCCGAACAGTTGCTGAAAGACATTGCCCGCCAAAAGCGGCAACGTGAAGTAAAAAATTAAACGCGCAGGATCTCCGACCGTTAAGTCTTTGACTGCGCTGTTGTCTTTTGACATAGGAACTCCTGTTTGCAAAGTGTAAAGTAACTTTAAGTTTGATGATCAACTTTTCTTTGCGTGCCCAAAGAAAAGTTGCAAAAGAAAAGGCACCTCGCGGGGGCGGTTAATCATAAAACTAAGTTCACGTTTCGATAACCGCAAGTCGTGCCCCCGCGGTCGTTCAATCCTTGAACGAGCACGGGGCGGCCGTCATCCATGACGGCCGGAAGTAAGCTTTATTTCAGTTTTAAATATTTGTCAAGCCACTCGGCAACAGCCTCGCCGATAATTTTTTTGCCTTCAGCGTCGGGGTGCAGACCGTCAACGGATAGATTGTAAATCAAATTGCCGGCTTTGTCGGTGAGCTTGTCGTTCGCGTCGATGAAGTCGCGTTGCGTGCGAATCCAATCGCAGATGATCTGTTGCTGAGTTTGCCAATCACTCGGCGGCGAATCGATAAATCCGATTTTTTGAATCTGCGCGGGATTGAGCGGCGTCGGTGTGATGAAAACTGGTCGAATACCGTTGAGCTCGCATTTGTCGCGGATTGCGGCAAGATTGTCGACGGACTCCCACGCGGGAATATACGTGCGATAATCGTTGACGCCCGCCATAATGAAAAGCACTTCGGGGCGGAACGGCAAAACGTCGCTGTCGAAACGCGCTAACAATTCGCCAGTGGTGTCGCCGCTCCTGCCCAAATTTTTAATCGGAATGGCGCAATAAGTTTCCCAGTTGTAAACGACGGTGGAAGGCGGAACGGAGATTGAGCCGCCGCCGTGAGTGATACTATCGCCGAACGCACAGAATCTGATTTGATGCTTGACCTCGAAACTGTTGGAAGCGTCCTTGATCGACCACTGCGTCAAAGGCTGATTGTCCTGCGTGAGCGCGCGAACTCGCCAAAAATATTTGCCTTCCTCAAGCACGGGCTTTTTGTCGTACAAATCAAAGTTATCGTCCTGCGACTGCGACTTCGTGAAATATCTGCGGACAATCGTATCGTCCTTGATTAGCTCGATTTCGTAGTGATCTGCGCCGCAAGTCGGTATCCACGAATACACGGGATAAATCGGCGGATAATTCATTTTGTCGAATTCGGTTGTCGTGCGCGGAGATGTCGGGTTGGCGTCAATGTTGCGAATCGGAATTTTATTTTGTAACGTCGTGCCTTCCAACGAGATGGCGTTGACTTGGAATTTGGCGTGAACGTCGCGTACTGGAATTTCAATGCCGTTGGTGAAAGTAAACAGAGACTCGCCGTTGATGAAAATTTCGTACTTGACGGCGTTTGGCACGATGTCCCAATGCAACCGCAAAATATTTTGTTCGCGGGCAACAATTTCCTCCGAAACGCCTTGCACGGGATTTTCGTTCAAGTCTTCCAAAACTTCAAGCTCCTCAATCAAATTGAGCTGCTTGTCGTCTTGCGTCAGATGATTGTGCGGAGTTTGTGCGTCGGCAACGTTGATCGAATCGTCGCGGGTTTCGATGTTGTCGCCCATGATGAAGCCCAAATTTGAAAAGCAAAGCGCAATGGCAAGGACAATCGGCACAACTCTCAGCATGACAATTCCTCCCAACGCGTGTAAAGTTCGTCGATTTCCGCGAGTTTTGCCTCGTGCGCTTGAGCCAATGCGCTCAACTGGTCTGGGGCGACCGCGCCGTTTATTTCGTGCTCAATCATCTTCAATTCCATCTCCGCCATTTTTATTTGTGCCTCGACTTTTTCAACCGCCTGTTCGTTTGGTTTTGAGCTTTTAGGCTTCGGGTTTTGGGTTTTAGGTTTTGGTTGAGTTGCCTTGACCTCTGCCTCTTGAGCTCTCTCAACGGCAAATTCTATTATTCGCGAAGTCACTTTGTCAAGAAGCCAGCGGTCGTGCGTGACGATTAGGATTGTGCCGTCGAAGTCCTGCAACGCTGATTCAATCGCCTCGCGTGCCTGCAAGTCGAGATGATTTGTCGGTTCGTCCAAGATTAGGAAGTTCGCGCCCGTCAAGATTAGTTTCGTCAATGCGACACGAGTTTTTTCGCCGCCCGACAATGCCGCAACGGGTTTTTCGACGACTTGAGCGAACAGTTGCAATCGTGCCAACGCTGACCGTGCCTGCTCATCATTCAAGCCGAATTCGTAGTTCAATTCTTCAAGCGGCGTGCGACTGTCGTCAAGTTCTTCGTGTCCCTGCGACAAGTAGCCGACTTTGACGCGGTTGCCGATTTTAATTTCGCCCGAATCAGCTTTGAGCTCGTCGACGATGATTTTCAGTAGCGTGGACTTGCCGACGCCGTTGCGACCGATTAAGCCGATTTTCTCGCCGCGAAAAATTTCCGCGCTGAAATTTTTGATTATGCCTTTGAAGTTGACGTTTTCGAGAATCAGCACGCGATTAGCTGACTCGGCGGCGTCGCCCAAGTTTATTGACGCGGTCTCAGTTGTCGGCGGACGTTCAATGCGTTCCATGCGGTCGAGTGCAATTTGACGACTGCGGGCGCGTTTTGCTGTCGACGCTCGAACTTTATTCCGCCGAACAAAATCTTCAAGCTTGGCAATTTCGTCCTGCTGCCGCTCATAAGCTTTGAGCTGCGCGGCGTGACGTTCAGCCTTGAGCCGAACAAATTTTTCGTAGTTGCCAGGGTAAAGCGTCGCGCGAAAATTTTCCATGTCCAAAATTTTTTCAACGCAGTTCTGCAGAAAATGTCGGTCGTGCGTGACGACGATAACCGTGCCGCGATAATTCTTGACGAACTCTTCAAGGAAGTCGATTGAGTAAATGTCGAGGTGATTTGTCGGCTCGTCGAGAATCAGAATTCGCGGTTCATTGAGCAGAGCCTTTGCCAGGGAAATTTTCGCCGATTCGCCGCCGCTGAAGTGATTCGGATTTTTTTCGAGTTCAGCCTCCGTGAAGCCGAGTCCGAACAGAATTTTCCGCGCCTGAAATTTTTCAACGCCAACGGTCAACATTTCGTCAAGCAAGGTGTTCGCGGTGAAATGCGGCGTCTGTTCGACAAAGCCGATGTCTTCCGCGCGAAGTCCGCCGATTGTGCCCGCGTCGAAATTTTCCGTGCCGATCATGATTTTGACGAGCGTCGATTTGCCCGCGCCGTTTTTGCCGACGATACCGACTTTGTCACCGTCGAAAATCCGAAAGCTCACGTCGCGGAAGATGAGTCGTTCGCCGTAAAATTTTGTAACGTTATCGATTTGAATCATTGGTCCTCCATGATATGTTGACGGATATTTTGCTCAATATGCGCCGTCTGTTTGAACGGTGAAGATTAATTTTCTTCCCGATAAATTTTCTGCTAACTTCGATTGCGACGTTTATAATCCTGCAAGAGTATGAATATCTGCGCTCCATGCCAAAAGGTTTTCGCTTGCAAAATTTCCAGGTTTACAGAAACAAAAACTATGTTATAATAAAAAGCAATTTCTAGGAAGTTGACAACAAATTACAAGAAAGGGAGTAAATTTTATGGCAAATGATAGCAATATCAATCACAATGACGGGTTGGAAACGTACGTCAAGGAGTACAAAATTTTTGTCGATACTTGCAGTATTCTCTACGAGTATGGCGATGCTGGCGATGCATTCTGGATCAGGCTTACCGAATTGTTGAAAGCAAACCATCGTTTTATCTTTGTGCCGGCACGGGTAATTAAAGAACTTGAAGGTTGCGCAACCAATGAAAATTTTTCGGAAGAGCAACGCTCTTTTATATCGGATCGTTTAAACATGATAAAAGAAATGAAAACTAAGGGGCTCGTTAAATCTTACGGCACCAAAGACGAAAATTTTGCCAATGCCGACAACGTTTTTCAAACCGCCTTCACGCGCTACAGACCCAAATGTAAGCTTTTGCTGATAACTCAAGACAACAACCTTGCACAGACCATTTTGCGACTCAACGATGATCTTTCCACCGCAGATTGTGTTGAAAAGGTCGAGGCTAAAAGAATCGGCAACAACGGAGAATTGTGGTTTTACGGCTGGCAAAGACCAAAAGTTGATTTCGACGACGACGACGGTGTGGAACCTTTCCGCCTTTTTACGAGTGTTACTAAAATTCCGAACACACCATTGCCCTGCACACAGGTTGTTGAAGAAGGCGCACGCCTGTACACTTCGCAAGCACAAGTTATTGAGCTTGGGAAAAAAATCGCTTCCGGCGGCGAAGGAATAATTTACGAAACAAACACGGAATATGTTGCCAAAATTTACAAGCCGGATCAGCTTACGCGCCATCGCTACGAAAAACTTAACATCATGCTAAACCATCCCGTCAAAAAAGAATGGATTTGTTGGCCGGTCACCATGCTTTACAATCTCAACAATGAATTCGTCGGCTTCCTTATGCCCGCCGCAAAAGGAATAACTATCCAAGACGGCATTTTTTTTACTGGACCGTTCAAAAAACTTTTTCCCGACTGGAAAAAACGTGATTTGGTGGAACTTTGTGTCACGATATTAAAAAAAATAGTTTATCTTCACAGACGCAACATAATCATGGGCGACCTGAATCCCAACAATATTTTGGTCGTCTCGCCGACGGAAGTCTATTTTGTTGATGTTGACAGTTGGCAAATGGAAGACTTTCCCTGTCACGTGGGCACGATAAATTACACCGCGCCAGAAATTCAAGGCAAGAAATACGAAACTTTTTTGCGAACTCTGGGCAATGAAAATTTTGCCGTCGCGACGTTGTTGTTTATGCTGATGCTCCCTGGCAAACCGCCGTATGCTCAACAAGGCGGCGAAGACCCCGTCACCAATATAACCAATATGGATTTTTCCTATCCGCTTGGCGGCGAAAGCAACGATAAAACTCCTGAAGGTCCATGGCGATTCATGTGGAGCCACCTCACATATAAAATAAAAGAAAAATTTTATAAAACTTTTCGTAAAGGCGAAGAATTCTCCACGGAAGACACCCGCCTCAATGCGCAAAAATGGTTTGGTTTGTTCTGCGGATATCTTAAATTGCTTGACAACGGTACAATGGCCAAGCAGGACAAAATGTCCGAAGAGATTTTCCCGACGCGCTTTAAGATGAACGACAAGATAAAGTACGTTGCGTGTTTGTCTTGCGGCGAACCGATACCCGAAGAATCAAAGCGTAAAGTTTGTCGTAAGTGCGGCGATAACGTTGTCGAAGAGTATACCTGCGCGGGTTGCGGCAAAGAAATGTGCTACACCTACCACGAAAAATACAACATGCAACTCGTGTGTGGCTACAGTTATTGCAGTGAATGCAGATCTAAAGTCGTGCACAGGGGCTCTTGTGTGCAATGCGGAAAATCTTTCGAGATAACCGGCGGCGAATTCGATTATTTCAAAACGCAAGGTTGGGAACTTCCCAAAAAATGCCCTGAGTGTCGTGAAAGAGACAAACAACTCGTTCAATGCAAACTTTGCAAAAGAAATGTTCCATTTGGCAAAACCACCGAAGGATACTGCAATGAATGCCTGGAAAAAGATGTTGTCCCGCCGTTTGAGTGTCCTGGTTGCCACAAGACCACGATACGATACACCAATTATCACAAGTACGTAAAAAAGCTCAATGCGCCTTACAGACTTTGCAAAGAGTGCCACGAACGTGAAGCTAAAGCTCGAACGCAAACTGCGCAACAACGTTGTTCAGATCATGTAAACGTATCAAAATCCACGCCTAGCTCAAAAGTTCCCAAGGAGTCCGAAACGAAAACTCTTTTCCAAAAACTCTTTGGGTCATTTTTCAAGTAAAATTCTTTTAAGGAGATGTAAAATATGGAAAAGATCAGCGACCTGTTGAAAATTCGCCGAGAAGACCTGAGAAACGACGGCACGCCGCGTGTTGCCATTTGTCTTTGCTTGGACGTAAGCGGTTCAATGAGCGTAGTAGAATTCGGCGACTTTAAGAAAACGGGAAACGTCGTCGTCAAAGACGGCAAAAAATATATCCCAGTCACTGGCGGCGTCACGCGCATGGATGAACTTCAACGCGGCATAGAAGCTTTCTACGAAGAAATTCGCAACGACGCGAAGGCACAATACTCGGCGGAAATTTGTGTAGTGGCTTTTTCTGACACCGCCGAATGCATTTCAGATTTCGCCAATATCTATCGCCAAGAAACCCCGCACCTTAAACTCGGCGATATGACCGCAATGGGCGAAGGCGTAAATATGGCTCTTGATCTTCTCGAACAACGCAAGAAAGAGTACAAATCCGTGGGTGTCGACTATTATCAACCGTGGTTGGTGCTCATGACGGACGGTGCTCCGAATGGCGACCCCAACGAATTGGAAAGGGCAATAGCGCGCACAACGCAACTGGTTAGCGAAAAAAAATTAACCATATTCCCAATCGGTGTTGGCGAAACAGCAAATCTTGAAACGCTTGCAAGATTCACTCCGAAACATCACGCAATAAAACTCGAAAAACTTCGATTCAAAGAATTCTTTGAGTGGCTCTCGGAAAGCGTGGAAAAAACTTCGCAGTCCATAGTTGGCGAGAAAGTTGAACTCAATACAAAAGCAATTTCGCAGTGGGGCAGCAAATATTCCGCCGAAACAAAGGAACTGGAGCCGTGGCCCGATGAACTTCCGTAAGCAGAAGGAGATGAAAAATTCTTATGTGGAAAGCTGCCCAAGTGACCGTTCAAGGTCGCGGACACAAAATAGCCGACAAACCCTGTCAAGATAAAACTTATATTCTCGATTCTCCGCCCGATTGTTTTGTCGTTTCTTTGGCAGACGGTGCGGGCTCAGCGGAATATTCGGAGCTTGGTGCTCAGTGCGTGACGCAAAAAATTTGTCGCGTCTTGAACGAAAACTTCACGCGATATTTTGCCACAGAGGAAAGCGGTTCGGTTGCCGAAGAAATTCTGTCGTTTTTGGTCGAGGACTTGAAAAATCTTGCCGCCGAAACTGATTGCGAAATACGTGCTTTAGCCTCCACGCTTTTGGCTGTTGCCGTCAAAGGCAAACAATTTATCGGCGTGCACATCGGGGACGGAGTTATCGGTGTTCTCGACGAAAATTTTTTGGCAGTCATGTCTCACCCCGATAACGGCGAATTTATCAACGAGACCATCTTTGTTACTTCCAGTAACGCGATAAGTCACTTGCGTCTTTACAAAGGCGAACTCGAAGAAATTTCCGCTTTTGTCCTAATGAGTGATGGCACTGCGGAAGGAATGTATCAACGTGACACGCAAAACTTCATGCCGATAGTGGAAAAGCTCATAAGAGCCGCCAAACTTTTGCCGCCGCATGAAGTGGAAGCGGAATTGAAGGCGAACTTTCAAGAGACACTTTGCAAAGTCACGGCTGACGATTGCAGTTTGATTTTGCTGGTTAAAGAGCCTTATGATTCCGAATGAAATTTTTCAGACGACATTGCTCCCCCAAATCGGCGGGAGTTTTTTTTTTTGCAAAGTAATGTGGCACTCGGACTGTAGATGAATAATTTTTCAAACAAAAAAGCAGGAGCACACGTCTCCCGCAAAAATTGAATCATTCTTTACACCGATAAAAATTTCAAGCGATGTCCGCTTTCCACAAGCCGTGCAGGTTGCAATACTCGTAAACAGCAATCGCCTCGTCGCCGTCCGCCAAAACGAATTCAGCTTCAGGCTTGTCAGTCGCCGTCAAATGAACGTATTGCCCGCCGCGTTTCGTCTGCAGGTAAATCCACTGAATCAAATGAGCCTCGGTCATCGGGTGCGCAACGCTACCGACTTGCACGGAAATTTTCTTGCCGTCAACGGTCACTTGCGGGACGTGTTTTTCCTGCGCGGCATCGGTAGTGTTTGCGGTCAGAAAGCTCATGGGTTTGCCGCCGCAAGAGATTTCAGCACCTGCGCCGCCGATAAGCATGACAATCGATTTACGGTCGTCGGAGATTAAAAGTCTGCTCATGATGAGACCTCCCAAAAATTTTTATAAAGCTTAATTCACCGCGTGGAATTCGTCAAGATAATTGTCTGCCCAAAATTTTTTTCAGTTTGACGCCGAGAATTGCCGCAACCGTCGCTTTGATGATGTCGCCTGGAATGAATGGAAAAACCGCCATTGTGAACGCCTGCCAGACGCTCACGTCAAGCAACAGGAGCATTGACGTCAGCCCGCCCGCGTAGGTTATCGGCACGGCGATTAAGATGTTCATCAGCGCGTATCGCTTGAAGTCGGGGACATTGCCTTTCGCCAAACTCAACAGGGGATAAGCGATGAGCCACGCGAAATAAAATCCGCCGACAGGTCCGATGAGTCTGCTCAAGCCTTGATTGCCCGCAAAGACCGGCAGTCCCGCCACGCCTAACAAGATGTAAACCGCAATCACCGTGAAAGTTTGTCGCGGATTGAGCAGGTAAGCAGTCAAGCTCAGCGCAAAGGTCAACGCAGTCACTAAGGTCGGCGTGAACGGCAACGGGAACGAGATGTACGACGAGACACAGCATAGCGCGACGCACATTGACATCTTCGATAGCTCGCGCACGTTTGACTTTTGCATAAATTGTTTCTCCTCCGTCGCAATAAGTTGACGTGCATTATACAGGAGCCGATTGTTAACGTCAATTACTGTTTACGTTTACCTTGACGAAGGTCGTTGCCTTACAAAAAATTTTTCAACGGAATACCGTCGTGCGTCCGCCACTCTTGATTACCGTTCGCGTTATTTCCTATGACAAATTCGGCAGCCGCCGAAGGCGAATTAAATTCAATGTCTTCAATCAAATGACCGTCCGCGACTTTTTCCGAGTGACGATATTTTTTCATTGACGCGGATAACGTGTTGCTTTCAAGCGGACAAATTTCACTGCCTGCTAAAACTTTGAAACCCGTCGCTGTGCGTTTCATCTTTGCGTTGAATGACCTGCCGAGCTTCTTTATTTTGCGCGTGAGGTAAAAAATTTCTTCGTCAGTCCCGACGACAGGCGGCGGAGAATTTTTTTGCGGCGGCTCAAAAATTTTGTAACCGATTGAACTCAAAATAAGCTGTACGAATTCGGCGTTGTCTTCAAGGTCGCTTGCTTTTTCCTCCGTGATTGTGCCAGGCGAAGGGTCGTTGGCGTTAACAACTTCGCAACGTCCCGCTTTAATCGCCATGTTGCAAAATTTGTGTTCGAGCCAACTTATTTCCGTCGCGCCGAAAGAATTGTCTGACGTAGTGAGAACGATTGCTTCCGTCCAAAAATTTTTATCGGAGCTACGTGCGTGCTCATTGAGGCGATTGAGAATGCCTTTGCCGTTTTTGCGACTGCTCGCCTGCCCGACGTAAATTTTTTGCTTGCCGTCCTCTTCGCCGAAAAGAAAGTACACGCCGTCGTTTTCCAGCTCAATACGTTCCTTGCATTTCGCCAAATCTTTGCGCGGTATCTTGAATATAATGCCCTGTCTGCTACTGATTGTGAATTTTATTCGCCCGCTTGCCGTGCCGTCGAGTAAAAGTAAATTTATTGTCGTTGACTTTGCCATGATGAATCTCCTTACAGATTGAGCGCGAGAATTTTTGCCGTGATGTCGTCGAGTTGCTGAGCAGTCGGGACGTTTGCGACGCGGATTTTGTCCAAAATAATTTCACAGCCCGCCGCTTTGAGTTCGTCCTCAACGTAGCCGATACTTTGTCCGCCCCAACCGTAGCTGCCGAACGCAAACGCCTTGTGATTCACGGGGCGCAAACCTTTCAAATAGCACAGGAACGCGGCAATCGTCGGCATCATTTGGTTGTTAATCGTCGGGGAGCCCACCGCAAGATATTTGCTCGTGAAAATGTCCGTGATGATGTCGCTGAGCGGCGTCGCCTTGATGTCGTAGTAAGTCGCAGGAATATTGCGTTTCGCGAATGATTCTGTAATCGTCTGCGCCAAAATCTCCGTCGAATGCCACATCGAATCAAATACAACAACTGCCCGTTCGTCCACGTCGCCGACACTCCACGACTTATAGCAATCCAAAATTTTATCAATGTGCGTGCGCCAAATGACGCCGTGTCCCGTCGCAATCATCTTGAATTCAAGTCCGTTCAAAGCTTGCAACGCCGTCTGTGCCTGTTTGCCGAAGGGCATTAAAATATTCGCGTAATATTTCTTCGCCTCGCGCAGGACAATTTCCAAATCGTTTTCGTCGTCAAATCGCATTGACGTTGATAAGTGTTGACCGAACGCGTCGTTGCTGAACAAAATTTTTTCTTCGGGACAGTAAGTCACCATCGAGTCGGGCCAATGCAACATCGGCGTCGGGACGAATTGCAACGTGCGTTTGCCGATTGAAATTGAGTCGCCCGCCTTGACCGCACGATAATTCAGCTTGCCGTAACGCGCAGTGAGACCTTTAAGACCGTTGGGATTTGTCGTGATGATTTCGGCTTTCGGTGCGAGTTCGGCAATATTTTTGAGTGCACCGCTGTGATCGGGTTCGACGTGGCTTGAAACGACAATTTCAATCTGCGCGGGCTCAATGACGGAAGAAATTCGCGCGATGAGTTCGTCTTCAAAGCCTGCCTTAACCGTGTCGATGAGCGTGATTTTTTCGTCGAGAATGAGATAAGCATTGTAAGTCGAGCCGCGTGAAGTTTCGTAGCCGTGAAAATTTCGCATTGACCAATCAACCGCGCCTACCCAAAAAATATTTTCACTGATTTGAATCGCCTTGCAGTTCGTCATTTCAAAGACCTCCGTAAAAATTTTTTTCAAGTTTAACACAGCACAGCGACAAAAAAAACTGCCTCCGTTCACGAAGACAGCTTTTTTAAGTCTGACGTTGAATTTGGCAGTGACGGTTCTTTTTCCGCCTGACTGCGTTGTTGCGCACTTGACGTAGATTACTACGTCGGCGTGCTGACGCCTTGTCAGCCGAAAAAATTCCGCGTCACGTGATGTTTCCAATTCGCCGCCACGCTCTAGGTAGTGTTCACACTAAAGAATCAACAATAAGTACAAAAAGAATAAAACCGG
>CAMUZG010000005.1 GCA_947165145.1 uncultured Selenomonadales bacterium
AAGACACCGCCCTCTCACGGCGGGTTCAAGGGTTCGAATCCCTTAGGCGTCACCAAATTTGCAATTTTCAAGGACGTTGCGTGCGGCAGCGTCCTTTTACTTTATAGGGGGGAATCGTTCATGAAAGAACAACAAATTCGTTCAGCAATCGCCGAAGCTGTCGACGACGTGCGCGAAAAAAATCCGCTGGCTCCGTCGATAACCAACACCGTCACTCAAGATTTCGTCGCAAATGCACAGCTGGCAATCGGTGGCTCTGCGGCAATGCTCTATCTTGCTGACGAGTGTTCAGCAATCGCCAAAGTCGCGCCGGCATTTTACATCAACATGGGAACCGCAATGCCTTTCTACGCCGAAACACTGCCGCAAACTGCGCGGACTCTGCACGAACTTCAAAAGCCGTGGGTGCTCGACCCCGTCGGAATCGGCATGTCGGAATTGCGCACGAAAATTTTGTTGCAGTTCAAAGAGTTCAAGCCGTCAATAATTCGCGGGAACGCCTCGGAGATAATCGCGCTCGCAAAACTTTGGCAACTGGTTGACGCGTCGACTGCAGGAGAAATTCACGGCGTTGACTCGACCGAAAAAGTTTCTTCCGCAAAATCTTCCGCGATTGCTCTGGCGAAATTCACGGGCGGTGCGGTTGCAGTCAGCGGCGAAGAAGATCTCGTCACCGACGGCGAAGACAATATCCTCTGCGCGGGAGGCTCAATTCTGTCGACGAAGATAACCGGCAGCGGCTGTGCACTCGGCGGCATGATGGCGATTTATGCGGCGGTCACGACTCCGTTTATTGCGGCGTTGACGGCGACGACGATTTTCAATCAAGCCGGCTCGAAAGCTGCGGCGAATTCCGAAGGTCCCGCAAGTTTCAAAGTTCATTTCTTGGATACGCTGTACAATTTGACCGCGAACGACATCGCAGGAAATTTCCGCATCGTCGGCTCAATGGAAAGCATGTTCGATTTCAGTTTCGGCTTGTGAGGTGAGCGCATGAACACATTGATTGCCGTGGCAATATCGCCCGTCGGTAGCGGTGATGAGCTCAGCCGTTACGTTGCCGAAGTCGTGCGCGTAATCCGTGAATCGGGCTTGCCGAATCGGACTTACTCCATGTTCACCGAGATTGAAGGCGAATGGGACGACGTTATGGCAGTTGTCAAGCGCGCGACGTTCGTGTTGGCTGAAAAGGGAATTCGCACCGAAGTCGTTCTGAAAGCCGATATTCGCCCGGGTTTCGTCGGAACACTCGACAGCAAATTGGAACGCTTAGCCGAAGCACTCGACGAAGAATTTCCGCGGCAAGTAAAAGCAAAATCCAAACGCTTGGAGGTCATACGATGAGCATTCGTGAGCGGCTCGACACCTCGGCTTATCTCGTTGTCGGTCCCGAAAATACTGCGCGTCCTGTCGAAGAAATTGTTGCGGCGGCTGTCAGCGAAGGTTTCACTTGCGTTCAAATTCGCTCGAAAGTCGCAACTGCCCGCGAAATGATTGCAATCCTCGACAAGAGCGCGGCGGTGATTCATGAACTCGGCAAAAGCGATTCGGTTGCGTTGCTCGTTGACGACAGGCTTGACGTTGTGTTGGCGGCGCGTGAAGTCGGAATCAAAGTTGACGGCGTGCACGTCGGACAAAGCGATATTCCCGTTGCCGTGTGCAGAAAATTTCTCGGCGAAGATTCAATCGTCGGACTTAGCGCACCAACCGAAGAGCTTATCGACTACGTGAAGACCGCAGACGTGTCGCAGATTGATTATTTCGGCGCGGGACCACTTCACGTGACGCAGACGAAAATTGATTGCGGTAGGACGGCGGACGGTCGAATCATCACGCGCAGTTTCGACGAGATTGCCGAACTCGCCAAAGTCAGCCCGATACCCGTTGTTGTTGGCGGCGGAGTCAAGCTCAACGATATTGCCGAACTCAAAGCCACGAACGTTCAAGGATTTTTCGTCGTGTCGGCGGTTGCCGGTGCCGATAATCCTCGTTCGGCGGCACGTGAACTCGTCTCGGCTTGGAAAAAAATTTTTTGAAAGGAGCCGTAAACTTGGACACGCAATCGGAAATTGTCGCGGAAGAAAATTCTTCGGAACAATCCAATTTAACCGCGACACTCGAAAAAATTTTGGACTTGCAACAAAAAAATTCTCGGCAACTGGTTCAATCATTGCGCGAGAACGTGAACTTCCAAAATCAAGTGCGGCTGGGCATGCAGCAGGAACTCGACGTTTTAAAAGAACAACAGCGCGGTGAACAATTCACGCCGATATTGCGGTCAATCGCGGCGGTTTGCGTTGAGTACAGGAAATTGTTGGCGGACGAGACAATCCCGCGGCGTGCGCGACGGACGTTGAAGTTGATGTTCGACGAGCTGGAAGAAATTTTATCGGAGTATGACGCGGAAGTTTTCACATCGGCTGTCGGTGAAATTCGTCGCCCGCTACTCACGAAGATAGTCAACACAATCGCGACTGATAACAAAAATTTGCACAACACCGTTGTCCAAAGCCGTCGACCGGGCGTTATGCGCAACGGTCATCCGCTTTATCGCGAATTCGTTGACGTTTATGTTTACGACGCGACTGCAGGCATCAAAAAATCTGAATCGGTTCGCAGTGAATAAAAGCTAAAAAAAGGAGACAAACATTATATGAGCACATACGGCATTGACCTCGGTACAACTTATTCTTGCATTGCGCGATTGGACTCGAACGGCAACCCCGAAGTCATTCGCAACAACGAAGACGACTCCAACACCGTGGCAAGCGTGGTTTTCTTCGAGAACGAGAACAACGTTATCGTCGGGCAGGCGGCAAAAGAAAATGTCGAGACTGACGGCGATCGCGTCGTGCAATTCGTCAAACGCGAAATCGGCAAACGCAACACTCGCACCTACGAATTCGACGGCAAAACTTATACGCCCGTGGAAATCAGCGCATTGATTCTCACGCGGTTAAAAAATCTCGTCGAAGCGCAAGGCGGCACAATCGAAGACGTTGTTATCACCGTGCCCGCTTACTTTGGACTTGAGGAACGTTCAGCGACACGTCAAGCCGGCGAACTCGCTGGACTCAACGTTTTGAGCTTGATTAACGAGCCGACTGCTGCTGCTTTGAGCTACTGCGCACGTCAATTCCAAGAAGACAGGACAATTCTCGTGTACGACCTCGGCGGCGGGACTTTCGACGTGACCGTTGTCAAAATGTCAATGGTGCAGAACGAATCGGGGCGCGACGTTCAAAAAATCACCGTGCTTGCGACGGGCGGCGATGATCGTCTCGGCGGCAAAGATTGGGACGACAGACTTTACAATCACATTCTCCACGCTTGTTGCGACGAAAACGGTTTGACGCCCGAAGAAGTTGAGGCTGAAACTCGCCAAGATATTCGCTCCAAAGTCGAGGAGGCGAAACGTAAGCTCAGCAAGAAACAATCCGCGAAAGTTCGTATCGACGTGAACGGCTCCCGCACCGAAGTCACAATCAAACGCACCGACTTTGAGCAAATGACTTCCGACATCGTCGCGAAGACAATGAATTTCGTCGACGCCACGCTTGAAAAAGTTCCTGCCGAGGCGATTGATACTGTCCTGCTCGTCGGCGGTTCGACTTATATGCCGATGATTATCAATGCGGTTGAAAGCAAATTCCCTGGCAAAGTTCAACAGCACGACCCCGACCAAGCCGTTGCGAAAGGTGCCGCGATTTACGCAAGCATGTTGGTTGAGGAAGTCGGCTCGCTGTCCGCGCAGGGCGATGAAACTTCCGACAGTCCCGAAGGCAAAACCGTTCAGCACGCCGAACAGCTCACGAGCAAATTCACCGTTGAAGACCAAACGCCGCGTTCATTCGGTCCCGGTGTCGTCGACACCAAAGGTGCCAAGCACAAATACGTTCTGGAAAATTTCATCAAGATTGGCGAGAAAATGCCCGCAGTCTTTTCCAAAACTTATTATCCGCTTGAAGACAATCAAGAACGCGTACTGCTCCGCGCCTTCGAGAACATGTCCACTGACGACACGCTGATTCCCTGCGTCGACGAGGACGGCAATCCGCAAGCCACCGACCCTGCCCACAACGTCAAGTTGCTCGGTGAACTCGTCGTCAATCTGCCACCGAACACAAGCCGCGACACGCCGATTAAAGTCACGTTCAAAGTTGACGCGTCGGGCGTACACGTCGAGGCTGTCAACACGCAGACTGACGAAACTTTTGAAACGTTCCTGCGCACCGAATCCGACATCGACATCGAACGCAGTGCAGTTCATCAGCTCAGAATTTCTTCCGACTGAAAATTTTTCGTTGTAAAAAATTTTTCGCCGACTGTTTTGTTCAGCGCGGCGATTTTTTACTTCGCTCAGATTGTCAATCGGTTGTCTTGAATATCAGAAATTTTTTTCCGAGGCTCGCGAAATTTTTTGTGCAAAAAGCAAATTACCTGCTATAATCGACGTTACAATCACACTCACGGAGGTAAGAGTTATGCTTACGATTGAAAAACTTCAAAGCTACGGCGTCAACACCAAAGAAGGTCTGCAACGTTGTATGGGCATGGAGTCGTTCTATTTCCGTATGTTGGGCATGGGTCTCAAAAACGATTCGTTTGACAAGCTCGAGGCGGCATTGGCGGCGGGCAACCTTGAAGAAAGTTTCGAGCTCAGTCACGCGCTTAAAGGTGTCGTCGGTAATCTCGCGCTCACACCAATTTACAATCCGCTCGCCGACATGACGGAAATGCTCCGCGCCAAAAAAGACGTCGACTACGTTGAAATGTACAAGCCAATCAAGGAGATTCGCGATAAGCTTGTCGCCGAGCTTTAAATTCAATTAGGAATTAGGAGTTAGGAATTAGGAATTATTAATTCCACATTCCACATTCCACATTCCTAATTCTCTTTAAGGACTGGTTCTATGCTGAATTTTAAGCCGAGCTTTTACGAAAAAATTTTTGACTCGCTGGACAACAACGTCTTGCTCCTGCAACTGACTGGCGACGGAAAATATTTCCCCGTGTGGTGTTCGCGCGAATTCGCCGAGATGATGGAAGGTACTGCCGAAGAATTCATCGAGCGCGAACTTGCCGAGCCTGACGCCCGAATTCACCCCGACGACCGCGCAGAAGTCACGTACCTTTTTCAACACCGCGTCACCCGCGACGGCGATAACAACTTGACGATTCGTCAACGCACGCTGAAAGGTCATTGGCTTTGGGTCAACGTGCATTACGCTTTCGTCGAGGACGGCGGCATCGAGTACGCTTACTGCAACTGCTTCGACGTGACAAAGATTAAGCAGAGCGAACAACGCGCTAAAGTTCTTTACGAGGGCGTTCGTGCCGAACTGGACAATTTCGCCGACAGTACGTTGGTTGCTTTGCGTATGAATTTGACACAGGACATCATCGAGGAATGTCGCGGGCGTGAACGTTGCGAAATCGATTTGAGCGGCATGAAAATTTCCGAGCGGTTTGAACAGCGCGTAAAATATTTTCCGCTTGAACGCGACCAAAAAATTTTCCGTGAAAAGTTCACCGCAAAGAAACTCCTTCAAAATTTCGCGGCAGGGAAGAATATTCAATCGGCGGTGCTGTTCAGCCGTAGACCTAACGGGCGCGAATGTTTTGTCAATTACAGCGTCACACTTCGCCGCGACCCCGAAACTGAAGACATTATCGCCTTCATGACCGAGCAAGACTACAACAACGAAGTCGTCAGCCGCATCGTTTTGAACAAGGCTCTTGCCGACCAGTACGACATGATAACCTACATCGTCGGCGGGAATTACGGCGTGGTCATCGGCGACGAAGAAAACATTCCCCGCGGCTCAATCTTCCCGAAAAAACGCACGGGCAGTTACGAAGAATATCTTAACGAGCAAATCAAGCCTGCGTTGACGGGTTCAGAAACTGAGCGACAAAAATTTTACACTGCGCTGACTTTGGAGCGGATTGAAAGTGCTTTGGCGATTCACGAGCCTTACGAAGTCAACATTCACTGTTTCATTGACGGCGAAATTTTTCACAAGCGTTTTGTCTTCTACCTTGTCAATCCGGAGTCGAAGTTTTATATCCTGCTCAAAAGCGATACGACAAAAATTCAGCGGGCACAGTTCGCGAAGAATGAACAGCTCCGCAACGCATTGGAGATTGCCAATCAAGCAAACGTCGCCAAAACCGCGTTCCTGTCAAGCATGAGCCACGAAATTCGCACGCCCATGAACGCAATTATCGGATTGGATACAATCGCGCTCAGGGAACCCGGTTTGCCCGACAAAGTTCGTGAGCATTTGGAGAAAATCGGCGCAAGCGCATGTCACTTGCTCGGAATCATCAACGATATTTTGGACATGAGCCGCATTGAAAGCGGACGTCTGCTCCTCAAGCACGAAGAATTTTCTTTCGGCGGCATGTTGGAGCAGATTAACACAATGGTCAGCAGTCAGTGCCGCGACAAAGGTTTGAACTACGATTGCGCGATTCGCGGGCACGTCAACGATTTTTACATCGGCGACGACATGAAGCTCAAGCAGGTTCTTATCAACATTCTCGGCAACGCGATTAAATTCACGAACAAAGGCGGCAGTATTTTCTTTCAAGTCGAGCAGGTTGCGCAATTCGAGGACAAATCAACGCTACGTTTCGTCGTCAAGGACACGGGCATTGGTATCGACAAAGACTATCTGTCGAAAATTTTTGAGCCGTTCAGCCAAGAAGATTCTGGCACGTCGACATCTTACGGCGGCACTGGTCTCGGCATGGCGATTACAAAAAATATCGTCGAGACAATGAACGGCAACATCTCCGTCAAATCCGAAAAGGGCGTCGGCTCCGAATTTACCGTCAACGTCACGTTGCGCAATTCCCCGAAAAGTTTCGATTCGCTCAAAGGCAAAAAGATTAACGTGCAGGATTTGAAGGTGCTGATTATCGACGATGATCCGATTGCCTGCGAACACGCCAAGCTTGTTTTGGAGGAAGTCGGCATTTCGGCGGACACTTGCTTGAGCGGCAACGAGGCTGTCGAAAAAGTTCGTCTGCGTCAAGCGCGGCATGACCTTTACAACGTTCTGCTGATTGATTTGCGTATGCCTGACGAGAACGGAATTGACGTTACGCGGCGAATTCGCAACATCATCGGCAACGAGTCGGCGATTATAATCCTCACGTCCTACAGCTGGGACGACGTCGTTGAAGATGCAATGGCGGCGGGCGTCGACCGATTCATGGCAAAACCGCTCTTCGCGTCCACCGTCGTCAAAGAATTTCATCAGGCGTTGGAACAAAAAAATCTCAACGAGCCGCAAAAGAAACTCGCTGAGCTTGAAGGTCGCAGAATTTTAATGGCGGAAGATATGCCCGTCAACGCCGAGATAATGATAATGGTGCTGTCGATGCGCGGCATAATCGTCGAACACGCGCCCAACGGTCAAGACGCCGTCGACACGTTCGCGAAATCGCCGCCGAATCACTTCGACGCGGTGCTGATGGATATTCGTATGCCGATAATGGACGGGCTCAAAGCTACGGAGACAATCCGCGCACTCGACCGCCCTGACGCCAAAAAAATTCCGATTATCGCAATGACAGCAAACGCTTTCGACGAGGACGTTCAACGCTCACTGCAGGCGGGCATGAACGCGCACCTGTCAAAGCCCGTCGAACCCGAACATCTTTTTCAAACGCTGTCAGAGCTAATCGAACCGTAAATTTTTCCCGACATTGTCGGGATTTTTTTTGTCGTTTGTCAAGCAATGAGTTAATCCACTGTGGCAACGCGGCATTCGCAGTGTTTTAGAAGTTCAAGCTTGCAAGTTCGTCGCCGCTGTCCAAGTCGAAGATTTGAATTTTGTCGTCAGTGATGATCGCGACACTTGTCCGCTTGTCCGCGCGATTGCTCAGATATGGTGAGACTGTGCCAGGGTTGAGGAAAATTGTATTGCCGCGCTTCTCAAGGACTGTCGTGTGAACGTGCCCGCTGATGAAAATGTCCGCGTGCAAATGAGCGGCTGTAGCGTCTTTGTCGGCGTCGGTCGGAAGTAAATGCCCGTGGTTGACAACGATACGTTTGCCGCCCGCGAAGGCGTAAGCGTACGGTGCTTGAATCGGCACTTCCAAGACAAGCTGGTCGACTTCGCTGTCGCCGTTGCCGCGTGCAATCACGAACGGAATTTTCGACGCGTTAATCATGTTCGCCAAAGCTTTGGGATTGTAGTCGTCGCCCTTGTAATTCGGATTGTTCGGTCCGTGATAGAGAACGTCGCCGGCATGCAGAATCAAATCTGCGTCGGCAAAAAATTTTTTCATCGCCATGGCAACGCGCTCAACGTAGCCGTGGGTGTCGCTGATAACTCCGATTTTCATGTAAAGCCCTCCGTTATCGAAAAAATTGGTTGGAAATATTTTTGTCGTTAAGATTCCCATTTCATAAGCAAGGATTCTTCTTCTTCCGCACTGAGTTCGCCGCCCTGCAACATCTTCTGCGCAACGTCTTGAGCTTTGGAGAACATCTCGACGAAATTCCAATCGTAAATGTCGTCAATCTCGTCGAAAAGTTTTTGCGCCTCGTCGAAGGCAGTTTGAGAAATGTCGTTGGCAACGCGCCTGTCACAAATCATGCCGAGAGCCAAAATACAAACGCTTATCTCGACGTTGTTCAAGTTGCGCGAACGAATTACTTTGCAAAGGTCGGTTACGATTTGTTCACGCGTAACAGTCGATTGAGTCGGTCGCCCGTCAAGCTTGAATGCAACGCCGAGCGCGTGAGCCGAAATTTGAATCGAAGTGGTTGCCGCTCCAGCCAAAACTTTCGTGAAGTCGCGGCGGAATTCGCGGTAAATCCAATCAATTTCAGTCTTAGTTATCGCGTGCGTGTACAGGCTCGCCATGCGGAATTTGTCGTTGTTGTGCAGGTTGAGTAGCAGGGCAATATCGTCGTCACTGCCGCACATCGACAGCGTATAAACGGCTTGAATCTTCGTGTTCATGCGCAAACCTTGCGGTCTGCCCGTGTTTATGCCAGGATTGTAAATTTCGTCGTCGAGAATGTGCAGGCAAAGTCGCGCCAATCGCCGTTTCTGCTGAGCAGTCCAATTCATGCCGATTTTCCGCGCAATGATGACGAGTCGAAGTTTCAACGATTCTTCCCGCGAATCTTTGACATCGTCGAGAATTTGCAGGAGCGGTTCGGCAAAATCTTTGTGGTTGCTTGCGGAAATTATCGTGTTGACATTCAAGCGGAGCGTCTGCGAAAAGCGGCTGTTCTCGTCTTTGCTGTGGCGGCGAAAGGCATCGTCGACATTGCGGCAAAGCGAACGAATCGTATTGAGCTGTGTGCGCGGATTAACATGTCCGCCGAAACGCGCGATTAATTTTGTCTTCGGACCTTTTTCAATGCCCGTGGCGATAGAAATTTCCGCCGTGCCGTGATCCATCAAATCAAAGCCGCGTTCGTCGCGACAAGTTGCGGCGTCCATGCGGATAATTTTGTCTTCGTCCATAAAAATACTGAACGTGACGAAAACATCTTCCTTGATTCGCGCGTAACGTTCGGGGAATTCAATGTTGCTCTTCGCGATGATTTTGTAAGTCCCGTCAGCCTCACAGCGAGCAATCGGCACGCTGATAACACTTTTGCCGGGCGGCAGTCGAAAGCCCGTGAATCGCTCCGACGTGTAAGGCAACTCTTTGCCCGCGGGGATAATCTCTTCATAATTTCCGCCGAACGTCACAAGGTAAAAGCTTTCGTTCAAAATGTTGCTGCCGAAAACCACGCCGATTGAACGGTCAGCAGCAGTGATATTCCGATTGCCCGATAAATTTCTGCGCGGCGGTGCAAAAGTTTGTCGCACAGGTTGAGACGTGGCAACGGTCGATTTAGGTTGAGCGGTCGTCTCGGTCGGCAAATCGTCTTGAACTTCGCCGGCAAGTTCTTTGTCGTATTTGTGCAAAAAATAATGGTAGACAGCCGCGCCACGAGCAACAGCTTGGTCGGGGTCGAGCGCAATAATCGGGTCGAAGCCGAAAAATTTTTTCAGCCGATTGATAACCATGTAAAAGCGCGACATGCCTCCGTTCATGATGACGGCGTCAACTTTAACGTCATCGACTTTGAGTTTTGCGGCGGCTTTATTGAGCACGTCGAGTATCGGCAGAATGATATTCTTTTGCTTACCGAATTTTTCCGTGACGGCGGCGAGATTTTTATAATCGCTGAATTGAAGTTCTTCGCCCATGAAGTCGCGCCAAATGTCTTCAAGTTGTGCGGCGGTGAAACTGTCGCTGTACGCGTAACCGGTCGTGCCGATGTTGCCGCCGACGGGAAAATCTTCTTCGTCGTCCCACCAACCAGAATTTTCGTCGCCGAGAGCATCACTCTTCTGCGCACTGATTTCAAGCTTGAGATTTTCGGCGTAATTGAGTAGCTGGCTCATGACGCCTCTTTCTTCGTGGCGGATTTTTTGAACGATGTCGGCGTGCGCACCGTACTGATTTAAATAATGTTGGAACATGACTTTGGCGAGACACAAATCAAAATCGTCGCCGCCGAGAAGTGTATATCGGTTTGTGGAAATGTCTTGAACCTTCAAAATTTCGGGCGCGTCTTCGCGTCGGGAAATTTCGTGCAAAGTAATATCGAGCGTGCCGCCGCCTAAATCGAAGACCATAACGTTTTTCTTCGAGCTCAAATCCAAAATCTGCGCGGCAACTTCGCCGTTATGAACTTGGTTGATAAAATCGTAGATGACGGCACGCGGCTCGGACAAAAGAATTTGTCGCGGTGAACCGTCTTTCTTTCGGATATTGATTCCGGCAAGTTCAGCCGCTTTCAAAGTCGCTTGTCTCATGATGAAGTCGAAGTTCGCGGGCACAGTGATTACCGCGTCGTCAATCTTCTCCAAATGATGAATCTTCGCCGCATTCCTCAACATATGCTCCAAAATTCTGGACGAGACCTGCGCGGGCGTTTTGTCGGGAATATTCGACGATAGACCTTCAGCGTAGGCGTTGCCCATTTGGCTTTTGATTGACTTGGCGACAAGATACGGGCGAAGGGGATAACGACCTTTCGCGAAATCGCCGACAATCGGCTGATAATTTTTTTCGTCGTTGTAATAGACGCAACTGGGCAATATCGGGCTTTTCTTCATCATGAACTTGTTACCTTGACCGGCGTTGAACATGTCGACGGCCCTGTCGAGCGAAACGACTTTGCTCACGATGTCGCCGTTAGGCTTGAGGTTTACCGTTGCGAGCACGGAATTTGTCGTGCCCAAATCAATTCCAACGCACAAATCGTTGTGCTCTTCTCCGTTGATTAACATAAAAAAATTCCTCCTTATTTCTCGTCGACTTCTTTCAGTCGCGGGCGTGAAATTTGAACATCTTTATTTTTATAAACCCAACCGGGCGAAAGAACTTTGACGCGCTTAATTTCGGTTGTGTTGAGGAACGGCGAGCCTTCGTAGTCGCAAGCCTCGACTTCTTCCAAACGCATGTCGTGCACCGAGCCAGGTTTCAGAATCGGATTTATTTCGCTGTCACGGATAAATTGTGCCAACCGCTCAATCAAAATGAACAGACCGCCAATTTCGGGCGGAAGCTGAACATTTTCCCTACGCAACTGACGAACGCCATTTCTTGCGCTCAAAACCGCGTCGAGAATGCAACCGTACTTTTCGGAGTTCAGGCGCGAGAAAAATTCTACCAAGTCATTTTGATGACTCTCTCTGATTCGGGCGTCGAATTCGTCCTGCAAATCTCTAAGCAACATATCGGAGCGGCTCAACATGTTTTCAAGCAATTCAATCTTGTCCTGCTGCGAATCTTTCTTCTCGCCGCGACCGCCGCTTTTCGGCTTGGCGCACGTACTGCGGAGAAATTCGCTTGCGTCGAAAAGGAAATGTTTCATGTAGACGTTGCCGAAGCGTTCAAGCGTGTCTGCGTCGTTGCCGCTGTCGAGTTCGGGGTGTTTGACGTAAAGCATCAAGCAAGCGATACGTTCTTGAATTTTGTAGCGTTCGTCGTCGCGCGTCTGAATATTTTTGTTGCGGAGATTGGCGAATTCGTCGAAATCTTTCTGGCGATGCGTCTCGACAGCCTTCGCGAAAGCTTTAATGGTTTCTTCCGCCCAATCGATGAGTTCGCCGCGTTTAAGCTGATAACTCAAGCGATTCGACTTCAGCAAGCGGATAACGTCTTCGCCGCTCAAATCGGTTTTGTAGCGACGATTCATTTCCTCGGCACAGGCACGCGGCGTCAACGCTTTGTCGGCGCAAAAAAGCTTGATGATTCGATTTTCCATGATGTAATTCTCGTAGCCGGACGGAGAAAGATTTTTGTCCTTGCGCTCAATGAACTTGTGAAGGTTCTCAATAATTTTCTTTACGGTCGGGTCAGTGATGTTTATCATGATAAAATTTCCTCCTTGACGTTTTAAAGCTCAAACGGTTCGCCTGTTTGCGGGAAGATAAAACTTGTTCGCGAATCGGGATCGTTAATCAAAACTTGTTCAAGTGTCGTGCGTGCGTGGAAAAGTTTATCGGGCGGACTGTGTACCACTACGCAAACTGTCGGGTTCAGTCGGCGGACAAATTCAACCGTCGTGATGAAGTCGTCGTGCAACGAGAA
Organism: uncultured Selenomonadales bacterium; assembly: GCA_947165145.1. Classification (GTDB taxonomy): domain Bacteria; phylum Bacillota; class Negativicutes; order Selenomonadales; family Selenomonadaceae; genus Quinella. The sequence goes on from CAMUZG010000005.1 coordinate 12,628, forward strand.
ATCGCCGTTCAAAATTTCCATGCTCGAATGAAGCGGCGGCGGCATCGTCGACAAGATAACGTGTGGTCCTCGCGGCAAGACGCTCAACGGATGATTCTGTGCGCTCATTATCCGAATATGCAGGTTCTCGAAACGGTGGACGATTTTCATCACGCGCTCGTCGATAAAAATTTCGGCTTGCGGCAGGAACTTGTTTATCAGCGTGATGAGCTCGACGCCCTTGCTTATCTGCGTCACGCGACAATAAACGGATTTGCCGCGGCGCAACGCGTAATAAATTTTTCTCAAAATTTTTTTCAGCGCGGAATCGGTGTCGCCGAATCGTCGGTAATTCGGGTGACGGGCGTGCAATCCGCACAGAATCAGAATGTCAATCTTTACGTTCGGGAGCAATGCTGAGCCTACAAGTTGCGTTGGGAACGTTGAGTAGTCGCCCGTGTACAAAATATTTTTCCCGCGAAAATTTATCAGCGTCATCATCGCGCCTGGAATGTGTCCCGCTTGATGAAAGCTTATCGACAGCCTCGGCAACGGAATTTTTTGCAGGAAGGCGACTGATGAGATGTTTCGCTCAATCGTCGCGAATCGGTCTTCCAACTGCGCGGACAAAATTTCTCGTGTCAAATCGGTCATGTAAACGGCGGCGCGTTCGTTGAGCTCCAAAAAATCCGGCAGTGCGGCTGAGTGGTCAAGGTGCGCGTGCGACAGGAATACGTGTGAAACTTGGTGGAAGTCTTGCAGGTACGGCGTGTCGAGTAGCGCGGAAAATTGTGGTGCGAATCTTATTCCGCGTGTCGAGCCGCAACCGCAATCGAGTAGCAAATTATTTTCGCCGAGCTTGAGGAAGTAGCAACTTGCCCCGACTTCCTGCGCACCGCCCAACGCCATAAAAATCATTCGTCCGTCCACGTCAATCACCTCCGCCGCAATGATAACAAAAAAATTGGTAAGTGAAAAGTGATTAGCGGTCAAGGAGCTGTAGTTTAACTCAAATATTTTTCACTGACCGCCGACCTCGAGCGATTTTGTTGAAAATTATCGTTTGCCTGTCTCAATTTTTTATGTTATCCTCCAAATGTTATTGATACTTTTTCTATGTAAGAGAGTGAAACTTTTGGGTTATTTATTTTCAAGATTTGGGTTGACGGTGATTTGCATAATCTTCATGGTCATATGGTTTTTGCAAGCGTTGCCAAAATTTAAACGTTACGTCGATGAAAATCCGTTCGGCGACTACGAACAGCCTCGAACGGCATCAATTGCTGGAGTTTTGGGAACATTTGTCGGGATTACGTGGGGACTTTTGAATTTTGATTCTTCGCCTGAAGCAATGCAAAACAGCGTTACGAATCTTTTGGGCGGAATGACGACAGCGTTTTTCACTTCGATTATCGGCATGGGAATGTCTCTTTGGTTAAAAAATGAGCAAGCAAACGCGCAAAAAAAAATTTCAAAAAATAATTTTGTCAAAACTGATGCAACAATCGCCGACTTGATTCAATACCTTCGACAAGCCGACGCAGAAAAGTCCGCGCAAATCAAACATTTGGAAGAAATTTTGCAAGCCAACAACGAAAATGTCATTCGTGCACTTGAAGATTTCGGAAAAAATCTGTCGGAAAACAATGCAGAGATATTTATCGACGCGTTAAACAAAACCATGATAGATTTTAATCGAAAGCTCACGGAACAGTTCGGATCAAACTTCAAACAGCTGAATATTGCCGTCGGACGCCTTTTGACGTGGCAGGAAAATTATAAAGTGACGATTGAGCGCATTACGGAAAATCTGCAAAAGACCATCAAAGGAATTGACGCCTTAAAGAATTCTGTTGCCCAAATTGAAAAATCTGCCGCCTCGATTACGAAAAGTAGCGAACAAATTTTGAACCTTATCGTCACTGCCAACACTTATGAGCAAAAACTCCGTCAAGTTTTGAGTGAAATTCAATCCGTCAGCAAAAATACTTCAGAATCAGTCGAAGGTTTAACAAAGAGTATGTGCCACTCAATAGATAACGCAAATGAAATGACGCAAAGGATTTCTGCAATGACAAACACAGCTTTAAACAGAATTACAGATACAACCAATCAAACAATCGCCTCAATGCAGAAATGTCCGACGACCTAAGCAACGAATCATTTAAAATAACGTCAGAAACCGTCGTAAAAATGCAAAAGATGATGGAGGCAAACGATAAAAATTTCAAAGACTCACTTGAAACGCTCGGAAAAGCGATGCTCCAAATCTCGAATAAATTTGCGCAAGATTATACGCCATTAGCAGACAGATTGAGAGAAATTGTTAGGATTGCGGAACAAGTTCGACCTTCGGACAGAGGAGGCAGCTTATTTTGAGAAATCGCGATGATCATTGGATGTCAATTTCGGATGTTATGTCCGGTCTCATGATTGTTTCTATGTTTATCGCAATCGCGTTCATGATGCAGGTACAAAATGAACAGCGACAGAAAAACGAGATGATTTACAACTACGCTGTCATCAAACACAAAATTTATCTGTCATTGCTTGAAGAATTTAAGGACGATTTGCCGAAATGGGACGCCGAACTGGACGAAAAAACTTTGACTGTACGATTTAAGGAGTCCGATGTTTTATTCGGCGTCGGTTCGGATTTTTTGACGCCAAAATTCCAAGAAATACTCAACGACTTTCTCCCGCGATACATTTTTGTAATTTCTCAAGCCGAATACAAGGATTATGTCGAAGAAATACGAATTGAAGGACACACAGATCCTTTTTGGGCAGGAGCCGCGACACGTCAACAGGAATATCTGAACAACATGGAGCTTTCGCAGTCGCGGACGCGAGCCGTTTTGGTTTACGCGATAAATATGCCCGCTTTGCAGGAAAATTTAGAATGGATTATCTGCAAAATCACTGTCAACGGTTTATCCTCAAGTCAGCCCGTGATTTTCGACGGAAAAATTGACGCAAAGCTTTCAAGGCGGGTAGATTTCCGAATCCGAACGAAAGCCGATGAAAAAATGAACGAACTTGCAAAAGGAATTACTCACAATGGAGAAAATTGACTTTTTAAACTGCGACGAATTTAAATCGATAAAAAAACTCATGGGAATATCCGATGGCGATAAAACTCCAGACTTCACCATGGATATACGCGCCGACGATCCAAATCTTGAAATATCGCCAGAAGGAATCACTTACAAAGGGCGCAGAGTAATTTTGTATATTCGCGACCAAGTTCAATACGGCGACAAGCCCAGAGAATATAAATTCCATTTAGTCGATTGCACGACGCTCAAAATCATGCGTAACCAGAATCGCTATGGTAAATATGTCGTTTCGACTTCGACAACGGGAAAATTCAAGGTAAATCGAATCATAAATAATCGTCCAATAGAAATTGAAAAGGAATTGCACGTCTACAAGCACTGCCTTAAAAAATTAAAGCGTCGAGGATATAATTTTACCTACAAGAATTTTTCTATCGAAGAATTTTTCAAAGTTATGAACGAGGATAACAGTGGAAATTTTGCGACTTTGCCGAATGAAAATGATTCAACCGCTCCGACAAATGTTTATCCCGAAAATTGGAACGAAATATCTCGTCGCTTGAAGGAGAAATATAATTACACTTGTCAAGGATGCGGCAGAAATTTTTTTTACCGTAAATCCCTGCTACACGTTCATCATAAAAACGGACTTAAAAACGACTGTAGAGAATCAAATTTGGAAGTTTTGTGTCGTGATTGTCATCAAGCGAAACATAATCACAAAATTGGCGGGAGCATTGCCTAAAAATTTTAACTAGCCACCAACCGCTTTTTCTGATATAATCGCGAAAAATTTTTGGAGAGTGATTAATATGTTTGGTATCGGAGTGCCCGAACTTATTTTGATTTTGATTATCGGCTTGGTTGTCTTCGGTCCTGGCAAATTGCCTGGCGTCGGTAAAGCTTTGGGGCAAAGCATTAAAGAATTCAAGCAGGCGAACGCTGACGACTCTAAAACCGTCGACGTGACCGAGCAAAAGAAACTCAACGCAGAAAAAGTTGACGCCGATAAAAAATGACCGACAACGAAAAAAATTCTGAGCAAGCCGCGCAGGACACCGTTCCGCCCGAAGATGACGGCAGTATGTCGCTGACGGCGCACCTTGAGGAACTTCGCTCGCGGATAATCAAATCGTTGCTGGCGGTTGTCTTCGGTAGCGGCGTCGCGTACCTATTTCTCGACGAAATCACGAATTACTTGACGTTGCCCGTCGGCAAACTCTACTACATGCGACCAGGCGAAGCGTTCTTCACGTATCTTAAAATCGACATAGCGGCGGGCTTTCTGATTGCCTTGCCGATAATTTTTTATCATGCGTGGAAATTTTTTTTGCCTGCGCTCACACGCAACGAACGCGCCGTTCTCGGAGTTTTGGTGCCCGCGTCGGTGATATTGTTCTTCACGGGATTGGCGTTCTCGTTCTTCTTGATATTGCCTTTCGCGCTGAAATTTTTCATGGGCTTCGGCGAAGAGACTGAAACTTTGCAATCAATGTTCTCGTTCGCCAGTTACTTCGAGTTCGTGATAATGTTCGTGTTGCCGTTCGGCTTCGTGTTCGAGTTGCCGCTGGTCATCATCGTCTTGGGCAAACTCGGCTTGTTGACTAGCGAAACTTTAGGGAAATATCGCCGCTACGTGACATTCTTTTCATTCGTTATTGGCGCGTTTGTAACGTCGCCCGATATCATCACGCAAATCGCCGTAGCAATCCCCGTCATGTTGCTCTACGAAGTCGGCTATTTCGTCGTGAAATACGTCTTAAGAAGGTGACGGTTTGGAGGATAAAGTCTTAATCAAACAGAAATTCTTGAAAGCCTTGCAAGCCTTTGCTACGTCTCTTACTGCAGAAATATCTTTGAATGATGAATGGACTATGCGCGGCGTCATTGACATATTCAAAGAAGTTTATCCTTTGCCGACCGATACAAAAGTTATCTCAAAAATTTTCGAGTTACATTTGTTGCCACACTTCCTGCAATTTGCCAAGCTTGGAAACTTTCGTTTGGAACCTGCCGAACACCAGAATTGGTATCCCGATTTAACATTCGTTTTAAAGCAAGATCCTGCTGTCAAGTTCGCGGTTGACTTGAAAACGACGTACCGTAACGAAAAGAATCCAAATTTTTGCAACGGTTTTACCTTAGGTTCTCATGGCGAATATTTTGTTGAAAGAGATAGCAAAAAAAACGTTCAATATCCTTACGGCGATTATCTCGGTCATTTTTGCGTCGGGATAATTTATAATCGCAAGTCTCAGCGCAATACAAAAAAGCCGCAAAGCTTTTCTGTAAAGAATTTGTCAAAAATTCCTGCGGTAGCGGAGAATCTCCTAATCTTCGCTGAAGAGAAATGGAAAATCGCCTCGGACAGTCAAGGTAGCGGCAACACGGCAAACATAGGCAGTATCAAATGCATAGAAGATATTATCGCGGGCAGAGGCGTATTTTCTTTGGCGGGTGAAGAACTTTTCGATGAGTATTGGATTAACTTTGGACATTTAAAAGTTCCCGACAAAAAAGGCGGTTATAAACCTCTCTCGACTTTTGAAGAATTTCTTGACTTCAGAGGCTTGCCGTCGGATTTGCTTTATCCAAAGCGAAGCAAAAAACGGAGTACATCTGATGGATAAAATTTTTGTACCACCCATAAAAATCCAAGGCATAAAAACACAAATCGTGCCGCTCATAAAACAAAATATCGCATTGGACGATGATTTTCTTTGGGTAGAGCCTTTCATGGGGTCGGGCGTTGTCGGATTCAACATCAAGCCGCGCCGCGCCTTGTTTGCAGACAATAATCCGCATTTGATAAACTTTTACAATGCGCTTAAAACCGAAGAGATTTCTTCCCGCAAAGTAAAATCCTTTTTGACGGAACAAGGTAATTTGCTTTCCAAAAATGGAGAAGAACATTATTATCTGGTGCGCGAACGTTTCAATAAATTTCACGAGCCGTTAGACTTTCTTTTTTTGAACCGTTCATGCTTCAACGGATTGATTCGTTTCAACGGAAGGGGAGAATTCAACGTTCCCTATGGTCATAAACCTCAACGCTTTTCAAAAGCTTATGTAACCAAAATAGTTAATCAAATTCGTTACGTCGAGTATTGTCTTTCGGTTTTTGATTGGCAATTTCGTTGTCAAGAATTTCGAGAAACACTAACCGACTTGGATAAATCAGAGCAAATTTTTATCTATTGCGACCCGCCGTATATCGGGCGACATGTTGATTATTATAATTCTTGGAACGATGAGGACGAACGTGCGTTGTGTAGTATGCTTAAAGAATTGAAGAAAAGATTTATGCTTTCTACATGGGTTGAAAATAAATTTCGCGTGAATCCTTATGTTGAAAACATTTGGGCGTTTTGTCGCAAAGTCACTCTAGAACATTTCTATCACGTCGGAGCCAAGGAAATTAATCGAAATTCTATGATTGAAGCTGTTTTGATGAATTATTCTTCGGAGGAGAAAGATGGCTTATAAAGATTTGCGCGAATTCATTGACGAGTTGGAGCGGCGCGGACTGCTCAAGCGTATAAAAATTCCCGTGAGCGCGGAACTTGAGATAACCGAAATCACCGACCGCGTGTCGAAATTCAAAGACGGGCGCAACGTCGCGCTGCTGTTCGAGAACGTTCGCGGCTACGATATGCCCGTGCTAATGAACGCGTTCGGCAGTTATGAACGTATGGCTTTGGCTCTCGGTGTGGAAAAACTCGACGACGCAGCCGACGATATCCGCGAAATAATGCAACTGCCTTATCTGTCGTTCAAGAACCGCTCAAATATTTTTTCAATCGTGTCGACCGCGCACAAGGCAATCAACTTCCCGAAGTACGTCAAGAACGCGCCGTGTCAAGAAGTCGTCGAGGTCAATCCGTCGCTGGACAAGATACCGATTTTGAAATGCTGGCCAAATGACGGCGGAGCCTTCATAACTTTGCCGCTGGTCTTCACGAAAAATCCCAAGACAGGTAAACGCAACGTCGGCATGTATAGGTTGCAGAAATACGACGCGCGGACAACCGGCATGCATTGGCACATTCACAAGAATGGCGCAGAAAATTTCCGTGACGCAAAAAATCTCGGTTCAAACAGAATTGAAGCAGCCGTCGCAATCGGTACCGACCCTGTCGTCACGTATGCCGCAACCGCACCGTTGCCCCGCGATGTTGACGAGATGGTTTTTGCCGGCTTTTTACGCAAAAAATCCGTTGAGCTCACCAAGTGCAAGACCGTCGACCTTGAAGTTCCCGCGACTGCCGAAATTATTTTGGAAGGCTACGTTGCGACAGACGAACTCCGCCGCGAAGGACCTTTTGGCGACCACACAGGCTATTACTCGCTCGCTGACGATTATCCCGTTTTCCACGTCACTTGTATCACTCACCGCAAAAATCCGATTTATTCAGCAACCGTCGTGGGCAAGCCGCCAATGGAAGATTGTTACATGGCGAAGGCGACCGAAAGAATTTTCCTGCCGCTACTGCAACAACTCCTGCCCGAAATCGTCGACATCAACATGCCGCTTGAAGGCGTCTTTCATGATTGCGTTATCGTCTCGATAAGAAAACAATTCCCCATGCACGCCCGAAAAGTCATGCACGCGTTATGGGGGCTCGGTCAAATGATGAACGTCAAAATGATTGTTGTCGTCGATTCGCACGTCAACGTTCAAAATCTCGGTGAAGTCGCTTGGCGCGTCTTCAACAACATTGACGCCGAACACGACCTTGAAATTGTTCACGGTCCGCTTGACGTTCTCGATCACTCGTCGCCGTATGCAAAATGGGGCGCGAAACTCGGTATTGATGCGACAAAAACTTGGGCGGAAGAAGGTCACGTTCGCGAATGGCCCGATGAAATCGAGATGTCGCCCGAAGTCAAAGCGCGTATTGATTCTGTTTGGCATTCGTTGGGGTTGTCATGAACGAAAAAATTTTATCCGAAGAACTCCGCATTTTGGAGGAAACTTATCGCGGGGCAGTGCCGCAACTTGAATTCGGCTCGACGTACGAACTTTTAATCGCCGTGATTTTGTCGGCTCAATGCACCGATAAACGCGTCAACCAAGTCACGCAAGAACTTTTCCCGCTGGCGAACACTCCAGAAAAAATTTTGCAACTCGGTCAGTCGCGGCTCGAAGAAATTATCAGACCGTGCGGATATTTTCGCGCAAAAGCTAAACACATCATCGCAACGTCGAAAATTTTGCTTGACGATTACAACGGTGAAGTCCCGCGCGAATTCGACGAGCTGATTAAACTGCCTGGCGTCGGGCGCAAAACCGCAAACGTCGTGACAAGCGTCGCATTCAAAACACCCGCAATCGCCGTCGACACGCACGTTTTTCGGCTGGCGAATCGTTTGAAACTCGCTGAGGGCAACACGCCGTTGGAAGTCGAACTCGGCTTGCAGAAAATTATCCCCCGCGAAAAATGGTCAGACGCTCATCACTGGCTGATTTGGCACGGGCGCGAAGTTTGCAAAGCCCGCAACCCAAAATGTGACGTCTGCCCGCTGTCGAACGTCTGCCCTTCCGCTTGATATAGACATTTGCCGCGAAAAGTGTTATCGTTAACCGTGTGCAACGTCCACCACGGAGGAAAGGAGGATGCACATTGGAAATAAATTACCCGAAGCTTAAAAGCACGCTTGAATCGTTGGGCTACGGCGTCACGTGTTTCAACACGGCAGAAGACGCTACTGACTATCTTGACGAAAAAATCCGCAACAAAACGGTGGGCTTCGGCGGTTCGGTCACGCTTGAGCAAATGGGGCTTTACGACAGGCTCGCGTTCAACAACGAAGTTTTCTATCATCGTCGACTGCCAGGCGGCAAAACTCCCCGCGACGTTTGCAACGACGCCAAAGACACGCAGGTTTACATCTCGTCGGTCAACGGACTGGCTCAAACGGGCGAAATCGTCAACATCGACGGCAACGGCAATCGCATCGCGTCAATTCTTTACGGGCACGAAGACGTTTACTTCGTTATCGGCAAGAACAAAATCGCCGAGAACTACGAGCAGACATTGTGGCGAGTGCAAAACATTGCCGCGCCGAAAAATGCTCAACGCGTCAAGGCAAAGACACCTTGCGCCGTTCACGCCGACAAATGCTACAACTGTTCGGGACCAAACAGAATTTGCCGAACAATGTCCGTTATGTACGGACCGCCGTTTCACAGTAACTTCGAGATAATTTTGGTTCAAGAGGAGCTGGGATTCTGAATTGAACACGATCAATCTCAACAAAAAAATTGCGGGCGTCCAAGGCTCACGAAAATTTTTTCAGCGGTGCAGTGACGTTGCACGCTTAACCGACGCCGTTAATTTGTTCAAGCTTATTCGCAGACCCGCGCAAAAAAATTCGGGCGACCTCACATGGAGGCAACCGCCCGTGTTTTTTTTTGATACGAACCGATAAACTTGAAACTATAACGCGCCGCAACGTGACGCTCTACTTGTCGGGGAAAAATTCATCGTGAATGCTGTTGACCGCCTCGGTGACCTGCGAACCTTTGACCAGGCACGAAACGCTTATCTCCGACGTGCTGATGATGTCGATGTTGACGTCCGCACGAGCCAACGCGCCGAACATTCTTGCCGCAACACCAGGACTGCCTAACATGCCCGCGCCGACGATTGAAACTTTCGCCATGTCTTCTTCAAACAGAACGGTGATTGCGTTAATCTTCTCGCTGACCACGGCGATAACTTTTTTCGCTTCGGGCAAATCGTGCAGGGCAATCGTGAAGACGATGTCGTTGATGTCCCTGTCGATGTTGCGAATGCTTTGGACAATCATGTCAACGTCAATGTTCGCGTCGGCAAGTGATTGAAAGAGCGTGTGCGCAATGCCAGGGCTGTTCGGTACGCCGAGCACCGAAATTTTTGCGACTTTCGTATCGTGAGCTACGCCGCGTATTTCAAAATCTTTTTCTTCCACCGTGTAGTCCTCCCTGATAATCGTGCCCGAATCTTTGGTGAAAGTCGAGCGAACGTGAATCGGAATGTTGAAGAATTGCCCCATTTCGACGGAACGCGGTTGCATGACGCCTGCGCCGAGTCTTGCCATCTCCAACATTTCAAAGTAAGTGATTTCTTTCATCTTGCGAGCACTTTTGACGATGCGCGGATCTGCGGAGTAGACGCCGTCAACGTCCGTGAAAATTTCGCACTCGTCGGCTTTCAGCGCACCAGCCAACGCAACCGCTGATGTGTCCGAACCGCCGCGTCCCAATGTCACGGGGTCGCCCAAACTGTCAGCACCTTGGAAGCCCGCCACGACGACGATATTGCCGCGATTGAGTTCCTCGTGGACGCGCTTAGGTTTGATGTCGAGAATTCTGCCTTTGGTGTGCACGGAATTTGTTTTCATGCCGACCTGTGCGCCCGTCAGCGAAATTGCTGGGTGTCCGAGTTTTTTGAATGCCATTGCCAACAGCGCGATTGAAACTTGTTCGCCCGTCGTCAGCAACATGTCCAATTCACGCAGGTAATCCGCTTTGTAAGGTTCCGAGTCGATGTCGCTCGCTAACGTCAACAAATTGTCCGTGGTCTTGCCCATTGCCGAGACTACCACGACGATTTTGTCGTCGGAATTTTTTTCGGAGAGAATTCTTTGTGCCACCGCCAAAATTTTTTCTGTCGTTGCAACCGAAGAGCCGCCGAATTTTTTTACAACAAGAGCCATGCCGTTAAGCCTCCTCTGTCAAAAAAATTTAGTGGTTAGACTGACTAACCACCAATGCCTTCGTTCGAATCGGCTTTATTTCTTTGTAGAAACTTTTGCGGGCTTTTCGGCAGATTTGGCGGGTGCTGGTGCCGCAGTCAGTTCTTGAAGAATGTCCACGAGCGCAACTTTTACTACGCCCAACACGTCGTTCAACACCGCGTTGTACAGGTCGCCGCCGTCAGTGACGCCACGTCCGTTCGCCGTGATGAAAAATTTTTTCGGATGTTCGCTAGCCGCAAATGCCGCGTCGATTTTGTCTGCAACCAATTTTGCAAGCTGGTCTTTGTTCATCAGCTGTCAACTCCCAAATTATTTTTTAACAAACTTTCTACGCGCCGCTGAAAATTCCTGCAAATGATTCGAGGCATGTTGTCAATCACACTGCGGCAGCTGTATAAACAGTCGGAAGGGATTTGCCCGCGCTCAAATTATTTGCTATGATAAAAAAAATTTCATGAGGAGCGATTGCATTGAAGGTTCGCAAAGCAGTTATCCCCGCCGCAGGACTCGGCACCAGATTTTTGCCCGCGACGAAGTCTCAGCCGAAAGAAATGTTGCCAATCGTCGACAAGCCGACAATTCAATATATCATCGAGGAAGCAGCGGCGGCTGGCGTCGAAGACATCATCGTCGTCACGGGGCGCAACAAACGTTCCATTGAAGATCATTTCGACCGCTCAATCGAATTGGAACTTGAACTTGAGCGCAAAGGCAAGGAAGATCTTCTGCAGATTGTCAAGGCAATTCCCGAAATCGCCAACATACACTTTATCCGCCAAAAACAGCCGCTCGGTCTCGGTCACGCGGTTTTGACGGCAAGCCACTTCATCGGCAACGAACCCTTTGCCGTGCTGCTCGGTGATGATGTCGTTGTCTCCCGCAAACCTGTTCTTCGGCAGATGGTCGAGGTCTTCAACGAATACAAGACTTCGATTCTCGGCGTGCAGGAAGTCGCCGACGAGGTCGTTCCTAAATACGGCATCGTTGACGGAAGGATTGTCGACGAAAATATTTTCAAGGTCAAAAATTTGGTCGAGAAGCCCGCGTTGGAAGTCGCGCCCAGTCGGATTGCGATTCTCGGACGATATATCTTGACGCCGACGATTTTTTCTTATTTGGAGACGCAAGAGCCTGGTGCTGGCGGAGAAATTCAGCTCACCGACGGGCTTAAACGTTTGGCACTGAACGAGGCAATGTACGCGTACATTTTCAGCGGTCATCGCTACGACGTCGGTACTAAGATAGGCTTTCTGCAGGCGAACATCGAATTTGCCCTGCGCAATCCCGAAGTCGCTGGCGATTTGAAAAATTATCTTGCCACGTTGCACGATAATATGGACAAAATGCTTGACTACGATTGACGAAATTTAATTCAAACGCAACTCAGACAGGAGGAAATTGATTTGAAAAACGTATTCGACACGCTCACGGAACGCGGCTTTATCGCGCAATGCACCGACGTCGACGAAGTAAAAAAATTGCTCGGCGAAAAGAAAGTCACGTTTTACATCGGCTTCGACCCGACTGCTGACAGCTTGCACGCGGGACATTTTATCGCGCTAATGGCAATGGCTCACATGCAACGCGCAGGTCATCGCCCGATATGTCTTGTTGGCGGCGGCACCGGCACAATCGGCGATCCTTCCGGACGTAGCGATTTGCGCAAAGTCATGACTGACGAGACAATCGAACACAACTGCAACCGTTTCAAAGAACAAATCGCCCGCTTTATCGATTTCAGCGACGGCAAAGCTCTGATGGTCAACAACGGCGATTGGCTCCGCAAACTCGGCTACATCGACATTTTGCGCGAAGTCGGCGCACATTTCACGGTTAATCGCATGCTCGCCGCTGAATGCTACAAACAGCGTTGGGAGAAGGGCTTGACGTTCCTGGAGTTCAATTACATGGTCATGCAGGCGTACGACTTTTACAAGCTCAACGGCGATTACGATTGCGTCTTGCAAATGGGCGGTGATGACCAATGGTCGAACATCATCGCAGGCGTCGAATTGACACGTCGCAAGACAGGACGCGTTGCTTACGGCTTGACGAACAAATTGTTGCTCAAGAGCGACGGCTCGAAGATGGGCAAGACTGCTGGCGGTGCACTCTGGCTTGACGCGGACAAAGTTTCGCCGTACGATTTCTATCAGTATTGGCGCAACGTCGACGACGCGGACGTTAAAACCTGCTTGAGTTTGCTGACGTTCGTGCCAATGGACGAGGTCAACCGCTTGAGCAGTCTCGAAGGTGCGGCAATCAACGAGGCTAAAAAAGTTCTGGCTTACGAAGTCACGAAACTCGTCCACGGCGAAGACGCTGCCAATCAAGCGCAACAATCTGCCGCAGAAATTTTCGCGGGTCAAGGCTCCGACAACATGCCGACAATCGAAATCATCGACGCCGTCGGCAAAAAACTTCTCGACGTGTTGGCTTCCGCAAAAATCATCGGCTCTAAGGCTGAAGGTCGTCGACTCATTGCACAGAACGGTTTGACGCTCAACGACGCGAAGGTCACCGACGTTGACTGTGTCCTTGCCGAAAACGATTTGCCCGCCGTCGTCCGCATCGGCAAGAAAAAATTCTTCAAGGTGATCAACGCATGATTAAAAAATTTTTCGCGGCGATTGCAGGAGGTTTGCTCATGATGAATTTGACGCCCGCGCAGGCTGTCGATTCCCGCGTCGAATCCGCTGTGCAATGGGCGATTGAAATTGCCAACGACGAAACTCACGGCTATTCGCAAGGCGCGGAGAACGCTACGCCTTCACACCCGTACACAGGTTCCCGCGAAGGTCCCGATTATGATTGTTCGTCGCTGGTCTATCACGCTTTCGAGCACGGCGGCTTTAAAATTATCGAGGCTTGGCGCAAAAATCCCGCGTACATGTCGCGCTACAACGGCAGACAATTCAGCGGCGACGCTGACACGATTTGGGACGATTTGCGCGTTGACGGCGGCTGGCAAAAATTTTCGTGGAACGAAATTAAAGATAATCTTCAGCGCGGCGATATTCTCTGTCGTCCACAATTTCACGTAGCGATTTACATCGGCGACGGCAAAACGGTCGAGGCTCGCGGCGTGAACAATCCGACTGGGCGCGGTCGATACGAGACTGGCGATCAGGGCGGCGAAATTGATTTCTACCACGCGCACGGTCGCGGCTGGACTGAAGTTTATCGCTTTGTCGGCAACTAAGGAGGAAAATTTTATGAAACGATTCAACACGGCAATCGTCGGCGCAACGGGCGCAGTCGGTCAAGAATTCTTGAAACTCATCGAGGAACGCAACTTCCCATTCGGCGAACTGAAAATGTTGGCGTCGTCACGTTCGGCGGGCAAGACAATAAATTTCATGGGCAAAGATTATACTGTCGAGGAGACCACGGAAAATTCCTTCGACGGCGTGCAATTCGCATTGTTCGCGGGCGGCGCGGCAAGCAAACTCTTCGCACCGGCAGCAGTGAAATCGGGCGCAGTCGTCATCGACAATTCGTCAAATTTCCGCATGGATCCAAACGTCCCGCTCGTCGTGCCCGAAGTCAATCCTCAAGCAATCGCGCGGCACAAAGGCATCATCGCAAATCCGAACTGCTCAACAATTATCATGGTCATGGCACTCAAACCGCTTTACGATTTGTCGCGAATCAGGCGCGTTGTCGTGTCGACTTATCAAGCAGTCAGCGGCGCAGGTCGTGAAGGCATGGACGAACTTAAAACGCAACTTGAGGCTTTGGCACGCGGCGAAGAAATTCAAGCCAAAATTCTGCCTGTCGCCAAACTCGACAAGCACTATCAAATTGCGTCGAACCTTCTGCCGCAAATCGATGTTTTCATGGACAACCTTTATACCAAAGAGGAAATGAAGATGGTCAACGAGACGCGCAAAATTATGGAAGACGACGAACTTCGCGTGACTGCAACGACGATTCGCGTGCCGGTCTACCGTTCACATGCCGAAAGCGTCAACATCGAGTTCGAGGACGAAATTTCGGTTGAGGCTGCTCGCAATGCGTTGGAGAAATTCCCTGGCGTCATCGTGCGCGACAATCCCGCCGAAATGATTTATCCGCAACCGCTTGAGACTTCCGGCAAAGATGATGTCGAAGTCGGACGCGTCCGCAAAGATTTTTCGATTGAGCACGGCTTAAACTTGTGGGTTTGCGGCGACCAAATTCGCAAGGGCGCGGCTCTCAACGCTCTGCAAATCGCCGAATACATGATTGCCAACGACATGGTCTTTTGAGATCGTAAAATTAAAATCACTTTCGGGAGGACTTAACACATGACAGCAACACACGCGGCAGGCAGGAAGCTCAAAGACGCAATCTTCGACGCGAACCAGGCTTGCAACGAGGCAATAAAAATTCACGGCGCGGACAAAGTCACCAATGCGACAATCGGCGTTGTACTCGACGAAGAAGGTAAACTCGCCACGTTGCCGACTGTCGAAAAAATTTTCAGCTCAATGGATTTCAGCGAACTGGTTGCCTACGCGCCGATAAGCGGTCTACCCGCGTATCTCGACGCCGTGATTGATTTGACATTCGCCGACAACAAACCGACTGCGCATTTCGGAGCGGTTGCGACTGCTGGCGGTACAGGTGCGATTCATCACGCGATAGCCAACTACGCCGAACGTGGCGACGCCGTTCTGACAAGCGATTGGTGTTGGGGCACGTACAACGTCATCTGCGTCGAGACGGGCAAACGTCTTGAAACGTTCAAACTCTTCGACGACGCGCTGAACTTCAACACAAACGATTTTGCCGTCAAGGTCGACGCGCTCTGCAAGAATCAAAATTCTCTGCTCGTGATAATCAACACGCCTGCGCACAATCCGACAGGTTACGCGCTCAGCTCCGACGAATGGGACAAAGTTCTTGCCGTGCTCAAAGCTCAAGCTTCCGCAGGCAAAAATATTTCGTTGCTCGTTGACATCGCTTACATTGACTTTGCGGGCGAAAAAAATTCCACGCGGGCTTTCATGAAAAAATTCAGCGACTTGCCCGAAAATCTTTTCGTGATGATTTCGTTCAGCATGTCGAAGAGCTACACTTTCTACGGACAGCGGACGGGCGCGTTGATTGGCGTGTCGTCGAGTGCGGACGTTATCGACGAATTCAAGAATGTCGGCAAATATTCCAGTCGCGCCGCCTGGTCGAATGTCAATCGCGGTGCTCAAGCGTTGTTGGTCAAGCTCGCCGCCGATAAAAATCTTACGCCGATTTATGAGGCTGAACGCACGAAACTTTACGAGATGGTCAAACGTCGCGCTGATGTTTTTGTCGCCGAAGCTGATTCTTGCGGATTGCGTGTTGTGCCATACAAGGGCGGATTTTTTATCGCGGTGCCTGCCGACAATCCTGCCGCTGTCTGCCGCAAACTTCACGACGAATTGATTTTTGCCGTCCCGCTGAAATTGGGCATTCGAGTCGCTGCCTGTTCAACATCTTTCGAGAAAATGCACGGCGTCGCAGAAAAAATTCTCCGCGCAATGTGACGGCTGATCATCGTGGCGTTCAAAAGGAACGCTGACGAATGAATTCAAAGGAGTATCCTTATGGCTGATAAACATTTGCTCGAGACAACAGACGTGTCCGAAGTCTTCGGCGGGCTGAAGGCGGTCTCGGACTTCAACATTTACATTGACAAAGGCGAACTCATCGGGCTCATCGGACCGAACGGCGCGGGCAAAACTACGGCGTTCAATCTGATAACGGGCGTCTACGTGCCCACGACGGGCGAAATAACTTTTGACGGCAAATCAATCGTCGGGCTCAAGCCTTACGAGATAACCAAGCGCGGTATCGCACGCACATTCCAAAATATTCGGCTGTTCAGTGAACTCAGCGTTCTCGACAACGTCAAGATTGCTTATCATTGCCACGTCAAATACGGCTTGCTCGAAACGATTCTGCGCGTTGGGCGATATTTCGGCGAAGAAAGTTCAATCGAACGTGAGGCTCTCAACCTGCTGAAAATTTTCAAGCTCGACGGACATGCTCACGAAGTCGCGAAAAATTTGCCGTACGGTGCACAACGTCGATTGGAAATTGCTCGTGCGCTTGCCGCCAAACCAAAGCTGTTGCTACTCGACGAACCCGCCGCCGGCATGAATCCGCAAGAGACGCAAGAACTTATGGAAATGATTCGCTGGATACGCAAGCAATTCGGCTTGACGGTGCTTTTGATTGAACACGACATGAGTTTGGTCATGGGCATTTGCGAGCGAATCTACGTCCTTGAATACGGCATGATAATCGCTGACGGCACGCCCGCCGACATTCAGAACGACCCCGAAGTCATTCGCGCTTATCTCGGTGCGGAAGCGATTAATTAAGCGTTGCACAAAGTTTGACTGCGCGTCGCGTCTGCTGTAGAATTATTTCAAACTTAAGGAGGCAATTTTATGGACGCCAATTTGAAAATCGTTTTGGATCAATACTTCGAGGGAGCCGCCAAACTCAAGCCGAATGTTTTCGTGCCCGTGCGTGACAATCGCGTTCAAGAGCCGCTCATTGACGCTTTCTTCAGCGAGACCGAAGGCAGTACGCTTATCATGAGCGATTCGCAGGAAATTTTCGAGGGCGACATTCTCGTTTATCCGAAGACGCGCCAATTCTGCTACGTCGACGACATTCGCCACATCACAGGCAAAGGGATTTACATCGTCCACTACCACACGAAATATCAGCGCAAAGCCAAGACGCCTTTCGACGCGGATTAATCAATCGACTCCAAACAAAAAACGCCCTCCGAACGCTCGGAAGGTGTTTTTTTTGTTTTTGCAGACAATCTCAAGAATCGACTCTGACTTGCATCCAAAGATTGTTGTAGTACTCGTCCATTTGGTTGCCGAGATATTTGTAAGTTTCTTGACCGCTGTAGACTTCCGGCGACGGGAAGGCAATCGGCGAATTCTTCAGCTCTTCATCTTCGACAAGGTCACGAACAGCGATATTCGGCGTGGAGTAGCCAAGGTGTTCAAAGTTTTGTGCGGCGATGTCGGGGCGGCACATGAAGTTGATAAACTTGTGCGCGTTGTCGACGTTCTGCGAATCCTTCGTGATGACCCAACCGTCAATCCAAAGGTTTGTGCCTTCCTTCGGAATTGAGAACGCCATGTTCGGGTTTTCTTTCAAAATAATCGGAGCCTCGCCGCTGAATACGACGCCCATTGCCGCTTCGGAGTTGATGAGTTTTTCTTTGACTTCGTCGACGACGTAAGCTTGAACGAGCGGCTTTTGAGCCTTGAGCATCGCTTGAGCCTGCGCCAAAACGTCTTTGTCAGTTTCGTTCATGCTTTTGCCCATGAGTTTAAGCGGAATCATCATCGCGTCGCGGGCGGAATCTTGCATAAGAATTTGTCCTGAATATTTTTCGTTCCAAAGAATGTTCCAGCTGTCGACGGGGTCGGTGACTTTGGTCTTGTCATAGATTATACCGACAGTTCCCCAGCAATACGGCACGGAATATTTGTTGCCGGGGTCGAAGCTTTCAGCCTGCTTGAAAAAATCTTCGCCGATATTTTTTTTGGCTTCGGGTAACTTGTTGAAGTCGAGCGGCTGAAGTAGATTGTTGCTGATCATTTTCTGAATCATGTAGTCCGACGGGCAGATGACATCGTAATGAACTGCACCTTCCGCCACGCGCGGATACATGCTCTCGTTGGTGTCGAACTCGTCAAGCACGACGTGAATGCCCGTTTCTTTCTCAAAAGTCTTGAGAACTTCGGGATCAATGTAGTCGCCCCAACTGTAGACGTAGACGACGTTGTCCTTCTTGTCGCCGCCACCGCAACCCGCAATGCCGATTGCCAAGCAACTCACCAGAAGGAGCGCAAGAATTTTGAACTTCAATTAAATAACCTCCCTTGTTTTAATTAGGAATTAGGAATTTGGAATTAGGAATTGAACGGCGTCAAATAATTCCACATTCCTAATTCCCAATTCCAAATTGTTAAATCGCTTCCTCGATATGTTTGAGTTTGCGACGATTAATCGCGAACAGGATAACAAATATCAGCACGCAGAAGAAAACCAGCGTCGATAGCGCGTACATTTCGGGGTGAATGCCGATTTTCAGTTCAGCGTAAATCTCCGTTGTCAAAGTGTCAACGCCCGCGCCTTTCGTGAAGTGCGTGATTATAAAATCGTCCGCCGACATGGTGAACGCCAATAAAAATCCCGCGAAGATACTCGGACGCAATTCGGGCAAAATGACGCTCGCAAAGGCTTTGAACGGACTTGCGCCCAAATCCAACGCCGCTTCGTAAAAACTTTTATCCAACGTCATGAGTTGCGGCATTATGCATAAAATCACGTAAGGCACGTTGAAAACGATATGCGCCAACAAAATCGACACGTAGCCGAGCTTGAGCCCTAAGCCCATGAACAGCAACATCAACGAGATACCCGTGACGATGTCCGCGTTGAGTATCGGGACGTTCGTAATGCTCATGAAAGTCGCACGCCATTTGCGGCTGAATTCTTTCATTGCAACGCACGTTATCAAGCCGAGAATTGTCGCAATGCCCGCCGATAACAAACCGATTGACAGCGTGTTTGACAGCGCGTCAGCAATTCGTTCGTCGTTGAAAAGTTTCGTGTACCAATCAAGCGTGACGCCCGTCCAATGTCCGCGATAACGGCTTGCGTTGAACGATTGAGCAATCAGCACACCGATTGGCGCGTACAGAAACAGGAAGATTGTCGCCAGATAAATTTTTTTTATGTAGCGCATCAACCGTCACCTTCTTCCTTGAGCGGGTCGAATGCCGCCGTCAACAGCATGTTCATCACAATGAAAATCATCAAGATGACTGACAACGCGCAACCAACGTGCCAATCGTATTGGAAGGTGAATTCTTGTTCGATGATGTTGCCGATTAGTAGCAATTTGCCGCCGCCGAGCAATGCGCTGATAACAAACGTCGTGAGCGCGGGAATAAAAACCATTGTGATTCCGCTTACTGCGCCTGGGATTGTGAGCGGCAAAATCACGCGGAAGAATGTTTGCCACGAATTCGCACCTAAATCCTGCGCGGCTTCCAAAATGCTTTTGTCAATCTTCGACAGCGAAATGAACAGCGGCAAAACCATGTACGGCAGAAAATTGTAGACCATGCCGACGACGATTGCGCCCTGCGTGTTAATCATGTTGAACGTCGGAAGATCAAGCAGTCGCATAAGCTGATTGATGATACCGTTGCTTTCAAGAATTGTTTGCCAGGCCATCGTCGACAGCAGCGAATTCATCCACAGCGGCAAAATAAACAGCAGTGAAATTATCGTCGTGTTGTCGCGCCTGTTTTCGGTCAAGATTAAGCACAGCGGGTAAGCAAGTATCAGACAGACAACCGTGCTTATCAGAGCGAGTTCAACCGACAATTTCAACGCGGCGAGATAACCGCGCTCAAAAATTAGGCTCATGTTGTCGAGCGAAAAATTTCCGTCGTAATCCGTCACGCCGTACCATACAATACAAATCAGCGGCACAAAAATAAAAAGCACTGCCCAAATCAGAAACGGTGTAAGCAGGACGTTGCGCGTCATGGTGTTAAACATCGGCGGCAACCTCCTCGTCTTCGGATTGAGGCTTGCTCATTATCTGAATATTTTCGGGCGCGACGTGCAAGCTAACTTCCTCGCCAACAGTTCGTCCCGTCGTCGATTGAATCAGCCATTCGAAGCCGTCCGCCTCGACGTTAATATCATACGACATGCCCCAGAACACGACGCGAGTCACAACGCCGTTAAAAGCACCTTCGCGCGGCGCGGCAAGCTTGATGTCTTCAGGGCGAATCTGCACGTCAACGGGACACTCGGCGGGAAAACCCGTGTCGACGCAGGGATATTCTCTGCCGAAAATGCGCACAATTTTATCGCGAACCATAACGCCGTCGATGATGTTGCTGTCACCGATGAAGTCCGCGACGAATGCGTTTTCCGGCTCATTGTAAACATTTTCGGGCGTGCCGACCTGTTGAATGTAACCTTGGTTCATGACGACAACGCGATCGCTCATCGACAAAGCCTCTTCCTGGTCGTGCGTGACGAAAATAAACGTTATGCCCGTCTCTTTGTTGATTCCGACGAGTTCGCGGCGCATATTCCGACGCAATTTCAAATCCAAAGCACTCAACGGTTCGTCGAGCAACAAAACTTTCGGCTCATTGACAACGGCGCGAGCAATGGCGATACGTTGCTGTTGACCGCCGCTGAGTCGGGTGACGTCGTGTTTTTCGTAGCCTTCGAGATTAACGAGTTTGAGCGCGTATTTGACTTTGTCGCGAATGTAATCGGCGGATTTGCCCGCGATTTTCGGTCCGAACGAAATATTTTCCTCAACGTTCATGTGCGAGAACAGTGAATACTTTTGGAAGACTGTGTTAATTGGTCGTCGATTCGGCGGTAATCGGGTGATGTCTTTGCCGTCGAAGAGGACGCGCCCCGTGTCAGGCATCTCGAAGCCGCCGATAATCCGTAGCATTGTCGTCTTGCCGCAACCCGACGGTCCCAACAGCGTGATGAATTCGCTTTCGTAAATCGACAGGTCAATTTCGTCAAGCACGAGCAAATTGCCGAACGACTTGGCAATATTTTCCAAATGTATCAGTTCCCGTTTCATTTCCCAGCAACCTTTCGTTTAATTTGGAATTAGGGATTAGATTGCTAGTCCCTAGTCCAAAAAAAATTTCCCGCATTATACAGAAAAGCGGTGCTTCAAGCAAGAAACACCGCCCAAAAATTTTTTATGCTTCAAAGTGAAAGATTTTTCAATCGAGCAAAGCGCAACTCATGCAGAGCAATCGGCGTGGCACCGAGACTTTGCGAGCTGTAGAGCTTGGCATATTTTTCGCGGCAATGAAGAACACGTTTGACATAGTCGCGAGTTTCGGCGTAGGGGATTTTGTCGACGTCGGAAAAATTTTCTTGCCAACGATTTTTTTTCATCCACTCACGCACGTTGCCGCGACCAGCATTGTACGCCGCCAAAGCCAAAACGTCGTTGCCGTTGAATTCGTCTTCGAGTTCGGCAAGATACCATGTGCCGTAGCGGATATTCGTTTCGGGGTCGCGCAGATTTTTTATGTCGTCGGCAATTTCGTCGGGAGCTTCGCCCAGTTGGTAGGCAATCCACGCGGCAGTTTCGGGCATGATTTGCATTAAACCGATTGCGCCGCTTTGTGAGCAAGCTGCCTCGGTGAAATTGCTTTCGACTTTCATGACCGATATTGCCAGGAATTTATCGACCTTCCAGCGCGACGAATAATTTTCTATCGTCGAACGATACGGGAACGGATACAAAAATTTTTTCTGCACCGCCGGCAAGCTCATCACCGCGTATATTGCGAGCATTGCCGCGCAGATTGTCAAGATTTTTTTCAGTGTCAATCCACCTCCGCGCGTTTTGATGAATTTTAAATGATTAAAGCGTTGCTGTCAAATTTTCGGTAGCGGTAAAAAAATTTTTCAGTCGCTATCCATTCGCTAAGAATTTTTATGTTATAATGTTGCGCCGTAAGGAATTGACTATGGGGGTGGCGCGTTGCTGACGAAATTTTTTGAGACGATCGGCGCGTTCGTGATAAAACGTTTTGAGGAATTCGGCACGATAATTTTGCTGTACGTCGACACGATGAAGCAGCTCAAGAGCAAGCCGCGTATCAAGCACATTGTCGCGCAAATGTCGCATCTCGGCGTCGACTCGCTGACAATCGTCTCATTGACGCTGTTGTTCACGGGCGTAGTCTTCACGTTGCAGACTGCTCACGAATTTATTCGATTCGGCGCACAATCGACGGTCGGTGGAATAATTGCAATCGCAATCGGCAGAGAGCTTGGACCGGTTTTAGTCGGCGTAGTCTGTGCGGGTCGTGTCGGTGCGGCAATTACGGCGGAAATCAGCACGATGAAAGTCACCGAACAAATTGACGCTTTGCGCGTTATGGCGGTCAGTCCCGTGAATTATCTGATTGTCCCGCGCATGATTGCCTGCATGATAGCAGTACCGTTGCTCACGGTTTTCGGCGACATTGTTGGCGTATTCGGCGGCTGGCTCGTCGCAACGCAGTATTCGGGCATCAGCTCCTACATGTTCATCAATTCGATTAAGATGTTCGCGAATATTTACGATTTGACGGGCGGAATGATTAAGGCGATTTTCTTCGGCAACGTGATTGCGGTGCTCGGTTGCTACTACGGCTTGAATTGTCCCGACGGCGCGGAAGGCGTCGGCAAGGCGACAACTAAAACCGTCGTCACGAGCATCATCGTTATCTTCTTCCTCAACGCGCTGCTGACGTTCATAATTTACAGGTGAAACATTTCTAGCGTTTGAAATTAACTTAAATTTTGATGATCAACTTTTCTTTGCATGCCCAAAGAAAAGTTGCAAAAGA
Source organism: uncultured Selenomonadales bacterium (assembly GCA_947165145.1). GTDB lineage: Bacteria > Bacillota > Negativicutes > Selenomonadales > Selenomonadaceae > Quinella. The sequence goes on from CAMUZG010000005.1 coordinate 35,819, forward strand.
AAAGGCACCTCGCAGGGGCGGTTACTCGTAAAACTAAGTTCGCCGTTTGATAGCCGCGAGGTGTCGCCTTCGAAAACATCCTGTTTTCTGGGCGACGTAAGGCCGACGTCCTGTCGGCCTCAAAGTTCGTTTTTCTGGTGATTTTATGATTAAACTTATCAATGTAACAAAAAAGTTCGGGCAGAAATTTGCGCTCAAAAGCATAAACCTTGAGATTGCTGACGGCGAAACACTTGCGATTATCGGCGGCTCAGGCTCAGGCAAATCGACGCTACTGCGCTTGATGATTGGCTTGATTCAACCTACTGCCGGCGAAATTTGGATTGGCGACGACGAAATTTCCCGACTCGACGAAAAGGAAATGATGCGTGTCCGTCTGCGTATGGGCATGGTCTTTCAATACAGCGCACTGTTCGATTCAATGACCGTCGGCGACAACGTTGCCTTCGGTCTCGTCGAACACACGAACTACAGCCGCGAAAAAATTCAATCAATCGTCCGCGAAAAATTGGAGCAAGTTGGTTTGGAAGGCGTGGAAAATCGTATGCCCAACGAACTCAGTGGCGGCATGAAAAAGCGTGTCTCTTTGGCGCGGGCAATCGCTTTTGGTCCCGAAATTATTTTCTACGACGAGCCGAGTAGCGGTCTTGACCCAGTCACGACGAACACAATCGACGAGCTGATTATCAAAATGCAACGCACCTTGAACGTCACGAGCATCGTAGTAACTCACGATATGGTTAGCGCGTGTCGCATTGCCGACCGTATTGCTATGGTCTACAAAGGCGAACTCATTGCCGTCGACACGCCCGAAAACTTCAAAAAAATTGATGACAAGCGCATAAAAGCGTTTTTCCGCCTGATTGATTGAGGAGAAATTTTTATGTCTAACATAATCGACGCGATTATCACTCTCGTTAAAAGAAATCAATTTATTTTGATTGACTCAACCATGAGCAATAATCGGGCAAACAGTCGCGGCAATGCGCTTGAAATTTACGTTAAGGATCTTTTTGCTGATACTTTTAATCATTCGGAGATTGAACGATTGGAGAAATGGAGCAAAACTTTCTCGTGGCTCGGCAATAATGCAAATCCGCCCGATTTTATGTTGCAAAACGGTGACGCCGTTGAAGTCAAGAAGATTGAATCTCCCGACGTCGCGCTGGCATTAAACAGCAGTTATCCAAAACAAATTCTCAAAAGTTCAAGTCCGCTCATTTCAAACGCCTGTCGTGAGGCAGAGAATTGGGCGCAAAAAGATATAATCTACGCGGTCGGCGTTGTCGGTGGCGATAAGCTTAAACATTTATGTTTGGTTTACGGGCAAGATTATTGCGCGTCTGATGAATGTTACAGCCGAATTCGACAGAGAATAAAGAACGGCGTCGAAACCATCTCAAACGTTGAATTTGCTCAAACCAGAGAGCTGGGCAGAGTTAATCGCGTAGATCCACTCGGAATAACTTATATGCGAATTCGCGGCATGTGGCACATTGAAAACCCGTGGAAAGTTTTTGACTATGTTTATCGGCGAAACTTTCAAGCAGAATTTAATTTCATGTGCATAATCAATGCCGATAAGTGGGACCGGTTAGAAAATCGCCAAAAACTTATCGAACTTCAAAATCATTGCCCCGGTTTAGAAATTGTCGACGTTAAAATAAAAAATCCCGATAATCCTTCTAAACTAAAACCGGCAAAGCTCATTCGTTACGAAATTTGAGGTGATATTTTGAAGGTTATCAGTTTGTTCAGCGGTTGCGGCGGTCTCGATTTGGGTTTTGAGCGTGCGGGATTTGACATTCCTGTTGCCAATGAATTTGACTCTTCCATTTGGCAAACGTTCAGATTTAATCATCCCAACTCCGCGCTTCTGACTCAAGATATTCGGAAATTGTCCGTTGATTCTTTTCCAAACGACATTGACGGAATTATAGGCGGACCGCCTTGTCAATCGTGGTCGGAAGCAGGTGCGCAAAGAGGAATTCAAGATTCAAGAGGACAACTTTTTTTCGACTATATAAGACTTTTAAAAGCCAAGCAACCAAAATTTTTTTTGGCGGAAAATGTCAGCGGTATGCTCTCGAATCGCCACACGGAAGCGGTAAAATCCATAACGGAATTGTTCAAAAGTTGCGGGTATGATTTAACTATCACCTTAGTCAACGCCAAAAACTACGGCGTAGCTCAAGAACGCAAACGAGTTTTCTACATCGGTTTCCGTCAAGATTTGGGAATTAACTTCAAATTCCCTTGCGGCTCAACCGAAATGGATTCAAAAAAATTGACGTTGCGCGATGTCATTTGGGATTTACAATTCACGGCAATTCCTTCGGCTGTCGGCAATTCTCATAACGAGCAAGCTGACAACAACAACGAATTTTTCACGGGGAATTTTTCTACGATTTTCATGAGCCGTAATCGTGTAAAGTCGTGGGATGAGCAAGCTTTCACCGTTCAAGCCTCGGGGCGACATTGTCAACTGCACCCGCAAGCTCCCAAAATGGTTTTCTTTGGTCAAAACGACCGCCGCTTTGTGAAAAACAAAGAACATTTATATCGACGCATGACGGTCCGAGAAATTGCCCGTGTTCAAGGATTTTCTGATGATTTTAAATTTATCTATTCAAATGTTGATGATGCTTACAAGATGATTGGCAATGCTGTTCCCGTGCCGCTGGCATACGAAATTGCCGTTGCCATAAGAAAATATTTGTCCTAAAAAACAGGAGGCGAGGCAATGTCAGTTGAAGCCAAAGTCGGAGCGTTCACCGTCGGCGGATTGATGCTTTTGGGCGGCGCGACGACCGGACTCGGCAATTTCAATTTCGGACCAAGCAGCGATTACACTTTGTACGCGGGCTTTAAACAAGTCGCGGGTGTTCAACCGCAAACGGACGTTCGATTGAGTGGCGTTTTGGTCGGCAAAGTCACAAAGATTGCCAACGAAGGTACAGGCGTCACCGTCACGATGGGAATCAATCCCGACGTGAAAATCCCTAAGCAGTCGAGAGTTGCCATTTCGTCGAGCGGCGTTATGGGCGAGAAGTTCATCAACTTCCAACCGAAGATTGACAATGGCGAATATCTTCAGAACGGCGACTACCTTAACGGTGTTGACGAAGCTGGTATGGACGCGATGTTCGACGGCTTGAGCAAAGTTATGGACGAGGTTGACACGCTCTTAAAGGACGTGCACGCGATTATCGGCGATGAAACTTTCAAAAAATCCGTCGTCGAGATGAGCAAGAATATGCAGGAAGCGTCCGAACATATGAACGCGATGATGGCGACCTTGGACAAAACCGTCGCGGGCAATGAAGGTGCCTTCAACAACATGATTGAACAGCTTGAAGGCGCGGTGCAGGGCATGAACAACGCAATGGCGAACGTCGAGAACATGACGTCAAATCTTGACAAGTTCGCTGGAGATCCGAGGACTGTCGAGGAATTGCGCACGACCCTTGACAATATCGCCGCAACGTCGAAGAATGTCGCGAACATGGCGGATAACATGAACAAATTCGCGGGCGACCCCAAAGTTGCCGAAGATCTCAAAGCCACAGTCAGCAATGCACGTTCAATCACCGAACGCGCCGATAAAATTTTAGACAAGGTTCAAGGCACCGCCGACAAAGTTTCAAAGATTGACGTAACGCCCTCTGTTGATATACTATACAGCGGCAAGGCGCACGATTGGAACACGAATTTCAATTTGGACGTGACGAGCGACGACAAATCTTTGATTCTCGGCGCAGAAGACATCGGCGACCACACGCGACTCAATCTGCAGGGCGGCAAACGTTTCAGCAAAAATTTCGGAGCACGTGCGGGAATCATCGCGGGCAAACCTGGTATTGGGCTTGATGCCTACGCCGGTGACAGATTCAAATTTTCCGCCGAAGCTTACGACTTCAACGACGGCAAAGTTCGCCTAAAGTCTCAGTTCCGCGTCGCCGATTCGACTTACCTTCTCGGCGAATGGCACAACGTCAACAAGAAACGCGACCGCGCCTTCTACTTCGGCATAAAGCAGGAGTTTTGATTAATTTGGAATGAGGAATTTGGAATTTGGAATGAAAAAAATTTTAACCGCGTTGCTCTTCGTGACGACGATTTTTTTTGCCGCGTGCTCCAATCAGCAACCGCCCGTTGAAGTCACCGCAACAAAAGTTCTCGCTGTCGACGGAAGCATGACGCTCACTCACGACGGGAAAATTTCCTTGAGCGACGAATTAAAAGTTTTGTCGCCCGTCAGCGGCAACGTCGTCGCAACATTTTTCGAGGACGGCGCGTCAATCGAGGAAGGTCAACCGCTCTTTCAAATCGGCAAACAACAGGACGCAACGTCGCTGATTCAAGCCAAAGCAGCTCTCGCCGAATCAATGACGGCTCTGGCGCGAGAAATGTCCGAACTTCAACGCGCGGAAGTTCTGCTCAAAAAAAATTCCGTGTCCGCGCAGGAAGTCGCTGATAAACGTGCCGCTGTTCAAGAACGACAAGCTGAACTTGCCGAACGTCAAGCACGCGTCAAACAGCTTGAAGACGACGCTACGGCAAATATCGTCTTCGCGCCGATAAGCGGACAACTCAACATTGAATGCGTCCAACTCGGTGCTGCGGTCACGGCGAACGAAACTGTCTTGACGACAATCGGCAGTAGCAATCCCGTTGCAATCCGCTTTGAAATTTCCGACACGGAAAAAAATTTGCTGACGTCGTCCGCCGCGCTCAAAGTCAATCTCAAACTCAACGACACGATTTATCCGCACGAAGGCAAGCTCAGCTTTGTTGAGGCGTCGATGGTTGAAGTGACATTCGACAACGCGGACGGTCTGTTGACTTTGGGCGACACGGCTCAAATCGTGCTTGACGGCTTGAACGTCCCGAAAACTCTGCTCGTTCCTGAAAACGCCGTTCAACTGCGCGGCGAGGACAATTACGTTTTCGTCGTCGATTCAAATAAAGAAGCCGCCTTGAAAAAAATTTCGCTCGGCGGCAAGCTCGGAAGATATTTCATTGTTAATGACGGCTTGAAAGCAAATGATTCGGTTATTGTTGACGGTCTGACGAATCTGCGCGAAGGCACGCCGCTTTTAATTAATTAGGAATTAGGAATTTGGAATTAGGAATTGTTTCCGGTTCGTGGTTCCTTAACGAGGAGTGATTGAAATGAGAATTGCCAACCGTATCAAAAAAACTTTTCGCAGAAAGCTGGCGGCGATGCTGGTCGCGGGCATGATGACTTTTTCAGTCGGCGTCACAGATGTCGACGCGGCGGAAATCGTCAACATCACACTTGACGAAACGATTCAACGCGCCCTTGAGAACAACCGCTCGATTAAAGAATCAATCGCTAACCGCCAAGAAGCTTTCTGGAGTTTAAGCGAGGCTCGTCGTCAAGCCAACCCGCAATTAACGTGGAGTTTCAGCGCGGCAAGACGTGGCGGCATTTATTACGGCGGAACGGGCAACGCATTCTCGAACACCGGCTCAATCAGCATGCCAATTTACCAAGGCGGTCGCTTGAAGGAAGGTCGTCGTTCAGCACGCTACGCTTTGAGCGCGGCGGATTTGTCTTTGGAAAATACAATGCAGACCGTTCGCCTGCAGTCGACAATTTATTATTTCAACGTCCTGCAGTACCGCAACTTGATTGAAGTTTACGAAGAATCCGTTTTGACGCTGGAAGAACATTTGCGCAACGTTAGTGCTCAATTCCGCGTCGGTACAGTCGCAAAAGTCGACGTGCTTGAATCTCAAGTCGAACTTGCCAACGCTCAACAAAATCTCGTTAACATTCAGCGGCAATACGACGTTGCCGTTGCCGAACTGAACAATTACATCGGCTTGCCCGCAGATACAATCATTCGTCCGCAAGACACCCTGACTTATCAAAGGTACGACATGAAGTTGGGCAATTGTACAGCTTTCGCGCTGGAAAATCGTGCTGATGCCGCAATGGCAGATTACGCCGTCAAACGCGCCGAATCCGCTAAAAATTCCGCAAAAGCTGGTTGGCGTCCCAGTGTCAGCGCAGGCATTTCAAAGGAAATCGATACGTCCAATATGTTCAGCCACAAGACTTCCGATCAATGGCGGGCGGGAGTCAGTGCGTCGTGGAATATTTTTGACGGCGGCATCACTCGTGCGCAAGTCAATCAAGCAGACGCCGCGCTCATAAAAGCACAGGAAGAGGCTGCCGCAATTCGTGAGCAAATTCAGCTCGAAGTGCAATCATATTATCTTCAACTCCACGCCGCAGAAAAAAATATCGGCACAACTCATGCGTCCGTTGCCCTTGCCGAAGAAAATTATAAAATTGCTCAAGTCCGTTACGCTGCCGGCGTCGGCACGAACCTTGACGTCATGGACGCTTCCCGCAAATTGACCGAGGCTCGTTCAAATTATTTCACCGCGCTTTACAACTACAACACCGCAAGAGCCTCACTCGAACGTTATATGGGCGTGCCGGTTGAAATTGATGTTGTGCGTTACGTCGAATCCGAACAGGAAGGCAAGAAAGCAGATCAATCTCGCGAAGACGCCGCATTGACCACCGAGGCAGCCGCTGTCCCGAAAGCCGAAGAAGTCGCGCCGGTCGTCATGATTGATTTTGAAACTGATTCGCCGTCACCTTCCGAGAACGTCGAACGCGAAAAAGCCTTTCAATGAATTAGGAATTAGGAATTTGAAATTAGGAATTATAATTCCACATTCCTAATTCCACATTCCACATTAAAAAAAAGGGGTGCTCGCCGTGTTGGCAGTTCTGAAAATCCTGGTCGGCGCGTTGAGTGTTATCGTACTAGGCGGCGGGCTTTACATAAATTCACAGCGGACGGCGATTATCGAAAAGGCACTGTATTCGGCGGAAGAAACTGCCTCCAACGCGTTGGGCGTGCCCGTCAAAATCGGTTCCGTCGACGTGAGCAACATGGATTTTTTCAACCTCAACGACAACAGCGACGTGGTTGTTCGCGACGTTGAAATTTTCGATAAGCGTAATGAGCTACTCGCCCGTGTTGATGAGGCTAAAATTAATTTCAAGGTGCTTGCTCTGCGCAATTTATTTTCCTTGCATTATCTGAGCGACTTGGTTTCCTTGCGCAACGATTTTATCGCCACACTGGACAAAATAAAGCTCAACGGCGCAACACTCAACCTCAAACAGCGCGATGACGACATGTGGAATTTCAACGACATCAAAACGACCAGCGAAGGCGATTCAACTTTCGGCGCGAAAATTTTCCTTGAACGCGGCATTGTCAACGCATCCTTCGACGGGAAAAATATTTCGGTTGAAGACATCATCGCCGAAGCGGACTGCGCGGACTTGAACGCCATAGTTGCCACGCTCAACGCAAAAACTCTCGGCGCGAACGTCAAAGCATCGGGAACTGTCGGTTCGGAAAAACAAATCATAAACGCCGAAGTCGACAAGATTTTTTTCGATAAAGTTCTGCCGTACCTGCCCGCCGATAAAATTCCCGAAGGCGTTGAAATTTTGAGCGGCGCGGCTCATGATACGACGATTCATCTTCTGCGGCGCGACGACACTTTGACTTACACCGGCTCAACGAAAGTCAGCGGCGCGTCAGTTAAAATTGAGCAGACGAACGTTGAGGACATCAATGGCAACATTACTTTCAACGAACGCCAAATAATTTTGGACGCCTCGGCGACGGCAAACGGTCAACATGCAGCGGCAAGCGGCACGATTCGTTTGGACACCGACGAGACGTTCTTTGACGTTCATGCGGAATCCGACAACTTCACTCCCACCGCAATCCTCAGCGACATCGGCATTGACGGTTCGGCTTCCATTCGCGCTCATCTCGTCGGCACGGCGAAAAATCCTCAAGTCGACGCAGAAATTTTTTCAGACCGTCTTGGTTACGACAACTTGTCCGCGCAGAATATTTCAACCAAGCTCCGTTACGTCGGCGAAATGATTTATCTTAGCGACGCAAGCGCAAACGTTTTCGGCGGGCACGCAGAAGGCACCGTCGAAATTAAAACGTCCGACCGGTCTTTTAATGCGCACATCAAAGCGAACGGTATTGACGCGGCGACTTTGTGCGAACTCGGCAGTTCACCCCAAATCGTTGACGGCAGACTTTCTGCGGACATCGGCATTAACGGCGTGGCGGGCGATTGGGAGCACATGAAAATTTACGGCAACTCTAGTGCGGCGGCTATCGACTTCAACGGTATGCACGTCAACGAAGCGAACGCCTCTTTTTATTGGCGCGACAACGATTTGACGCTCGACTATCTCAACGCGAAACTTCCGAATCGCGGCACGCTCGGCGTCGAAGGTACAATCACCGACTTAAATAAGCTTGACCTGAATTTTTACGGCGCACACGTCGACATGACGATTGCTAAGAAAATCAACGACGCGTTGGACATGAGCGGGCTTGCAGACTTCCGCGGCGAAATTCACGGCAACAAAGACAATCCCGATTTGACATTGCACCTTTCGGCAATCGACCTCTCGGAAGACAGTGCACAGTTCGCGGGCAGATTGTTTAAGCAACCGTATGATTCGATTCAACTTGTTGCGTCGGGTAGCCTCGACGGCGTCAATATCGAAACTTTTAACCTCGAACGTGACGGCAAACTAAAATGGAAAGTCATTGAAGGCAACGTCGGCTTGACGGGCGACAAGAATATCAATCTTGAATTGGAGACGACGCAGGCTCGCGCCGAAAATATCATCGAACTCCTTGCACCCGAATTTGAACTTACGGGCAACGTGTCAAATACCGTCAAGATAACCGGCACCATCGACAACCCGCATGTCGCCGGAAACGTCAAATTCAATCGCGGCAGTTTGTTCGGCGTCATATTGGTCAGCAGTGTCAGCGGCGATTATTTCTTTGAAGGCGACACCCTTCAACTGCAAAACTTCGAGATTACTTCGCCGATGGTCGACATGGTCGTTGACGGCTCGATACACTTCCCCGCGCCGATTACCGAAATGATTTCAAGCGGGACGATAAGCCCAAGTTCAATGATGATGGATTTCAAAGTTCACGGCAGAGATATTCGTTTGGAGCGTTTCAAGTCGAAGTTACCCGAAAATTATGTCGCCACGGGGCACACGACTTTTGAAGGCAACGTCACAGGCACGCTTGAACATCCGCTTTACGACGGCGAACTCACTGCGGAAGAAATCTTTTTGAACGGCGTTTTGCTCACGAATGTTTACGGGCATATCGCGGGCAACGGCATGAATGTTTACCTTAAAGACTTCCACTTCAACGACGGCGACGGTCAATATCAACTCCAACTCGGAATTAATCTGAACGACAAGACAGTCGGCGGCGAAGTTGACGTGAAAGGCGCGGACATTGCTCACATGCTCACCATTGCCGACAAGAAAACCGACCTCGTCACTGGCACGCTCGACAGCAAAATTTCATTGAGCGGAACTCTTGACAAACCAACGGGCTCACTTCGCGGCGAAATTCTGCGCGGCACCTTCGCGACATACGACATACACGACATAAAAGTCGGCGTGAGTCTGCTCGACAATACGGTTTACGTCAATCAGCTTGAAGGCAAGCAGGGCGACAAGGGCACGATTAAATTGCTCGGCACGGCGAACTTGAACGGCGCACTTGATATGAATTTGACGGCGCGGGAAATTGCGCTCGGCATGTTCACCAAGGCGGCGGGCTACAATGTCGACATGGTCGGCACGTCTAACATTGACGCAAAAGTTGGCGGGACTGTCGACGACCTGACGGGCGAAGTAGCTTTAAAGGCGACGGGCGGCATCAAAGGCTCGACGTTCGATCTTCTGCGCGGACAGTTCACGTTGAAAGATCGGCGCGTCACTGTCGAAGAACTCAGCGTTCAACGTGAACTCAGCGGGAAAAATTACGGTGCAAGCGTCAAAGGCTACGTGCCGCTGAAAGCCGTTATGACTCGCACGAAAGAAAATCTTCCCGACGACGAACAGCTGAACTTGACCGTTTCACTCGACGGCGCGGATTTAAGTCTCTTACCTATCTTGATGAACGATCACGTCACGATGGGCGTCGGCGAATTGAAAGGCTCGGTTGTCATAACGGGCACGGCGGCTCATCCGCAAATCAACGGGAAAATTTCCCTCAACGACGGCTCCGTCAAAGTCAAGGAGATTAAAAAGCTGATTGAGCACATCAACATTGCAACGGTCTTCAAGGGCGAACGTTTTGATGTGGAAAATTTTTCGGGCAACATCGGCGAAGGTATCTTCACGGTAAAGGGCGGCTTCAACTTTCCTGGCTTGACAATCAGCGACTACAATTTCGACATCTCCGCCGTCAACCTGGACATCGACAGCCAAGCCTATCGCGGACTCCTCAACGGTCATTTCACGTTCAACGAACACACGTTCAGGCATTGGAAAATGCCCAGGCTTGCGGGCAAAATGAACTTTGAAAATTGTCGTTTCAGCGTGCCGAATCTTTCCGACGAAGAAACAACGTACCCAAACATTTTACTGGACATTGCGGTTAATTTGGGCGACAAAGTTCATTTCTACAACTCAATGTACGGTTTCAAGATTGACACATACTTGACGGGCAACATGAACTTGAAAGGCACGCTCAACAAACCGCAACCTTCCGGCGTAATAAACTTTGAACGAAGAGGCACCTTGACTTATCTTGAATCAGTGTTTAATATTCAAACGGGCTCGGTACTCTTCAATCAGTTGGGTACATTCCTGCCGACGGTGAATTTCTTGGCAGATACAAAGATTGACCGCACGAAAATCACTTTGAAAGTCGACGGACCGCTCAACTCAAAAGATTTGAAGTTCAGCCTCACCTCAAGCCCCGAAATGACCGAAACGGAAATTATGCGATTGCTCACGTTGCGCAAAGTTTATTCCGAAACTGGCGAAAACAACGTTTCGGCGGCGGACGCGTTGGCAATCGGTTTGCAGATGACAATTCTCTCCGACATTGAAAACGCTTTGAAACGTTCGATTGGCATTGACGAATTCACAGTTTCGCGCGGCACTGGCTCCAAATTCGAGCGTCGCACCACCGAAGAACGTCTCAATTCCGACGACAAGAAAGACTACAACATCACTATCGGCAAATACATAAACGACAAGCTGATGATTCGTTACACGCGCGGATTCGGTAGCCACAAATTGAATCGCTACGGCATTCAATACGACTTCAATGACAACCTCGGCATCACGATTGAGCGCGAAGGCAAAGATTACATCTTCAGCTTTGAAGCGCGTTATAAGTTTTAGGAACCGCCCGTAGTTCCCGACTCCCAAGGAGGTTTTATTGTTGAAAGCCCAAAGATTTTTTCGCAGAAAGCGAGCGACATTCATTGCGGCGGCGATGACTTTGCCTTTGATATTCGGCTTTAAAGTCGGCGAGGCGGCTCCCACAGTCAGTCAACCGTTTGAAGACATTGAAGAAAACGCTCAGTCTGCGGAACCTGTTCAGCCTGCGGAATCCGTTCAGCCTGCGGAATCCGTTCAGCCTGCGGAACCTGTTCAGCCTGCGGAATCCGTTCAGCCTGCGGAACCCGTTCAACCGACGGATAATCCCGTTCAACCGACGGATAATCCTGTTCAGCCTGCGGAGAACTCGAACACTGAATCTGAACAACAACTGCCCGAACCTTATCGTTCACAAGTCGAATCGAAAATTCTCGATTATCTCAAGCAGTATGAAGGCAAAACCATCGTCGACATTGAATTTGAAGGCGCAAGCGATGCGACTCTGCCAACAGTAAAGACGGCGGTTATCGAAAATGTTGGCGACACCTTCAACTCTGCCGCTGCTCTGCGCGACCGTCGAGCATTAATCAACACTGGCTATTTCTACGAGGCTTATCAAACCTTCGAAACGATACCCGAAGGCGTCGTCATTACCTTCCACGTCATGGAAAACCCGATACTCAAAGACGTCGTCTTCACCGGCAACACGCTTTACACCAAAGCTGAACTTGACGAATTCGTGACAATGAAAAAGGGCGAAATTCTAAACAACAACACTCTGCACGACAATATCGCCAAAATTCAAGAAGATTACCACAGCGAAGGCTTTGTTCGCATGAAGGTAACCGACATTAACATGGACGATAACGGCGTGCTCACGCTCAAGATTAACGAAGGCATTTTGGAAGGTTACACCGTTAAAGGCAACAAGAAGACCAAAGACTACGTTATTCTTCGAGAGATGCGCCAAGAAGCCGGCACGCCTTTCAACGCCAAACTTGCTCGTCGTTCAATGCAACGCGTCTACAATCTCGGTTTTTTCGAGGACGTCAACGTCGTTCAAAAACCTGGCGTCGAACCCAACGCAATAGTTTTGGAAATCAACGTTAAAGAAAAACGCACGGGCACATTCGGTATAGGCGCGGGCTATTCAACGTCCGACGGCATCATCGGCATGGTCAGCTTGAGTGAAACGAACTTCCGTGGACGCGGCGACGCAGTTCAAATCGTCTACGAAAAGAGCGGCGACGAGACCGACGCTCACGGCTACAGCTTCACCTATCGTCACCCGTGGATGGATCGTCACGAGACTGCACTTCGTTTCCAGTTGTACAACCGCACCTACGCTTACAACGACTACGACACGAACGGACGCTTCAAGGAAGAATACATGCGCAAATATTCCGGCGGCGAGATAACTTTCAGCCGACCCATCAGCGAATATTCCACCAACTACATTACCTTGCGCAACCGCAAAGATAAATACGTTCGCCACGTTTCAAGCGGTAATGCCGGCAATCGTAGCACTCCAGAATATCACGATTGGCGCAAGAATAATTTCGGCTTGACTCGTTCGATTATCCTTGAACACACTACCGACACCCGCGACAGCATTTACACGCCCACCCAAGGCAACAGAGTCAACATTGCTTTGGAAGTTGGCGCGTTCGGTGGCGATTTCGACTACCAAAAAGTTTCGCTCGATCATCAAACTTACCGCAAGGCGGGCGATCACAATCAAGTTTGGGCAGTACGCGGCATGGTCGGCTACGGGCGCGGCGATTTGACGGAGTTCAACCAATTTCGTCTCGGAGGACAAGGTTCACTGCGCGGCTATCGCGATGACCAATTCCGCGGCAATCGATTATTGCTCGGCTCGATTGAATATCGTTTCCCGCTTCACAAAAGAATTCAAGGCGCATTCTTCACGGACTTCGGCAGTGCATGGAACGACGGCTTTCGTCCACGTGATTTCAAAGCAAGCATAGGTTTTGGCGTCGCGCTCAACACACCAATGGGACCGTTGCGCTTGGATTACGGTCGCGGCTCACAAGGCGGCAGATTCCATTTCTCGGTCGGCACGTCTTTCTAACGTGAACAAATTGAAAACACCTTCCGCTCGCGTTGAACGTGAAGGTGTTTTTGTTTGTCTGTACTCGTCCCCTTATTTACGAGTGCGCATCCAATGGGGAATGTCGAGTTCGACGTTGTTATTGCTCTGTTGAGTGTTGATGTTGCCGAACGGCGCGTTGAAGTTGCCGAAAGTCGGAGCTTGACGTTGCGGAATATCTTGGACACGACGCGGCTGATCATCAAAGACTTGCGGGCGAACCGGCTCGCGTTCAATGATAGGCTCGACTTCTTCTTCGGCATCGTCGAAACGCGTAGCAATGACCGTGACGCTGACTCTGTCGCCCAAAGTCTCGTCGACACTGACGCCCCAGATAATTTCCGCGTCGGGGTGAGCAGCCTCTTGCACGGTGGTTGACGCCTCGTTGACTTCCATCATCGACAGCGAATCAGTCGCGCCCATGATGTTGAGCAATACGCCGCGTGCACCTTGCAAACTCGTTTCGAGCAACGGAGAATCGATTGCGGCTTTGACTGCGTCGACGGTTGCATTTTCGCCAGACGCCTCGCCGATACCCATTAACGCGGAGCCGGCATTGCTCATAATCGATTTAACGTCCGCGAAGTCCAAATTAACCAGACCAGGCACGGCGATTAAATCCGAGATACCTTTGACGCCTTGACGGAGAATATCATCAGCAATGGTGAACGCTTGAGTCATTGGCGTCTTTTTGTCGACGACTTGGAGCAAACGGTCGTTAGGTATCGTGATAATCGTGTCGACGTTGCGTTTAAGATTTTCAATGCCGATGTCCGCATTTTTCTTACGTTTGGGACCTTCAAAGGTGAACGGGCGGGTAACAACGCCGACGGTCAACGCGCCGATTTCGCGAGCACATTCCGCCACGACGGGAGCCGCACCTGTACCTGTACCGCCGCCCATGCCTGCCGTAATAAAAACCATGTCCGAGCCGCGCAGGGCGTTGATGATGTCTTCGCGACTTTCCATAGCCGCTTTCTGCCCGATTTCGGGACGAGCACCCGCACCGAGTCCACGAGTCAATTTTTCGCCGATTTGCATACGTTTTGGAGCAAGGGCGTTAAGAAGTGCTTGCGCGTCGGTGTTGACGGCGATAAACTCCACGCCTTCAAGTCCGAGAGAAATCATTCGGTTGACAGCGTTATTGCCGCCGCCGCCTACGCCGATGACTTTAATCTTGGCGAACTGTTCTAAAGTGTTGTCATCAATTTCAAACACAATTCATGCCTCCATAAATTTATTAGACTCCGAGGAGAAAACTTTCGTTGAACGTTCGCCGCCATTGTACTATAAAAGTTTTATTTGTAAAAGACTTGGCGTCATATTTTTTTCAGGCAGTGTAATTGGCGTTAAAGCTGTAAGAATCGTATCGGGCTTTTTTTGTGTTGGTCACGATTGAAGGAACTGTTCGTTACGTGTCGAAGGTTAGCGCGACAAAAGATTAGGAGGAAAAAATTTTGAACACTTTTGAAATGGAACTCGGCGGCAGAAAGTTGATCGTCGAACACGGCAAAATGGCAAAGCAAGCTAACGGGGCAGTCCTCGTGCGTTACGGCGACACTGCGGTTTTGGTTGCGGCAACGATGTCAGCTGAACCCCGCGAAGGCGTCGACTTCTTCCCGTTGACTGTCGATTACGAAGAAAAAATGTATTCTGCAGGCAAAATCCCAGGCGGTTTCATCAAACGCGAAGGTCGTCCGCAAACAAGCGCAATCCTCAAAAGTCGTCTGATTGATAGACCGATTCGCCCGCTCTTCCCCGACGGTTTCCGCAACGACGTTCAGATAATCGCAACGGTCATCTGCTTCGACGAGGACAACGCGCCCGAAATTGCCGGCATGATTGGCGCAAGCTGTGCCCTGTGCGTCAGTGATATTCCCTTCGGCGGACCGATTGCTGGCGTGCACGTCGGACGCATTGACGGTCAATTCATCATCAATCCGACAAAAGAACAGCTTGACGTTTCCGAAATGGATTTGATTGTCGCGGGCTCGAAAGACGCCGTGATGATGGTTGAGGCTGGCGTTAACGAATTGCCTGAAGATGTCGTGCTTGAGGCGATTTTGTTCGGTCACGAGGAAATAAAAAAAATTGTCGCATTCCAAACGGAAATTGCGGCGGCTGTCGGCAAAGAGAAAAAAGACGTTACGCTCTTCAAACCGAACGAAGATATTGCTACTGCCGTTCGAGAACTTGCGCTTGAAAAAATTGATACGGTCATTCGCAACCCCGACAAACTTGCGCGTGAGGCGGCACTCAACGAAGTCAAAGCCGAGGTCGTCGCGACTTTGCTTGAAAAATTCCCCGCCGAAGATTATCCCAACGTGGAGAAAGACATTGGCGCGGTCTTTTACAAGCTCGAAAAAGAAGTTGTCCGCAAAATGATTACGCATGAAAAAATTCGCCCCGACGGTCGCGAACTCGAAGAAGTACGCCCGATAAGTTGCGAGGTCGGTTTATTCGCCAGAACGCACGGTTCAGGACTGTTCACGCGCGGACAAACGCAGGTGCTTACGATAACGACGCTCGGCTCAATCGGCGACGAACAGATTATCGACGGACTTGAGCCCGAATTCACGAAGCATTACATTCACCATTACAATTTCCCAGGCTACAGCGTCGGCGAGGCTCGTCCTTCACGCAGTCCCGGTCGTCGTGAAATTGGTCACGGTGCTTTGGCGGAACGTGCGCTTGTGCCCGTCATTCCGTCGATTGAAGATTTTCCCTACACGATTCGCCTTGTCTCGGAAGTTTTGGAGAGTAACGGCTCAAGTTCGATGGGTAGCGTCTGCGGTAGCACGTTGAGCTTGATGCAAGCGGGTGTTCCGATTAAACGACCTGTTAGCGGCGTGGCAATGGGTCTCGTCAAGGACGGCGACGCACACACGATTTTGACGGATATTCAAGGCATGGAAGACGCGCTCGGCGATATGGACTTCAAAGTTGCGGGCACAACCGAAGGCGTCACGGCGATTCAAATGGACATCAAAGTTGCTGGCATTTCGCGCGAAATTTTGGCGGACGCTCTCGCACAGGCTAAACGCGGCAGAAGTTTCATTCTCGGCAAAATGTTGGAAGTCATCAGCGAACCCGCGGCTGATTTGTCGCCCTATGCTCCACGCGTCCGCACGATTAAAATTGCTGTCGACAAGATTCGCGAAGTCATCGGCACGGGTGGCAAAGTCGTCAACAAAATCATCGAGGAAACTGGCGTTGAAGTCGACATTCACGAGGACGGTCAAATTTTCGTCACGAGCAAGAACGTCGAAGGTATCGACCGCGCCATTGAGATTATCGAACAGATTGTTCACGAGGTCACCGTCGGCGAAGTTTACGAAGGCACCGTTACGCGACTCATGCCGACTGGCGCGTTCGTCGAAATTTCTTTCGGCAAGGAAGCTCTTTGTCACATTTCGCAACTGTCTGATAAACGCGTCGCGACCGTTGAAGACGCCGTGAAAGTTGGCGACAAGCTCACCGTCAAAGTCACCGAGATTGACGACAAGGGCAGAATCAACGTCAGCCATCGCGCACTGATTGAAGGTGATTCGCCACGTCCGCCACGCAATGACAGACCGCCGCGCAGTTCGGGAAGTTATGATCGTCCGCGCAGTGACCGTAGCTCAAATTCCGACCGTCCGCCGAGAAATCCCGATCGTCCGCGCAATGAATCACGAACTTTCAAAGACCTTAGAGACTTGCGGAATGCTCGTGACCGTGACGGGCGTCGTCGCCGCGACAACTAAGCCATGCTCAAAGCTTTAATCGGTTTGATTGCGGGGATTGTCGCGGGCTGTATGTTTCCGCTTGCAATGTCGGGCGCGTACATGAAATTATTTTCTGTCGTGCTGTTCGTCGCGATTGATTCGGTTTTCGGCGGCTTGCGTGCCATGCTCAACAATCAATTCGACGACACGGTTTTAATCACTGGCTTTGCGATTAACGCGTTGTTCGCGGCGTTCTTGGTCGTTCTCGGCGACAATATCGGCTTGGATTTGTATTACGTCGCGTTGCTCGTCTTCGGCTTTAGGATTTTCAAAAATCTTGCGGGACTTAGACGATATTTGCTGAAAAATTTTTAGGAGATGTTTTGATTGAAAGAACTCATGTTGGGCAACAAAGCACTTGCCCGCGGCTTGTGGGAAGCTGGCGTTAAATTCGTCTCAAGCTATCCCGGCACGCCGTCAACTGAAATAACCGAAGAGGCCGTCAAGTTCGACGACATCTATTGCGAGTGGGCACCAAATGAAAAAGTCGCAATGGAATCGGCGTTCGGAGCGTCGTTGGCAGGTCGTCGCGCTTTCTGCGGTCAAAAACACGTTGGCTTGAACGTTGCGGCTGATCCGTTGTTCACGCTTAGTTATACGGGCGTCAACGCGGGACTTGTGATTGTCGTCGCTGATGATGCGGGAATGCACTCGTCGCAGAACGAACAGGACAGCCGCCATTACGCAATCGCCGCAAAAGTTCCCATGCTTGAGCCGTCGGACAGTGCTGAGGCTTTGAACTTCGCCAAACTTGCCTACGAAATTTCCGAGCAGTTCGACACGCCCGTGATTATTAAGATGTGCACCCGCGTCGCGCACAGTCAATCCGTTGTCGAGACGGGCGAACGCGTCGAATTTTCCACGGCTTACGAAAAAAATATTGCAAAGTACGTAATGATGCCTGGCAACGCTAAAAAACGTCACCCGATTGTTGAGGAACGCACGCGTCGACTGATTGAATACGCTGAGACCACACCAATTAACCGCGTCGAATTCACGACGGACGAACTTGGAATCATCACGTCGTCGACAAGTTATCAATACGTCAAAGAAGTTTTCGGCGAATCGGCAAGCGTCCTCAAACTCGGCATGATTAATCCGTTGCCCGTTGAGCTGATAAAAAATTTCGCGGCGAAGGTCAAACGTCTGGTCGTCGTCGAAGAACTTGACCCGATAATCGAAACGCATGTTAAATCGCTCGGCTTGACGGTCGAAGGTTCGGAACTTTTGCCGCGTATCGACGAGTTCAGCCAAAATCTTATCGCGCAAGCATTCGGCAAATCAATTCCAAACTCCACATTCCAAATTCCAAATTGCCCGCCACGTCCGCCCGTGATGTGTGCAGGTTGTCCTCATCGCGGATTATTCTACGCGCTCAAGAAACGCAAATGTACAGTTCTCGGCGACATAGGTTGTTACACGCTCGGAGCAGTCCCGCCGCTGTCGACGATTGAAATGACGTTGTGCATGGGCGCGAGTATCGGCGCAACTCACGGCTTTAACAAAATGCTCGGCAGTCAAAGCGAATCAAAAACCGTCGCGGTTATCGGCGACTCGACGTTCATGCATTCGGGCATGACGGGTTTGGCGAACGTCGCTTACAATCAATCGAATTCGACCGTCATAATCCTTGACAACTCAATCACGGGCATGACGGGACATCAACAGAATCCGTCGACAGGCTTGAACATTAAAGGCGACCCTGCGGGCAAAATCGACCTTGAGGCTTTGTGCCGCGCAATGGGAATTAATCGCGTTCGCGTCGTCGATCCGTACAATCTAGCCGAATGTGACGTTGCAATCAAAGAAGAGCTTGCCGCGCAGGAACCGAGCGTTATCATTTCGCGCAGACCGTGTGCTTTGCTCAAGACCGTCAAACATAAACCGCCGCTTAAAGTCGACGCGGACAAGTGTATCGGTTGCAAATCGTGCATGAAAATCGGATGTCCAGCAATCAGCATGGTGAACGGCAAAGCGGTAGTAGACCAGACACAATGCGTTGGTTGCGGCGTCTGCAGTCAACTTTGCCCGAAAAAAGCGTTCGTCAGCACTAAGGAGGCTTGAACCTTGGAAACTAAAAATATAATCATCGTCGGCGTCGGCGGACAAGGCTCGTTGCTCGCCAGCAAAATTCTCGGACACCTGCTGTTGAACGCGGGCTTCGACGTGAAAGTTTCGGAAGTTC
Organism: uncultured Selenomonadales bacterium; assembly: GCA_947165145.1. Taxonomy (GTDB): domain Bacteria; phylum Bacillota; class Negativicutes; order Selenomonadales; family Selenomonadaceae; genus Quinella. The sequence continues at coordinate 55,129 of CAMUZG010000005.1, forward strand.
ACGGTATGAGCCAACGCGGCGGCTCCGTGATAACTTACGTTCGGTTCGGCGATAAAGTTTATTCGCCCGTCGTCGACAAAGGTCAAGCGGACTTCATCGTTTCGTTCGAGATTTTGGAAACTGCGCGTTGGCTGTCGTGTTTGAAGTCGGACGGACAAATCGTCACGAACACGCAACAAATTGACCCAATGCCCGTCATCACGGGCGCGGCAGAATATCCTCAAGGGCTCGTCGAAAAAATTCGTGAGCAGGGAATCAAAATCGACGCAATGGACTGTTTGACGCTCGCAAGACAAGCCGGTTCGCCCAAAGCCGTCAACATCGTCCTGCTCGGCAGATTGTCGCATTACTTCGACATTGCGGAAGAAGCGTGGCAAAACTCATTGAAAGCGAACGTCCCGCCGAAATTTTTGGAACTGAATCAACGCGCGTTTGAACTCGGCAAAAATTTTTCGTAACGTTCAAGCTTAAAAACTTTGAGGCCGTCAAGGATGACGGCCTTACAGTCGCCCCGAAAACGTGATGTTTTCGAAGGCGACGCATCGCGGTTATCGCAACGTGAACTTAGCTTTACGAGTAACCGCCCCTGCGAGGTGCCCTTTTCTTTTGCAACTTTTCTTTTGGGCACGCAAAAGAAAAGTTGATCAATAAAGTCAAACTGAAACTCAAAACTCAAGATCTCTCGCACACTGCGGGAGGTCTTTTACTTTGCAAAAAAAAATCGCCGACGTGTTGCCGACGGATTTCAATCAATCAAACTTCAATTATACGGAGCCGCGTGCCCGAAGGCGAAGCGATAGCCGACCAGGAAACATTCTTCCAGGAAAGCTTTATCCGCCTCGTCCGTCAAGGTAGCCAGCTCATTTTTGGTTCCGCTTGAATTGTAAAACTTGCCGCCCGTAAGGCAGAAAGTTTGATGCGTTGCCTTCGCGTTCTTCGGAGAAAATTTTTTTGTTATCGGGAAAATTTTTTGTTGCCAGACTTGCTTGCCGTCGACGTTCTTACGGACTTTGATTGAATACTTGTCCAGAAAATAGGGCGCGTCGTTGTAAAAGGCGATGAAGATGAAGTTTGGATCCGCCGCAACACGAATCGGGTCGTCGGGAGCAAGTCGTTCTCCAGTTGCCAAGCGGGCTTTAATTTTTTGCTCGAAAAGCTCCGCGCTTGTCCAGTCGCTTTTGAGTGTTGGACCGCTTTTTTGCTTTGCAGTCGTTGATATTTTTTTATCGGGCTTAACTTTCGGCAGGTCATAAGCTTGAGCCGTGCCGCATGACATGAGCAAGCTTATCAGCAGAGCCGCCGCCGAAAATTTTTTTAGCATACGGCTCACTCCTTTACAAAAGCTCCGCGTCAAATTTTGGCGAGTCGATTTTGGGAACGTCTGGTTCGTTTTTTTTTGGGGCAACGGTATCTTGGATAAGCAATTCGGGATTGTCGAAGCGGTTGCCCAAAATCGTTATCTTCCAATTCTGCGTGTCGTACAGGGTTTGGCGTATATTGTCAGCGTACTCGAGAACGAAACAGCCGCCGTGAAAGGTCACCACTCCGACGCGCCCGTCCTCCAAGGAAACGATGTCGTCTTCGTAGATTTCTTTGCCGGTGCTGTCGACCAAGCCCGTGAACTGCCCGATTGTTTTCGGATCGACACGGTAACCTTCGTAGCCGTTCTCGTAAACGAAAATATGAGCTTGCGGACCAGGGTCGCCGTACGTTCCGCGCTTAAGATAGAAACCGTAGATCCAAACGCTTTTCTCTTCGCCGCTGAATATTTGAAAAGTTTTTAAGCCGCGATATTTAATTTCACGTTCAGCCATGAAAGACACCTCCGACTTTAAACACAGATCAAAATTTCATGTCCGCAACTTTACCACCGTGGAAAATTTTTCCACGGAAGTTTTTGCGCTGCTTTGGATTGGCGGGCGTCAGCGAGATAAAATTGTTTTAACCTTCGATGTTAGTCACCCCCTTCGTTGTCTCAAAAAAATTTCTTAAGCTCATTCAGGATTTCCACATGTAAAAAAACCTGTAAACCAAAATTTTTCATGCGCCAAAAATTGTGCAACTTGACGGCGAAAATTTTTCGACCAAATGATTTCGTTTACGTAAACGTCTGTTTCCAACGTGATTCACACGCATGAAGTTTCCACGTATAATAACGAATCATACTTGAATTGTAAAGCGGTGAAACAAACTTTTTATGTAATATCTGTTGAAAATTTTTTGAGCGCGTGATATAGTTCGCGCACTTGTTAGACAGTTTCGTTAACGCGATGTTCTGTCGTTCGCGCCAAATTTACATACAAAGCCAACCGCTTTTTCTAGAGCGCGGCGAATTCTCACACAACGTTAGGAGAATGTTTTATGAAAAAAATTTTGCCGTCGACACACGGACTGCGCGGCGAACTCGAAATTCCAGGCGACAAATCAATTTCGCACCGCAGCATAATTTTATCGGCGTTGAGCGATTCAACCGTCGAAGTGTCGAATTTTTTGGCGGGCGCGGATTGTCTGTCAACCGTCGCGTGCATGAGGTCACTTGGCGCGAAAATCGAACGATTCGGCGAAAAAATTCTCGTCACGGGCAACGGACTGCACAATCTGCGCGAACCCGAAAATATTTTGGACGCGGGCAACTCCGGCACGACGCTCCGATTGCTAATGGGTCTGCTTGCTCCGCAAAAATTTCTGACGACGTTCACGGGCGACGATTCGCTCCGCCGCAGACCGATGGCTCGCGTGATTCAGCCGCTCACGATGATGGGCGCGTTGATTTTCGGTCGCAACGTCAATCGCAACCTGCCAATAACAATTCTGCCCTCCGTCAAAAATCTGCGCGGAATCAGCTACGAAATGCCCGTCGCCAGCGCACAAGTCAAGTCAGCGATACTTTTGGCGGGACTTTACGCCGATTCGCCGACGATCGTCATTGAGCCCGCGCCGTCACGTGACCATACCGAAAAAATGCTCGCGGCGTTCGGTGTACAGCTTGAACGTGTCGGCAACGCGATAAAAATTTTCCCCGCCGAAAAACTCATTGCGCCCGAAAAAATTTCCGTGCCGAGTGATATTTCTTCTGCGGCATATTGGCTCGTGCTCGCGACGATTCTTGACGGTTCCGACGTGACGATTAAAAATGTCGGCGTCAACGAAACGCGAACGGGGATTCTCGACGTGCTCCGCGATATGGGCGCGACGTTTGAATTGCTCAACGTGCGGACTTCGGGCGGCGAACGTGCGGCTGATATTCGCGTTGTCAGCTCGAAACTGCGCGGCGTCGAATTCGGCGGCGAAATGATTCCGCGACTGATTGACGAAATTCCCGCGTTGGCAGTGGCGGCGGCATTTGCTGAGGGCACGACGATTATCCGCGACGTGGGCGAATTGCGCGTCAAGGAGACTGACCGGCTCGCGGCGATTGTCGACGAGTTCAACAAAATTTCGCCCGAAACTTTCACGGCGACGGACGACAGCTTGATTGTTCGCGGCGGACGTGAAAAATTTTTCGCAGAATGCAAGACGCGTGCCGATCACCGAATGGCAATGTCGGTGTCGATATTCGGTGCGGCGGCGAATGGCGTTGTGCTCGACGACGATTCTTGCGTAAAAATTTCCTACCCGAACTTTTTCGACGTGCTGAAAAATTGAGCGTCGACCGCAACAAAAAAGTGCAGATGAATTTCATCGCGCTATTTTTTGTTTGTCGCCTGATTGAGCCACTCGCGCAGATAATCGCCGATTGCTTTGACAACTTGCGACTCGCGAATTTTCGTCGTTATGCAAATGAGTTTAAAGCTGCCGTTGAAAATGTATTTGCCGATAAGTTCGCCGATTTTGTCCGCAATCATTCGCGCAACGACGAACAGGATTAACGAAACTTTGATGCCCAAAACCGTGAGCGCGATGCCGCCGAACAGTGGTAGCAGGAAAATCATTGCCAATTTTATCAGCAGGAACGAGAACGCCACGCTGACCGTTGCCCGCGACAATCTGATGAACAGCGGAGCTTTGTTGCGAATGTTTTTGCGCACGTCATCAAAGGCAAGCCGCGGGTGTCGAATCGCTTTGACTGAAAAATTTGCCGTTCGTTTCGCGTAATAGGTAAAGAATTCGCCGACCTTTTGAATCAGCTTGTTGATGTCCGTCGGAATGCTCGTGACCGTTGCCATTACCATTTGCGGATTAACTTCCGTGACAAAACTGCGCATTGAACGGAATGCTTCGCCGAAAATTGCGGGCGGCTTGCTCATGTTCGCGACGGCGTCGGGTATCGGCAGCGCGGGAATGAACGCCATCACAATGTAAAGCACGATTGCCAAGATTCGCCCTAAAATCATTCCGAGAAAATATTTTATGACGGCTTTTGGATTTCGTTTGAACGCGGCGGGGAAGTTCCGAATTCTGCGCGGGACTTTCTTCTTGACTTTGTCGATTTTCTTTTCACGCGGTTTGGAACGTTCTTCTTCGCGGGCAATTTGTTCCTCGTTTTCAATTTCAAGCGAACGCGACAGCCGAATCATCTTTTGGAAGGCGTCGGCGATATTTTTTTCCTGTGCCTTTTCCTGTTCCTCAAGTTGCTGGTCAAACGAGCGCGTGACGTGAATCATCTTCTCGAAGGCTTGCCGCAGATCATTTGAGCGCGTGGTTTGAATCATTCGCTGAAGTGCGCGTTCAATGTCCGACTGCTTTGTCGTGCGAATCATCTTTTGAAAATTTTCCTGCAAGTCACAGGAATTTTTCTTTTTGAGATCCATCGCATCACCACCGAACGCAGATTTGAGCTGTCAGCTTTTAGCTTTCAGCTTTCAGGAGAGCTTGCAGACTGCTAAAAATTTTTAATGGGATTATAAAATCTGCCACGAATTTTATCAAGGTACAATCGGCGGCGTTCATCAAAACTTCATTGTTTAAAATTGTTTGATAAAAATTGACAAAAAAATTGCGGGCAGTATAATTCAAAATCAAATTGATATTGTTTGACGTGGCGAGAGGAGGCTTGCCGATGTTCCAAAGGTTACTCGATAAACTAAATAATCTGTCTTCCAAACAGTTGCTTGCAATGGCAGGCGTCGCGGCAGTCCTGATGTTCGGGGCAATATACGCGGGCATGACGCTTTTAGCGGAAAGCAACAAGCCAATTCAACCGCCGCCCGAAGAAAAAGTCGTCGAGACTGTCGCGGTCGTCGTCGCCAAAAACAACATTCACCCGCGCACGCGTATTCAAGAGAGTATGCTCCAAATCAAAGAGTTGCCTGCCGACATTGTCCCCGAAGGCGCGATTAAATCTTTCACCGACGTGGTCAACGTTCAGGTCAAAGTCTCAATCTTCGCGGGCGACATCTTGACGATTCAAAAAGTTTTCGCTGAAGGTGGCGACGAAGGTTTCACCGGCTCAATTCCCGCCGATTGCCGCGCAGTTTCGATAAGCGTCAACGACATCACGGGCGTTGCAGGTTTTGCCAAGCCAGGCGATCGTGTCGACTTGCTACTTGTCGAGAAAGGTAAACATCGCGCAATGACCGAATTGCTCCTGCAGAACGTGCCGCTACTCAGCATCAACCAAGACGCGGGCGGCGGAATTCCCGTCGACAAAAACGGCGTGCCGACTGGAGCAATCGCCAACCCGTCAATCGCAACGTTCGCATTGCAACCTAAAGAAGCTCTCAAGCTGATTTCTGCGGCGAAAATCGGAGAAATTTACATCTCACTGCGTCCGAGCAAACCGCAAAGTGCTTACGTCGAGCCAATGGAATACACAATCGAATCGATAGAAGCACCGAAACCCGAACCTGTTCGTGAACCTGCGCCGGTCATACCGTCTAATCCTGCACCGCAAATTCCCGTAGCACCCGTAGCACCTGTAGAACCACCGCAGCCGAAAATCGAAATCATTGCGGGTGACCAAGTCGTTCAGAGTGCCACACCGACTTTGCCAGCAGGCGGACCGATAAATCCGCCGAATCAGCCGAATCAGCCGACGACATCGCAACCGTTGCCGGCAATCCCGTCGCGTGGTGTCCCGCAAGAATTTTCCGCACCGCCCGTGCCTCACGTGCCGTTAGCTGATTCTCCCGTCGTTCGCACTAAATAATTTGAGTATAGGAAATGTTGATTATGAGTTGTTCATTTTTTCAAAAGTTTTGTCTGGCAGTGACGGTGCCGCTTTGTCTGTCAGCAAGCACTGTTCAAGCCGCCAACGTCGAAACGCTCACCATCAAGAAACAAACGTCGCACTACATGAACCTCGGACAGACAATCACGCGAATCGCCGTAGGCAATCCCGATATTGCTTCGGTCGTTCAGTTACCAGGTTCTACAAGCGAATTTCTCATCGTCACGAAGACAACCGAGAGTTCAACCGCGTTGTTCGTGTGGACGGCTGACGGTGTGCGCCACGAATATTTGATTATTGTTTCGCCCGAAGACCCGGGTCGTGCAATGCTAATTGAACAGGCTATCAATCTGCCTGATGTTCACGTCAAAATTGTCGGCGAAAGAATTTTGCTCACGGGCACTGTTGAAAATCAATACGAAAAAAATCAAGCTCTCCAAACTGCGCGGCTCTTCGTCGACGGCAGCACGGAAAGCAGTCTTCTCGTCGGCAGCGGCTTTGACATGAAACTTGATACCAGCACCGCTCAAAGTGCAACCAGCGGCAGGTCGGAAGACATTGAACTCGCTAAATCCGAGAACAAGGGCAAAATTATTGATCTTATTCAAATTCTTCACCCGACGCAAATTCGCCTTGAGGCTCAGATAATCGAAATCAATTCCGAAGACGCAAAAGACCTCGGCTTTCAATACAGCACAAGCGGCAATGCTCCAGGCATTTTCACTTTCGGCGAAGATTACGCCAGAACAAATACAGCCATATCGGAAAGTTATTCCGACAGTAGCTCAACTGCCCGCAACGGTTCATGGTCTTACAGCGGCAACAGATCGAATTCCTACAGCGACAGCGATGATTATTCTTCAAACAGCAGAGACAACAGCTTTTCAGGCAACGGCGGCAGATCGGGCAATAGTAGTTCGTCGTTCAGCCGCAGTGTAACTTCCACGTGGTACGACATGGTGCAATTCGGCAATAATCCGCTCAAATGGATAGGTCAACACTTCGCGCCCGTTAACGTCACAATTTCCGCACTGGTCACTAAAGGCAAAGCGCGTATTCTTTCACGACCAAGCGTCATTACGTTGAGCGGCGAACAGGCTACAATCCAAATCGGCGGCGAAATCCCCTACACTACGACCAATTCAAACGGCTGGTCCAATACCAGCTTTAAAAATTACGGTATCATTTTACAGTTCAAGCCCGTTGTTGACGCGCAGGGCAGAATAAATTCGGGCGTTCATGCCGAAGTCAGCAACATCAGCGGGCAGAGCGTCAACGGGCAACCGATAATTTCAACGCGCAGTGCCGATTCTGTTATCAGCTTATATTCGGGCTCGCCAATCGTCATCGGCGGCTTGATGGACTCATCCGAAACAAAGAACGTGCAGAAAATCCCGTTGCTCGGCGACATTCCGATTCTCGGCGAATTCTTCAAGTATACGTCCAAATCCCGTGACAAACGCGAATTGATAATCGTCGTGACGCCACATCTTGTCGGCGAAGAAGACGTGTCGCGGTCGCCCATGAGCGAGGCAATGCGTCAGTGGTACGAGCAAGAGCAGCGTTATCGCGACGCAATGGAAAGTTTCGACTTCAACCGCCCCGTCGAAGAATTCACGCCCGACGAGGAGGAAGAATCAAAACCCGACAGTACCAACAAGCCTTTCAAAAAATAATCGGCTTTGAAATTTCAGCGGAATGGAGGTTTTTTCAATGGCAATCGCAACATATACCGGCAGCGAACGCACAAGTATCATAATCAGCGTTTTCAGCACGACGCCTGGCATCGGCAAGACAATCATCGCGATAAATCTGGCGTCAGGACTCGCCACGCACGGGTACAAAGTCTGCCTTGCCGATCTCGATTTGCAGTTCGGCGATGTGTTGAACTACTTGCAATTAAAATCCCCCGTTACCGTGGCGGGCGCACAACGTGCATTGCTCGACAACCGTGAAAATTTCGACGTCCGCAACTTTCTATTCGATTATCAAAACGGCTACGTTACTTTCTCGATTCTGCCCGCGCCGCTCTACATTTACGACGCTTATCAAACGGACGTTAATCTCGTCACGGAAATTATCCAAGACTTGAGCTACTTCGATTACATCATCGTAGACTTAAACTCAATGTTCAGCGCGTTGAATTTGGCGATTCTCGACATCAGCACGGTCATAAATTACGTCGGCGTTATCGACTTCCTGCCCGCGTTGAAAAATTACAAAGTCGGCTACGACACGCTGATTCGATTCAATTACGAAGAAAAGAAAATTCGTCTTGTCGAGAACCGCGCCGATTCTCAAAAACTGATTGAGAGCCGCGACGTTGAAAGACTTATCGGCGAGCCGTTCTATTTCAAACTGCCCAACGATTATGCTTCCGTTAAAAAGGCAATCAATTCGGGTCAACCGCTGATGTTCGCCGCGCCTGAGTCCAAGTTAACCAAGAGCTTTGATGACCTTGTCGGGCTTTACTCCAATCGCAAGATTGATAATTCGCAAGACGATAGCGTAATTCAACCTAGCGGCATTTTAAAAAGTATCAAAAAATTTTTAGGCTTCTGATTGACGTAACATCGCGGCAAAGGAGGTTTTCCCGTGGCTTATCAAGTTACCATAGTTGAAGACGATTCCGACATGTTGAACGACATGGTTGGAATTTTGCGCAAATCAGCAGACTTCGACGTGACTTCGACTTATAAAAACGTAAAAGACGCGCTCGGGCAGGCGGGCATGTTTCGCCCCGATTTGTTCTTTATCAACGTGGAAAACGACGAAATGCTTAATTCTTTGCCCAAATTTGTCGATACGTTCAAAGGAGCGTATATTTTGGGCACAATGCGACAATGGAACCCCGAAGTCGCGACGATAGCATCAGACGGCGGCGCGACGGGTTGTATCTTGAAACCTTTCACCGCAAAAGACGTGCTTGAATATCTGCAACTCTACAGCGTTCGCGGACAACACAAGCCGGCAAAGTTAATTTCATTCTTCAGCCCGAAAGGTCGTGCAGGTCGAACAACGTTAGCGGCGATTCTCGCGTTGCAGCTTGCTGAGAAGACAGGCGAAAAAGTCGCGCTTATCGATGCGGACTTGCAATTCGGTGACCTGCCGATTTTCTTCGACTTGGAGCCGAAACGTACCGTCGTTGACGCCGCGCAAGATATACGATTGCTGACACCCATGACGTTTGCGCCGTACTTCCACCAAATCAAAGACGGCGTGTCACTCCTTGCCAGTCCCGCTCATCCCGAATACGCTGAACTCGTCGGACCAGACAGTTTGGTTGATGTCGTCAGAATGACGGAGAGCATTTTCCGCTACGTGATAGTTGATTTGCCCGCAGGTTTTAATCCCGTTGCTTTGAACATCTGCCGCATTTCCGACACGGTTTTTATCACGACGATGATTAACAGCGGCTTCGAGGTCAATCACGCCAAAAAAACAATGGAGATGTTCGCCACGCAAGACGACGGGCGACGCAAAGTTTACACGGTCTTCACGCGTGTTCAGCCTTTCAACGAAGAGTCCCGCAAAAAAATCGCTGAACAGCTCGGTTTCCCCGTCGACATCATGATTCCCAACGAATACCGCATGATTTCCGTTGCGAACAGCGGACGCTTAGCGCAAGGTCTGCCAATGGATACGCTACTTATGCAAACTATCGGCAAGATGGCGGACAAGATCATAAACTGGGGAAGTGGTGAAGTATGATCCTTCTCGTTGCGGCAATCGGTGCCTTCGCGACGTTTATGCTGATTGTTCTGGCGTGGGCTTTTTGGAAACGTAAAAAAAGCGTCGACATCTACCACCGCCTGCGCCGCTACGTCAAAGATACCAGACCTCTCGACGACAACGAAGACACCGTTCACCAAATTTATCTTTTCCTTCAGCGAATGGCGAAACCGATTGCCGATTGGAGCGTCGCAAAAAATTTGGATTTTACTCTAAAACAAGCAGGAATTCCGATTTTCGGCGCAGAATTTACCATAATCATTTTGGGGCTGGCAATCGCTGGAACAATCGCAACTTTCGTCGTCACGCTGAACATACAGCTTGCACCGATTGTCGGCTTGGGAATTCCGGTGTTCCTGCTGTTGTGGATAAGAGTTCGAATCGGCAAACGTCGTCAAGCTTTTACCGAACAACTCGGCGATTGTCTGACAACCGTATCAAACGCCTTGCGTGCAGGTTACAGCTTTCAACAGGCAATGGACGTTGTGTCGCGTGAAATGGAGCCGCCGATAAGCTCAGAGTTTGAACGCGTATCGACGGACGTGGCAATGGGCGTGTCGCTGGAAGAAGCTTTGGAGCAGATGAACAAACGTGTCGGCAGCGCGGACTTCGACTTGGTCGTTACAGCGGTATTAATTCAGCGCGAAATCGGCGGAAATCTTGCGCAGATACTTGACACGATAAGTTATACTATAAACGAGCGGATTCGCATGAAACGCGAAATCAACGCTCTGACCGCCCAAGGTCGTTTCTCCGCTTACGTGTTGGTTGTCCTGCCGTTCATCGTTGCAGGATTCTGTTGGGTCTTCAATCACGACCAAATGCAACTCTTCATCACCGAAGAAGCAGGGCGCATGGCAATCATCGGCGCAATCGTTTTGGAAATTATCGGCTACATCTTGATTCAAAGAATTGTTAACATTGAACTTTGATCCGGCTTAGTCGTGACAGGGCAAGTCGTCAAGGAAATAAATTTAGTTTGGAGGAGATAGTTATGTTACAGTACATCGACAAGCTGATCAAAAAGTTGAAGGCTTCCGAAAAAGGTCAAGGCATGGTTGAGTACGCGCTCATTATTGCGTTCGTCGCAGCCATTGCCATCTTCGTCCTTAACGGCGGTCTCAGAGGTGCAGTCAACAGTGCGTTCGATCAGGCAAGCAGTGCCGTCAACAGTGCTGCCAGCGTCTCAGCCAGTAACGGTAGCGCTAGTAGCAACAACAACACCACCCCTGGCGGCAGCGACACTGGCAACTAATCAGTAATTCTGCTGTCTGACAAAGGCACCGTGAAAACTTAATCAAGAACGATTAGCTTAACCGAAAAATTTTTTATGAGCTTCCGAATTATTTTTGGAGGCTTTTTCTTTAGCGGGAGTAACGATGGCGCGGCGTGATTCCCTGTCGAAAAGGAGTGATATTCATGAGAAAACAACACGGTCAAACAATGGTAGAGTTCGCGCTCGTCGCTCCGATGATTTTCTTGATGATTTTCGGCATGATTTGGGGCGGCTTCATGTTCATGGAATATCTGCGTTTCAGCAACGACTTGCGGGCGGCAGTCCGTGACATTGCTTTGACAGACGAGGACAAGAGAGAAAATCTCGAAAAACGCTATAAAGATGATTTGGAAAAAACATATGAAGAACATCTGCCGAAACTTTATAAGCCTTACATCGACGTCACGCACGACGAAAAAGATGCAATAATTACAGTCAAGTTCACGCGGCGCGGCGACTTGCCTGCCGTTTTGATGTGGATAGATTTTCCACCTGCAAATATTCCAATGCTCGAATACAGAATGAAACTTGAGGGCAACAACACTTCAAATAACGATAACAATAACGACACTAACAACACTAGCGATACTAGCGATACTACAAGCACTAACACAAGCGGAGGTGGAACCTAATGCCAAGACCACTTTCATTGATGGAGCGTTTAGGCGGCAAGAAACAGGAAACTCAACAGCAGCCCGAACGTCCGCGCATGCCTAAGCCCGTTGACGCCGTCAAACAGCAAGAACCGCAAAAGCAGGAGTACACCGAAAAACAAGTTCAACAGGAACGCGAGGCGGCTGTTGAAGCGTCGGCATTCGCGGGAAGACGTGCGCTGACTTCTCAAAGCGATGTTATACAGGAACTCAAGCTAGCCGTGCACCGCCGTATCGTCGACGAAATGACGCCCGAAGAACAGCAAGTTCTCATACGCGGCGAAGATGCTCGCGAACAAATCAAAAACATCATCACCGTCTACAGCAACCGCGAAATGGCGGAAGGTACCAATTACGCGCTGTCCCGTGGCGAAAGACTTCAAATCGTTGACGACATTTGCAACGAACTGCTCGGACTTGGACCGTTGGAACCTCTCCTTCAGAACGACAGCATTACCGAAATCATGGTTAACGGTCCGAATCAAATTTTCATTGAGCAGAAAGGCAAGCTCAAGCTCACTAACGTCCACTTCTACGACAACGCGCACTTGATGAACATCATCGAACGAATTTTAACGCCGCTCGGTCGTCGTGTTGATGAATCGTCGCCGCTGGTTGATGCACGTTTGGCGGACGGTTCCCGCGTCAACATCATAATTCCACCGCTGGCTCTCGTCGGTCCAACTGTCACAATTCGTAAATTTTCAAAGAACGCGCTGTCGATAAACGATCTCGTTGGATTCGGCACGCTCAGTGATGACATGGCGACTTTTCTTAACGCGTGTGTTCGTGCGCGACTGAACATTTTGGTTAGCGGCGGCACGGGCTCCGGCAAAACTACAACGCTCAACGTCCTGTCGTCGTTCATTCCCGAAACCGACCGAATCGTTACGATTGAAGACGCTGCCGAATTGCGACTTCAACAGACGCACGTCGTCACGCTCGAATCACGTCCCGCGAACTTGGAAGGTAACGGCGCAATCACAATCCGCGACTTGGTCAAGAACGCGTTGCGCATGCGTCCAGACAGAATCATCGTCGGCGAAGTTCGTGCTGGTGAGGCTCTCGACATGTTGCAAGCAATGAATACTGGTCACGACGGCTCATTGACGACTGCTCACGCTAACACGCCCCGCGACGTTCTAAGCCGCCTTGAAACAATGGTTTTGATGGCTGGTATGGAATTGCCCGTCCGCGCAGTTCGTACGCAAGTTTCCTCGGCAATCGATTTGATTTTGCAACAGTCCAGAATTCGCGACGGCTCCAGAAAAATCACCTACATCACCGAAGTTCAAGGCATGGAAGGCGACACGATTATCCTACAAGATTTGTTCCGCTACGTGCAGGATTTTATCGACGAAAAGGGGAAGTCTGTCGGACATTTCGAGAGCATGGGACTCTTGCCGAATTTCATGGACAAGTTCCGCATGAACGGTATTGACTTGCCGGCGAACTTCTTCATGAGCGGACGAGGTGACCGCCAATGATTTTCTTAGTCGCACTATTCGGCACGCTGTGTTTTCTCGTGACGGCAGCACTGATAATGAGAGTTTACAGCCAAAAGCCCGAAGCTCAACTGCGCAAACGTCTGAACGAAATGATTCGTGCGGCGGAAGAAGAACGTGCCAGACACCCTAAAATCAAGAAACACGAGAAGACGACCGTCATTGAAATAACACCGACGGGCGAGCGGCAGGAACATCGCAACACGTTCTTTTATCGCGCAATCCGACCAATACTCACGTCGTTTGAAGAACGCTTTCAAAAGTTCACTCCAGGCGAAATCAAAATGCAGCTCGAAGACAAAATCTTTCGCGCGGGCAAACTCGGTATTTGGGACGTTCGGCGGCTGATAACTTTTTGGTGCCTGTCGATTGTCCTGTGCGCGGGGCTTGCGTTCCTGTCGGTGCAAGACTCGGAACTGTACATGTTCCAAAGGATATTCGTCATTTTGCTCGGCGCGTTCATCGGCGGAATCGTGCCCTTCGCGGTGCTGAATTCAAAGATTCGTCAGCGGCAGAAAAACATTCGTCGACAGTTGCCCGAATTTCTCGATATACTTTGCGTCAGCGTGCAGGCGGGACTTTCATTCGACGGCGCGGTCGGCAAAATGATTAAACGCATGAAAGGTCCGCTCATCGACGAATTCAAGCGGGCGCAAAATGACGTTGCGCTCGGCATGACGCACCAATATGCTTTGACGAATTTGGCGAAGCGTTGCGATTTGGAAGAAGTCTACCTTTTCACGACTTCGGTAATTCAGGCGGAAAAGCTCGGTACTTCAATGACACGCACGCTTAAATTGCAGGCGGACAACATGCGCGACCGTCACCGACAATACATCAAAAGCGAGGCGTTGAAAGCCCCCGTCAAAATTTTGTTCCCGATGATTTTGTTCATCTTCCCGTCAATTTTCGTCGTCCTGCTCTTCCCCGCAATACTCACGCTCATGAGGACTTTGGGCGGCGGTTAATCTGAGTTCAACATCATGAAAATTAGCGAGCTTAACTTTAACGATTTGAATAAATTTACCTTTAACGACATTTTCAAACGTGCCTACAAAGATTTGCGGATAAAAACTTTTATCCTGTTCACGATAATGGGCATGGTGCCTTTTGTAACATTCATCATTGCCGGCGCGTACAACATGGTTGAAGAGCAAAAAGTCGTCGCCAAAGAAACAGGTTCGTTGCGGAATTCAATCATCTCCGACCACATGACCGATTTAATCAAAAAAAATCAGGTTGTGTTGCAATCGCTCGCCATGAGCCCGAACTTAATCGAGTATCTGAATAACCCGACCGAAGAGCGATACAATTACGTCGCGAAAATTTTGCGCGACATGGACGACATCTTCAACGACGGCAACTTAACCGCCTTGACGAGAGCTGACGGTTGGCAAGTTTTTCGTTCGGACGGCGCAACGCTCGTGAACTTGCAAAAGCGTCAACACTTCCAAGAGGCAATGAAGGGCAGAAGTTACGTTTCCGACATTATTGCAAGCATGGCGACCGGCAAAATGATTGTTGTCTTGGCTGTGCCCGTGCTTGACCTTGACGGCAAACCCGTCGGCATGGTGCAAAGAAATTTTAACCTCACCGCCTTGCAAAATTACGTCAAGCTTTGGGACGACAGCGAGAGCTCGGTTATCGTCATGGATCGCAATCACCGCGTCATTGCCAATTCCGACAACGTCGTCGGTATCGGCAACGAATACATCGTCGACAACACCTATAAATCAATCTTGGGCACGATTTACAACAGCACTGGCGCGAAGGAAATCACAATCAACGGCGAGAAAACTTTGTTCGTTTATTCGCGCAACATCGACACGGGCTGGATAATTCTCACGTTGCGCCCGTATAAACACATCATGAACAAAGTCTACGAGAAATCGGAGCAAGCGTTAATCTTCGGCTTGTGCACGATGCTCCTGGCAATGATTGTCGCGTATATCTTGGCATTGCGCGTTGCGAATCCGATTATCGAAATAACCAACGCCGTCGACAAAATCGCTGAAGGTGACACGTCCGTTCAAAATCTTGAAGTCAACCGCGACGATGAGCTTGGACAGATGGCTGCCGCTTTCAATCGACTACGTTCCGAACGCGACACTTTCCAGACAGAATCCGAACTCGATAAGCTAACCGATCTTTTGAACAAGAAGGCGATGGAAAATCTTTGCAGACAGAAGCTCAAAACTTTAACCGCAACCGATAGCGCGGGCGACAGCTCCAATATCTTAATGGCGTTCTACATAATCGACCTTGACCACTTCAAAGAAGTCAACGATTTTCTGGGGCACCAGTTCGGCGACAAAGTTCTTGTCGAATTCTCTAAGGGCTTGAAAAAAATTTTCCACTCGAACGAATCTATCGGGCGTTTCGGCGGCGACGAGTTCATCGTTACAATCGAAAACCCGTCAAGCTTGGAAGATGTTTTGTGCAAAGCCGAGCAGGTTCGACAAGTAGCGAAGTACTTGACAATCGACGGCAAGAAAGATTTCGTCACGGCGAGCATTGGAATTGCGATTGCTCCTCATGATGGGCGCGATTATGACACGCTGTTTTCCGCCGCCGACAGAGCAGTTTATCACGTCAAGAACAGCGGCAAGGACAATTTTTACTGCGAGTTCTTCGCCAAACAACAAGCCGAAGACGAATGAATTAGGAATGTGAAATTATAATTCCTAATTCCAAATTCCAAATTGTTAAAAGGGAGTGTGACAATCATGCAAACGAAAAAATTTCTTCGCAAAAAAATTTTAAATCGTCGCGGTCAAGCTCTGGTGTTGTATGCGTTGCTCATTCCTGTATTGTTCCTCTTCGTGGGCGTCGGCTTCGATTTGGGCTGGTACTTCATAAACGTTTCAAGACTGCAGAACGCGGCGGACTCGGCAGCTTTGGCGGGCGCACATGCTTTGGTTGCTGAAGAAGATTTTGAAAAATATTACGTCGTGTCGCTCGCAAGCAACGATCTTCCCGCCGATTTCGACGACTACCAAGACGTTTTCAAAAATACTTTCGACTCAAGCACGATTGCTAACGGCAAGCTTTACAATTACAAGCCGATAAACGAAATTAAAGATTCTCTCAAAAAAGCGCGCCTTCAAGCCGAGGAATACACGCGGAAAAATTTGATAGACTCCAATGCCGTTAATGAATCTTCGGACAGCATGTACGTCTTAGGTGCAACGGACGCTTGGAGTATCTCTAACAACGAGACCGATAAAAAAGTCAGCGGCAAAATCGAGCTAAAATACAAAGTCGTTGACGGCAAGAATGACGTTTACGGTCCGTTATATTACGTCGTCAACCTTACTGAGAAAATTCGCCATCTGTTCTTGCCTGGTTGGTTTGATCCGATGAACGCGCCCGTTAAAGCCGTCGTGCTTCTGAAGCCGCATTACAAAGGCTTGATAGACCCAATGCAACAGCTTGAACGCACGAAGGTTATCGACAACTGGGAATACACAAGGGAGTACAAAGACCCTTCAACGGGTTTGTCAGTTTCGGGCGACAAATGGAATCACTATCAGGCGGGCACTTACAGTGACCATACGCATGGCATAAAATACACGAGCGGCAATACCAATCGAACGGAAAGCGTAGTTGTCAAGACGACGGCAGAGGACAGTAGCGGTGCTTCGACATTGGCGAACGGCAACCATTTTTATTCAGCAAACGAAGTCGATTCGATAAACATTGACATGCGCGCCGAAGTCAAAAACATCAAATTCTCGACGGACTGGGATATTGGCATGGATGGCGATGACGTGACGAATTACAGTTATCAGTTTGCGGAAGGCTGGTCTGCTACGGACGGCGCGAATAAGCGAATTCTCTTCAACGTCGAACTCGACGAGGCATTTCCGACACGCGACGCAACAAAGCAAGCTGATCCTCTTTGGGTGCGAATTGAGAGCGACCCGATAAAAAATCCGTATACCGGTGCGGGAGTTAGCAACTTTAACTCCGTGCGACAAGTCACGCTCAACTTCAACACCGACAACAGCCAAGTTTCTGGCGATCATTACGTCAACCGCCCGTACGTTATTTTCTACACTGGTCCCGAAAATATCGACTACACAACAACCAAAGATGTAGACGGCTCCGATGTGTTGATTAGACATTCGCAACCCGTCGTTCTGAACCTTAACGAGAATTTGAACGCGATTGTTTACGTGCCGAACAGCCCCGTTATCATCAACGGCAACGGTCACGAACTCAGAGGCTTCGTTATCGCGAAATGTTATCTGCGTTCCGTGACGCATGAAGATATGCTCGGCACCGACTCAATCACGCTCTACAATGGCTTCAACGTACCGACAACTTTAAACGCCAATTACACCGAAGGCACCGACGGCAACAGCAATACGGTTTACTTCAAGCCCAATGAGTTGGTTGACATGAACGAGATTAACCAAGAATATTCGGGAGAAAACTTCACGACAACCTATGACGGCTCCGGCAACGTCATCGTTCGCGAAAAGTTTGAAGCCAACCATTACATCCTACTCGACTACACCAAAGACGACCACAACACCTACGCCGTGACGGAAAACGGTCAGCTCAACGAGAACAAAACTTTCGCGGCTTACGTCAACGCCACCTACGAGCAGAAATATAAAAACGTCAGCGGGCTCAACGATTCGCAAATTACGGCGGTCTCCTTCCCCGCCGAAAACTATAACGAAACGACGGCGACTTATTACGTTGCCAACGAATATGTTTCTTCCACCAAAAAGAACGACAACTACGTCAAAGTGCTTGTCAACGGCACGCCAATGTACGCCGACAAAACCAAGTTGCCTTACGTCAAAGTCAGGTTCAATAATAATTATTTCTACGTTTGTGTCTCGGATCTTCAGCTTCTCGAGGACAGCAACGGCAATAAAAACGGAAACAAGGGCGTCCGCATGGTTGACACTACCGACGGCGACAAGGATATTTACGTGAATCCCACAAGCGTTGATCAGTACCACGACAGCTGGAAAATCGACAGGCAATATTGGGATAACCAAAACAACTGGAAGAACTGGACGAAAGATAAGGTTACATTCTCGACAGACGGCAGTTACTTCATGCTCAAATCGGAAATATCCACTTCGTCAGCAGATTCGCAAGTTATTGCCACGTATCGGAAAATCACCTACACCGACGGCGACGAAGAGAAAATCAAATACGCCAAAGTGGGCGAGAAACTCTATTACACGAAGGTTTACAACAACGAGAATAACCACGACAATTACATCATCGTCGACGAGAACGGCAACATGTTGACAAAGCCCGTTACCGCGCCCGAATTGCGTAAGCCTGAAGATGTCGACTCCGTGGCAGAAAACGCCGCTCTTGCGCTGAAAACCAACCTAGGCGGCGCGTTGAGTGATTATTGGAACACCTACACACGCGAGCCGAAAGATCCCGAAGAGTTTCCTGGCGACAGAGGTGGCACTACTCTAAGCGGGCAATACGTCGGCTTGAGCGAATATCGCAAGGACGAAGATTATCGGATACCCGCATGGGAGCGCGTCTACTACAAAAAC
Organism: uncultured Selenomonadales bacterium; assembly: GCA_947165145.1. Classification (GTDB taxonomy): domain Bacteria; phylum Bacillota; class Negativicutes; order Selenomonadales; family Selenomonadaceae; genus Quinella. The sequence goes on from CAMUZG010000005.1 coordinate 73,944, forward strand.
GTTTTCAATCTCAGCGAAAATTCTATGTACAGCTACTTCGATATTGAGGAGCTGTGGCGCGTCAATTACACTTACATGAACGTGAATGAAATCGAACACACCGTTAACAGAAAGCCAATCGACGAAACTTCACGTTACAACTGGAAGGTTGACGACATGTTCTTTACGACGACACGCGCCGGTTGGATAGATTAATCAGCTGTCAGGGCTCAGCTTTCAGCTGTCAGCATGATAATTCCAAATTCCAAATTCCTAATTCCAAATTGTTAGAAGGGTGTTGTGTATGAAAAAATTTTTCGTGATGTTCCTGCTCGCCGCGGCAATGCTCACGTCGACGGCACGCGCCGCAGAATTCGAGATGGTCGAGTACTCCGCGCAGGTGAAATTGCAATGGCTCAGCGAAGCCGGCATTCCCGAAGCAAAAAAATTTCTGAAGCTCATCAATCGCCCTGTCTTCTTCAACGAGACCAACTTGAACGACTTTGAACGCATCAAGCTCGTCAACAGTCTCTATCAAGAATTGAACTTCGCCGCCGCAATGCAATACGTTCGCGAAAAAAATTACCGCAACGTCTTCGATTTGGCGTGCAGTATTTCCCCGCGTGCCATGATTCTCGGCGATGAAGGGCGCAAAGTTGTCGTCGGCGAACTGCAAACTGTTTGTCTGCTCGGCGATTGGTGCATTGACGAATTCGGCAACAAAGCCAAGAAAAATGTCGATTACGATGCTTTTTGGTTGCAGGACGGTTCCGCGATGATGGCGAGTGCTGATAAGCTCAAAGGCGAAATTTGCATTATCGAACAGGGCGTTATGATTTACTTGACGTCGGACGTTCGCGACAAAACATTTGACAATATCCGCAACGTTCTCAAGAAACACGGCGGCTGCCTCATCACCAGCGACTTTTGCCAGAAAAGATATTTTAAAGCGGCGGCGGCGGCTCTCTACGGCGAAGACCAGGCTTTGACGCTTTACAACGAGACCAAGGACATGTACGAAAAAGTTTTCGACGATAAGCTTGTCGATAACGACCTGCAGGACGAACGCGAGGCAATGGATTATCTTAACGCTCACGGGCTCCGCGCAGAAAAAATTCCGCTCTTCCGCACGACGCCAAAACTTTACATCAGCGACTCGCTCACACCCGAACAACTGCAACGCGTCAACAAACTCACCGCAAAAGAATATCTCTGGGTCATTACAGCCATTTGAACTAAAAAAATCACGAGTCTCGGCGCACGTCGTCGAGGCTTTTTTGTTGTGCGAAATCTTTTCGTGTTGACTTTAACCGCGCTTTTGATTATCCTCAACGCGGAGGGGAAAATTTTGGGCATAAAGATGAAAATTTATCGGACATTGACCGGCGCAACGATACGGCGACTCGTGCGGAGCGTCGACGATTTTTGTGCAATGAATTTGCCGACCGTCCGCAAAAAATTTTTTCTGCCGCTGAAAGCCGTCGCAAAGTCCGCACTGATGAAATTTTCAATGTCGCGTGGGAAAAAATCTGCGCGGGCAACGAAGCTGTGGAAAATCATCACGCGGGAAAATTATTCGCCGCTCGTCAGCGTAATCGTCCCGAACTTCAATCACGCGCCCTTCCTCCGCGAACGACTCGAAACGATTTACGCGCAGACGTACACGAATTTTGAAGTGATTCTGCTTGACGACGCGTCGATCGATTCAAGCCGCGATATTCTGTGCGAATTCCAAAATCTTCACGCGGATAACACTCGGCTCCTGCTCAACGAAAAAAATTCGGGCGGAGTCTTCAATCAGTGGCGTAAAGGCATTGAAGCGGCTCGTGGCGATTTGGTTTGGATTGCGGAAAGTGACGACTTCAGCGCGAAAAATTTTCTGTCCGAACTTGTGCCTGCCTTCGCTGACGACGCGATTCAACTTGCCTTCTGCCGCATGGATTTTATCCAGGACGGGCAAAAAATTTTCACGACGGAACAATATCTCGCTGACCTGCCCGATTTCGATTGGACAAAAAATTTCGCGATGACTGCCGCTGATTTCGTCGAGCGTGGTTTTGCCGTGAAAAATATTATTCCGAACGTCAGCGGCGTCGTGTTCCGTCGCCCGAAAGTCATTCGCAACGATGTCGCCGAACTTTGGCGTGACATGAAACTTTGCGGCGATTGGGCGTTCTATCTCGACGTGATTAAGGGCGGGTGCGTCTATTACACGCCGCAAGCCACGAATTTTTATCGCGTGCACAAAGACAGTACGTCGCTCAAAATTCAGCGGGAGTCGCGTTATTTTGCTGAACATGAACGCATTGCCGAGTTCGTCGCGAAAAATTATCGTGTACCCGCCGAAGTTCATGAAGCTCATCGGCAACGGCTTGAAGAACATTCATACGGGCAGGGTGCAGATGTCGGCGGTCTCGAACTTTTCGACGTGAAAAAAATTTTGAGTGTCCCGCGCAAGCCGAACATTTTGATGGGCGTGTTTGGCTTGACAATCGGCGGTGGCGAAACTTTTCCGCTCATGCTTGCCAACGAATTGAGCCGCAGAGGTTTTGCCGTCACGGTGCTTGATTTTCAAATGTCCGACGAATTGCCCGACGTTCGCCGCAAACTCAATTCAACGGTTCCGCTCGTCCGAATTAACGACACTGACGGGCTTGACGCGGTCATTACTCAATTCAAAATCGATTTGGTTCACACGCACCACGGCGCGGTTGATTCGGCTGTCAGTTGCGTCGCGGGCAACGGTTTGCGTCACGTCGTCACACTCCACGGCATGTACGAAGCTGCTGACGAAACTTACCTGCAAAAAATTTTGGACGCCGTGAAAAATGTTGACACGTTCGTTTACATTGCCGACAAAAATTTGACGCCATTTAAGCAAAACAATTTCGGGCGCGAAGAAATTTTCCGCAAGATTGGCAATGGGCTTGAACGTTTTCCGATTAACGCTGTCTCCCGCGCAGAACTCGACATTGCCGACGATTCGTTTGTCGCGTGCGTGGTAAGTCGTGCAATTCCGCAGAAAGGTTGGCAATCGGCAATCGACGCTGTCACGGCGGCAAACAAACTCGGCAAGCGGCGTATCGATTTGATTTTGGTCGGTGCGGGCGAAATGTACGACAAACTCCGCAGCAACGTGCCCGATTTTGTTCACTTGGTCGGCTTCAAAAGCAATGTTCGCGATTATTTGGCGGCGGCTGATGTCGGCTTGTTGCCCAGCGAATATCTCGGCGAAAGTTTTCCGTTGCTGATTATCGACAGCTTTTTTGCGGGAAAGCCCGTTGTCAGCTCGAATCTTGGCGAAGTTCCTGCAATGGTCGAGAACGCGGGAATTGTCTTCGATTTGATTGACGGCAAAGTTCCTGTCGACGAGCTCGCGAAAATTTTGCGGACGCTTGCTGATGATTCTGCCGCTTACGAAAAAATTCAACTTCGCGTCGCTGATGTAGCCGAAAAATTTTCCATTGAACGCGTCGCAGAAAAATACATCGCGATTTACGAGGGATCGGTCTCATGAACTTTTATCGAACCGTCAGGAGCTTTATCGGCAGAAATTTTGTGCGACCGTTTGAAGATTTTTGCGCGGTTCATTGCCCGAAAATTTACGAATTTATTTTTTATCGGCTGCGCCACACGACACACGTTGAAGATCTCGGCGACACGATTCTATTGCAGACGAGCGGCTTTAACGATTGCGTTCGCCTCAAGCGTGCCAAAGATTTTGCATTAAAGGTGCCGCTTAATTTTTTTGCGTCGCCCGCCAAATACAAGGTTGCGGCTGTCGTACACATTTTTTATCCCGAACTTGCCGACGAGCTCAAAAATCTTCTGCTGAACATTCCCTGCGCGGTCGACGTGTTTATCTCGACGACTTCGCCCGAAAAAAAAATCGCCATCGAAAAAGTTTTCGACAGCTTCGACAAGGGAACGGTCACGATAAAAATTTTTGAGAACCGCGGGCGCGATATTGCTGCGTCGTTCGTTGGTTTCCGCGAAATTTACGACGGCTACGATATTTGTTTGCACCTGCACAGCAAAAAATCTCCGCACGCCAAAAATCGTCTAGCGGGTTGGCGCGATCAGCTTTACAGAAATCTTTTGGGCAGTCCGGAAATTGTCGGCAGTATCTTGAAAATTTTGGAGAACGAACGCGTCGGAATGGTTTTCCCGCAATATTTCTCGCCGATTCGAGTTTCAATCAATTGGGGCGAAAATTATCTTGGCACGAAAAATTTTCTGTCGCGGCTCGGCATCGACATCAACGAACGCTGTCTGATTGAATTCCCTGCGGGCTCAATGTTTTGGTTCAAGCCTAAGGCACTTGCGCCGTTGATTGACGCGGGCTTGACGTTCGACGATTTCCCCGAAGAATGCGGTCAAGTCGACGGGACGCTTGCTCACGCGATTGAACGAGCATTTTTATTTATCGTCGAGGCGGCTGGCTTCAAATGGGTCAAAGTCACTGTCGACGGCAAAGAATCACGCATGACGCCCGTTTTAAAATCGTCGTCGCAAGCGGAATTGGACGCGAACATCAGCAAGGCTTGGCACTCGGTTAAAAAGCGGTGAACTACTCGCCGCCTGAAGAGGCGGGAGCTTCCTGAATCAACGAGGTCGCGCCGAGGTTGCGTCTTATTTCCTCTCATACAGGCTTTACTTCCCGTAGTCCCTACGGTAGTTGTGATTTGTCTGCTTAGCTGACTTCGCACATGTTACATCCCGAATGGTCACGGGAAAGAGAGGATAATCACAAAACCCTTATAATACCTGCTGGGAGCTTACTGTCTTGGTTTTCGACGTTTCAGACTCCGTGAAGATTGTAGTACAACAATCTATAAGTTTTTCGCAGGTCTTCTCCTTTCCTTGTTACTTGTTATGCTAATTTTATCACAAAGAACCAATAATGTCTACGCAAAAGCGCGATTCATCCCGCCGCTCGGCGGGGGAATTCTCGCGCTAAGAGGGTTAAAGCTTGTCAAGCGTACTTCATGACGACGCCGCGAATCATGTCGCTAACTTTCTTCGTGTGGTCGAGCGCGTCCTCAACGTCTTCGAGAATGTCTTTCCACTTTATCAGGTGAATAACTGCGCGGCTGGCACCGTGCTCCTTTGCCGCCTCAACAGCTTCGTCGAACAGAATTCCGATTTCCGCGCGATAAATCAAGTCGCCTTTGCTCTCACAGTCGGAAACAGCATGAACAGCGTCGAGAATCTCGCGCTGATTTTTTTTGACGTCGCTCAAAAGTTTGAACGCCTTGACAAGTTCGTTGGTGCCGTCGACGAGCAGTTTTGTTAAATCGGGACTACGCCGCGTCGAGTGTCCCGCGTGATACATGATGATTCGTTGGAGTGCGCCTTGAATCATGTCGACGCCGTTTGCAAGTTCGCCGGCAATTGAATAGATGTCTTCGCGGTCAATCGGCGTGATGAAACTCAAGTTCAGCTTGTTGATGATTTTTTCGTTGATGGAGTCGGCGGCGGATTCGAGCCCTAAAATTTCTTCGATGTGTTCAAGCGACTTGTTCGGGTCTCTAACGAGGTCGTCGAGCATGACCGCGCCCAGATGAAAATATTTTGCGTTCTCCGTGAACAAGTCGAAGAACTCGGTGTCTTTGCGGGAGAAATTGAACATTTATAAATTTCCTGCCTTTCAGTGTGGTTGAGCGTTAATTAAACCACGTCATAACTTCCTTGGCGGAACCGCTCAGGCAAAACAAAATCGTCCTGTCGCCTGGCTCAAGGATTGTGTTGCCGTTGGGAATTGCCGCCCTGTTCTTGCGAACGTAAGCGCAGACCAGACACGATTTCGGGAGCCGCACGTCCATTAACTTTTTGCCCGCGACTTTCGCGCCGTTCTGAACAATGACTTCGAGAGCCTCAGCCTGTGCGCCTTCCAAAATCGAAACGCTGACAACGCCGCCACGTCGCACGAAGGCAAGCACTTCACTCGCGGAAAGCAGTCGCGCAGAAATTACAATGTCCACGCCGACTTTGGCAATCAAGTCTGCATACTCGGTTCGATAAATGCGCACGACGGTTTTTTTCGCGCCGAGATGTTTTGCAATAAGAGCCATCATCAAATTTAGTTTATCGTCTTCCGTCAAGCAAACAACTACATCCGCAGACGCAATGCCTTCCTGCGCGAGCAAATCGACGTTGGTTCCGTCGCCGTAAATTGCAATCGAGTCGCCCGACAAAAGCTGTGCAATGTTTTCGCAACGTTCTCGATCCTTTTCAATGACTTTGACGTTGACATCAGCATTGATGAGCATGACAGACAACGTCCGCGCGATTCTGCCTGCACCGATAATCATCACGCGTTCAAGCCGTTTACTGTCCTGCTGGACGAAATTCGAGCTGAATTTTTCAATGGCGTCGGGGAAGCCGATAAAGTACGCGTTGTCATGAACTTGGAGCGAGTCGTCGCCGTGCGGAATAATCATTCGGTGGTCGCGGAAAATCAATCCCGCTAAAACGCCCGTCGGCAAGCTCAGCTTTTTGAACGGAATATTGGCGTATTTGCTGTGCTTAGTGATTTTGACCTCGAACAGCCGAATTTTTCCGCCCGCGAACTCGTCGACGTCCAAAGCGGCTGGCGTCATCAAAATTCGATAAATTTCGTGCGCGGCAATCATGTCGGGGTTGAGCATCAAATCGATGTCGAAATTTTTTTTGAGATAGTCTTTTGCCTCACTAAGAAATTGCATGTCGCGAATGCGGGCGATTGTGTGTTTAATGCCGTGTTTCTTCGCGAGAATGCAAGCTACCATGTTGACTTCGTCGACGTCGGTTACGGCAATGAAAACGTCCGCGCCGTTCACGTCGGGGTCGTCCATAGTTATCGGGCTTGCGCCGTTCGCGGTTATCGTGAGCACGTCGAGATTATTTTTTATGGCGGTGAGTCGTTCTTCTTCGCGGTCGATAACTGTAACTTCCATTTGTTCGCTACTCAAAAGTTGTGCGATTGTGTAGCCGAGTTTGCCTGCGCCGACAATGACAACGCGCATTGATCGTTCTCCTTTGTAAAAATTTACCCTCCGCGAGGAGGGCTTTGTTGTTGTCGTTATGAATGTTCGTCACGCTTTGAGCGCGGCAACGGTCTTTTGCAGGCTGTCGATGTCTTCAACGTTGAAACTTTTGATTGTCTTGTCGATACGCCGATTGAAGCCGCAAAGCGTTTTGCCTGGTCCGCACTCGATAAAAATGTCCGCGCCGAAATTTTTCATTGACTCGACACAAGCAATCCACTTGACGGGGTGATCCGCCTGTTCAATGAGATTCGATTTAATTGCCGCCGCCGATGTCTCAAGTTCGCCGTTGACGTTCGCCGCAATGGGAAATGTAGCGTCTTGCAATTCAACTTTATCGAGTTCAAGAGCAAGTTTTTTCGCCGCAGGAGCCATTAACGTACTGTGGAACGGTGCGCTGACCGGCAAGATTACCGCTTTCTTTGCGCCCGCCGATTTGAGTTGTTCAACCGCAATTTCAACGCCGCGAGTTTTTCCCGCGATGACCGTTTGACCGGGGCAGTTGAAGTTGACTGCTTGCACTTCGCCGAATTCCGACGCCGCCGCGCAGGTTTTAATGATTGTGTCGTCATCGAGACCGATAATCGCCGCCATTGAACCTTCGCCGACGGGAACAGCCTCTTGCATGAATTTACCGCGCTTGTGAACGAGAACAACGGCATCACGGAATTTGAGTGAGCCCGCCGCGACAAGTGCCGAATATTCGCCGAGACTGTGACCGCCCGCGATGTCAGCGTTGATGCCTTCCGCCTTGAGCAATTCGCCGACAATGACGCTAACGACGAGAATAGCGGGTTGCGTGTTCGCTGTGAGCTTGAGATCATCTTCCGATCCGTCAAAACACATGCGTTTAATCGAGTAGCCGAGCGCGTCGTCCGCCTCGTCGAAAAGTTTTTTAGCCGTGTCGAAGTTGTCGTAAAAATCTTTGCCCATGCCGACGGTCTGTGCGCCTTGACCGGGGAAAATAAAAGCCGTCTTGCCCATGAGAGTCGCCTCCCGTCATTCGTATTTGCTTTGAATATTCGTGACGACTGCGGCAATTCCGCCAACAATGTCGTCGATAATTTCTTTGACAGACTTGATGTCGTCGAGCATGCCCGAAATTTGCCCAATCATGACCGAGCCGTTCTCAACGTCGCCGCCGTGTGTAGCCTTATGCAATGCGCCCGCACCGAGAGCTTCAAGTTCTTCAACCGACGCGCCGCCCGCTTCCATTTCAAGATAAGTTCGAGTTAACTTGTTGCCGATGACGCGAACGGGATGACCTGTAGTCCTGCCCGTGACGACTGTCGAGCGATCTTTTGCTTTGAGCACGAGATTTTTGTAATTGGGGTGAGCAATGCATTCTTGACTGAGGACGAAACGCGTACCCATTTGAATCGCACTGGCACCGAGCGCGAACGCCGCGACAATTCCGCGAGAATCGGCAAAACCGCCCGCCGCGATAACGGG
>CAMUZG010000006.1 GCA_947165145.1 uncultured Selenomonadales bacterium
TGTAAAGAGCCATTGCGCCTTTGAACGTGCCGCCGATACCGCAAATTTGCGCGTGACTGACAGCTTGGAACTCTTGAACTGCGCTGACGGTTGCTTCAGCCTCAGCGTACATTTCAGCCATTTCAACGGCACTCGGCAAAATGTGTGTGCCCGTGTAACGCGTGTGGAAACTCAACGAACCGATTGGCAAACTCGCTTTGACTTGAATCTCACGTTCACGGAAGTAGACGATTTCGGTTGAGCCGCCGCCGATGTCAATCAGCAAGCCTTTTTCGTCGATAAGGTCATGTGTCGCGCCGATAAAATCGTAAGTCGCCTCGTCGTCGCCGCTCATCAGCATGATGTTTATCCCCGTGCGCAAGGAAATTTCGTCGACAGCCTGCGAACCGTTGATTGCGTTGCGCAAAGCAGCCGTCGTGAAGGCGGTGACCTGCGTTATGCCGAAGTCGTCCAGGAAGCGGCGATATTCGCTGATGATGTCAACGACTTTGTCAATGCCCTGCCGCTGCATCACGCCGTCGCGCACGTATGACGCAAGTCCGACGGCATGTTTCCTTTTCATGAGCATTTCGACGCGGTCGCCGTTAATGTCGTAGATCGCCATGCGTATTGTATTTGAGCCGACATCAATCATAGCGTAGAGCATTTAGCCCACCTCCTTGGCAAAAAGTTATTCGGCGTTGTATTCGGCGTTGCGGTTGATTAACCTGCAGAAAAAATTTTAAATTCTTTCACGTCACGTTGCCAACAAAAAATCCTGCCGCGAATTTATCACGACAGGAAATTTTTTACGGTTATTCTTCGCCGATGATTCGGACTTCGGGACAAAGTGTTATGCCGTGAGCCTCGCAAACTCTGCGCTTGACTTCTTCAATCAAAGCCAACACGTCTTGAGCCGTCGCGTTGCCCGTGTTCACGACGAAACCTGCATGTTTCTCCGAGACCATCGCACCGCCGATTCGCAGACCTTTCAAGCCCGTTTTGTCAATCAGTGTGCCCGCGAAATGTCCTTTCGGTCGCTTGAAGGTCGAGCCCGCGCTGGGCATGTCAAGCGGTTGTTTGCTCTCGCGCCGCTGTGTTAAGTCAATCATTTTGCTTTTGATGTCGTCGACGTTGCCGCGCTGCAAAATCAATTCGACTTCGCAAATCGTGCAGCCGTTCTCTTGGAAAATGCTGTGACGATAGCCGAGCTGAAGACTTGCGCCGCTGAATTCGACGAACTCACCGTTGCGATTGACAGCCTTGACACTCGCGACAGCATTTTTCATTTCGCCGTCATATGCGCCCGCGTTCATGAAGATTGCGCCGCCGATACTGCCAGGGATTCCGCACGCGAATTCCAAACCCGTCAAGCCGTTATCTGCCGCGCAAATCGAAACGTCTTTGAGTTTAGCACCCGCGCACGCCGTGAGCCGTTGACCGTCACATTTGATGCCGCCGAAAAATTTTTCTGTGAACTTGACGACTGCGCCGCGAATTCCTTTGTCGCGCACCAAAACGTTTGAGCCGTTGCCGAGAACGACGCAGGGTAAATCAAACATTTCGACGAGCCGGAAAATTTTTGAAACGTCTTCAGAACTCGACGGGAAGATTAAAACGTCCGCCGCACCGCCGATTTTGAACGTGGTATGCTCGCACATCGGCGCGTTGAAAATAAATTGTTCGGGACGCAAAAATTTTTCGAGTTGACTTTCAAAAGTTTTTTGCCAATACATTGTCGGTTCCTTAAATCTTCAGCACGGCACCAGTCGACGCTGATGTTGTCAACTTCGCGTAGCGGGCAAGGTATCCAGTCTTAATCTTCGGCTCAGGTTTAGTCCATTCTGCGCGGCGTCTGGCAAGATCGTCGTCGCTGATTTCGAGTTCGAGTTTACGGTTGGGTATGTCGATAAAAATTGTGTCGCCGTCGTGAATCAGAGCAATCGTGCCGCCGTCCATAGCTTCGGGCGAAATGTGACCGATACACGCGCCTTGGCTGGCTCCGCTGAAACGACCGTCCGTTATCAAGCCGACTTTCAAGCCTGCGCCCGTGATAGCCGCCGTGGGATTCAACATCTCCTGCATACCGGGACCGCCTTTGGGACCTTCGTAGCGGATAACGACAACGTCGCCGTCGTGAATTTCGTTCGCCATGATTGCGTTGATTGCCGCTTCTTCCGAATCAAAACATTTCGCTTTGCCGCGATAAATGAGCATGTCTTCGCTGACAGCCGACGCTTTGACGACAGCGTAATCGGGGCAAAGATTGCCTTTCAGAATCGCAATGCCGCCCGTCGCGCGATAAGGATTGTCGACCGTGTGAATCACGTCGGGGCGTTGAATTTCAGTGTTGGCAATTCGTTCGCCGAGTGTGCCGTCAACCGTGACCGCGTCGAGATTGAGCAGATTTTTCTTAGACAGTTCGTGCATGACAGCGTTAATGCCGCCCGCCTCGTCAAGATCTTGCATGTGATGCGTTCCTGCAGGGCTAAGCTTCGTGATGTACGGTGTCCGCGCAGAAATTTCGTCAAACAACGTCGCAGGAATTTGAATTCCGCACTCGTTGGCAATCGCCGTCAAATGCAACACAGTATTCGTCGAGCCGCCAATGCCCATGTCAACGGTTATCGCGTTCTCGAAAGCCTTCATCGTCAAAATATCGCGCGGACAAATATTTTTCTCAAGCAACTCCATGATGACTTTACCAGCGCGTTTTGCGAGAATGAACCTATCGCCCGTGTACGCCGCAGGAATCGTGCCGTTGCCGGGCAACGCCATACCCAACGCCTCGCTAAGACAATTCATCGTGTTTGCCGTGAACAATCCCGCGCAGGAGCCGCAACTCGGACAAGCGTGTGCTTCAAGGTCGGTCATCTCTTCAGCAGACATTTTGCCAGCCGCGAATTTGCCCGCCGCCTCAAAAGCTTGACTGACGCTGATATCGCGACCGTGGAAACGTCCCGCTAACATTGGACCGCCGCTGACGATTATCGACGGGATATTCAATCGCGCCGCCGCCATCAACATACCTGGGACAACTTTATCGCAGTTCGGAATCAGAATCAGTGCGTCGAACCCGCTGGCCATCGTGACAGCCTCGATTGAGTCGGCGATAAGTTCGCGGCTCGCCAGTGAATATTTCATGCCCGTGTGACCCATTGCAATTCCGTCGCACACGCCGATAGCGGGGAATTCAATCGGAGTGCCGCCCGCCGCCGCAACGCCGAGTTTCGCCGCCTCGGTTATCGATTTCAAATGCATGTGACCAGGGATAATTTCGTTGAAAGAATTGCAGACGCCAATCAGCGGACGAGAAAGTTCTTCCGCGCCGAAACCGTTCGCGTGAAATAAACTTCTGTGAGCGCAACGCGTCGCACCTTGTTTAACAATGTCGCTTCTCATGTAAAATTTCCTCCCAAATATTTCCGTGGTGAAAAATTTCTAAAGGATTGTACAGCATTTGTCAAGGGCTTGCAACAGAAAATTAACAGCGACATCATCTGAATATTTATTGTAGACAGTTTTAATAAAGAATTGTACAATCAAGCGGCAACGGCAATCGGAAGGAGAACATAAATGCGCAAAAAGTGGATTGTTAAAGAAGCAGACGCCTCAATCGTTCAAGCTATCGCAGGGACATTAACCATAAGCGAGCTGACTGCAACGGTTTTATATCATCGCGGGATACGTGACGCTAGGTCGGCGCACAATTTTTTAAAGCCAGAAGACGCGCTGTTTAACGATCCGTTCATGATGAAGGACATGAGCACCGCCGTCAAACGAATTGATTTGGCAATCGAGACGCACGAGAAGATTTGCGTTTTCGGCGACTACGACGTTGACGGCATGAGCGCGACTGCAATTTTGGTTCGCACACTCCGCAGACTCGGTGCAGAGGCTGATTTTTACATTCCCGCCCGCTCAGAAGGTTACGGCATGAATATTCCCGCATTGGAAAAAATTATCGCCAACGGCACAAAACTTTTAATCAGCGTGGATTGCGGCATAACCAACGAGAAAGAAATTTCCGCCGTCAAAGACAGGCTCGACGTGATTGTCACCGATCATCATCTGCTTGCGCTTGACGAGTTGAAATCAGCTGTCGCCGTCGTCAATCCGCACCAATCGGACTGCAATTATCCCGACAAAGAACTTTGCGGGGCAGGCGTCGCTTTCAAGCTTAGTCAGGCGTTGATGAATTACATTCGCGGCGAAGATTTTTACGAATACACGACGGACATTGAACTTGCCGCGTTGGCGACTGTCGCTGATTTGGTGCCGCTCCTCGGTGAAAATCGCAAAATCGTCCGAATGGGTCTGCAAGCCATGCGCGAAACTAATTGCGTCGGCTTACGTGCTTTGATTAATGTTGCCGGTCTCGGCGAGAAAAAAATTTCCGCAGGACACGTTGCCTTTCAAATTGCGCCGCGACTGAATTCCGTTGGCAGATTGCAAAGCGCGACTGAAGGTCTGAAACTTTTGCTCAACGAAGACGTTGAAGATGCCGCAGAGATGGCTCGCAAGCTCAACAAAATGAATCAACGCCGCAAAGAAATTGAATCGCGAATTTTGTCCGAAGCCGAAGAAATTGTGACCAACATGCGCCAAACTAACGGCGGCGACGTGAGCACACTTGTTATTTCCGGCGAAGGTTGGGAAGAAGGCGTTATCGGCTTGACTGCCTCGAAACTCGTTGAACGCCACAACTTGCCGACGATTATTTTGACGACGCAGGACGGTGTATTTTCTCGCGGTTCGTGCAGAAGTATTCCCGCGCTCCACATGAAGAACGCACTTGACTCGATGGCTGACCTTTTCGACAAGTACGGCGGGCATTCGCAAGCCGCAGGTCTCAACATCGCAACAGAAAAAATCCCCGAACTTGTCCGCCGTTTCGACGAATACGTTCGCAAACATCTCACCGACGAAGATTATCAGCCGCAAATCAACATTGACGCAATCGTTCACCCGTCGGAAATCGGATTCGACGTCGCCGAGCAATTCAACATGTTTGAGCCGTACGGTATCGGCAATCCGCACCCCGTGCTTGCTTGCAAAGACGTTCGCGGCTTCGAGCCTAAAGCAATCGGCAAGGACGGTAATCATTTGAGTTTCTGTATCCCAACTGATACGGATTACGTCAAGATTCGTGCCGTCGCGTGGAATTGCGGAAGTCTCGTGCCGTTAATCGAGAACGAGCCCATTGATATTGCTTACGAACCGTCGCTTGAAAATTGGCAAGGCGAACTGCGGATTCAATGCACCGTGTCGAGTTTGGAGCCCGCAGCGACTGCCGAAGAATTCCCCGACCGTGAACAACTCGTCGCGGTATATAATTTCTTGCGTCGCGCACGCGTCTACACAAGTCGATTCGATTTATGTTCATTAATGCGTGCCTTCAACAACGAGACCGGCAAAAATTTTTCTGTTTACACATTCGACTGTGCGGTCAAAATTTTCTTGGAACTCGGCTTAATCGTTATCAATCGCGAGAAAAAAACTTTTGAAATGCCGCGCCCAAAGTATAAACTGGAACTGACAAATTCACGGACATTCCGCTTGGGAAGGAGGGAACTGGGATCCGACCAGGGAGCCAGCAAAATCATTTCACTTGACTCTGTTTCCAAACGACGATCCCTAATGACATGAACGACAAGGGAAAACCGCCCGTCACGATTCAATCGCTGATAGAGACTGTAAAATCTTACATGCCCGACGCCGACATTGCTTTGATTGAACGTGCTTATCTCGTCGCGAAAGAAGGTCACGCCGGTCAAACGCGAGCTTCCGGCGAACCATACATCAATCACCCGCTGAACGTCGCCGCCATTCTTGCTGAACTGCAACTTGACGACAAAGCGATTGCCGCCGCCATTCTGCACGACGTGGTTGAAGATACAATCTTCACGCTTGACGAGATTATAGACATGTTCGGCGACGAAATCGGGCTGTTAATCGACGGCGTCACCAAAATCGGACAAATTTACTTCAAGACAAAGGAACAGCAACAAATCGAGGCGTACCGCAAATTAATCATCGCCACGGCAAAAGATCTGCGCGTCATTCTGATTAAGCTTGCCGACCGCCTGCACAACATGCGCACGTTAAAATTTATGCGCGAAGACAAACGCAAACGTATCGCCAAAGAGACAATGGAACTTTTCGCGCCGCTTGCCAATCGTCTCGGCATTTCCAGCATCAAATGGGAGCTTGAGGATTTGAGCCTGCGCTATCTTGAGCCCGATATTTATTACGATTTGGTTGAGCACGTCAAGCAGAAACGTCGCGAGCGGCAAATTTACATCAGCGAGGCGGTTCGGCTCATTGAAGAGGAATTCGACGAACTGGAGATTCACGCGTCAATCAGCGGACGTGCCAAACATTTCTACAGCATTTATAAGAAGATGGTGCGCGACCACAAGGACATCGGCGAAATTTACGACTTGTCTGCCGTAAGAATTCTCGTTGACGACGTTAAAGATTGCTACAACGTTCTCGGCGTCATTCACGCGAAGTGGCGACCCATTCCAGGCAGATTCAAAGATTATATCGCCGTGCCGAAAAGCAACGGTTATCGTTCCTTGCATACGACGGTTATGGCGTTGGGCTACCCGCTTGAAATTCAGATTCGCACGTTCGCCATGCACCAAATTTCCGAGTACGGAGTTGCGGCTCATTGGAAGTACAAAGAGACTGGTTCAAGTCAACCCGCCAACAGTGACCACGACCAGCAAATTTCTTTGTTTCGGCAGATGGCGCAGTTGCAAAAGGAAATCAAAGACCCGAAAGAATATCTTGAGGCTTTGAAGCTTGACTTCTTCAGCGACGAAGTTTTTGTCTTCACGCCTGGCAGAGATTTGGTCGTCCTGCCGAAAGGTTCCACGCCAATCGATTTTGCCTACCGCATTCACACGGAGGTCGGTCATCACTGCGTCGGCGCGAAAGTCAACAGCCGAATCGTTCCGCTTGAATACAAGTTGCAGAACGGCGACTTCGTTGAGGTAGTGACGAATCGTTCAAACAACGGACCCAGCCGCGATTGGTTGAATATCGTTGCGGCGAGTGAAACGCGTACTAAAATCCGTTCGTGGTTCAAGCGTGAGAATCGTGAAGAAAACATCGCTCATGGACGCGAACAGATTGACGCTGAGCTCAAAAAGCTCGGTTTGGTGCCGAAAGACATTCTCAAGGGCAATCGCCTTGAACTCATCGCCAAACGCATGAACATTCCCAACGAAGAAGATTTGCTTGCGGGAATCGGCTACGGCGGCATGTCAACTCATTCCGTCGTCACCAAGCTGATTGAAATGCACAGAAAGGAACTTGCCGAAAATAATCCGCCCGAAGTCTCCGCGTTGCTTGCCGAAATTAAACAGTTGCCCGAAAAAGGCGACCGTCGACAGACTGAACACGGCGTTCTTGTCGAAGGCGAAAGCGGCTTTGTTGTTCGGCTCGCCAAATGCTGCAATCCAATTCCTGGCGACGAAATCAGCGGCTACATCACTCGTGGACGCGGCGTTTCCGTTCATCGCGCGGATTGTCCGAACATCTTGCACGGTGAGGCTGACGTTGAGCGCATGATTGAAGTTAGTTGGAGCACGGCGGACAACGAACTCTACAACGTTGAGCTTGAAATTATCTGCGAAGACAAGAGCGGTGTTCTTGCCGACTTAATCGCCGTGCCCGCCGCCATGAATCTTAACCTGCATTCGATTCACGCTGTGCCCAATCGCTACAACAAAACTTCGACGGTGAACATGGGCATTGAAGTCGCTAATGCCACGCAGGTCGACACGTTGATGAACAAGTTGCGGCGCGTCGAACGAGTTTTCAGCGTCACACGTCCTTTAGCGAGAAGCAGAGACTAGGCTAGTAGTTGTTCTCCTAAAAGCTCAAAGCTAACAGCTAACAGCTCAACCCCAACAGGAGATGATTGATTGGAAGGAATATATTTGATCTTCGTGATGATTATCACTGGCGGCGCGATTGCCTTTATCGGCGACAAACTCGGCACGAAAATCGGCAAAAAGCGTCTGTCAATCTTCGGGCTACGTCCGCGCCACACGTCAATGATTGTGACCGTCGTAACGGGCGGCTTGATAACTGCGCTGTCAATCGGCTTTATGGTGCTCATTTCGCAGAACGTCCGCACCGCGCTTTTCGGCATGGATGAATTGCGGGCAACGATGGATTCCACAATGAAAGAACTCGACGACGCGACCGAAAATCTTTTCAAGGCGCAAAACGAATTTGAACGTGCCAACGCCAATCTCCGCGAATCCAAGCAAGAAATTGCATCGCTCAAGAGTGAACAGGAAACACTTCGCGCTGAATCCGACCGACTTAAAGAAGGTAACGCTCAACTCGAAAGCACCAACGCCGAACTCGCCGCGCAGAACGAAAACCTTGCTGACACCAACGCCACGCTTGAATCCGACAATAAAAAACTCGGCGAATTCAACGTCACGCTGACCGCCGATAACGAGAAACTCACTGCTGATAACGACAAGCTCACGGGCGACAACAGCGAACTCGAACGCCGCAATCAACGTCTGCGCGAAGGCATAATCGCAATCCGCGAAGGCGATATAACTTTGCGTGCCGGTGAAGTTCTTTCAAACGGAATCATTCGCGGCGGGCGCACGAAAGATGAAATTTCCGCCGACATCAACGCTTTGGCTGAAAACGCGACTCAAATTCTCGGTGAACGTTTCGGCGTCGAAGGCGACAATTCCATTTTCATTTATCCTCCGCAACTTGAACGCGTCATCGAAGAAATTTCGTCGAGTGAGGGCGAAATGGTCTTGAAAATTTCTGCGGCTGGCAATCTCGTTCGCGGCGAAAACGTCCTTGCGCAACTTGAAGTTTATCCGAATCGCGTAGTTTTCCGCAAAGGCGAAAAGATTTTCGAGAAGGCGTACGAGATCAGCGAAGACAATCCAACCGAACTGATTCTGCAGGACTTTTTGACGGAAATTAGTCATTTGGCGTTGGAAAAGGGAATTTTGACTGACCCGCGCACCGGCAACGTCGGCAGCATGGAAGGCAAGGAAGTTTACGAGATTTTCAACGCGTTGAGCAACGCTAAAGGCAAAGTTCAGCTGATTGCTACTGCTCGCGACGACACCGACTCGAAAGGTCCGTTGCGCTTGAGTATCAAAGTTGAGCAAAGGTCGTGACGCGATGAACTTCATGGGCATTGACCCTGGTCGTGACAAGTGCGGCGTGACTGTCTTGAATTCGGCGGGCGACATAAAATTTCAGCGCGTCGTGCCGACTGACGAACTCGACACCGTCATAAAAAATTTGGCGGCGGAATTTGAGCTCGCGACCGTGATTTTGGGCGACGGCACCACGCATAAATCAGCTGCTCAAAAAATTTCTGCGGCTGGTTTGAAATTTCAACTCGTCGACGAAAAGCACACGACTGAAGAGGCTCGCCGAGAATATTGGAAAAAAAATCCTCCGCACGGTTGGCGACGACTTCTGCCGACTTCAATGCAAGTCCCGCCAGAACCCGTCGATGCAATCGTTGCGGAGATTTTGGTAAAAAGATTTTTGGAGAACAGAACATGAACAATATCAGCACGCGCCCCGATTGGGACGAATATTTTTTGAACATTGCTCGCGAAGTCGGCAGACGTGCCACGTGTCTTCGTCGACGCTACGGAGCTATCATCGTCAAGGACAAAATCATCGTTAGCACGGGCTACAACGGTGCGCCCCGCGGCGAAGTGAATTGCATTGACAGCGGCATTTGCGAACGCGAACGACTTCACGTGCCCAAAGGCGAACGCTACGAACTTTGTGTTGCCGTGCACGCCGAACAGAACGCAATCATCAACGCTGACCCCGAAAAGATGGCTGGTGCGACGATTTATATTGCTGGCGTGAACTGCGCGGACGGCTCAAATGCTTCTGGCGAACCGTGCAAGCTCTGTCGTCGAATGATAATCAACGCGCGAATCGCCAAGGTTGTTTATCGCGACCGTGACGGCAAAATCATCAGCAAAGCTCCGAACGAAATCGTCAATTAGGTTTGGAAGTTTCTGCGCGAATCACGAAGACAATATCGCCATCGTCATTCTCCGTGGAACGTTCAAGTCTGGCACTTTGCGCAACGAAACTTTTCACGCGGCTGAGATAACTTTTCACGGCGTCGGGTGTGACCGAAATTCCTTCAAGCTCAAAAAAATTTTCTTCGGCGCGGATTTTGGTCAAGTAGACGCCACCGCCCGCGATTTTACCGAGATTGAGCAGGAGATTAAAATTTTTCGGGCTGATGTCTTGTCCAGCGATGAGCGCGTTAATTCGGCGGAGTTCGGCAATATCAGCGTCGATGTTGTCTTTCAGCGCGATGTCGTCGTGAAGTTCGTTGACGGATTGTTTTGCCGCGTCGAGTTCCGTTTCAACGTCGCTGTAATCGGTTAGCAGTTTCGCCGAGCAGATGACCAGCGCGATTGAAATTATCGCCGCCGCAACCGCAGAAATTTTTTCAAAGCTCCAAACGCTCCGAGCCGCCAAAAGGTTCGGGGCTTTTCTGTTGCGCACAATGTCAGCGATAAAATCCGCTTCGGCGAACGTTCGAGACTTCCTGAGCTTGTCGGCGGGCATAACGGACAGTCCGCGCAGATTCATACCGAATTTTTCATACGCGGCAATCAACTCGTCAGCAGTCGTTCGCGGCAAAGACTCCATCCAAATTTCGTTGCCGAGCTTTGTAAACGAAAACAGCGCGTCCTTGCCGGAATGAGCCGTCGCCCAACTTTTGACGAAGGCGGGAATTTCCTTTTCGGGCACGCTGTAATAATCGGTGCTGTAGGTGAGCGCGTCGCCTTCGCGGAGACAAAATCCGATTGCGGACGTGCTCCAACCGTGTTGTCGGCAGACGTGCGAAATTTTTTCGGCAAGATGTTCAACGTCCGCGTCGTCAACGTCGATTTCAGCGGAATTGACTCTGTCGCTCATGTGTACGAGAAAAAGTTTGTAGCCGTCGAAATACGCGCCGATAACTTCAGGCAAATCTTCGCGGAAAAAATTTGCTACCTGCGACAAAAAATTTTTCATGCCTTGACGAAGCCGATACGTTGTTTGATGTGATTGCCGCTCAAAATCTCGTCGACCATGGCAACGGCATAATCCGCGTAACTGATGACGCTTTCGCCCGCCGCGTTCAACGTGAGCACCTCGCCGCCGACAAGGTATTTGCCGGTGCATTCGCCGTCAGCTTGAAAGTCGCACGCGGGGCTAACGAACGTCCACTGCACATCGTCACGATTGCGCAATTCGTCGAGAGCTTTTGCTTGAGCCGCCGCCAACGGTTTGAACATGTCGGGGAAATTCGGCGCGTTCATGACTTGAGCTGTATGCGTGTCGTCGAGATACAAACTGCCTGCGCCACCGACAATCAGCAGACGAATTTTGCTGCCGCTGAGAATGTCGCAAAGATGTTTGAGCGTTGCGGAATGTTGCGATAAAGTTTCGGGCGTGAATGCGCCAAAAGCGTCAACAACCGCGTCGAAGTCTTTCAAATCGTCAAACGTGAGCGCGAGAATATCTTTGATGATAACTTTCTTTGCGCCGTCGACAACTTGACCTCTGCGCCTAACAAAAGCTGTGACTTCGAGTCCGCGACTTGCCGCCTCCGCAACGATTTTTCTGCCGGCTTTGCCAGCCGCCGCAACCACTGCAATTTTCATGTCGATAACCTCCTGTTTTATAAATATTTAATACAAACGGATGTTTTCTTCGCCGAGCAACGTTTTGATCTGTTTGAACATTTCGGGACCGAACACAACTTTTTTGGAAATTTTTCGCCAAGTGCCGCGTTGATTCAGATAAATCTGTCCGTCGCCTGGATTCGTGCCGTCTAAAATTTTTTTGAGCGCGTCAAGAGTTTCGGGCGTATCAATCTGCGCGGGAATCATCAGCCAAAAATCGGGTGTGTAATCGTCGGCTTTAATGCATTTCTCCGCCACAATCTGAAACGAATCGTCCGCAGTGTCGACGCGTCCCGTCACGACGACAACTTCATTTTTCTTTGCGATTTTCTCGAAAGATTTGTAGACGTTCGGAAAGAGCGTGACATTAACGGTGCCGACAAAATCTTCAAGCGTGATTGTTGCCATCAACTCGCCGTTCTTTGTCGAGAATTTCCGAAATTCCGCAACGACACCGCCGACTTTAACGCGTTTGCCCAAAAATTTCTCGTCAATGTCGCGACTCGACTTGAGCCCAGACATTTGAACGCGGAATTCGTTCAGCGGGTGACCCGACAGGTAAAAGCCGAGAGTTTCTTTTTCGTTTTGGAGAAGTGCACGCTTCGTCCAATTTTCCTTTGCGTCGGGAATAATCATGTTCGCCCGATCAAGTTCGTCGCTGTCGAAAAGGCTTATCGCGCCGTGAGCACGTTCGCGACTGCGATTGCTGCCGACTGTCGACATGGAGTTCACCGCGTCGAAAAGAGCCTTGCGCCGATTGTCCAAGCTGTCGAATGCGCCGCATTTAATCAGATTTTCCACGCAACGCCGCGAAACGCTTTTAGGGTCGAGCCGTCCGCAGAAATCGATAGGCGATTTGAATTTGCCGCCGCGCCGCCGTTCAGTGATTATGCTGTCCAACGCAGATTCGCCGAGACTTTTGACGCACGCAAGCCCGATTCGAATCGTGTCGCCGTCAACCGTGAAATGAGCCTCGCCGACGTTGACATCGGGCGGAAGAACTTTCACGCCGAGACGCCGCGCAATATCAATGTAATTCGCGATTTTGTAAGGGTCGTTCGCCGCGCTCATCATCGCCGCCATATATTCTGCGGGGTAATGCGCTTTAAGATAAGCCGTCTGCCACGCGAGCAAGCCGTAAGCCGCCGAGTGCGATTTGTTGAAACCGTAATCCGCGAAGTGACTGAGCAGGTCAAAAATTTTTTCCGCCAAAGATTTTTCGACGCCGTTGACTTCACAGCCGCGCAGGAAATTTTCTTTTTGCGCCATGAGGATTGAGGCTTTCTTTTTGCCCATTGCCCGCCGCAAAATATCAGCTTGTCCGAGCGTGAAGCCCGCCAACGTCTGCACGATTTGCATAACTTGTTCTTGATAGAGAATCACGCCGAACGTTTCGCGGAGTATCGGCTCAAGTTTCGGGTGCAAACATTTCAATGAGGAATTAGGAATGTGAAATGTGGAATTATCTTGTTCATTCCTAATTCCTAATTCCAAATTCCTAATTCTGATAAAGTTGTCGACCATGCCTGAGCCGAGAGGTCCCGGTCGATACAACGCGACAGTCGGGATTAAATCTTCAAAGCATTCGGGACGCAACTCTTTGACAAGTGCCGTCATGCCAGCCGATTCCATTTGAAAGACTGCGCCAGTGTCGCCCGCCGTGAGCATTGCCGAAGTTTTTTCGTCGCGCAACGGAATTTGTGATGCGTCAAGCTCAATGCCGCGTGATGCTTTGATGTTCGCGAATGTCTCCGCGATAACCGTCAGCGTCCGCAAGCCGAGAAAGTCCATTTTCAGCAAGCCGAGTTCTTCGACGGCGTCTTTGTCGAATTGCGTGATGAGCGTGCCGTTTGAAATTTGTAGCGGGACAATTTCGTTGAGCGGAATTTTTGAAATCACGACGCCCGCCGCATGAACCGACGTGTGCCGCGGAAGACCTTCAAGTTTGCGTGCGAAGTCGATTACCCGCCGCGTGTCAGGATTGTTAGCGTAATCTTCGCGCAGGTCGTTCGACATTTTCAACGCCTCGTCAAGCGTGATGTTCGGTAGGTTTGGAATTTTTCTGACGAGCTCCGAACTGTCATTGAACGACACGTTAAGGACGCGGGCAACGTCACGAATCGCAGCCTTCGCCGCCATTGTCCCGAACGTCGCGATTTGCGAAACTTTATCCGCACCGTAGCGTTCGCGAACGTAATTGATAACCTCGTCGCGCCGAACGTAGCAAAGATCAACGTCAATATCGGGCAACGTGACGCGTTCGGGATTCAAAAATCTTTCAAACAGCAAGCCGTACTTGAGCGGATCAAGTTCAGTGATTCCCAAAATGTAAGCGACGATACTGCCCGCCGCCGAGCCGCGTCCTGGTCCGACGGGAATTTTTTTTCGCCGCGCAAAATCGATGAAGTCGTGGACGATTAGAAAATATCCGTCGTAGCCCATGCCGTGAATAATTTCGAGTTCGTGATTGAGCCGCTCTTTAACCGCGTCGGTGATGACGGCGTAGCGGTCGCGAATTTTTTTGTTGCACAGCTCACGAAGATAATCTGCAGCGTCGCGGTCGTCGGGCAACGTGAATTCGGGCATAAGAAATTTTCCGAACTCCAACGTGACATTGCAACGTTCAGCGATTTTCAAGGTGTTGTCGCAAGCTTCGGGCACGTCGGCAAAAAGTTCGCGCATTTCCTCGGCAGAACGCAAATAAAATTCGTCGGATTGAAATTTTAAGCGGTTCGTGTCGTCAATCTTTTTGCCAGTCCCAACGCAAAGCAACACGTCATGAAACGCGGCGTCCTCGCGGCGAATGTAATGTGAATCATTCGTGGCGACAAGCGGGATATTGAACTCGGCAGAAAATTTTTTCAGCGCGTAACGAACTTTAGCTTCATCGTCAAGTCCGTGATTCTGTATCTCCAGAAAAAAATTTCCCTGCCCGAAAATGTCGACGTAATCGGCGATAAGTTCGCGTGCATGTTCAAAATCGTCGTGACGAATGGCGCGGGGAATTTCTCCGGCAACACAGGCACTCAACGCAATCAACCCGTCGTGATGTTGACGCAGAAAATTTCTGTCGACACGCGGACGGTAATTAAAGCCATCGGTTGCGGCGTGCGACGCAATCTTGACCAAATTTTTGTAGCCGTCATTGTTTTCGGCGAGCAGCACCAGATGAAAATATTTTTTGCCGTCGTACGTTTCGAGTTCGTCAATCGGTGCCGCCGAAACGTATACTTCGCAACCGATAATCGGTTTAATGCCGCGCTCAACCGCCGCCTTGTAGAAATTAACGACGCCGTACATTGTGCCGTGGTCGGTTATCGCGATTGCGTTCATGCCGAAATTTTTTGCCGCGTCAAGCAAGTCACCGATACGTGCCGCGCCGTCGAGCAAGCTGTATTCCGTGTGAACGTGCAGGTGAACAAAATTTTTCTCAATCACGTGACAACCTTCTAACAATTAGGAATTGGGAATTAGGAATGTGGAATTGAATTCGGTTGGAGCAATTTCAGCCGATTATTTTTTTCAATCGGAACAAGTAAGCTTCGGCGAGCAGTCGCAGGTTCGCATTCGATTTCAATCGCCGATAAAATTCAGCGCCCGTTTCGAGCATTGCAAAAATTTTTCGTTCGGGAATTTTTATTTCGTGCAGACGCGGCGCAAGATCGAAGTTGTGCGGCTCCAAGACTTCAGCAAAGCAGATGTCGCGCAGAATTTTTTGCACGTGCGTCAAGAAGTCGGCGAACATTTCCCGCGACCAATCAGCGACCGTTGCGCCCAGCGTGAAGATGTCTTCGTTCGTGAGCTTTGCGCGTGAAATTTTTTCCAACGTGTCGAGTGCCGTCTCGCGAAGTTGTGCGCCGCCCGAATCTTTGAGTTTCAACGCCCGCCCGAAACTGCCGTCAGCGATGACCGATAATCTTGTCGCCTCGGATTGTTCAACGCCCCGTTCGATGAGCGCGTCGCGAATCTGAGCGGGTGTCAGCTTGTCGAAATTGATTGTCCTGCACCGCGAACGAATCGTCATGAGCAGACTCGAGCGGCTCGCCGTCAGCAAAATAAAAATCGTTTGACTCGGTGGTTCCTCAATCGTTTTGAGCAGACAATTTGCCGCCGCATTGTTCATGAGTTCCGCACCGTCGAGAATAATCACGCGCCGCGACGAATTTATAGGACGCAATGACGCTTCCGCTTGCATGTCGCGAATTTGTCCGATTTTGATGTTGCGGGCAGTCTTGGTCGTTTCAGCCTCGACAATGTAAAAATCGGGGTGCGTGTGCGCCGCGACGAGCCGACAACTTTCACAGACGCCGCAAGCCTCGCCGTCAATCGGATTGTCGCACAGCAGAGCCGCCGCACAGATTTCAGCCGCTAAACGTTTGCCGATACCTTCAATGCCCGCGAAAATCACAGCGTGCGGAAATTTTTCCTCGGCAATATTCTTGAGTAAATGTTCAATGGTCGCCGCGTTCCCGAACAAATTGCGCTTCTTCAATTTGAAGTCGTTCATCACATGTAAAGGTCGACGAGCATGCCGCGAATTGCATCATGCGCCGCGACGACGTCGAGTTGAGCCGATTGACCGAGCCGAATTTTTTCCGCCATTTCCTCAAGCTTGCTGTCGATTTTGCGGACGGTAGTGTAAACGCGTTGACGACCCATTCTGTCCCAACCGGCGGACGTGTGCACTTCGTACATATTGCTGACTGCCGCGCCGACGAAATTTTTTATCAACGTGCGATATTCTTTGAGTTCTTCGTAAGTCGGGGTTCTGCCGAGACGTGCCGCTTGCTCATCGATTTTTTTGAGCATGGCCTCCATTTCTTCGTGAGAAACGCCTTCGCTCTGTTGTTCCGCCAATTCGGTCTCGAACGACAATTCTTTATCGCGCGGATGTTCGGTCGCGCCGCGTAAAAGTTCAAACGGGGAAGCAGTTGTTCCCGCACTGCCGATTTTTACTGCCATTTTCAATTCACCTCGCCGCCAGTTTATACAATTTTCATTGCAAAAGCAAGAAGAGACTGCCGATTGAACAATCAGCAATCTCTTCTGAAAAAGGGATCCGAAATGCCGGTTCCCACAAATGTCTAAACCTGCTTACTCGCAGGTGGGTTCCTTAAGCTCGGTATCTGTTACTCGTCGCGAAGGACAATTCTCCATCTTCCGAAATCAATTCAGGTTCCCTAAAATTTATGTAGGTTAGACATTAATAAAGTCCTCGAACACCCCAGATTTATTCCTTCTTCGCCAGGAATAATAGCACGAAAAATTTTTTGTTACAAGTCTTGACAAAAAGTCCCGCCGAAAATTTTTGCCGCAATCTTGACAAAGTGACTTGGGGGGGATAATGAAATATAAATAAGTTTCATTTAACGTAAAGTTTATTCGGTTACTTCAAAGGAGGTACAGCCATGAAAAAATTTTTACTCACTGCGGCGTTGATTATCGGCGTCGTCGTCAGTCAATTCATCGTCCCGTCGCAGGCTCAAGCGGAAGAAATTTTCGCGACCTCTGAAACGCGTGGCGGCAAAACCAGCAACCATTACATTATCACCGAATCCATTCAGACCAACAATTACGGCTTCAAATTGCGACTCCATGCTGTTGGTCAAAATTTTCATGAAAACAAATATTGGGAACTCGGCTTCACCAAAAATAATGGCGAATGGCACGCTATCTGGTTGCCAAGCACCTACACTACCCCGCTGTCGAAGTCGAATGAAGCCAGACAAATTTTCAGAGTTGCGCAGATGTTCATGGGATTTTTCGTCAACGTGAAATAAGGTGACGCCATGAAAAAATTTTTATTCGCGGCAATCTTGGCAACGATAACCTGCCTGCAACTCAATGTTTGCACGACGCACGCATTTGGTCAGCTGTGGGCTTACAAGTACGCTTCGTACTGCGACTATTGCAACAAACTCGGCAATCGAACTTTGATTCAGGTTACCGCCGGCATCAGAGATTTTCGCGGCACGGGACTGGAAGATCCTTACCCCGACCAGACAAAAGCTTTGGCGGAAGAATTTTGTCCGAAGTCGCCGAATAAACATCACAGCTTCACAAAAATTCGAGTCATGCACTTTTCCGCGCCCGCCAACGCAACGTCAACAAAACAAGTCACCCACATCGCCGACCAATTTGTTGAGAGCGAACATTTTTTTCACCCCGTGGAAATGGGTTTGGCAGTTTTGACTGGTAAGCAGATAGACCCGCCGCCGCAGTTTTACGGCTCAAAAGAAGTCAGCAAGCTCAGTCCCGAAGAAATTGCACAGCGTGAAAAGCTCAAAGAAGATGCCGCCGTCATTGTCACGCAGGCAGATGAAAAATTTAAAGCCAAAGACTACACCGCAGCGAAGGAGCTTTTCAGTCAAGCAATCGAAAAAAATCCCTACGACTATCACACGCACGACCTTTATGCCCGCGCACTGTATCGCGAAAAATCCAAGGATAAGAATTACGATTTGATTCTCAGCGAGGCGAAAAAGGCTCTTGAGCTCGCGACCGACAATAAAGCCAAAGCCGATTGCTGCGGCTTCATCGCGAAGGTTTATCGCAAGCTGACCATGAACAATCTTTTCGACTCTAACAAAAGCAACGAGTATTTGAGATTGGGACAAAAATATTTGGACATGGAAAATAAATTCCGTCAGCAGATGCGACAAGGCGTTTCAAAAAAATTAGCACCCGCCGCAGTTAATTTGTTGAGCGAGTGCTTTTTGTTTGGCGTTAAGTATCAGCGATAAGATTTTTTGTAAATGTTGAGCATGTCGTCGTCGCTCAATGCAACGGGGTCGAATTGCAACAGGAAGCCCATTGCGTCACGGGTATTCTGTACCATTTTCGGGAATTCGTCGGGCGTGATGCCGTAATCGCTCATCTTGAGGTTGTCGACGCCACAAGCCGCTTGCAACTCTTTCAACGCGTCGATAAAATCTTCAGCCTTGTCAGCATTGACTTTGCCCATTGCACGCGCCATATCGATAAATTTTTCGTCGCAGACGTGTTTGTTGACGAAGTGCGAGAAGTACGCGATTGAAATCATAATCAAACCGGCACCGTGCGGCAATTCGGGATGATACGCGCTCAATGCGTGTTCAAGCGAATGTTCCGACGTACAGACACAAACGTCCATTGAAAATCCGCCGAGCGTGTTCGCAAATGCAACTTCCGTGCGAGCCTCAAGATTTTTCCCGTCGTTTACGGCAATCGGCAAATACTTCGCAAGCTTGGCAATCGCCGTGAGCTCAATCATCGCGGACGCCTCGTTGCACGCATTGGAAATGTAGCCTTCCGCGTTATGAAAGAAAGCGTCGAAGCCTTGATAAGCCGTGAAATGTTTCGGAACGGTCAGCATGTACAGCGGGTCGACAATCGCCAGGTCGGGAAAACTTCCAAAGAACGTAATCTTCTCATTGGTCTCAAGGTTGGTGATGACCGCTTTCGCGTCGACTTCGGAACCTGTGCCCGCGCTGGTCGTTATCGCAATGTATGGCAGAGCTTTGACGGTCAACGGTTTTTTACCGCCCGTGCCGAAAGGAATGTAATCCCAAACGCGTCCGCCGTCAGTTTGCGGGATAACGGCAGCAACAGCCTTAGCGGCGTCAAGCACGGAGCCTCCGCCGAGACCAACGACGAAATCGCAACCGTTATCGCGCCCGAATTCGACAGCCTCTTGAACGGTCGGTTCAGTCGGATTGGCGGCAATTTTGTTGAAGACGACGAAATCCGCGCTCCAAGCTTTGAGCTCGTCCTGAAGTTTGTCGAGACTGCCGTTGGTTTTCGTTGAACGTCCGTTCGAGATGACAACCAACGCTTTTTTGCCGAGCGGAGTCTCTTTGTGCAGTTCGCCGAGTTTGCCCGCGCCAAATAAAATTTTCGTCGGAATGTGCCAGGTAAAAGCCATGTAAATCACTCTCCAAAAATTTTTTCACGCGACGATTATAACACGTCAAGCCGACTTCAACGCAAGATTTATTTTTTTTCGACGGCACAACTTACAACAAATTTTTGCTGTAATAGTCGCGGTCTTGATGATAATCGTTGATGGTGTTTTCGCCGCGTTCAAGCGCGATGAGCCCCGTGCGAATGACTTCCAAAATGCCGTAGGGCGCAAGTAGCCGCGTGAACGCCGTGACTTTCTCGTCGTTGCCGGTGATCTCGAAAATTAGCGTGGTCGGTTGAACGTCGACGACGTGTGCGCGAAAAAGTTCCGCCATTTTGAGCACGTCAAGGCGATTGTTGTCGTCGGCAGAAACTTTAATCATTGTCATACCGCGCGTAACTGCCGTTGCCGAATCGAGCCGTTGAACCGCTTGCACGACGGGCATTTTCTCCAGCTGTTTAATCATTTGGTCAATCAGATTTGCGTCGCCGCGAACGACAACAGTTATCCGCGAGAATTCGGGCGATTGCGTTATGCCGACTGACAGGCTGTCAATGTTGAATTCGCGACGGCTGAACATGCTCGCCACGCGAACGAGGACGCCAGGTTGATTTTCGACGTAGACCGATAAAACGTGCTTCATTGTTTGTAAGTTCCCTCCAAAAATTTTTCTGAATGCGATTTTACGATTGAATCAGCGTCAAAAGGCTTTTGTAGTTTCGCGCGACTTTGATGACGTAGTTGACGGTTTCTGAGTAGTTGGGAACGCCGCCGTGCTTTTCGACTGCGCCAGGTCCAGCATTGTACGCCGCAACCGCATCCGTGACGGAGTATTCGCCCCAATCTTTGAAACGCCCGATTTGGTTCTTGATGTAAATTGTGCCGCCGATGATGTTTTCAAGCGGATTGTGCGGATTGACGCCCAAGCTTGCGGCAGTCGATGGCATCAACTGCATTAAACCAACCGCACCGACGGGGCTCGTCGCGTGGAAATTGAAATTGCTTTCCGCCTCCATTATCGCCGTAATCAAAATCGGGTCAACCTGGTATTCGCTCGACGCGTAGAGAATCGCACGCGTAATCCAATCGCATTCGACCTCGTTGCTGTTGTAACGGTTGACCGTCTGATAAATCGCGCTGTAATAGTCGACAGCCTCAGCCTCACCGCCAATCATCAACGCAAGCGACAGAATCGCCGCGATTAAAAATTTCCTGCCAATGTTTAAAAGTTTCATATTATCGACTCCTCATGTACAAAAATTTCATGCATTATAACACACAATCCCGCAAGTCAAACGCAAGAGAAAAATTTTTCAACTTTATATTCGTACAGTCACATTAAAATTCGCAAAGACACGCGCACCGTCAAATCGTGAGCAACGAAAAAAAATCACCGCCCGACCAATTACAGTCGAGAGGCGATTTTTTATCGAACTGTGATTCTCCACGCGGGAGAATTTTTGTTGCAAGAAAAATTTGTCGTGGAAAATTATTTAATGCCTGCGCCGTCGAGAGCGGAACGAACGGATTTTGCCGCAGCATGCATCTTTTCGAGTTCTTCGTCAGTGAGAGCGACTTCGAAGACGCGCATAAGACCATCAGCGCAAACCATGCGAGGCATTGAAAGCGCAACGTCGGTGATTCCGTATTCGCCGTTCATGATAGCCGAGCAGGGCAGAATCGTGTGCTCATCATAAAGAACGCTCTTGACGAAACGAACAGCCGCCATCGCGACGCCCGTGTTGGTGAAGCCTTTGCGGTTGATAACGTCGTAAGCAACTTGAATGAGCTCTTGCTCAACAGCTTTCTTGTCGAGCGGATCGGTGTGGTGGAAGTACTCGTCAAGTTTTTCGAGCGGGAAGCCTGCGCAGCCGGTGGTTGACCAAGCAACGAAAGCCGCATTGCCGTGTTCGCCGAGGACGTAGCCGTTGATATTTTTCGGGTCGACTTCGTATTTGTCAGCGAGAATGCGACGGAAGCGGTAGGTTTCGAGCATGGTGCCCGTGCCGAGAATCAGATTACGCGGATAGCCGATTTCGTCTGCGATTTTGCTGACAACGTAGGTTGCAACGTCAAGAGGGTTGGTGATGAGAATGATGACGGCTTCTTTGGTGTGTTCGGCGACGGAGCGGAAGACCGAGTTCATGATTTTCGCGTTGGTGCCGGCGAGTTTCAATCTGTCGGGAGTTTCGCCAGGACGAATCGACGGACCCGCGCAGATGATGACAATGTTTGCGCCCGCACAGGCACTGTAGTCGCCAGTAGCGCGGAATTTGATGTTGGTGCTGTAAACGCAAGCGGTAGCGTGGCTGGAGTCTTTTGCTTCGCCCCAAGCTTTATCCTGATTGAGATCGATCAAAACGATTTCAGATGCGAGTTGGAAGTCGGCGAGTTTGTTGACGACTGCCGAACCGACGTTAGAAGTTCCGACGACAACAATTTTCCTGCGGTTACCCATTTGGCATTCCTCCCTTTAATTGAACAGAAACGATTTACGGAGCTTTGAGCCCCTGTTTTGGGAAGTTTACAACTTTTGCCGCCCGCCGTCAAGAAAAATTCTGAAAACTTATTTGACATTGCGGAATTTCGTGTTAGTATAAACGTAGGATATTGAGCATTTAGGGTGCCGGAAGCAACCCTTATTGCCGACGACCCCTAAGGAGGTTTTGATATGTCAACGCTTTTGGAGAAAACACGGAAAATTAACACTTTTGCCGCCCGCCGTCAAGAAAAATTCTGAAAACTTATTTGACATTGCGGAATTTCGTGTTAGTATAAACGTAGGATATTGAGCATTTAGGGTGCCGGAAGCAACCCTTATTGCCGACGACCCCTAAGGAGGTTTTGATATGTCAACGCTTTTGGAGAAAACACGGAAAATTAACAAGCTGCTCCAACGCGCAGAAAATGTGGAGTACGACGGGATTTCAAAGGTCTTGAGCAACGTACTGAACGCCAACATTTACATCGCGAGCAAGAAAGGCGAAATTTACGGCTACGCGCTCACCGACGAAACCGCAGATCATTCTGGCGTCGCGAAGGTCTTCAGCAAGGGCACTTTTCCCGCGCCCTACATTCGCTGGCTAAACCAGTTCGACGAGACGCAAGCAAATCTCGATAAATACGTCGACGACGCGGGCACTTCGCCTGTCAGCGGAAGAATTTTCACCATCGTCCCAATTTACGGCGTCGGGCGCAGAATCGGCACGCTGATTATCGCGCGCTTTGAAAAAAATTTCACCGATGATGATTTGCTCCTTGCCGAATACGGCGCAACCGTCGTGGGCATGGAAATTCTGCGCGGTCACACGGAGAAAATCGAACTCGAAGCACGCAAGAAGGCAACAGTTCAAATCGCATTGGCGACACTCAGCTATTCGGAGGCGGAAGCTGCCGTGAATATTCTCGGCGAACTTGACGGCAACGAAGGCTTGCTTGTCGCATCGAAGATTGCCGACCGCGTCGGGATAACTCGTTCCGTCATTGTCAACGCACTCAGAAAATTTGAGTCGGCGGGCGTCATCGAATCCAAGTCGCTCGGCATGAAAGGCACTTACATAAAAATCAAAAACGAGTATCTTATGGAAGAAGTTCAAAAGCTCCGTCGGTAATCTGCACTCATAACGCATAAAAAAATTATCCCCTGCAAAATTCGCGGGGGATTTTTTTGCAAAATTCATGTAACCGCTATATAATTAAATAAAAAACTTTCGCAAGGAGATGGTTTTATGTCAACACCCGTTGGCGTCATCAAGAAATTTGTCAAAGCACTCGTCGACACGAAAAAACAAGGTACCGCCGCCGCTGACGCCGCGTTTAAAGCTGTCGGTGCGGGAAATTATACCGCGTTTAGATCAACCTTCGAAAACGCGCAAAGGAACTTGAGCAAACAAGATTTTTGCGAACAGAAATGCGGTATTCGCGTAAACAACAAAGACACGGGCGCAATCACGGGCTCCGATGCGGGCGGCAAAATCACCAAAACTGCTGAATCAATCGTTCCCGAAACTGCTGCTGCCAAGGAACTCACCGCCGCCGAATATAACTCATTCACGAAAAACGGTTTGACGGTTAACATCGAATACGAGGACGGCGACGGAGGAAAAAATTTCGGCTATGACGAAGAAAATTATCTTGCCAAACAAAAGCTCGTCGTGCGTGCGCTTTATAATTGGTGGATTCCCGAATCACTCGACCTCATCAACGAATCACTCGGCATAAACTTCACCGACGGCAGAGCAAATGTCAAAACTCTCAATATCGAATTCGACAGCTTAAGAACTTCAGCTCAAGCGATAGAACTTGATTTCGATTATGATTTGGGTTATGCCTCCGAAATGACGTTGACGATTAATGCCGACCTACTCTATAACATGACCAAGAACGATAAAAACGGCACACTTCCGAAAAGAGGCTACATTACGGGAACGGCGTACGGCGATTCAAATTATTTCACAAATCTTGACCGGCTTGTTCTTCAAGCAATGGCTGAAGTCGCGTTGAAAGCAAATGTCGCCTACGTTGACAAGTTGCCAAGAGATATTAGCGGCGGACTTTGCGCGATTGTCGGCGGTTACGACGATCTGTCTGATTATTCAAGGGCTTATTCCGATTCTAGTTCTTATTATGAATTTACAAGCGGTCATATAACTGCGCCTCCAGGTTACGCAAAGTTGCGTTATCTCACCAAGCAATATTCGGACGGTATGCCCGACGGCGTCTCCTACAACGCGAACAAAACTGCCTTGACGGTCACGACGGAATTCACTGAAAAAAAACTCGACCTCGCGGACTTCGCAAGCACCGTCAAAAACGTCAACGCCTCGGCACTCAAACGCGGCATTCAAATCGTCGGCAACAAGCTTGCCAACTCGATTCGTAGCGGTTCGGGTAATGACACACTTAGCGGCGGTGACGGTAACGACTCAATATGGGGCGGTTCGGGCAATGATTCGCTCAAAGGCGGCGGCGGTAAAGACGTTTTCATCTACAGCGCGGGCAACGACATTATCAGCGACTACGTTGCCGGACAAGATAAAATCAAACTCTCCAACGCGTCGATTAAAAGTTCATCAATCAGCGGCTCGGACGTCATCTTAACACTCAGCACAGGCAAAATCACCGTCAAAGGCGGCAAAGACCAAAATATCACCATCATTGACGCGAAAGGCAACGAGACTACCAAAAAGTACGGCACAACTTCAGGCGGCGGCAAAACTTTGACCGTCACGAAGAACGCAACGCTCGGTTCCGATTATCAGAACGCGGACGCCTCCAAACTCACGAAGGCTGTTAAAATCGTCGGCAACAAATCCGCCAACGTGATTCTCGGCGGCTCGAAGAACGATACGCTTTACGGCAATTCGGGCAATGATTCAATCCTCGGCAACGCGGGCAATGATGTCCTTTACGGCGGCTTCGGTAGCGACACGCTCAAAGGTGGCGACGGCAACGACAAAATTTTCGGCGGCGCGGGAGCTGATAAACTTTACGGCGGCAAAGGCGATGACACTTTAATCGGCGGCGCGGGCAATGATTCGCTTTGGGGCGGCGACGGTTCCGACACGTTCATTTACAACAGCGGCGACGGTAAGGATGTTATCTTCGGCTTCGACAGCAAAGACACGCTCACGCTCGACAGCTTAGATTTCACTGCGACTTACAAGAACAACGCCGTCACGCTGACATTCGATGAAGGCTCCGTCACGCTGAAAGATTTCGGTTCGACAAAAACTTTCAACATCAACGACGAGACTTATCAAATCAGCGGCTCCAAGTTCGTCAAAAAATAATCGTGGCTAAAAAAAAATTATCCCCTGCAAAATTCGCGGGGGATTTTTTTTCAAAACTCAAAACTATTTTTTGCCTTTGATGTCGGAAGCACAATGCGGACACTTCGTCGCGTCGTCAGCCACAACTTCCTTGCAGTACGGGCACTTGCGAGGATCGGGTGGTGGCGGCGGCGGTGCAGGCATAAAACGGTTGACTTGCTTAATCAGAATGAAAATCGCAGTCGCAACGATTAAAAAGTCCAAGCAAACGTTCAGGAACGCACCGTAAGCAATGACCGGCGCACCAGCCTCTTTTGCCGCGGCGAACGATTCGTATTGAACGCCGGAAAGATTGATGTAAAAGTTCGAGAAGTCGACCTTGCCGAGCAGCAGACCGAGTGGCGGCATTAAAATATCAGCCGTGAACGACGAAACGATTTTGCTGAACGCCGCACCGATAATGACACCCGTCGCCATATCGACGACGTTGCCACGCATGATAAATTTTTTGAATTCGTCTAACAAAATTTTTGCCTCCTTGTTATTTGACGTCGTAATATTTGAGCAAAGCTTGTGTGCCGAGATTGCCTTCGCCCGACGCCTCAAGCTTGCGTACTTCGTGAAGAATCATTGCCAAGACGGGCAACGACGCGCCGTAAGCCGTAGCTGTCTCCGTGCCGATTGCCAAGTCTTTGCCGAGATGTTTGAGCATAAAGCCTGGGCTGAAGTCGCCGTCAAGACCTTTGCGTGCAACACTCGTCATTTGGAAAGAAGTCGCCGCGCCCGTCGCAATCGCCGAGTAAACTTTTTCAATGTCGAGACCAGACGCTTTGGCATAGGCAAAGGCTTCGCACGCACCGACCAACGCTCCCGCAACCGCGATTTGATTGCAAGCTTTGGTTTTCTGACCTGCGCCCGCCGAGCCTTCGTAGACGACATTTTTGCCCATAGCGGAGAAAATCGGTTGCAACGCGTTGAAAGCAGATTCTTCGCCGCCAACAAGAATTGTAAGCGATGCGTTCTTTGCGCCGATATCGCCGCCCGTGACAGGTGCATCGACCGCATGTTGACCTTTGGCTTGAGCCGCAACGAAAATTTTTTCGGCAAGAATCGGGGAAGATGTCGTCATGTCAACGAGATACGCGCCCGACTTCGCCGAATCGACAATTCCGCCCGCACCGAGATAAACCGCCTCAACGTCTTTGGGGTAGCCGATTATCGTTATGACAACGTCTTGACCGGTAGCGCATTCGCCGACAGTCTCGCACCAACGTGCGCCGCGATCAATGAGCGGTTGAGCTTTGGACTTCGTGCGATTGTAAACGCTGAGTTCAA
The DNA here is from genome assembly GCA_947165145.1 of uncultured Selenomonadales bacterium. GTDB lineage: Bacteria > Bacillota > Negativicutes > Selenomonadales > Selenomonadaceae > Quinella. Next base: position 26,688 of record CAMUZG010000006.1, read on the forward strand.
AGCCCGCGTCCATCAAGTGACCCGCCATAGCCGAGCCCATGATGCCTGTGCCGATGAAGCCGACCTTCTTCAAAGCAGACATATGAATCACCTCTTTCACGCGGCGAAGTATAGCACCGTATCAGATTTTTTTCAAGTTTTAATTTGTTGTCTTGACGGCAAACGAGGCATCAATTTCCTCAAGCGATTTCTTTTTGCTTTCAATGCCCAAACTCAAAACGATAATCGAGATGACGACGAAGACCGACGCGAACATCATGAAGATTAGGCTTATCGGTGCGTCGTGAGCCAAAAGTACGCCGACGAGCATTGGAGCAATCATGCCGCCGATACGCCCGAAACCTGCCGCCCAACCGCTACCGAGTGCACGAATCGCCGTCGGATAAAGTTCGGGTGTGTAAGTGTAAATTACGCCCCACGCGCCGAGATTAAAGAAACTCATTGCCGCGCCCCACATCAGCAGATTTGAAGCAGTTTCAGCGTTGCCGAAGAAGTACGCGCAAATTCCCGACATCAAAAGGAAACTCGACAACGTCAGCCGCCGACCGATTATGTCAACAAGCCAAGCCGCCGCGAAGTAGCCAGGCAGTTGCGCCAACGTCATTATCAACACGTACTTGAAAGTTTTGACGACCTCAAAGCCCTGCGTGAAGACGATTGACGGCAACCACATGAAAATTCCGTAGTAGCTGAAGACGATACCGAACCACGCCAGCCACAACATGAGCGTCCGCACACGGAACGACGGTTTCCACAACGTCAGCACGTTGAGCTTGAAAATCGGCGTTGACTCCGTGGCGAATTCTTTGTCGAAAGGTTTGCTCTCGACGCCGAGCTTTTTCTCCAACGTCAAGATGATGTTGCGTGCCTCGTCGATTCTGCCTTTCGAGATAAGATAGCGGATTGATTCGGGCATGTGCAGACGGATTATAAAGACGTAAATCGCGGGCATTGCGCCGATGATGAACGCGATATGCCAGCCGAATTTCGGAATCAACAGATACGATATTAACGCCGCGACAAGCCATCCGACTCCCCAGAAACTTTCCAGCAAGACTATGAAACGTCCGCGCAGATGTGTTGGTGCGTATTCGCTCATCAACGTAGCCGCAACGGGCAATTCGCCACCGAGTCCGAAGCCGACAAGAAATCTGAAGACTAATAGCGATTCGTAACTCCATGCGACTGCGCACAATCCCGTTGCCACGCTGTAAAGAATGACCGTCGCCGCGAAAACGTTTTTCCGCCCGAATTTGTCAGCAATCGTGCCAGCGAGCACTGCGCCCAATGCCATACCGATTAATCCGACACTGCCTATCCAACCGACTTGTTCAGGCGTCAAACCCCATTCTTTTGCCAAAATCGGCAACACGAACGAGATTAAGCCCGTGTCCATTGAGTCGAAGAGCCAGCCCAATCCCGTCACGACGAGCAATTTGTAATGGAACGAGCCGACCGGCAATTTCTCCAGCCGTTCAAGTATCAAATTCAACAACTCCTTAGAATCAAATCAAACGGCTTGAATTTTATTTCACGTGCAGAGAAATTGCAAGCTTGCCGATAAATTTAGTTGCCAATGTTCGCGCCGTAATGTAAAATATAGGCGATTGCAAACGGAGTTAACCCCTTCATGCCAAGGAGGCGATTAAAATGGATTTTGCGGTAATGGGAACTATCAGCTCGTACATCAAGCAGAAGAACTTGAGTTTCGCCACGAAACACAAGATAAAAACGGGACAGTCGCTCACGGATGCGAAAGGCAATTTAGTTTCGCTGAACACTACCACGTTCAACAAGATGTGCGAAACCAACAAAACTTCCACCGACCAAATCAAACAGCAGAAAATTCGCCGTATCAAACAGAAACTCAAATCAGGACAAAAGCTTTCGGACACGGAACTCGGTTTTCTGCGCGTCAACGACCCAAGTGCCTACAAAAAAGCTAAGCATGCCGAGGAGGCGCGCGAAGAACTCAAATCCGAACTTAAAAAGGCTAAGTCCAAAGCTGAGGCTCGTGAGGCAATAACCCGCGCGATGGTCAAAGCTTCGGCGGACGCAATGTCGGAACTCGGTGCACTCGCTCAAGCTGGCGGCGGACTCAACGTTCAAAATGCGGACGGCGGCGAAATGTCGTCAAGCGGTCAAGTGTCGGATGGTCAAATGTCTTCCACTGCTGAAGGCAATTTTTCATCTTCGGCGGGCGGTTCGGAAAATCAATCGTTCACGGACGCCAACCAATCTATTCAAGAGACGGGCGATCATGCAACTGGCGAAATCAGCGAAACCAATCTTGCCAACCACGACGGCGAAACTGACAAGAAACTTTTCGAGCAAAAGAATTCCGACGACGGCGCATTAACGTACGAAGACATCATGGAGAAATATATTTGGACGATTCGCGCGTTGCAGAACGAGTGGCTGAGTTTCGTCGATTCAAAGAGCTACAAAGATTTGCCCGAACAAGTCGTTGATGAAGTTCTCGACAAAGAGGAGAAGTATCATCATCACAAAGTCACTGAGCCCGACCGCAAAACTATCGACGCGGCAACGGCTTACCGTAAAGCGATGAATTTGATGTAAACGCAATCTTTAGCTGTGGGAATATAAGGCGCAAAAAACTATCTTGCAAACCGTAAAGCATTCGTAAAATCCACTTTGGAAGTTGAGCAGGGGTAAAAGCCGCCGTCTTCCAAAAAAGTTTGAAGTATAAAACAGGGTTGGGGCAACGACCCTTGCCGGAGATACTGTAAGACCTGAATTTTCGGGCAGGTATTGATGATAGCAGAATCCCCCATGTGGGGAGTTTGTCAACGCAAAGCAATGAACTTGATGTAAGGTTAAAATTTCCTGCAAAAAAAAATTTCCCGTCGAACAATGCGGCGGGGGATTTTTTTTGCCCGCATGATTTATCAACGACAATAAAATTTTTTTGACGGAGAGTCGCCATCTTCCAACGTTAACAACGTCCAAAATCCAACGCCCTACAATGTTCGTTCCAAATACGTTAAGTTTATAGGTTGACATAAAAATTTTAGGCGTCTATAATAATGTAGCTTGCGCAAAAGAGCGATAAACATATTGGAGGTATTCTGACATGGCAGTGGGTAAGGTAAAGTGGTTTAGTGCGGAAAAAGGTTACGGATTCATTGCTCGCGAAGATGGCGACGATGTCTTCGTGCACTTCTCGGCGATACAGAGCGACGGCTACAAAACTCTCGACGAAGGTCAAGAAGTTTCTTTTGATATAATCGAGGGCGAACGCGGTCCTCAGGCGGCCAACGTAAAGAAGCTTTGATATTTGAACTGCTAAAATCTTAGCTGTAATGACTTGTTTCCGAAGAGCGTTTGTCGGAAGCAGGTCATTTTTGATTTGGAGGAAGTTGCAATGAAATTCGTATCGTGGAACGTCAACGGACTGCGCGCGCGTCTGAAAAAAGATTTTATGCCGGCGTTCAAAGCACTCGACGCGGACATTTTCGCCGTGCAGGAAATCAAAATGCAAATCGGCGAGGCAATTCTTGAGCTCAACGGCTACCGACAATTTTGGAACTGCGCCGAACGCAAAGGTTATTCCGGTACCGCGATTTTTTCCCGCGTCGAACCGAAAAATTTCACGTGCGGAATCGGCGTCGACGAATTCGACAGCGAAGGGCGCGTCATCACTCTCGAATTCGACGATTATTTTTTCGTCAATGCCTACGTTCCCAATTCGCACAATCTCGAATGGCTTGACCGCCGCATGAAGTGGGAAGACGCCTTCCGAGGATATTTGAGCGAACTCGACAGCCGCAAGCCCGTGATTATTTGCGGTGATTTGAACGTGGCGCATCAGCCGATTGATTTGAAAAATCCCGCGTCGAATCATCACAGCGCAGGTTTCAGCGACGAGGAGCGCGCGAAGTTCACCGAGCTGTTGAACTCAGGTTTTGTCGACATTTTCCGCCGCCGCAATCCAAATTTAACGGGTGCTTACACTTGGTGGAGTTACCTGCGGAAAGCGCGATTGAGCAATGCAGGTTGGCGTATCGATTACTTTTTGATTTCCGAACGACTGGTTGACAATGTTGTCGACGCAACGATTGAGAGCGACATTTTCGGCAGCGACCACTGCCCCGTGACGATGTCAATTTGGAATTAGGAATTGGGAATTAGGAATTACAAAGCTCAAAAGCTAAACTTCCCGCCACCGTATTTGAACCACGCCGCACAAACGCCTTCAACGGAGACCATGCACGGACCAATCGCGTGGAGCGGCTTACACGCCTTGCCGAACAGCGGACAATCCGTCGGCTTGATGACGCCGCGCAGAACTTCGCCACAACGACAGGCGGATTTTTTTTTGACAAGCTTAACGTCAACAGGCTCAACGCGTTCAATATCAAATGCCGCGAACTCATCACGCATTTTCAAGCCAGACGCAGGTATCGTGCCCATACCGCGCCAATCAGCGTCCGTGACTTCGTAAACTTGAGCAAGAATTTTTTGTGCGGCGACGTTGCCTTCAGACTTCACGACGCTCCGATAATTATTCGAGACTTCCGCGCGACCGTCGTCGACCTGTTCAAGCAAACTCGCCAGAGCAGACAAAATTTCTTCCGCCTCGAAGCCGCCGATTGCGCTTGGTATGTTGAATTCGTCAGGCAGGAAATTGAAGGCGTTCGCACCGATGACAACCGCAACGTGACCAGGCAAAAGAAATCCGTCAACGTTAACCGCCGCGTCGTCGAGCAACAATCGCAATGCCGGCGGAACGAGCTTTTGCGCCGACAACATGAACAAATTTTTCGACCCGCGCGATTGTGCCGCTAAGACTGTTGCCGCCGCAGTTGGAGCTGTCGTCTCGAAGCCGACCGCCAAAAAAATTATTTTCTTGTGCGGATTTTCTTCAGCGAGCTTTACGCAATCCAACGGCGAATAAACAATCCGAACGTCCGCGCCTTCAGCCGTGACTGCCGCCAAACTCGACCGAGAACCAGGGACTTTGAGCATGTCGCCGAACGTCGCCACGATAAAATTTTTCCGACGCGCGTAGGCAATCGCCTTGTCAATGTAATCGTCGTTCGTGACGCAGACGGGGCAACCTGGTCCGCTGACGAGTTCAACGTTGTCGGGCAAAATCTGTCTGATACCCGAACGGAAAATCGCAACCGTGTGAGTGCCGCAGACTTCCATGAATCGCAGATGATGTTTACCTTGTGCGAGCCGCGAAATTTTTTTGACAAGCTTTAAAGTGTCCGCCATGTCAATTTCCTTTGTTCATCATGTTGAGTTCGTTGGCGACGGATTCCGCTCTGAAGCCGAGAATAATTTGAACCGCCGTATCTTTTTGGAAGACACCGTTGACGCCGCCGATTGACTTTAATTTTTTCTCGTCGACCTGCGCGGGATCATTGACAGTCAAGCGTAGACGTGTCACGCAGTTATCGATTGACGCAAGATTTTTTTGCCCGCCCAAAGTTTTAACAATCGCCTCGGCAATTTCCCTGTCGCTCAAGTTGTCGTCCGCTACTTCCTCTTCGTAGCGACCGAGCGTCGGCAAATCAAAATAAATAATAACTTGGCTGAAGATGACGTAATAGAGCAAGCCGAAGACAATTCCAATCGGGATAATCATTTCGGGATTCGTCGCTAAGCCCCAGTTCAGCACGTAGTCGACAAAGCCCATCGAGAAACTGCAACCGATTAAAACGTCCGCCGCGTAGCAAACAAACATTGACACGCCGAACAGGAACGCATGAGCCACGTACAGCGCGGGAGCCAGGAACATAAACGAAAATTCAATCGGCTCGGTGATGCCCGTCAGGAATGACGTTAACGCCATTGACGCCAACGCACCTGCGATTTTCGGACGATTCTGCGGTTGTGCAGTTCGATATATCGCCAACGCCACAGCCGGCAATCCGAACATCATCACGGGGAAACCGCCCGCCATAAAGCCGCCTGCAGTCTTATCGCCCGCAAAAAATCTCGACAGGTCGCCGTGAACAATTTCGCCCGTCACGGGGTTTGTATAGTCGCCGAACACGAAGAAAACCAGATTGTTCAAGATGTGATGAAGTCCGAAGGGCAACAACATTCGATTGAGCACGCCGTAAATAAATGCGCCAAAACCGCCCGCCTCGACAATCGCTTGACCGAGCAGACCAATCGCGTCTTGAACGGGAGGCCAAATTACACCGAAGATAACCGCAAGGACAATCGCCGTCAACGCCGCGATGATCGACACGAACCGCCTTCCTCCGAAAAAGCCCAGGTACGTCGGGACTTTGATTTTGTAAAATTGGTTGTAAAGAAAGCCCGTCGTCAAACCGCTGACAATGCCCGCGAAGACGCCCATATTGATTGTCGGGTCGATACTCTTCAACGAGGCTGTGAGCACCTCGTAACACACGAATCCCGCCAATCCCGCCGCGCCGTTTTCGTGTTTGTCTTTAGTCAGTCCGAACGCGATACCTATAGAAAAAATTATCGGCAGGTTGTCGAAAATCGCTTGACCTGCCTTTTCTATTACGTCGATATCGAAAACGTCGTCGGCACCGAAACGCAACAGCAATGCCGCCACCGGTAAAACCGCCACAGGTAACATCAACGCTTTGCCGATGCTCTGGAGCTTGTCGAAAGCTATCAATTAAAACACTCCTTTTGTAGGTTAGTAGGTTAATAGTAGTCGTTCTAATAACCTATTAACCTAATTCCCTAATTCCCTAATAACCTACGTCACTCATACTTTTTGTCGCGTAAGAAAAAGAATCCGATAATGCCGTCAATGGCGACGAGCAACATAATATTTACGCCGAAGAATAAATTCGCAACGAATGTTCCGATGATTATCACGACGGGCAGAATAAGTTTTTTGGAAAATTGCTTTTTGAGTAGATCAATCGCCACGCTAAGCAACAGAGCCGTCGCGCCGCATTGCATACCTTTCAGCACAAGCTTAACATATTCGTTCGAGGCTACGAGGTCGTAGAACGTGGCGACGATTGTGATGATAATCAGCGGCGGCAGAACCGTAGCGAACATGCCCGTCAATGCGCCCGCAACACCCGCCATGCGATAGCCCAACATGATTGCTGTGTTCACCGCCATAACGCCAGGCGTCGATTGCGCGATTGCTACCATGTTCAAAGTCTCTTCGTCGCTTATCCAATGATACTCGTCAACGTACTTGGCTTTAAGCAACGGGATTATAACGTAGCCGCCGCCGACTGTAAACATGCTGACAATAAACGTCGATTTAAACAGTTGCCAATAAAAATTTTTGTCGCGTTTCATACGAGCAGAGTCTCCACGCCGATTTTCTTGACGACCCGCGCAGGATTGCCGTAAGCCAGAACGTTAGCGGGTATGTCTTTCGTAACGAGCGATTTTGCGCCGATAACCGAGCCGCTGCCAATTTTCACGCCCGCCAAAATCGTCACGTCGCCGCCAATCCAAACGTCGTCGCCAATGACAATCGGCTTGGCAATCTCCAAACCTTCAGCACGTTTGACAATATCGAATGGGTGAATCGCCGTGTAAAAGCCGCAGTTCGGACCTACGAAAACTTTTTTGCCGAGACGAATTTCCGCGCAGTCAAGCATGATGACGTTGTGATTTAAAAAAGTTCCCGCGCCCATGAAAATGTTGTAGCCGTAATCAACCATGAACGGCGATAAAATTTTTACGGCTTCCGTGTCGACGTTCGGCAGAATCTCACGCAAAATTTTTCTGCGGCGAATCAAATCGTGCAAGCGTGTCATGTTCAGTTCCAAGCACAAATCTTTGACGAGTGCCCGCTCCTGCATAAGTTGCGCGTCGAAATTTGCGTTGTACCATTGCCCCGCGAGCATTTTTTCTTTTTCGGTCAAGGTGTTCACGTCCTTTCAAATTTTCTTTATTATAGCCAATCAGCTTGACGAATCAAAGGACGCCGCTTAAAATTTTTTCGGTGATGTGAATGTTGCAAGACATAACGCTCGGACAATTTTTCCCAGGTCAATCAGTTTTACATCGGCTTGACCCGCGCACAAAAATAATTTTGCTCTTCACGTTGTTGATTTTCGTTTTGGCGGCTGAAGGTTGGGCATCGTACGCGCTGTTGACGTTCGTGACAATCGTGCTGATATTTTTGTCGCAGGTGCCGCCGTTGACCGTGATAAAGTCCGTCAAGCCGCTCGCGTGGCTAATTTTGTTTACGTTGCTGATTCACTGCGTCAGCGGCGACGGCGAAGTTCTTGCGAAAATTTACGTCTTTAAAGTGACGACGGAAGGTATCGTTGACGGCTTGCAGATAAGCTTGCGGCTGATTCTGCTGATTTTGTTGTCGAGCCTGCTGACGTTCACGACATCACCGCTCAAGCTCACTGACGCCACCGAAAAAATTTTGTCGCCGCTGAAAAAAATCGGTGTGCCCGCTCACGAAATCGCAATGATGATGACGATTGCAATCCGTTTCGTGCCGACGCTGATTGAAGAGACTGACAAAATCATCAAGGCGCAAAAATCGCGCGGGCTTGATTTTGAATCGGGCGGTATCGTCAAGCGATTGCGTTCAATGATTCCGATTTTAGTTCCGCTCTTCCTATCGAATTTCCGACGTGCTGACGAATTGGCTTTGGCAATGGAGGCGCGTTGTTATCGTGGCGGCGAAGGTCGAACGCACATGAAAGAATTGCGCTTGACGAATTTGGACTTCGTGGCGACGATTGTCGTTGCGATAATCGGTGTGGGAATATTTTTTTTGAGAGGAGCGTGACATCATGTTGACCGCAATAATTGCAATCGGGCTCGTCGTGCTGAGCGTCGCCGTCTTCGTGAACTTGTTGCCGTTGCTGGCGAATTTGTTCCTGTACGGCGTGGCTGCCTTCTTCCTGCTGATTAAATTCGTCGCGAAAAAAATTTTAATCGCGTTGCCGTGGACGATTGCCGCAATCTGCGCGGGGGGCTTCGGATTTATCGCACTGGGACGACAATTTTTCGGCTTGGGCAATGCAAAACGTTTCGTGGAACAATTTTTGCCGCCACGAGAATTTGAGCGTAAAACTTTCGCGTTGACGCTGATTGAAGTCATGCTCATCTTGCACGAAAAAATTTTGGGGCTCAAAAACCATGCGTGCTGACCACAAACACGAAATGAAACTTCGCCGCCGAAACATTGCGTTAACGGTCGCTTATGACGGCACGAATTACAACGGCTTTCAATGGCAGAGTCCGCCGCGTGTTGCCGTGCAGAATGTTTTGGAAGAACGACTGGAAAAAATTTTCGGCGACAAAATCGAATTAGCCGCGGCTGGTCGCACTGACGCCGGAGTTCACGCCTTCGGGCAAGTCGTCAACTTTTTCACCGACGGGCGAATCGACGTTGACAAAATTCCGCTTGCCGCAAGTTCCGTTCTGCCCGCTGATATTGTCGTTCGTGAGGCGCGGGAAGTCGATAAAAATTTCAGCGCACTCCACAGCTCCCACAGCAAAATTTATCTCTATCGAATTCTGCGCGGCATGGCGTCGAATCCGTTCGCGAATCGATTTGCCTGGCACATTTTCAGACCGCTTGACGTTGCGGCAATGCGTGAGGCGTTAAGCTTTCTTGTCGGCACGCAGGATTATTCGTCGTTCAAAGCGGCTGGCGGTGCTCCGAATATGAATCCCGTGCGCACGATTTACATTGCCGAGCTGTTCGAGGAAAATATTTTCGGCAGCGACATCTTGACGATAAAATTGCACGCGAGCGGCTTTTTGTATCACATGGCGCGAAATATCGTTGCGTTGACGGTTGCGGTTGGTCGCGGCAGAATAACGCTTGACGACTTCAAAAAAATTCTCGACTCCCGCGATAGAAGTCTCGTGCCCGCCACGGCTCCCGCACATGGTCTTTGCCTGCAACAAGTTTTTTATTAGAGACTGTTGGCAAACTCTAACAGCGACGGATTCTTTTATTACGCCAAGTTCGGCAGGAAAATTGCGGCAGTGGCAGAATAAATTGGCAAACGTTTGTAGAGTCTGTTGGTGAACTCTGGCAGTGACGGTTATTTTTCCGCCTGACGTCGTTGCCGCACGCTTGACGTAGCTTACTACGCCTTCGTGCTTGCGCCTTGTCAGTCGAAAAAATTCCTCGTCACATCGTAATTCCAAGTTTAGCAACGCGCTCTAATCAGCAATTCACGAGGGGACTTTTGCATGAAATCAATAAACTTTAACGAGGTAAAAAGTTGGGTGCTGTCAATCGCGGGCGCATTGATTGTCGCAATGCTGATTCGGACTTTTATCGTTGAACTTTACGTTGTCGACGGACCGAGTATGCAACCGACATTGCAGGACGGCGAACGGCTTGTCGTCAACAAATTCATTTACTATTGGCGCGAACCGCTGAAAGGTGAAGTTGTTGTCTTCCGCTATCCGCGTGACCATAATCGCAATTTTATCAAACGCGTTATCGCTGTCGGCGGCGACACAATCGAAATTAAGGACGGTCATGTTTACGTCAACGACGCGCTGGTCAACGAGGATTACATTGCCGAAAAGACGCGCACCGAATATCCTAAACAGACTGTGCCGGAAGGTACGCTTTTCGTCTGCGGCGACAATCGGCGCAATTCGTTGGATTCGCGGTTCCCCGATGTCGGATTCGTTCCGCTTGAGTTGCTCAAAGGCAAAGCGGCGTTAATCTTCTGGCCTGTCGATTACTTTGCGGCTCTTCCGTGACCGTCAATTTTTCCGCGACAAATAATTTGCCAAGAGCGAACCCGATATGTTGTGCCACACGCTGAACAATGCGCCAGGAATTGACGCCGCCGCACCAAAGTGAGTCATTGCCAACGTAGTCGCCAGTCCCGAATTCTGCATACCGACTTCAATCGAAAGTGTCTTCGACTTCGTAAGATTCATGCCGAAAATTTTCGCGACAAAGTAACCGAGCGCGTAACCAAAAAGATTGTGGCAGACGACGATTGCGACAATCATCAAGCCCGTTTCCGAAATGCGCTCCGCATTAACGCTGATTCCGCCGCCGAGAACAAACAGTATCGCGATAATCGAAATCAGCGGCAAAATTTTTATCACGCGCTGAACAAAATCGCTGAACAGTTGGTTGATGACGAGACCCAAAATTATCGGCGCGATGACGACTTTGACAATCGACAGCATCATTGCGGAGACGGAAACATCAATCCACGCGCCCGCAAGCCACAACGTCAAAATCGGCGTGACGAACGGAGCAAGCAACGTCGTCGTCATAGTCATTGACACCGACAGCGCGAGATCGCCTTTTGCAAGGAAAGTCATAACGTTCGACGAGGTGCCGCCTGGACACGTTCCGACCAGAATCACGCCCGCCGCTAATTCCGCCGGCAGATTGAGAATCGTCGCGAGCCTGTAAGCAAGTAGCGGCATTATCACGAATTGAGCTACTACGCCGATAAGCACATCACGCGGACGACGGAAAATTTCGCGGAAGTCTTCCACGCGCAACGTCATACCCATACCGAACATCGCCACACCCAACAATGACGGTACATGCGGCGCAGCCCACGTGAGCGAACTCGGAACGACGAACGCGACAATCGCCGTCAAAATCGCGAACAACGCCATATACTTCGATACAACGTCGGAAATTTTTTCCAATGCTTTCAAGATAAGCACCTCCGAATTTTTGAATTCAACCGCGCAATTTTATCACATCAGCGGCTCAACGCAAACGTTCGGGGAAATTTTCAGAGGAATGAGGAATCGGAATGAGTAATGAAGACGCAGTAAGTTTGTTCGGCAAAAGCGTCGTCGCACTGAAAAATTTTTCGGCGGAAGAAATTCATCTCGTGCTCAACACCGCACGCAAGATGAAACAAATCATTCGTCGTGGCGGCGATAAAAAATTGCCAAACCTGCGCGGCAAGGCAATCGTCAATCTTTTTTACGAGCCGTCAACCAGAACGCGCACGTCGTTTGAATTGGCCGGCAAATATCTTGGCGCGGACGTCGTCAGCATAAACAGCGGCACAAGTTCAATCGTCAAGGGCGAAAGTCTTCGCGACACGTTGCGCACGATTGAGGCGATGGGCGTTGATGCGATTGTCATGCGTCACAAAGCTGAAGGCGCGGCGGATTTTGCAACGCAGGTCGTCAAGCCGATAATAATCAATGCCGGCGACGGAGCTCACGCGCACCCGTCACAAGCACTGCTTGATTTGTTTACGATTGAACAGCGCAAAGGTCGGCTTGTAGGTCTCAAAGTCGTTATCGTCGGCGATATTCTTCACAGTCGCGTCGCCCGCTCCGATGTTTACGCAATGACGAAAATGGGCATGAATGTTCATCTTGCCGGACCGAAAACGTTGTTGCCGAGATTTTTTGAGTTCGACGGCGTGACGCTCCACGAATCGGTTGACGAAGCAATTCAAGGCGCGGACGTCATCAATGTCCTGCGAATTCAGCTTGAACGACAACAAGCGGGATTATTTCCGTCAACGCGAGAATATGCGCGAGTCTTCGGAATCAACGACGATCGCTTGAGACTTGCGGCAGACGACGTTTTAATCCTGCATCCAGGACCACAGAACAAAGGACTTGAAATTTCGTCGGAGGTCACTTACGGCGAACGCTCGGCAATTCAAGAACAAGTTCAAAACGGCGTGGCGGTGCGTATGGCGTTGCTCGACTTGACATTGAACGGAGGGACGAACTCATGAATCAAACGTGGCAGATTAGGCGCATGGAGTCGAATATTTCAACGTCGCTCCTTATTCGCGGCGGACGCGTTATCGACCCTGCTAACGACTTCGACGGCGTGGCTGATGTTCTGGTTATTGACGGACGGATTGCGGCGGTCAAGCCCGACATAAAATTTTCTACCGATTACGAGTACGACGCGACAGGCAAGCTCGTCACGCCTGGCTTGATTGATATGCACGTTCATCTTCGCGAACCTGGTCAAGAAGCTAAGGAAGATTTTTTGAGCGGCTCGAAAGCGGCGGCGGCGGGCGGTTTCACTACGATTGCCACAATGCCCAACACTTCTCCTGCGGTCGACAATGCGGCTCTCGTTCGCGCAATGGTCAAACGTGCTGAAGAAGTCGGCATAGTCAACGTCAAAATTATCGGCGCGGTCACCAAAGGTCGCCACGGTCAAGAACTCGCTGAGATGCGCGACATGATTGCGGCGGGCGCGGTTGCCTTCAGCGACGACGGCAATTTCGACGACAACGCAAAAATTTTCCTCAACGCGCTTGATTATCTGCACAACACCGACAAAGTAATCATTTGCCACGAGGAAGAGACCACGCTCGTTGAAGGCGGCGTCATGAACGAAGGCAAACGTTCTGCGCTGCTCGGCTTGAAAGGTCGCCCGACTGTCGCCGAAGACATTGCCGTTGCCCGCGATTGTCTGCTTGCCGAATACAGCGGCGGACGCGTTCACATTGCTCACATCAGTTCTGCGCGGGCGGTCGATATTGTTCGTGAGGCGAAACGTCGCGGTGTCAAAGTCACTGCCGAAGTCACGCCGCAACATCTTACAATGACTGAAGACGAAGTTAATCCCGCCGACGCGTCAACGAAAATCAATCCGCCGTTGAGGACGCAAGCCGATTGCGACGCCTGTTTGACAGGTTTAATTGACGGGACGATTGACGCGATTGTAACTGACCATTCGCCGCACGCGCCCGAAGAAAAAGATCGTGAATACATCTACGCGCCGAGCGGTTTTCCCGGCTTGGAGACGTGTATTGGCGTTCTGTTCACCGAACTTTATCACAAAGGCAAAATCGATTTGCGGACGCTGATTTCAAAGATGACGGCTGAGCCCGCGAATATTTTCAAGCTTGACGGCGGCAACTTGTCGATTGACGCGCCCGCTGACATCACGATTATTGACCCCGAACTCGTTTGGACTGTCGACGCGAAAAAATTTTACACTAAAGGTAGTCATTCGCCGTTCATTGGTCGCCAATTCAAAGGTCGCGCTGTCGCCACGATTGTTCACGGCAATTTAATGAAACTCAATCAGTGGTGAGCGTTCTGGGGTGTGTTGATAAATTAAAGCTATCATGTGACGAGGAATTTTTTCGACTGACAAGGCGCAAACGCGCAGGCGTAGTTCGCTACGTCAAGCGTGCGGCAACAAAGTCAGGCGGAAAAAGAACCGTCACTGCTAGATTGTGCCAACAGACTTTAACCTAAAAGTGCGAGAATTCCCCCGCCTCTGTAGGCGGTGGGATGAATCGCGCTTTTTTGTTGACGCTAAAAAATGCAACTGATAAAATACAAACGAAAGGAGGAAACGTCTCCTCAGCTGAATAGAGACAGCGTCGAAAGACAGTAAGCTTGTGCGAGAAAGAGCCGGCGTGAGGCTCCTTGACCGTAAGGCGGGTGGTAAGTCAGAAATCCGGACACACGTAACTCAATGAATAGTTGCACTTATACGAAATTCATCTACCGCAGGGACTGCGGGAAGTAAAGCCTGTATGAGAGGAAATAAGACGCAACCTCGGCGCAACCTCGATGATTCAGGAAGCTCCCGCCTCTTCAGGCGGCGAGTAGTTCACGCTGAAGTCATTGCCCGCCGATAACATTGCCGAGGAGGCGATAACATGACGGGCAACGAAATTCATTTGGACAACTGCTATATCGGCGGCGCAGTGACTTTGATGGAAGATTTGGAGCGGCGCGTTGAGAGTTGGCACACGTCGAGGACTTACGCTGAAATTCTTTCCGAGGCACGCGACGGACTCAAAAAAATTTCTCCGCAGGAAATGTCGTTTGACGAGTACAAAGCTTACATTGAAGGCAAATTGCAAAACATTCCGCGCAACATCACTCGGCACCGCGACGACGTGACGATTGTCATTTCTGACGCGGGCTTTTCGGCAATGCAGAATGATCCCGATTACGAGGCGTGGGTTCTCGACAGCGTCCGCGAAGAGCTTAGTTTTCCCGATTATCTTTGCGGCTACCCTGGCACTTACGGTCGTCATGAAGTTATACAATTCGGCGCGACTAAGGAAGATTATCGCGGGCAATCGTTGGCGATTCACAAAAATGATTCGCACCACGTTGAGGAAGAAACTTATTGGGAGCGTCGGCTCAAACGTTTGAAATCGCGTCTCAAAGCTGAACAGGAACTTTTCGAGCAGGAACAAATTTTGCAGAAAGCTTGCGATGAGTCCGCGCAGGTCGAGGCACTTCAGCGGGCGAAAAGCGGCTTGACCGATTCATTTGCGCCAGAGCAACCGATTGTCGGTGTGCCCGCGAAATTTTTATTGAGCATGTTGAGCGGCAACGCAACTTGAATTTAATCGCACAATAAAACGGGGCGTCGTTAATGGCGTCCTTTTTTCTTGTCACGAAAAATTTTCTGTGATAAACTGCCCGCGATTACATTTGAGAGGAGAAAATTTTTTTTGAGCAACGGTAACGCGCCGAAGCAAAGGCGTTCATTCAGAGTGATTTTTAAAATTTTTAGGTTTCTCTTCGCAATGTTGGTGACGTTCACCATTTCGTTTGCGATAACGTTCGCCTTGCGGAGCGATGATGAAGACAGCGTTCCAGACAAAAAGCCAGAAAAAACCGTCAGCGCGTCGACAATCAAAACGCTGTTCGATGAACGCAACAATCAGCCGTTCGACCCCGCGAATTATCCCGACGACGACAAAGCGGCGAATGTCAAAAATCAACGTTCAAGCGACAAGGAAAAGACTTTGGGCGCAGATGAAACGCTCACGCCTGAACCGCAAGACGATACGGGAATTTTCGCCGCAATCGACAGAATGATTTCAATCAAACCCGCCGTCGACGCGAAGATTAAAAATATCCCGCATTACGTCGCGCTGAACGAAATGCCTTTCCTTATGGGGCAAGCCATCATTGCCGTTGAGGACACGCGCTTTTACACCCACAAAGGCTTCGATCTTATCGGCATTGCCAGAGCAATCGTCGTTAACGTTGAGGCGGGCGAAATTCAGGAAGGCGGCTCGACAATCACTCAACAGACCGTCAAAAATTTGTTCCTCACGTCCGACCGAACTTTATCACGCAAAGCCGAAGAACTTGTCTTATCGATGAACATGGAAAAAAATTTCGGCAAGGATAAAATTCTTGAGCTCTACTTGAACTCGATTTACTTCGGCTCGAATTTTTACGGCATTTACGACGCCGCGCAGGGCTACTTTGCCAAAGAGCCCGCCGACTTGACAATCGCCGAATGCGCCATGCTCGCCGGTCTGCCGAATGCTCCAAGTCTCAATTCGCCTTACGTCGACTTCCACCGCGCCAAAGAACGTCAGCTTGTCGTTATCAACGCAATGGAAAAGTTAGGCGTCATCAGCAAAATCGAGGCGGAAAGCGCACGCATTGAAGAAATTATTTTGGCTCGCTGAAAAATTTTTGGGAGGTATGCAAATGCGAATAATATCAGCGCGGATTCGTGCTGACGTATTATCTGCGGAAATTGCCGCCGCCCGAAGTCAAGACACTTGCTGACGAACTCGGCTTGCCGGTGATAAATTTGCTCGACGTGCTGAATTACAACCACTTCACCGTCGGACCTGCGGAATTTATCTGGCTGTTCTCCAACGCGTCGCTGATATTCACGAACTCATTTCACGGTGTTGCGTTCTCGATTTTGTTCAAACGACCGTTCATCAACCGCGAACTCGACAACGACAGTAGCGGCGTCGCTATGTCGTCGCGAATAACGAGCCTGCTTAAACTCTTCGGTTTGGAAGACAGATCGCCGCGCAGGGATAAAATTTTCACGGCAGACGAGGCATTGACGATTGACTTCACCCGCCGCGATGAAGTTCTGCCGCATGAACGAATCAAAGCGTTCAGATTTTTGTCGGAAGCATTGGGCGTTGATCCTTTGGAGAGACTTTTGGGAGGTGACGCATAATGAAGATTGAAGAAATGATTTCCGCCAACCGCGCCGATTGTAGCGGGTGCGAGGCGTGCGCCAACGTCTGCCCGAAAAATGCCATTGAAATGCGCCGCGACGCCGAAGGTTTTGCTTATCCGACGATTAATCGCGAACTGTGCGTTTCGTGCGGAAAATGTGATGCGACTTGTCCCGCGCTCAACTTCACGAAAAAATTCCCCGACACGTTCCCGAAAGTCTTTGCGGCAATCAATCCCGACGAAAAAATTCGTAGGCACAGTTCATCGGGCGGCGCGTTCACGGCATTGAGCGAACTTGTCTTGCAAAGCGGTGGTGTCGTCTTCGGCGCGGGCTTCGACGAAAATTTTCACGTCAAGCACACGGCGGCTCACACTCACGACGAATTGGAAAATCTGCGCGGCAGCAAGTACGTTCAAAGCAAAATCGACGATGTTTATCGGCGAGTTCGCGACATGCTCAAATCGACAAGCGTCCTGTTCAGCGGCACGCCCTGCCAATGCGCTGGCTTGAAAAAATTTCTCGGCGGCGACAACGAAAATCTTTTGACGGTCGACATAATCTGCCACGGAACGCCGTCACCCGCGCTGTGGGAAAATTATATCGGCGAACTCGGCTACGCTCACGAGATAAGGCACGTCAACTTCCGTAGCAAACGCAAAGGCTGGGCAACTTCTCAGCTTGAAATAAATTTCGCTGACCAAGGGCATTCGATTTGTCCAGTTTACAAAGACATTTACGGCAAACTCTTTTTGAGCGGTGTCAGCGAACGTCCGAGTTGTCACGCATGCAAGTTCAAGTTTCCGAACGGGCAAAGCGATTTGACATTGGGCGACGCGTGGGGCATTCAGAGTTTTGCGCCGGAGATGTTTGACAATCGCGGCACGTCCGTAATTTTCTTGCACACGCCGAAGGGTAAAGCGTTCCTCGAGCTGACAACTTTGAAAATGCGGCAGGTCAAATTTTTCGACGCAGTTAAGTCCAATCCCGCGATGATGGTGCCGCTTGCCGCAGATGTTCGTCGTGGAAATTTCTTCGCGCATTACTCGACGATTGCCGACAAGTTTGCCGTCATGCAGTATTACGCTCAACAGGACGATTCCGCAATTCGCAAGCAGGTCAGTGAGCAAAATCACCGCGCGTTAATGCAAAGTCTTCAAGAAATTGCCGCGAACGTGCGCCAAAAGTTTGAGCGGAATATTTTAATTTTGGCGACGCCGCGTGATGAACGTGAGCAAAAAATTTTGGGCGAATACTTCGAGCAAAACATTCCAAACGTCGGCGTGTACATCATGCGCCCCGTCGGCAACGGAAAAATTTTCTGCACGGAAAATTTCTCGTCGATGGACTTCGCGCTGAACGAAACTCCCGACGTGTTGTCCGCGTTCGCAAAACAATTCAGAGTCGCGGCAATTTTCGTTGAGCGGTCAATAAAATTCGATTCGCCCGTCGTCGTCGAGTGGCTCAAATCTTGCGGGTTGCCGATACAAACTTTCACGATGTCGCAGAAATAAATTTCGTCAAAAAAATTCGACTCCCTCCGTTGACGGAAGGAGCCGTTTTTTTTGCAATCGATTTTATTGAGCCGCGAGAAGTTCATCAATTTTGCGCTTATCGAAGCCGAGAACGTAATTCACGCCGTCAATCGTCGTCACGGGAACAGTCAAGTCGCCCGAAATTTTCAGGCACTCTTTAGCCGCCTCTTCGCTCAATTCGATGTCGCGAACTTCGAATTCAACGCCGCGAGCTTTAAGATAATTTTTAACTTTCGTGCACCACGGACAACTTTCAAACGAATAAACCTTAACCAAATCAATCAACCTCCTGTAATTTGACTATTTCTATTGCCGTGAAAAATTCCCTGCACGAATTTGAAAATGGACATTGCCTTTAGTGTAAAGTAAAATATTTTTGGGAGGTGAAACGAGATGAACGGAACTTGCGGAGAAAATTTGACGTGGACACTTGACGACGAAGGCACGCTTACAATCAGCGGCACAGGCGCAATGGAAGATTATTCTTCGGTTGAAAATGTCGCTTGGTGGAGTCTAAGCAAGACTGCGATTAAAAAAGTTATCATTGCTGACGGTGTCACGACGATTGGCGATCACGCTTTCAGCGGTTGCGAATTTCTGCAGGCGATAGAAATTCCTGAATCCGTCACTGAAATGGGCGAAGGAGCTTTCAGTTCTTGCGAGAGTTTGACGAAGATAAAAATTCCCGACGGCGTTACCGAGATTGGCAAGAATGTTTTCAGTTGTTGCGGCTTGAATGGAATAAAAATCCCAAAAAGCGTAGTCAAGATTGGCAAGGAAGCTTTTAGTGGCTGTGATTTGAAGAAGATAGAAATTCCCGCCAACGTTACGACGATTGAAGAGGGATCTTTTTCTCATTGCTACGATTTGGTTGCGGTAAAAATTTCTGACGGCGTTAAGGCGGTTGGAAGCTTTGCTTTTAATTATTGTACGAACTTGAAAACTGTGAAACTTCCCGCCGACATTACCAAAATTGCCATGGGGATTTTTTCTGGTTGCGAGAACTTAACTCACGTTGAAATTCCCGATTCTGTCACGTTGATAGAGGATTTTGCTTTTTTTGGATGCACGCATTTGACTGAGATAACTCTTCCTGACAGTATCCTTGAAATTGGCGATTGGGTTTTTGAACGTTGCCCGAATTTAGAGAGAATTATTTTCAAAGGCGACGATGAGTCAGCTCAAGAAAAAATTTTCGAGTGCATCAAAAACGAGGAACCTTACAAAAGAAAAGACGCGGAGCCAACTTGACTTCGCGCCAAAATCTTTCGCCGTACAAAATCTGCGCGGCGATTTTTTATTGATTAAGTTTCGATAAATATTTTTCGGCGAGAAGAGCAGCAGTCGTGCCGTCAGAAGCAGCCGTCGTGAGTTGGCGAATTTCTTTTTCACGAACGTCGCCCGCCGCAAAGACTCCGGCAATTTCCGTCCGACAATCTTCGCCCGCAACAATTCGACCGCTCGCGCTCAACGTCAGCTCATCCTTGAAAAGTTGCGTGTTCGGCTCAACGCCTATGTTAACAAAAATTCCGTCGACCGCAAGCGTTTTCGTCACGCCTGAAATTTTGTCGAGGATTTCAATCGACTCAAGCCTTTTGTCGCCGCGCAGAGCTTTGATTTCCGTCTGCAACATAATCGTGACTTTGTCGTTAGCGCGAAGACGTTGTTGGGAAATTTCGTCGGCACGGAATTCGGAGCGGTGAATCAAATAGAGATGTTTGGCGTACTTTGTCAAAAAATTTGCCGCGTCGACAGCAGCATTGCCGCCGCCGATAACCGCGATGATTTTGCCGTCATAAGCGTGACCGTCGCACAGCTCGCAGTAATGGACGCCGCGTCCCGCGAATTTTTTTTCTTCGGGCAACGGGAGCTTTCGACGATTCATGCCGCTGGCGATAATCACAACGTCCGCCGCATAAATTTTTTCTTGCGTCTCGATGATTTTCGGCGTCGATTTGAGCGTAACGCGTTCAATTTCGTCGAACTCGTCAACAACCGCGCCGAAATTCTCCGCTTGAGTTTGGAGCGTGGCGATTAAATCTCTGCCGTTGACGCTGACGAAGCCGGGATAATTTTCGATTGCGACGGCGTTGGCGATTTGTCCGCCGATGATTGCATTTTCCAAAACGAGCGTGTCAAGGTTCATGCGTCCGCAGTAAAGAGCAGCCGTCAAGCCCGCCATGCCCGCGCCGATTATAACGACGTCCTTGTGAACGTGTTCTTTCATGTTGTCACCTCCGAAAAAATTTCAATGAGCCGCGCGAACTTCGTCGGGGATTTTGCCGAGGAAATAATCTTCAAGCAGATTCCAAATCGCCGCGTTGTCGAAGTCGTTTTCGTAAATGTACGTGAGCATCGCGACGGAAATTTCATGCCGCATCTTGACCGACTTCAAAATTTTGTTGGAGTAATTCGCGCCAGCGTCGAATATATTTTTCAAGTTGCGGATCTGGTTGATGTGGATGTAAAGCTGGCTGTTCGCGCCGCCCGTCATGTTGAAATTCAGCACGCCCAATGCCTCAAGAATTCCGAGGACCGTGTTAATTTCTTTGGCAGAATTGCCCGCCGCGTTCGTAATGTAAAATTGCCCGCCGTGAGTCTCGTCGAGAATTTTGTTGAAAATTTTTTCGACCCACGCGAAATAGGATTTTATCGCCGCATTGAACCAGTAAATTATTTTTCCATTCGGCAAAGTTTTTTCAGCCACCATTGAATGAATCTTGGTGTTGAAATTTTTTCGGTAGGAATTTATCGACGCAATCAAAATTTCGCAGATGGTTCGTACTCGATATTCTGAAATTTTTTCGTCGGCAAGCTCTTCCGTTAATTTGGCGACGGAAGTGTATTTAATCTCCTTGACGGAACGATTTATCGCGGTCTTGAACTTCCCGAACAAATTTTGAAAAACTGCGCGGCAATCGGCGGCAAAATCAATCTCGACACAAAGCGCGGGCTCAAGCGGATAATTTCCGTTGAAGGTCAATTCGGCACTCTTGGTGTAAAGCAGATATTTGAACTGCGGAAAGGACTTGTCGCGGAAATTTTTCTCCCAAATCATTTGCAAATTCACGCGGCAGATATTGAGCGACGGCTCAATCTCCGTGAAACAATTTCCAAAGTCGCGGCGAAGATTTTTTTGCACCGACGGATTTGTTGCGAAGAAACCGATTGCGAAAAGCGGTATCGGGCGAACTGTTATCGGCGAGAAACCAAATCGCGCCTCGAAATCTTTTTGGATAATCAGCAACGCAGTTTTGACTTTGTTGACGGCGTTAGATTCGTCGGCGTTCTTGTCGAAGATGTACGCGAAATTCTCCGCGTCAAGCAAGAGATTTTTTTTATGATTGAAACTCCACAGCGCGTAAATTTTTTTCGCCACGGCAACCAGCTGATAATTTTTTATTGCGGAAAGCCCGTGCAGTCGCTTGATGTATTTGAAGTCGCTCGTGTCGTAATGGTAACATGCCGAGCCGCGCAGATCTTCGCGACGAGCAGCCCGCCCCAACTCTTGAACGTAATCGCAGACGTTGCCCGTCGGCGCGAAGTGCATGACAATTTCAATGTCGTTAATGTCAATGCCCATGCCGAAAGCTTTCGTCGCAAGCATGACAGGTTTTTCGCCGCTCAAAAATTTTTCGTAGTTCTCGCGCTTATCGTCTTTGAACATTTGCCCGTGAAAAGTCGCGACGCCTGAAAAAAGATTGTCGTGCTGAAGACGCATCTTGGCTTTTTCGATGAGTTGGACTTCAGGGAAATAAATCAACGTCTTTTTCCTGCAGATATTCGCGCTCAATACGGCGGCTTTAAGTTCGGTGTACTTCGGCAGGTCGAATTCGGCGCGCTCACCTTTGTCGAACGGTTTCCTGTCGATAGAAATTTCAATGTCGCCGCGCTTGACGTAGCCGAGATAAGTTATCGGGTCGAGCAGGTGCAGGCTGTTAATCGTGTCCTCATACATGTCCTCGACGCCGTGATAAATCGCCGTGGCAGTGAACGTCGCGATAACGAACGAATGACCTTTGCGTTCACTCTGAACTTTGCGCAATTTCCTGATGTGGTCGCCGAGGAACCAATAATCGGGACGAAATTGTTTGCCCCACGTGGTGACGATGTGCGCCTCGTCAATGACAATCAACCCGACCGTTCTGTCGCCGATAAGCTGTTCAATGTCACTGCGCCCCATCAACGTTTCCGGCGAAATGTACAGGATATTGCATTCGCCCGCCGCGACTCTGTCAATGATTTGCTCCTTGACAATCGGCGAAATGTCGGAGTTTATCGTTTCGGCTTGCCGATAATTTTTCAGCTCAAGATTTTTGACTTGGTCGTTCATCAGCCCAATCAGCGGCGAAATTACAATCGTCAGCAACTTGTGATTCTCGGCAAGGTAAATCGCTGGAACTTGGAAGATGATGGATTTGCCTGCGCCCGTCGGTGCCGTAACGAAAACGTCGCGGAAATTTTCGTTGTCCATGCAAAGTTCGACTTGCTGCACGATGTCCGAAATGATTTGTTCCTGCGAAACGTCGAACGTGCTTTTGATTCCGTCGTCGAGTTTTTGCAGGTCGTAGACCGTAAAATTTCTGAACGTGTCGTAATTCCAGTGGCGTTTGAGAATGTCGGTGTAAGCGTCGCGGTGTTCAAAACCACGTCTGAATTCTTCGGGACGTACGCGGAAAATTTTTGTCTGCGTGGAAAAATATTTGCCGAGAATTTTCAAACGCTCATCGAGTCGCGCTTTGTCGCCCGTGTAATTTTGAGTTCGCACGAAAATTTTTTGCGGTGTCGAAAAAATAATTTGCCGCACGAAGTCAACAAAGTCCGTCTCGTCTTGCAGGTCGATAAAATTCTGCGCGGCGGTCGAATCGATTTCAGCAAGCTCAACATTGACGGGCGCGAACAGATTCAAAATTTTAATCTTCGGCTCGCTCAAAAGTTGTTCGTCGTTGTAGACGCCGACAAGATAATCGCCGCAGTCCTTCAGCCCGACGAACATGTCAACGATTTTCGCGACACTGCCAAGGTTTTTCGCTTCCGGTTCGTCGAGAATATTTTCCGGCTCCGTGAAGTGTTCAAGCAAAAGTTTTTTCGTCGCGTCGCAAAATTTCGCAGCAATCGGATATTGCTCCATGAACATATTATTATTCAGCAGATAAACCGAATCATACTGAGCCAGAACGAACGAATTCAGCAAAAGAAATTCTTCGTGCGTGAAAAAATTTCGTTCGCCAAACGTCAGCCGTGAAAAATAATTAAGCGGATTGTCTTTTGCCGCGTCAAGATCTTCGGGGAAATTTTTATCGTCGACAAAATTCAGCGGAACACCCTTGAGCACGACGGCAAAATTTTTTTCGGGCAAGTCGGCGATTTTCCCGCGCAGTACGTCGGAAATAATTTCGTTCGTCAAAATGTCGCCTCCTCAGTCCAGAAATTCTTTGAGATTTTTTGACCGCGCGGGGTGACGGAGTTTACGCAAAGCCTTTGCCTCGATTTGGCGAATTCGTTCGCGAGTGACGTTGAAAATTTTCCCGACTTCCTCAAGCGTGCGTTCGTGCCCGTCCTCAAGTCCGAATCTCAACCGTAAAACTTCACCTTCGCGCGGCGTCAACGTGCTCAAAACTTCGTCAAGTTGTTCTTTGAGTAGCACGAACGAAATTTTTTCGTCGACAGTTTCTTCCTCGTCGGCGATAAAATCTGCAAGCGGCGTGTCCATATCCTCGCCGACCGGCGCATCCAATGACGTTATGTTTAAATGCGCCGCACTCAATGCGAAGAGATGCCTTACATCTTCCAGCTCCCAGCCCGTCTCTTTAGCAATCAGTTCAATGCGTCGCCTCAAAGAAAATCCTTGTTGCAAAAATTTTTTTTCAAGCCGCTTCAACGTTTTAATCTTTTCGACGAGATGAACAGGTAATCGAATCACGAGACCCGTGTCATAAATCGCCCGCTGTATCGCTTGTTCAATCCAAAACGTCGCGTAGGTGCTGAACTCCGTTTCCTTGCTGAAGTCAAATCGTTTAGTAGCCTTTAACATGCCGACGAATCCTTCTTGAGTTAAATCATCAAACGTCAACTGCGTATTAAAATTTTTTTCATGTCTTTCACACCGTGCGGCAATACTTTCGACAAGCCCGCGATTTTTAACGCAAAGATCTTGACGAGCCTGTTCGTCGCCGTCCTGAATCAAGCGAATCAAAAATTTGTTCGGAACTTTAATTTCATACGGCTTTTTGACAATGAGCGGCACAATTTCGGCGGGAATTTCTTCGGCAACAAGCGTGGTGTTTATCTCGTCGACGAGCTCAATTTTCAATTCGTCCTCAATGGCGTAACAAATCGCGTACTGCTCTTTGAGCGGCAGGAAGCCGAAAATTTTCTCGAAGTCGTCGTAAGTGAGCTTGTTTTCACTGACGCACGGCTTGATTTGTTCGAAAATGTACTGCGTGTTCATTGGGCGGTAATTTTCTTCAGCAACGCCCGACAGCCGCTCAAAATATCGTCGTAGGTTTTCGCGAAGCCGTTTTTGTCCCAGGGAATGTCGCGGTCGAGGAGCATTGAAATTTTCCCGTCGGGGTCCCCGCCGCAAATGTCCTTGACTTGCTCAACATTGCCCGCGTCCATGCAGACAATCAAATCGTTCTCGGCGTAATCGTCTGGCGTGATGATTCGTGCATTGTGTGCGTCGAAGGGAACATTTTCCATGCGCAGTTTCATTGCGATTCCTTGATGAAGTGAGCCGCCGTCAGTAGGTTTGCTTGCCGCAGACTCGACGGAAATTTTGTCGCTCAAGCCCGCGTCGTCGACAAGTTTTTTCATGACGAATTGCGCCATCGGAGAACGACCAGTGTTGCCGCTACATACGAACAGAATTTTCATTTGAATGACCTCCCAAAAATTTTTTCAGAACTAATTTTCGTTGTTTGCCGTGTAAGTGGTCATGCCGTCAATGTGGCTGTTGTTGCGTTCACTGCCCGAACTAAATCTTGCGGCGACAGGACAATTTGCATGCCGCGAAGTCCCGCGCTGATTGAAATTTTTTCCAACGTCAACGCTCGGCTGTCGATGTACACGGGATAATTTTTCTTTGCGCCCAAAGGTGAGCAACCGCCGCGAACGTAGCCCGTCAACGGCAAAAGTTCTTTCAACGCGATCATCTCGACCGATTTGTTGCCGCTTGCCTTCGCCAAAGCTTTCAAGTCAAGTTCATCGTCGCCGCCGATAACCGCCATAATTATACCAGTTTTGTCGCCGCGTGCCACCAGCGTTTTGAAAATCATTTTGATGTCGAGCCCCGAAATTTGCGCGACGTGCACCGCTGATAAATCCGTTTCGTCGACTTCGTAGGTTTTTATCTCGTAAGTGATGCCGAGCCCGTCGAGAATTCGCGCCGCATTAGTTTTTTTTAGCTTCTTGCTCAAAAATTTTCGCCTCCGTCAAAAGTTCTTCAAAGTCGGTTTCGGACAAAATTTTTATGCCGAGCTCCTGCGCCTTCGTGAGTTTCGAGCCGGCAGAATCGCCCGCAATGACGTAATCGGTTTTCTTGCCGACGGAAGTCTTGACGATACCGCCGAAACTTTCAAGCAGAGCCGTCGCCATGTCGCGCGTATAATTCGTCAGCGTGCCCGTCAAGACAAAAATTTTCCCTGCGATTGGCGAACCTGTGGCGAAATTTTTTTTGTCGGCAGTGAACGTCAAGCCCGCGTTCCGCAACTCATCGAGGATTTTGATATTGTCGGCGTCGTCGAAAAAATCTTTGACGTGCTGAGCCGTGACCGCGCCGATGTCGGGGACTTGTTGCAGTTCGTCAAGCGTCGACTTTGAAAGTTCATCAAGTCCGCCGAAATGATTGATGAGGTCACGAGCCGCCGCGCTGCCTACGCCAAATATTCCCAAGCCCGTCAGCAGTCTTGCAGGCGAATTTTTTTTGCTCTCGTCAATCGCCGCCAAAATTTTATCTGTCGACTTCGCGAGCCCGAAAATTTTTTTCGCAAGCAGTTCATCACGGCGACTGCTCAACTTGTACACGTCGGCAACGTTGCGGACAAAACCTTCAGCGATAAGCTTCGGGATTGACGTTTCGCCGAGCCCTTTGATGTCCATTGCGTTGCGCCCGACGAAATTCAGCAGATGATTTTCCAACTGCGCGGGGCAATTCGGATTGACGCAACGGAAATCGGCGGCATCCTCTTCGCGTTCGAGCTTGTGATTGCAGGCGGGACAAGTGTCGGGGATTTTGTACGGCGCGGAATTGTTCGAGCCCTTCGCAACGACGCCACTGACTCGCGGGATAATTTCGCCCGATTTGTAGACGCGAATCGTATCGCCGATTTGAACGCCCAACGCGTCAATGAAGTCTTGATTGTGGAGCGTGGCGCGTTCGACTTTTGTGCCGTTCAAATTCACCGCGTCGAAAATCGCAGTCGGCGTGATTCGACCAGTTCGCCCAACGCTCAATTCAATGTCACGCAGGACAGTTTCACGTTCGACGGGCGGATATTTGTAAGCGACAGCCCAACGCGGAAATTTGCTTGTTGCGCCGAGAATTTCACGTTGCGCGAAATTGTTGACCTTGACAACTGCGCCGTCGATGTCGTAGCCGAGCATGTCGCGCCGCGTGCCGATGTCCTCAATCGCCCGCCAAACCTCGTCGAAATTTTTGCAGACCGCGTAACCGTGAATGATTTTGATTCCGTTGCGCGTCATGAAGTCGTAAGCTTCGACGTGGCTTGAAAGTTCGATGCCGTCAATTTTCTGCAGATTGAACACGAACATTGAAAGCCGCCGTTCGCGAACAATTCTGCTGTCGAGTTGTCGGAGCGTACCTGCCGCGCAATTTCTGGGGTTCGCAAAAGTTTTCAAGCCGAGCTTTTCTTGTCGAACGTTTGTAGCCGTGAAATTTTCGTGCGTCATGTAGACTTCGCCACGAATCTCAAGGTAAGCCGGTGCGTCGACGAGTTGCTGAACGACATCATCAATGACGCGTGCGTTTTCGGTGACGTCTTCGCCTTGATGAATCCCGTCGCCACGAGTGATCGCCTGCGTGAATTTGCCGTCGACGTAGCGCAACGCCAGGCTCAAGCCGTCAATTTTCTCCTCAACAACAAATTCAACCGTGCCGAGTTTTTCGATTGTGTCGTTGACGAAATTTTCCACGTCGTCGCGATTGAACACGTCTTGCAGTGAGAGCATGGGCACATCATGCGCAACGAGTTTTCCCGCCTCACGCCGAGCCGAGCCGCCAACGGTTTGCGTTGGTGATGTCGCCGTGACGAATTCGGGATAAGCCGCCTCCAACTCCTTGAGCCGCGCCATAAGTTTATCGTACTCGTAATCGGAAATTTCCGGTGCGTCGAGCTCATAATATTTTTTGTTGTGCCGCTTGATGTCCTTGCGAAGCTGAATCAGTTCCGCCTTGACCTGCGCAATGTCCACGTGAATCACCTGCCTCACATTTTGTTAATCGGCGCGGTTTTGACCAAAAATTTTTTCGAGCCGATTTCTGGATTGGCGAACTGAATCGTGATGTACTTGCCGTCGATAGTCATGACGGTACCGAGTCCCCACATTTTGTGATTGACTTGGTCGCCGACATGATAATCAACCGCAGATTTTTTTTCGGACGACTTGACGGTTTGCGGAGCGCGGTAGGCAGTCGGAGCTTTGTAAGCAGATTTCGGCGGCGGAACTTTTATCGACGCACGAGCTTGAATAAGACTTTGCGCAAGATTTTTTTTGCCGTCAGTCTTTTCAACGTAAGCGTCGGGAATTTCCTCGACAAAGCGCGAAATTTCCTGTTGACGAATGTTGCCGTTGAACATGCGAATTTCCGCCGACGTGATGTAAAGTTTCTTCTCCGCACGAGTGAGCGCGACATAACAAGCGCGACGTTCTTCCTCCAACGCGTTATCATCGTGAAGGCAGTTCGCGTGCGGAAAAAGTCCGTCTTCCATGCCGACGACGAACACCACGGGAAATTCCAAACCTTTGGCGGCGTGAACCGTCATCAGCTTGACGCGTGAATCTTCTTCTTCGAGCGAATCAAGATCAGTTATCAGCGCGACGTGACTTAAAAAATCTTCAAGCGTGCCGGCGGGGTTCATGTTGACAAAATCTTTCGCGCTGGTGACGAAAGCATCCAAATTTTCTTCGCGGGAAATTGCGTCACGTTTGCCGTCTTCGTTGCCTTCGCGAATCATTTTCCGATAGCCCGACTCGTCAAGGACAACTTTTATCAATTCGTCGACGGGAAGATTTTTCGCCGACTCCATGAAACTAAACATCATTGCCGCGAAATCTCTGACGCCGCTACGGAAACGCGCCGTGAGTTCGGGGACTTGCGCCAAAAGTTTTTCGTCGGCGATGACTTCAAAGATTGATAGTCCCGCGTCGTCAGCGAATTGCACCAGCCGATTTAAATTCGTCGAGCCGAGCCCGCGCCGTGGCACGTTGATTATCCGCATGAGATGAACGCCGTCGTTCGGGTTCGCGATAACGTGCAGGTACGCGATGATGTCTTTGATTTCTTTGCGGTCGTAGAATTTCAGCCCGCCGATGATAATGTATGGGATTGACATCTGCATGAAAATTTCTTCAAACATGCGGGATTGAGCGTTCGTGCGGTAGAGTAGCGCAATTTCTTTGTAGGCAAAATTTTCCCGCGACACCAGCCGCTGAATTTCCCGCGCGACAACGTAAGCTTCCTGCTTGTCGTTATCACACAGACGGAACTTGATTTTTTCGCCGAACTCATTGGCAGTCCAAAGAGTTTTGGGCTTGCGGTCAAGATTGTTTTCAATGACGGCGTTTGCGGCGTGAAGGATTGTCTTCGTCGAACGATAATTTTGCTCCAACAGAATCACTCGCGCCTGCGGATAATCTTGCTCGAAATTCAAAATGTTGCGCATGTCCGCGCCGCGCCAACCGTAAATCGACTGGTCAGCGTCCCCGACAACGCAAATGTTCTTGTCCTTCGCGGCAAGCAACTTCGTCAAGGTGTACTGTGCGCCGTTGGTGTCTTGGTACTCGTCAACCAAAATGTATTGGTAGCGTTCCTGATATTTTTCGAGGACATCGGGAAAGTCGCGAAAAAGTTTCACGGTGAAAAAAATCAAGTCGTCGAAGTCCAACGCGTTGTTGTCCTGCAACTTTTTCTGATACAGCTCGTAAATCATCGCGACGTTTTTGTCGCGGTTATCGCGAGCAAGTTCGTAACATTGCGCGACGCTTATCAAATTGTCCTTGTAGTCGGAGATTTTGAACTGCACGCTGCCGAAAATTTTTTCACTGAGGCTCAACTCTTCAAGGCACTGCTTGATCAACGCTTTGGTGTCGGCGGCGTCGTAGATTGCGAAATTGCTGGTGAATTTGCCGGTGATCTCGATTTCGCGGCGCAAAAGTCTGGTGCAGAAGGAATGGAACGTACTGAGCCACACGCCATTTGCGGGCGGACCGATTAAATTTTTCGCGCGGGTTTTCATTTCATTGGCTGCCTTGTTCGTGAAGGTTATTGCCAAAATACTTTGCGGCGGAATTCCCTGTGCGATTAAATTTGCGATTCGGCACGTCAAAACACGCGTCTTGCCGGAACCTGCGCCCGCCATTATCAGCAACGGTCCATTGAGGCAATTAACGGCGTTTGCCTGTTCGGGATTCAAGTCGCGAAAAATTTCTTTTGGGTCAAAAAAAAATTGCTCATCCAAAAAGATTCTCTCCTTTCGTTCTGAGCAATTATATTAGCGAAAAAAACTTTTTCAATCAAGCCGCCGCATTAGTCGACAAATTGTAATAGACGCCACGCAGAGCCATCAAATTTTCGTGGGAACCTTCTTCGGTGATGTTGCCGTGCTCCAAAACCAAAATCCTGTTCGAGTTGCGGACAGTCGCCAAGCGGTGGGCAACGGTTATCGTCGTGCGGTTCTCGGAAAGTTTTTGCATGGCGCGTTGAATTTGGCGTTCGGTTTCGTTGTCGAGTGCTGAAGTCGCTTCGTCGAGAATCAAAATCTTCGGATTGCGCAGGAACATGCGGGCGATTGCAAGACGTTGCTTTTGACCGCCGCTGAGTTTGACGCCGCGTTCGCCGATGAAAGTGTCGTAACCGTTCGGCAGTGCTGAAATAAATTCGTGAGCTTCGGCAAGTTTCGCCGCCTCAATAATTTCCGCGTCAGTTGCGTCCTCTCGACCGTAAGCGATGTTGTCGCGAACACTCGCGCTGAAAAGGAACGTGTCCTGCTGAATCATGCCGACTTCGCGACGAAGGCTGTCGGTCTTGACGGTTTTGATGTCGCGCCCGTTGATTGAGATTGAGCCGCCGTTCAAATCGTACATGCCGAGCAAAAGTTCGCACAAAGTCGTTTTGCCGCCGCCAGTCATGCCGACAATACCGATATGTTCGCCCGCCGCAATGTTCAAGTTGAAGTCGCGGAAGATTGGCGGATTGTTCTCGTAGCCGAAATTGACGTGGCTGAATTCGATTTCCGACGCCGTTTCAAGTTCGGCAACACGTTCAGCTGAACGTTCGCTACTTTCGGGCAAGTCCATGAGTTCGCGATAACGTTCGACGCCCGCCATTCCGCGCTGATAAACTTCCGTCAACATCATCAGCTGAAAGACGGGACGCATGCAAAGCATCATGTACAGCAGGAAGGCAACGAGGTCGCTGATTGACATGAGCCCGAATGTTATCAGCGCGCCGCCGAGGACGATTATAACGAGGTTCATGACGTTGGAGAAAAAGTCGACGCCGCCGTGAAGTTTGCCGACTGTGCGGAATGAATTTTCCTGCACCGACAACAAATTTTCGCCGGCACGGAGCATTTTATCGAGTTCGCGATCTTCGGTGCTGAAAGTCTTGATAAGACGAATACCCTGCAGACTTTCGGCGATTTGTCCGCTGAGGTCGCCAGTATTTTCTCGCGCACGCATGAACATTTTTTTCATATCGCTGTTAAGTTTAATCGTCGAGAAAGTTTTGATTACGAGCAGAGCCGTTACGATGATTGCCAGTTGCCAATTCAGATAAAACAGCAGCGCGGTTGAGCCGATGAGCGTTATTGAGCAGGTGATGAACAGGTGCGGGATTGCGAACATGAGGTTGCCGACTTCGGAGATGTCGTTGACGAGCCGCGATAAAAGTTGACCGCTTTGCGCGTTGTCGTAGAATGAATAGCCCATTCTTAGCAGATGACGGAAAAGTTTTTTGCGCATGTTGAATTCGATTTTCGCGCCCATG
The DNA here is from genome assembly GCA_947165145.1 of uncultured Selenomonadales bacterium. GTDB lineage: Bacteria > Bacillota > Negativicutes > Selenomonadales > Selenomonadaceae > Quinella. The sequence goes on from CAMUZG010000006.1 coordinate 58,312, forward strand.
CTACGACCGACGACTTCCACGCGACAATTCAGAACGTAACTTGCGGCGTAGAGTGCTAAGAGTGCGCCCGCTGTCAAAATCATTTCCTGCGAAATTCCGTGCGGCAAAAGTTCATCCATAACGCGGCGGATTAACATCGGTGAGAGCAAACCGAGTCCCGCGCCGACCAATGAGCCGATTGCCACGAACGAAAACGCTTTCATGTGCGACGAATAAACTTCCGCGAAAAAATTCAGTCTGTCCTTGACCATTTGCAATTCCTCCTGTTCAAGCTATCAGCTTTCAGGACTACAACCCAAAAGCTAAAAGCTAAAAGCTAAAAGCTCAATAGTAGTATTCGGTTTCCTTGTCAATCTGATCAGCCAAACGGCTAGCGATTTTCTCCATTGCTCGCGAGATAATCTGCTTTTCCGTGTCGCTCAAATCAACAAAGAGTGCGTCATAATCGGGGCGTTGCAGTTGGAAATTTTCGCCCTTCGCGGTCAGCTCAACGATAAGCGCACGTTTGTCCGTCGGCGAACGGTGGCGCGTGATGTAGCCGTTTGCTTCCAATTTCTGCAACAGCTCACCAAGCGACTGCGGGCGAATATCCAAAATAAAGCCGAGTTCTTTTTGGCTGATACTCTGCATTCGGCGCAACGCCGACAAAATGCGCCCTTGACCTTGCCTAGGGTCGAGCCCGCCGAAATTTTTTCTGTACCATATCAAATTGTAGCTGTGCATAAGGTGATATGTCTCTAAGAACGTGTCGGTGAAATTGTTCGAGTTTTTCATGATTGAAGCCTCCAAAAAATTTTTAAGGTACCTTGTATGTTAAGGATACACGGTACTTTAAACGCAGTCAATACAGCTTTGAAATTTTTCATGAGAAATTAATTTGCCGCCGGAATTTTTTTATGCCGCGTATGAAATTTTTATGGAGTGTGCTATAATCAACGAAATTTTTTTGCAGAGGAGAATTACCATGAAAATAATTTTGACAGGCGACAGACCAACCGGCAAACTTCATCTCGGTCATTACGTCGGCAGTCTTCGCGAACGCGTGCGCTTGCAGAATTCGGGCGACTTCGACGAAATTTACATCATGATTGCGGACGCGCAAGCTCTCACCGACCACGCAGGCACTCCCGCCAAAGTTCACGAAAATATCTTGAACGTCGCGCTGGACTATCTTGCCGTTGGCATTGACCCTAGCAAGTCTACGATTTTTATCCAGTCGCAAATCCCGCAACTGTTCGAGCTCACGGCTTATTACATGAACCTCGTCACGGTCTCACGGCTTGAACGCAATCCGACCGTTAAAAACGAGATTGCTCAGAAAAATTTCGAGACGAGCATTCCCGCAGGATTTTTGTGCTACCCCGTCAGTCAGGCAGCGGACATCACGGCTTTCGATGCTAACGTCGTGCCCGTCGGCGAAGATCAAGCTCCCATGCTTGAACAGACGCGCGAAATTGTCCGCAAGATTCACGAACTTTACGGCGAAGGACTTTTGGTTGAGCCCGAAATTTTCCTGCCGCAAAGCCAAGTTTGTCGACGACTGCCTGGCATTGACGGCAAAGCTAAAATGAGCAAGACGCTCGGCAACTGCATTTACCTTAGCGACGATTCGGAAACTGTCGCCGCGAAGATTAAAGACATGTACACCGACCCGACGCACATCAAGGTTAGCGACCCTGGGCACGTCGAAGGCAACGTCGTTTTCACGTACCTTGACGCTTTCGCAAAGGACACTGCTCACGTCGCCGAACTCAAGGATCATTATCAACGCGGCGGGCTCGGTGATGTTGCTGTCAAAAAATATCTGCGCGGGGTTCTTGAGGAAATTTTAGAGCCGATTCGTCGCCGCCATGCTGAATACGAGGCGCGTCCCGACGAAGTTATGGACATTCTCAAAGAAGGCACCAAAAAAGCTCGTGCCAAAGCGTCGCAGGTTCTCAACCGTGTCAAACGCGCAATGAAGATCGATTACTTCAACGTTTAAGGAGTCTGAACGTATGAAAAAATTTTTAAGCTTGGCATTAATCTTGACGCTGATATTGTCGCTGACAGCTTGCGTGTCGGCAGCAGATAAAAAAGCTAAGGTCAAGTTCAACAAAGGTAAACTCAAGAAAATCGAATTGGTCACGTCGCCACGCCATGGTTCGCCAATGATTGTCCTGCGCGAAAATTATTCTGACGTCCCGATTTTCGGCGAGCCTGTCGCAACGCAAGCCCAGATGATTAATTTCATCAACAAGCGCAATAGCAATCCGCAAATCAACTGCACAGTCGAACAACTCGTTCAACTGTATTACTTTGAAGCTGACCGCGAGGGCATTCGCGCTGACATTGCCATTTGTCAAGCGATTAAGGAAACCGGCACGTGGGCTTACGGCGGCGATGTTATTCCCGAACAGAACAATTACTGCGGACTGGGCACGACTGGCGGCGGCGTTAAAGGTGAATTCTTTGCTACACCGCAACTCGGCGTTCGCGCTCACATTCAACATCTGCTGTCTTACACATCGAAACGTCCGCCAAAAGTCGATATTGTTGATCCGCGCTACGAGCTGATAAAAAAATTCCGTCCACAAATTTTCGGCAAGCTCACCAAGTGGACTGACCTTAACGGCGTGTGGGCAGTGCCTGGCAAACATTACGGCGAAGATATTTTAAACTTGTGGATTCAATCGCAAATGCCCGACGCCTCTGACGCCTCGATGGACGCCGCCGATTTGAAAATTTTTCTTGAGGACGACAAAGCCTCCGCTTACGTTTATCGCGGACTCATCAACATGGAACGCGAAAATTTTTACGCCGCACTCGATGATTTTCAAAGCGCATTGACCGTTGAGCCCGAACTCACAGAAGCGTTATTCAATCGTGCGCTTGCCGAAGAGCAGATTAAAAAGTTCGACGCCGCAATCAAAACCTACGACGAATTGCTGACTATCGACGAAAAATTTGTTGACGCATGGCACAACCGCGCACGTCTCAAGCTCGCGAAGAACGACTTCAAAGGCGCGATTAAAGATTACGAATCAGCGTTGGAGATTGAGGCTGTCAACGCCGACGCGCTCAACGACATTGCCATTGCCTATTTCAAGCAAAAAAAATACGACGACGCGTGGAATTACATCCAACGTGCCGCCGCAACGAATTCAACCAATCAGATTGTCAAGGAGAATTACGACAAGTTCGCCGCGTGCGTTAAAGTCAAAAAGTAGGGCACGGTTCGCAATCAAAATCTGACTTCGACGCCGCGACTTTGCAGATATTCTTTGACTTGCCGAATCGTATACTTGCCGTAGTGGAAGACGCTCGCCGCCAACACCGCATCAGCTTTGCCGTCGACAAGCACGTCGTAGAAATGAGCCAGTTCGCCCGCACCGCCCGACGCAATCACGGGGACGTTAACCGCCTCGCTGACTGCGCGGGTGAGTTCGATGTCGTAGCCGTCCTTCGTGCCGTCAGCGTCCATGCTCGTCAAGAGAATTTCTCCCGCACCAAGTTCGACGCCGCGTTTAACCCACGTCAAGCAATCGAGACCCGTAGCCTTGCGCCCGCCGTTGACGTAAATTTCCCAGCCGTCGCCCGAACGTTTAGCATCAACCGCAAGCACGACGCATTGACTGCCGAAACGTTTTGCGCCTTCGCTGATGAGTTCGGGATTTTTGACCGCCGCGCTATTGACGGAAATTTTATCAGCACCCGCCGCCAACATCACGCGCATATCTTCGACAGTACGAATGCCGCCGCCGACCGTGAACGGAATAAAAACTTGCGACGCACAATTTTTGGCAACTTCGACCATTGTGCCGCGACCTTCGTGAGAAGCCGTGATGTCAAGGAAAACAAGTTCGTCAGCGCGTTCCAAATCGTAGCGTTTGGCGAGTTCGACGGGATCACCGGCATCGCGCAGTCCGATAAAGTTCGTGCCTTTGACGACGCGTCCGTTCTTCACGTCAAGGCAAGGGATAATTCTTTTGGTCAACATGTTCAATCCTCCGCGAGTTCAATCGCCGCCGACAAATCGAGTGAGCCGCTGTAAATCGCTTTGCCGACAATCATGCCGACCACGCCGTCAGACTCGACAGCTTTAATCGCGCGAATATCCTCAATCGAACGGACGCCGCCCGACGCTACAACCTCGGCACCAGAAGATTTTGCCAGCTCCGCGAAGGTTGACGCGTTCACGCCGCTCAACATGCCGTCCTTGCTGATGTCCGTGAAAATAATCGTCTTGACGCCCGCCGCAACAATTTTCTTCGCCAATTCGTCGACGGTGACGTTGCTGGACGTTCCCCAACCGTGAACCGCCACGTAACCGTTGCGAGCGTCAATTCCGACGACGACACGATCTCCAAAACGTTTGACAGCCTCGGCGACGAGTTTGGGATTTTCGACGGCGACACTGCCCAAAATCACGCGACGCACGCCCAACGTCAACAGTTGCTCCATATCGTCAAGAGTCCTTATGCCGCCACCGACTTCAATCGGAATTTCCACGGCATCAAGGATTTTTTTTATTGCGTCGAGATTTTGCGGCGAACCGACTTTTGCACCGTCCAAGTCGACGACGTGCAGGAACTTCGCGCCCATCGATTGCCACTTGAGCGCAGTAGCTTGCGGGTCGTCGGAATAAACAGTTTCCTTGTCGAAGTCGCCTTGAATCAGTCGCACGCATTTACCGCCGCGCAAATCTATCGCGGGAAAAATAATCATCGTTTGACCTCCAGTTTCCAATCACGCAAAATTTTTACGGCTTTGTCGGCGAATACAGGCACGAGTTTTGACATTGACGCCGTAAGCTCAACGCCTGCCTCCAAGCTGAACGGTTGCGCACCGATTAATTCGACGTGGGGAATTTTTTTGCCGCTGAGCTCCAACATCGTCAGCACGTCTTGAATCCCGATTTCGTGCGCAGAAATTTTTTGTGCGAAGTGAGCTTTTATCTCGTCGCCGCGCAGATGAAATGTTGTGCCCGCCGCCACGCCGCCGTTAATCGAATCGATAATCAGCAATCGTCGCGTGCCTGTCACGAAATGCGTCAGTTCAACGCCGAGCGTCCCGCCGTCAATCAGCGCAACGTTGTCGGGGAACGTGAAATTTTTTTGCAGATACTCGACGACGCGCACGCCGAAGCCTTCGTCGCTCAAAATCGTGTTGCCGATACCGAGCACGGTATTTTCCGCCGTGAACAGCCCGTCCATCAAATCGCCGTCCTTTCGAGCAGCCATTGAGTCCAATCATTGAGTCCGTCGCCACGCGTGCAACTCGTTTCAAAAATTTTTATCGTCGGGTTGAGCGTCGACACGTCCCGCCGCGCAGATTGCAGGTTAAAATTCGTGAACGGCAGCAGATCGATTTTGTTGAGCAACGTAACCGCCGATTCTTTGAAGATTAGCGGGTACTTCAGAGGTTTGTCGTCGCCCTCGGTTATCGACAGCACCACAGCTTTAAAATTTTCGCCGATGTCGAATTCCGCAGGACAGACCAAATTGCCGACGTTCTCGACAATCAGCAGGTCAAGCGCGTCCAAGTCAAGCGATTCACAAGCCTTTTGAATCATCGCCGCGTCGAGATGACAGCCGCCCGCCGTGTTGATTTGAATCACGTCGACGCCAGTCCGCTCGATACGTTCAGCATCTTTCGCGGTGAAAAGGTCGCCTTCAATCACGGCTATTCGGATTTTGTCGGTAAGTCGCGTCAAAGTTTGTTCAAGGAGCGTCGTTTTGCCTGAACCAGGCGAGCCCATTAAATTCATCACGATAACACGGCGTTCGGCGAAGTGTTTGCGATTCTGCGCGGCAATTTCGTCGTTCGCGCTTAAAATATTTTTCATCAATTTAATTTCCAAAATGCTCACTCGCAATCAACATAATCAACCAAAAGTTCGCGACCGCTCTGCAAAATCAAAATGCCGTCGCAATCGGGGCAAAAAAAATTGTAGCGTTCAAGCCGAAAATTTTTGCCGCACTTGTTGCACGTTGCACGACACGGCACACGATTAATCACCAACTGCGCGGCATCAGCGGGCGTATTTTTTTTGAGCACGTCGAAAGACAAAGTCAACGCCTCAACTTCAACGCCGGACAATTCGCCGAGTTTCAAGCCGACCTTGAAAATTTTCGCCGCATGATTTTGTCGAGCCGCGTCAATCGCAATGTCCAAAATATTTTCGGCAAGCGTCGCCTCGTGCAAATCAATCACTCCCCGAAGAATTCGTTTTCAGCCGCCAAACACAGCATGTGATAAATCGGCAAGTGAAATTCTTGAATCGTGTACGACAAATCCGCCGGCACGCAAATCGCCACGTCCGACAGGTGCCTGAGTCTGCCGCCACGTCGTCCCGTCATCGCTACAATTTTTAGTCCCATGATTCGCGCGACTTCCACGGCGAAAAGCACGTTGTCCGAGTTGCCTGAAGTCGAGATTGCAAGCAGTACGTCGCCGCTACGACCGAGCCCGAAAATTTGTTGCGCGAAGACAAGATTCGGCGTCACGTCATTGGCGAAGGCAGTCAGCAGCGAAGTTTCACCAACCAAACTCACCGTTGGCAACGCGCCCTGCAAATTTGCCTTGAAGTATGCGACATCGGCTGGGAAAAGTTCTTGAGCCTTCTCGACGAATTCGGGGCGACAATCGGCAATTTTCCGCGGGAGCATGAAACTTTTCATCATCTCGCCGACAATGTGCATTGCATCCGCCGCTGAACCGCCGTTGCCGCAGATTATGAGCTTGCCGCCGCCGCGATAGCCTTCGCAAATCGTATCCACCGCCGCGAACAGACTGTTACTGCAATTTTTCAGCGCGGGGTAACGTTTAATCAGCTCGTCGATTTTGGTTGCTGTGGTTGCTTTAATGATAATCGCCCCCAAATTAATCAGGAATTAGGAATGTGGAATTAGGAATGTGGAATTATAATTCCTAATTCCTAATTACATTAAAAGACTGCCGATCGCTTATGTGACCGACAGTCCGAAAATTTTTTGACCGAGAAAATTATTTAACGTCTACAACGATGTCGGCTTCTTCGTCGTTCTCGACGATTCTGGCACCGTTGTCGTTGAGAATCAGGGCAATTGCCGCGCAGATGGTTTTGTCGTTGCCGACAACAATCGCGGTCTTGCCGCTGAGAGCTGCCGAACTCGCCTCGTAAATCGCAATTTCGTCGCCGACGCGGAAATTCGGAATGGGTTTGTCTTCGACGTGAATGCTACCTTCGAGCAAGTCTTCGCGGTCGTCGTTGAACTTGATGACGATGTGTCCGAGACTTTGGATATTTTTGTTGACCTCGCTACCGACTCTGAGGATTTTGAATTCGGAATCAGCAATCTTGAGAACGTCGCCGACTTTGATATTGTCCGTGAGTTTATTGCCGCTGTGCAGGACGGAGAAGTCGCGCAACTCGGGCAGAACCATTGAATCGTCGAATATGACGAGCATCTTGACCAGGTTTTTGAATTTGGAAACTTCGCCGCCGATGCCAACGATTTTTGTGCTGTAATACTGTTTCGCCATTGAAAGCCCTCCCGTACATCAAATGAACTCTCCAACAAGTTTAAGCATGAATTCTGCAGGCGTGCGATTAATCCTGCCGCATATTCAGAAAATTTTTCCGTTTGGGAACTTGGAATTACAATTCCAAATTCCCAATTCCAAATTCCTAATTAAAAAAAAGTCCCCCGCAAATTGAGCGAGGGTCTATAGAAAAATTCATACGCTTGCTTATTTAATTTCGACAGATGCGCCGACTTCTTCGAGTTTGGCTTTGAGTGCGTCAGCGTCAGCTTTGGAGATTTTCTCTTTGACGGGAGCAGGTGCGCCGTCGACAAGGGCTTTGGCTTCTTTGAGACCGAGACCAGTGACTTCGCGGACAACTTTGATGACTTTGATTTTCTCTTGACCGGCACTGGTAAGAACGACGTCGAATTCGGTTTTCTCTTCTTCTTCAGCAGCAGCAGCCGCAGGAGCCGCAGCCGCAACAGCAACAGGAGCCGCCGCGCTAACGCCGAAACGTTCTTCCATAGCTTTGACGAGTTCGCTGAGTTCGAGAACCGTCATGCTTTCGATAGCTTGCATAATTTCTTCTTTAGTCATTGTATTTTAACCTCCAATTTTCAAAAACGTCATGCGGCACGAATTAAGCCGCTTGTTCTTTTTCTTTCTTCTCGCGGATAGCGTCGACAACGCCGACGAAATTGCGAATGACGGCAGAGAGTACGCCGACGCAGTTTGCAATCGGGGCGTTCATGCTGCCAAGGAGTTTTGCGACGAGCTCTTCGCGGCTCGGCAAATTCGCCAGAGCTTTGACACCGTTAACGTCGATAACTTTGCCTTCGACCATGCCGACTTTGATTGTGAGAATGCCGGGGTCTTCAAGCTTGTTTTTCTTGATGAAGTCGCAAATGACTTTAGCCGGAGCAACGGCGTCCTCGCTGGAGAAAGCCATAGCCGTGGTGCCTTCAAGGTGCGTGTCGAGACCTTCGATACCTGCCTGTTGCGCGGCGATGCGGAGCATTGTGTTTTTGACGACTTTGTATTGAATGCCGGCGGCGCGGAGTTCACGGCGCAGTTGAGTATCAGTAGCGACGTTGAGTCCGCGATAGCTCGTGATGACGACGCCCTTTGCGGAAGTGAGCCAGCCTTTGATTTCGGCAACGATAGCCTCTTTCTTGGGCGTGACTTTGCTTGTAACTGCCATAAATTTCACCTCCCGTTTTTAACAATTGGGAATTAGGAATGTGGAATGTGGAATTGAATTCCTAATTCCTAACTCCTAATTAAACAAAAACTTCCTTCGACCGCGCAGACCGAAGGAACTTTTAATTGCAAAGTACATTCGACCTGAGCAAGCACTTTAATCGGCGTGCCGAACTTGCCTTCTGCGGTCAGATATTTAGTTGGTTGACGATTAGATTTGAATCGGGACGCTAGGACCCATTGTCGCCGCCAGATTGATCGATTTAATGTATTGACCTTTGGCAGCCGCAGGTTTGACGCGAATCAACGTGTCAATGAGAGCCTGGTAATTTTCGCGGAGCTTGATGTCCTCGAAAGTCTTCTTGCCGATTGGGCAGTGAATGTTGCCCTGCTTGTCAGTGCGGTATTCGACTTTACCGGCTTTCTGCTCGCCGATAGCTTTGGCAATGTCCATGGTGACGGTACCGAGTTTCGGGTTAGGCATGAGTCCGCGGGGACCCAACAATTTACCGAGACGACCGATAATGCGCATCATGTCGGGCGTAGCAATGGCAACGTCGAAATCAAACCAACCACCTTGAATTTTGGCAACCAAATCATCGGAGCCGACGTAATCTGCGCCAGCCGCTTCAGCTTCTTGAGCTTTCTCGCCAACCGCGAAAACTAAAACTCTTTTGCTTTTGCCAATGCCGTGGGGCAGAACCATTGCGCCGCGAACTTGTTGGTCATTAAATTTCGGGTCGACGCCAAGACGCACGTGCAATTCGATTGTCTCTTCGAATTTGGCGGTGGCAGTCTGTTTGACGAGCGCGACGGCTTCATCGACAGAATAGAACTTGCCTTTGCCGACGAGAGCTTGAGCTTCGCGCAGACGTTTACTTTGTTTCTTTGCCATTAAAAATTCCTCCTCGCGGTACAAACGACATCAGTCTCCCGCGGTGTGTTAGCTTTTAGCTTTGAGATTTAAGCGACAATCTCGATACCCATTGAACGAGCCGTGCCCTCAATCATGCGTGTAGCAGCCTCAATCGACGCGGCGTTAAGGTCTTTCATTTTGAGTTCAGCAATCTCTTGAGCTTTGGCGCGGGGCAGTTTGGCGACCTTGTTCTTGTTGGGCTCACCGGACGCTTTCTCGATACCGGCAGCTTTTTTGAGCAGAATGGCAGCGGGCGGCGTCTTCGTGATGAACGTGAACGAACGGTCTTCATAAACCGAGATTTCGACAGGGATAATCAAGCCAGCTTGCTGAGCCGTGCGGTCATTGAACTCTTTGACGAACGCCATAATGTTGACGCCCGCTTGACCGAGCGCAGGACCTACAGGCGGCGCAGGAGTAGCTTTACCGGCGGGAACTTGCAGTTTGACGACCTTGGTGACTTTCTTTGCCATAGTTGCACCTCCTTTCAACAATTAGGAATTGGGAATTTGGAATTAAATCGCTAGTTCCTAAATTTTTTCAACCTGGCTGACATCCAAGTCAACCGGCATGTTTTCAACTTGAACCTTGAGGCGTTGTTTAGCAGCGTCAATGCCTTTGACGACCGCAAGCCGATTTTCAAAGACTCCGTCGATGATTCGGACGTTGTCGTTGACTTTGAAGCCGAGAGTATCGTCATCAGCGCGCCCGTCGACAAGTTCCGTCAAAATGCGTTGAGCCTCTTCCTCGCTGAGCGGAATAGGATCCTTTTCCGAACCAACAAAGCCCGTGACGCCTTGAGTGTTGCGCACGACGAACCACGTGTTATTGTCAACAATCATGTCGACGAGGACGTAGCCTGGGAAAACTTTTTTTTGCACGAGACGACGCCGACCATCCTTGAATTCGGATTCGGCACGCATGGGAACGATAACGTCGAAGATTTTGTCTTCCAAGCCCTGCGCGGCGATTTTGTTTTCAAGCGTAGCCTTGACGCGTTTTTCGTAGCCTGAAAAGGTGTGGACGACGTACCAGGCGCGATCTGAAATGCGTTCGGATTCGGCAACTTTCTTTTCCATGGCAAATTCCTTTCAGCTGAGGATAAGGCGAAACAGCTTAGCAAAAGCCGTATCGCAGACCCAAATCAGCACACAGACGATAACAACCGCCAAGCCGACGACGCCAGTGTAAGAGACAAGCTCTTTGTTAGTCGGCCACGCGACTTTGGCGAGCTCTGCGCGGACTTCCTTGATGAATTGAAAAACGCCTTTCTTTTCGGCTTTTTGCTCCGACATTATTTGGTTTCCTTGTGCGGCGTGTGTTTCTGGCAGAACTTGCAATACTTCTTGATTTCGATGCGGTCGGGCGTATTCTTTTTGTTTTTGTTAGTCCTGTAGTTGCGACGTTTGCATTCGGTGCAGGACAGGGTGATGTTCGTCCTCATGGTCTAACCTCCGTTACGCATTATTAAACAAACAAGCCCCTTTGCAGGGGCATTGATCTCAAGTGGTGGCGGCACACGGATTTGAACCGCGGACACAGCGGGTATGAACCGCTTGCTCTAGCCAACTGAGCTATGCCGCCTGGAGCTGATGACCGGGATTGAACCGGTGACCTTATCCTTACCAAGGATACGCTCTGCCGACTGAGCTACATCAGCGTTGGTTGCGGGGATAGGACTTGAACCTATGACCTTCGGGTTATGAGCCCGACGAGCTACCGACTGCTCCACCCCGCGGCTCCTGTCACGGACTCACGTCCATAACGCGACGCATAATATCATACGCGTTAAAATCTGTCAACAATTTTTTTGGCGTGTCGACACAACGCAACCTTCATACTCTCGTCAAAAAGGCAAGCGGTCTCAAATTACCTTAGCACAAATTTTAACCGAGAATCACTTCACGACGATGTTAATGAGCTTGCCAGGCACCGCGATGACTTTTACGACATTTTTGCCGGCTGTGAGTTCTTGAACACGCGGCAACGTCGGCGCAAGTTTCTCAAGGTCAGCCTTCGTCAAGCCGACAGCAACATTCAACCGGTCGCGAACTTTGCCGTTAATCTGAATGACAATTTCAATTTCGTCCTCGACAATTGCCGACGCGTCGAAATTCATCCAACTCTGCTTGTGAACGTCGCCGTCAAAAAATTTGCTCCAAAGTTCTGCGGTAATGTGCGGCACGAACGGCGCAAGCATTATCAGCAGGTCACGAGCTAATTCTCGCGCAAGATTCGAGTTAAGCGGTTTGTCTTGGAAGGCGTGCATTGCGTTGACGAGTTCCATTAACGCGCTGATTGCCGTGTTGAATGCGAATCTGTCGCGGACATCTTCCGTGACTTTTTTAATCGTCTTGTGCAACGTGCGGCGCAGTGAAATTTCTTCGGTCGTCAAATCCTGCGCGGGTGTCTTGTCGAAATTATCGGCGCAGATGTGAATTATTCTCCAGACGCGATTCAAAAATCTGAACGAACCTTGAACGCCTTCGTCGCTCCAATCAAGGTCACGTTCGACGGGTGCCGCGAACAAAATAAATAATCTTGCCGTGTCCGCGCCGTATTGATTGATAATTTCTTCGGGGCTGACGACGTTGCCGAGAGACTTCGACATTTTCGCGCCGTCTTTGATAACCATGCCCTGCGTCAACAAATTCGCAAATGGTTCGTCGTAATCGAGAAGTTTGGCGTCGCGCAAAACCTTCGTGAAAAATCTGGAGTAAAGCAGATGTAAAATCGCGTGTTCGATGCCGCCGATGTATTGGTCGACGGGGCTCCAGTAATTGACTTTGTCGCGGTCGAAAGGTTTGGTGGTGTTGTGCGGGTCGGTGTAGCGCATGTAGTACCAGCTTGAGCAAATGAACGTGTCCATGGTGTCGGTTTCGCGGTGAGCGTGACCGCCGCATTTCGGGCAGGTGCATTCGTTGAATTGCTTGCTTGTCGACAGCGGACTAAGTGCGCCTTGTTTGAACTCAACGTCGTCGGGCAGGAGAACGGGCAAATCTTCTTCGGGCACGAGAACTTCGCCGCAACTGTCGCAGTAGATAACGGGAATCGGTGCGCCCCAATAGCGTTGGCGGCTGATTAACCAGTCGCGCAGACGGTAATTGACTTTACGTTTGCCGAAGCCTTGCGCCTCCGCGTCGTCGATAATCGCGCTGATTGCCTTGTGCATTTCCATTCCCGTGAATTTGCCGGAATTAATCAGCACGCCAACTTTGTCGACGTAAGCGTTGTCCATTGTCGCGAAGTCAAGCGGCGTCGTCGGATTGTCGATGACCCAAATTTTTTCAAGCCCGTACTTCGTGGCGAACATCCAATCGCGTTCGTCGTGAGTCGGGACGCCCATGACCGCACCGGTGCCGTATTCAAAGACGACGTAATTTGTGACCCAAATTTGAACTTCGCCGCCGTTGAAGGGATTGACGCACGTCACACCAGTGAAAATGCCTTCCTTCTCGGACTCGGAACTCGTGCGTTCAATGTCGCTTTGACTGCGGGCACGTTCGCAGAAATTTTTTATATCGTCGGCTTTATTGGAGACCGCGCAGATTTTTTCGATAAGCGGATGTTCGGGAGCAAGTGCCAGGAACGTCACGCCGAACGCCGTATCAGGTCGTGTGGTGTAGACGAAAATTTTCTCATTGAGCGCGGGCACGTCGAATGAAAATTCCAGACCTTCCGAACGCCCAATCCAATTCTCCTGCATAATTTTAACGCGATTAGGCCAACCCGTGAGCTTATCCAAATCGGCAAGCAATTCGTCGGCATAGTCGGTGATTTTGAAGAACCATTGCGCCAAATTCTTTTTGTGAACTTCGGAATCGCAACGCCAACATTTACCGTCAACGACCTGCTCATTGGCAAGAACGGTGCCGCACGTATCGCACCAGTTAACGGAGGCTTCTTTCTTGTACGCAAGCCCACGCTTGTAGAACAACTCGAACAACCATTGCGTCCAGCGATAATAATCTTCGCGGCAAGTTTCAACTTCGCGTTCCCAATCGTAAGCCAAACCCATTGCTTTTTGCTGAGCCGTCATGTTTTTGATATTGGCGAACGTCCAATCGCCTGGCTTGACGCCGTGAGCAATGGCAGCGTTTTCTGCGGGCATTCCGAACGCATCAAATCCCATCGGGTGCAGAACGTTATAACCGGACATTGAACGATAGCGAGCCACGACGTCGCCGATTGAGTAGTTGCGGACGTGACCCATGTGCAGATTGCCTGAAGGATACGGGAACATTTCCAGCGCGTAATATTTCGGCTTGGAAGAATCTTCCGTTGTGCGATAGTATTCGGGCGCGTCCCAAACCGCTTGCCATTTCTTTTCCACTGCTTGAGGATTGTATTTCTCCATTTAATCGACCTCCCAATCAATGCGCCGCATTATATCAAAAGTCCACTGCTTTATCAATTTGGAATTAGGAATTTGAAATTAGGAATGATGACGCCGATTAATTCCTAATTCCTAATTCCACATTCCTAATTGTTTTGCTCTGCCACTCAATCATATCGTCGGGCAAATTGAACAGCCGCAGAATTTTGTTGACGATGTGATTTATCTGCGCGGCGAGCGTCGTCGGCGTGTTGTAGAACGTCATCACGGGCGGCATGATGATTGCTCCGCAGTCGGCAAGTTCTTTCATGTTGCGCAGATGAATTCGGCTGAACGGTATTTCGCGCGGCACGAGTACGAGTTTGCGACATTCTTTCAAACAGACGTCGGCAGCACGTAGCAAAAGATTTTCGCTGTAGCCCGAAGCAATTCCCGCCAAAGTTTTCATTGTACACGGCACGACAATCATTCCGTCGACGAGAAAACTTCCGCTGGCAATCGACGCGTCCATTTGTTTCACGTCGTAAACGCAATCGGCAAGGCGTCGGATTTCAAAAATGTCAAAGGCGGTCTCGTCGCGTATGGTGAGTTCTGCGCCTGCGGTGATGATTAAATGCGTTTCAACCGAATCAATTTCTTTGAGCCGTCGCAAAAGTTCCACGGCAATCACAACGCCGCTCGCGCCAGTCATTCCGACAATCAATCGCATAAAAATTTCGCTCCTTTGATTTGAATTCGCCCGCACATTTTAAACGCTAGGTCAACGTTCTGTCGACGTGTTCAAAAATTTTTCGCGGTCAACATTGCGGCACGTGGCTTTTTTGCTATAATCCCTTTTGCGGCGTCCGCGCAGATTTTTTTTCGGGAGATGAATTTTCAAATGACAAAGACGGTTATCGGCGAAAGATTCTGTTCAGTGTTCGTGGCGTCGATAGCGTCAATGGCGATTTCTTACGTGTTGATTCTCACCGACAATATCGTCGCGGGACAATTTATCGGCAAAGAGGCGGTTGCGGCAATGACGCTCGTTTCGCCGCTGATGACGCTGATATTTTTTTTGAGCTACATGGTTGCCGACGGGCTCGCGATGATGTTTTCTTACGCCAAGGGCAAGAACGATCGCGCTAAAGCCAACGAACTTTTTAGTATGGGCGTGACGGTCTCGGTCGTGACGGCGGCAATCGTGACGTTTGTGCTTGTCTTCTTCCGCGATGATATTCTGTCAATGTGGAGCATTTCGCCCGAACTGATGAAATTCGCCGTCGAGTATTACAACGGGCTGATGTTCATTGCGTTGCCAGCAATCTTAAACATTTACTTCTACACGATTTACGTTGCCGAGGGCGAAGAAAATATTTGCGTGCAGGCGTCGACGGCGATGTTTATCGTCAACATGGTGCTTGACGTTGTGCTCGGCGACTTTATCGGCGTAATCGGTATCGGCATTGCATCGGTTATCGGCAACCTGGTCAGCTTCCTGTATCACGTGCCGTATCTTTTCTCGAAAAAATGTCAGTTGCGATTCGTGCGCTACTTCGACGGCAAAGAACTTTGGCAGGGAATTCTTTACAGCTGGTATCATTCAATAGACACGCTGTTTCTAGCGTTGTTGCCGCTGATTTTTTCGGAGTTCGTCATCTTCCGTTTCGGCGAAAGTAATTTGATTGTCGTCACGGTTATCGTCAACATGATTACGCTACTTATCGCGATATACACGGGCATTGTCGACTGTCTGCAACCGATGATTTGCCAATATCACGCGGAAGGCGCACTTCACAGCGTTTTTAAGACGATGCGCCTTGGAATTAGGTCAACGATTCTCGTGACGTTCGTGCTGATTGTGTTCAGCTTCGTCTTCGCGGAGGCGTTACCGTGGCTGTTCGGCGTCGCGCGCGGTGAAGAACTCTATTCGGAAGCTGTGTTCGCTGTACGAATTTTTATGCCGTTCACAATCTTTTTGGGCGTCACGCTGATGTTTAGCAACTACTACATATATATCGAGGAGCTTAATCTCGGTGCGCTGATAAAATTTTTGCTACTGCTCATTTTGCCGAGTGCGGGCATGTTCGCGGGCATGTTCGGCATAAGATTTTTGTGGGCGGGCGTCGGCTGTTCGTTTATCGTCGCGCTGCTTGTGAACCGACTGTTGACGCGCAGACGGCACGGTTTGCTTTTGATTGACGGACGGAAATATTCGCGGCAATTTTCATTCGACACACGACCTTTGTCCGAAAATCTTCCCGCGCTCATGTGTGAGCTTGAAAATTATTTTTCGACGATTCAGCTTAACGATCGGCAGAAATTTTTTTGGCAGCGATTCGTCGAGCAAATCTTTAGAGTTTATGTCGGGCGCACGTCACGAAAAAATTTTCAGCTGGAATTTTCGCTGATACCTGTCGACGATTCAATGACCTTAATCGTTCGCGACAACGGCGAGCCGGAAAATCCGCTTGAAAAAATCGGCGTACTGCCATTCAACATTCGCGAAAAAAATTACATGATTAGCGGCGACGAAAATAAATTAGTCGTCGTTGCGTAAGGAGGCAATTACATTGGAAGGTTTCGCTACCAAAAAATTTTATCCGCTACGACCCGTTCAGCGTTGGCTTGTTGATACGCACTTCAATAAGGCAAAGTCCACGATGATGAATATCGGCGCACTGTTCAAAATGGCGCACGCAATCGACATGGACCGATTGGCGGAGGCGATTAATCACGTCGTGAATACGCATGACATTTTCCGCTGTCGATTCATCTTCCACCCAGAGACCAGCGACCTTTGCCAAATTTTTGACGGAGAGATTGAGCCCGTGAAAGTCGAGCACATCAGCGACGCGGAATTCAATGAGCGTTTCGACAAGTTGCGCGAGCCGTACCGAATCATCAATAAGCCGTTGTGGCGAATGTATCTCTTCCAGACGCCGACATCAAAATATTTCTTCGCAGATTTTTATCACGCGGTGATGGACGGTGTGGCGTCGTCGTATCTGTTGTGGCGTGAAATTGAGTTGGCTTATCGCGGACGCGAGAAAAAAAATCCGCCGCCGAGTTATGCCGATTACGTCGAAGCCGAAGCCGCAATTCCGCCCGAAGAACTTGCCGAAGGTCACGCGTATTGGAAAAACATGTTGGCGCATTTCGACAAGAAAAAACATCTGCCGCCCGTCAAAGTCAGCGGTGTTGCTCCGTGGACGCAGGGCACTTTCGATTACACTTTCAAAAACATTTACAACGAATTCTTCCGTCAAACGCGAATCAACGAAAATAATTTCTTCCTCGGCGCGACGATGCTCACTCTCGCCAAACTCACCGGCACGAAAGAAGCCATGATGAGTTGCGTCAACAACGGGCGCACCACCATGACCGAACGCCGCATGATGGGACTTATGCTGGAACAATTCCCCTGCGCGTGGGATTTTCATGAAGACATCACGCTTTTCGATTTCCTCAGCAAACTCGAAGGACAAATGCGAATCGGCACGAACTACCGCAAAAGTCTGGACATCGTCTACAATGACGGGCTCGAAGACGATTGCGTCAGTTTCATTTTCCAGAAGAACATCAACAACGAATTTGTTTTCTGCGACTATCCTGCCGAAATTGTCTACCTGCCGCCGAACGACATTTCCGCCGTCGAAAACGCGCTGGACGTTGAGATTAACACCGAGGTCACTGGCAGTTATTCGCTGTACTTGGATTACGACGCGAGCCGCTACTCTGCCGCCGAGATGAAAAATTTTGCCGAGACTCTCGACGAAATTCTCCGTGTAATGAAAGACGCCGCGCTCAATAAAGATACGACGATTCGTACGTCAGAAATTATTGGCTGAAAAATTTTCGACAAAAAAATTCCCGCACGACCGATAATCGAGCGGGAGTTTTTATTTTCGGAATTTGTCATTGAACGTTCATTGACAGTTCGATGAATTTGTTGGCGAGCCGCGCACGTTGAAGGACTTCTTCCGTGACTTCGCCGCCTGCCTCGACGACAACGGTGCCGCTTTCCGCAACAATGTCTTTCGTCGCGTGTTTGCCGAGTAAGACTCTGCGACGTCGTTCGTCAACTGCCTTTTCAACCTGTTTGCGCTGTGAAAGTTTAGGCTCTGCGGCTGCTGCCTGCTTTTTGCTGGAACGCGCCTTTTGAAGTGCTGCTTTCAAATCTGCCGCCTGCTGTGTCACTGACGCGAGCTTTTGTTCTTCTTCGGAAGGTTGAGATTTCTCAACGACGGGTTGAACTTCAACGACGGGGTGAACTTCTTCAACGACAGGCGGAATTTCTTCGACGGGCTGAATTTCTTCAACAGGCTGAATTTCTTCGACGGGCTGAATTTCTTCAACGGGCGGAATTTCTTCGACGGGCTGAATTTCTTCAACGGGCTGAATTTCTTCAACAGGCGGAATTTCTTCAACGGGCTGAATTTCTTCAACGACGGGTTGAATCTCAACGATAGGTTCAGGCGTCATGATTTCTTCCAAAGCCGCAGTCGATGCTTCAATTTCCGCCGTTGTGTCGAACGGATCAACAGTCGGCTTATCTTCAACGTTCGGCGTCCAAACGTCCTGCGCGGGCTCTTCATTGTAGTTTTCAAAGGCAGGTTGGAAAGCGGGCGTCTCGTTTAAATTATTTTTTTTTTCCTCGTCAATGTCGACGACAGTGACTTGTTTGCCGAAGATAGAAATTTGTTCGGCGGTGACTTCGTTAATGGAACCGTCTGGCGTAGTGATTTCGCACTTGGCGATTCTGCCGCCTTCGCCGACGATAACTTCGGTGACGGTGCCTTGAATGCGTCCGCTTTTAGTTATCGCCTTTGTGCCGATGACGCGGACATTTTCGTTGAGCAAGCGTTCATAATCGCCCGCCTCGTCCAATTTCAAAATGTTTTCGCTGTGAGTGATCGTTATGGCATCTTCGCCGATTGCGATAATCGCTTCGTAGGGGATGAGTTTGACGCCGCGATACCAATCGTCGTCCTCTATCGTCAATGCCGCAACCATACCGTTTTTGGCGTCGATTAGGAGCGATTTGCTCATGCCAAGTTCGCGACCTTCGGTTATGCTGATAATCGGCAAGCCAAGAATTTCAACGCTTTTTTTCATTAGGATACCTCCCGTTAATAGTGGTTGATAATTACCAACCGCTAATATTGCACCTTTTGGAATTTGGTGTCAATCTCATGCAAAATTTCCTTGGACAATTTATCAAACGGCGTCGACAGCGCGTGATACTTCAACAGCACATCACGAACGACGCGCAGATAAGCCAGATTAGTTTGGAATTCTTTTTTGATGTCGGCGTTGCGTTTGACTGCCGGCAGAGTCAGGGCGTTCTCGTAGATTTTTATCGCCTTGGAGTAAAGAGCTTGTTCTTTGTAAACGTTGCCCAAATCAATCGCCACGAACGGCGCGTAATCGTCATTACGGTAACGTTCGAGAGCTTTTTTGTAAAGATCTATTGCCTGCCAAACGTGACCCTTCGCCCGCTCGTTATACGCTTTATCCAAGATGTCGTCAAGAGTATCGGGCGTTTCGTCCTCGTCGGAATCGTTTTTGTCGGCGTCGTTATTGTCGGTTGGCGGCGGTTGCGGTGAAACGTCGCGTTCTTCCTGCGTGAGCTCTTCTATTTTGTCGAGCCGAATATTTGACAGCGGCGTGAACACGTCCTGCAACGGGAAAAAATCTGCGCGATTGTTTTTTTCTTCGAGCTCGACGGGTTTGTCAGCCTCTTCGTTCTTGACTTCGGCGAGCGGTTTGAAAACTTCGTCCAGCGGGAAATTATCGGCAGGGTCGGGCTTTTCTTCGAGTTCGACGGGTTTATCCGCCTCTTCGGGCTTGACCTTGGCGAGCGGCTTGAAAACTTTGTCGAGCGGGAATTTGCCTGAACTGTCGGGTTCGACGCTGTCCGCAACATCAACAGCGTCGGCTTGCTTATCGTCAGCTGATTTATCGTCTACAACGTCGGCTTGCGTATCATCAACAGATTTATCGTTAGCAACGTCGGCTTGCGTATC
>CAMUZG010000007.1 GCA_947165145.1 uncultured Selenomonadales bacterium
TCGATGATTCAGGAAGCTCCCGCCTCTAAGCGTAGCGTAGGCGGGAGTAGTTCACGGATTGTAGTTTGACGAAGAAAGTATCGGCTCGAAGTCGGCGGCATTGAAATCATTAGGCGTGTCGATTGGTTGCGGAAGAAAATTTTTCTTACCGTTGAAGTCGGGCTCACCGTCTTTATCGTCGAAACTTGCTCGACAGCGCGGATAATTTTTACAGCCCCAAAAAATGCTGTACCTGCCGTTAATTCTTCTGAGAGCACAGCCACAGCGCGGACACTTGAAAAAATTTTCAGCCACGGAGAAATTTGCATTGTTCGCCGCCTCAACAAGTTCGCTCGTGAATTTGATTTGCCCCGCCAAAAAATCTTCCAAAGTGCCGTCGCCAACGCTCATCGAGTGCAATTTATCTTCCCAAATCGCCGTGGCGTCGGGATAAGTCATTTCGTCGGGCAAGGCGTCAATCAGCAGGTAAGCGCGGTCTGTTGGGTAAAGATTTTTCTTGTTGACTGTAAGAAATTCGCGGCGAATAAGGTCGTCGATAATCGCGGCGCGTGTCGCCTCGGTGCCGATGCCGTAAACGTCCTTGAGCTGCTTCGCAACGTCGGGATTCTTGACGTACTTGTGAATATCTTTCATGCCTTGCACGAGACTCGACTCGGTGAATCGTTTTGGCGGAGTCGTCACGCCTTTTTTGATGTCGCACGCCTCGCAGACAATGTCGTCGCCCGCGCTCATCTGCGGAAGAATAGTTTCGCTCTCGTCGTCGGATTTGAGTTTCGGCGCAACGTAAAATTCTCGCCAACCGATTATCTTAACGACTTTGCCGCGCGTCGTGAAAAGTTCATCCTTGTACTTGATGTTGACGATTGTTTCGTCGTAGACGTGCTGCGGATAAAATTGCACGGCGTAATTCCGCGCGATTAGAACGTAAACATTTTTTTCAATCGTCGTTAAATCTTGGGTCAAAAATTTTTGCGTCGGGATAATTGCGTGGTGCGCGGAAATTTTCTTGTCGTTCCAAGCTCGGCTCCTGATTGCAACGTCGGCATGATCAATCAAATCTTTAAAAGTTCCGTTACTCACCATGCTCAAATTATGTAAAATTCTTTGTGCGTCGCGGAATTGTGTTGTCGGCAGATATTCGCAGTCGGAACGCGGATACGTCGTCAATTTTTTTTCGTAGAGACTCTGCGCGGCGTCGAGAACTTGTTGCGGCGAATAACCGAACGCTCTGCCCGCAGCAACTTGCAATGTCGACAGCGAGAACGGCAACGGTTGAGACTCTTTACGCTCGGTCGTCTCGTACGAAGAAATTTTTCCGTCAAGCGGTGCGGTCAAAAATTTTTTCTGCAGGTTGAGCATAAATTTTTCGTCGATGAGCCGTCCGTCCGCGTCGAAGGCTGATAGTTCAAGCATTTTCTCTGAAGGCTTGAATTGCGCGATAAATTTTCCGTTGGTGTGCACGAACTTCGCCCATAGCGTGAAAAAGTTGACGGGCTTAAAATTTTTTATCTCACGTTCACGGCGCACAACCAAAGCAAGCGTCGGAGTCTTCACGCGACCAATCGGCAAAACTCCCTCGTGACCGTGCCGCTCTGCCGCCAAAGTGTACGCCCGCGAAAGATTCATGCCGATTAACCAATCTGCGCGGCTTCTGGCAAGAGCGGACTGCTTAAGGTTGAAAAATTCGGCGTTGTCGCGAAGATCGTCATTGGCGCGGAGAATGCTGGTCTCGTCGAGCGCGTTGAGCAAAATTCTTTTGACGGGCTTTTTGTTGCCGACGTAATCGAGAACTTCATCGACAAGCAACTGACCTTCGCGGTCGGGGTCGCCGGCGTGAATAATTTCGTCCGCGTCGTCGATTAACTTACAAACGATTTGAAATTGTTCTGCAGTATTCGGCGCAACTTCAAGCTTCCATTCACGCGGGACAATCGGCAAATCTTCCGAACGCCATGATCTATATTTCGGGTCGTAAGCGGCAGGTTCAACCTGTTGCAACACGTGACCGACGAGCCAAGTCACAATGCCGCCGTTCGTTTTTATAAAGCCTCTGCCTCTGC
Source organism: uncultured Selenomonadales bacterium (assembly GCA_947165145.1). GTDB lineage: Bacteria > Bacillota > Negativicutes > Selenomonadales > Selenomonadaceae > Quinella. The sequence goes on from CAMUZG010000007.1 coordinate 2,061, forward strand.
GCGGATTTCCAAGGCACGCCGCCAATTCTCGCGCCATTGACGGCTTTTCGGCTATGTAAAGTCTCAAGTCAATTCACCTCGCGACGATTATAACAATTTCTGCGTGAAACAAAAACATCACGACGAAAATTCATTCAGGAAGTTTTAATCCGATTGTGGTAGTTTGACGAGAAATTTTCTTGGGAGGTGATTTTCATGCGTCTGAAACTTTTCGCGCTGATGTTTTTGTCGACGATAATTTTTTTGACGGGTTGCGCCAAAGAAGATTCGCCCGAAGCCGCGCTGAAGGAAATGACAATCGCACTCGCTGAAAGAGATTCCGCAAAACTTTCGGGGCGCGTGGACTTGGATGAATTTTTTTCCGAAACCTACGACGCAACGACAATGGAGCTCGCGAAGAATTACGACGCGTTTAAGAACAAATATCCCGACGATCCATACTTCCAACACACTGCGGACTTTTTGGTCGATTACAACACCGAGCACAAGGCGCGGCATTTGAAATTTTTGGACGACGTGAAAGATGCATACTTCGCCAAGTTGCCCGAACCCGACGTTCCCGAAGAAAATCCCGCCGCTTACGTCGCCAACGAGTTTGAAAAAATTCGTCAATCGACTCTCGTCACGCTCAAGGACGCTCATGTTGACGGCGACAAAGCTACGGTCACTTTAGACGTTCGCGGCGATAATTCACTGCGCGGCTACTTCATTGGGCGTTTGACGTTCAAGCTTGCTTTTCATCGCGACGAGAAAAATCATTGGCAATTCGACGCAATAGAAAATCTCGACGAATTAATGCCGACGCTCGTCGACAAAGCCGAACTCGTTTGGATAACTTTCTTTTGAACGGAACGCGCCACATTAACGCCCGCTTGCAAAAGTTTTGCCTTTATGTTACAGTGTCGACGGCTTCAAAAATTTCAACCGTCGCGACAATCGCGGCTCGCTAAAATTTTTTGGGAGGATTATTCTTATGGCAATCAGCTTGAAAAAAGGACAGAAGGTTGACCTCACGAAGACAAACCCCGGCTTGAAAAATATTTTGATCGGACTCGGCTGGGACATCAACAAATACGACGGCGGCAAAGATTTCGACCTCGACAGCTCGGCTTTCCTGCTTGACGCAAACGGCAAAGTCAGAAGTGACGCGGACTTCGTTTTCTACGGCAATCTCAAACATGAGAGCGGCGCAGTCGAACATCTCGGCGACAACTTGACCGGCGCGGGCGAAGGCGATGACGAGCAAATCAAAATCGACCTCAGCAAAGTTCCCGCTGACGTTGAAAAGATTGACTTCACCGTCACGATTTACGAAGCGGAAGAACGTAAGCAAACTTTCGGTCAAGTCGAGAACGCTTTTATTCGCGTCGTCAACTCGGAAACCAACGAAGAACTCATCCGCTATGACCTCGGCGAAGATTTTTCAATCGAGACTGCGGTTGTTATCGGCGAACTTTATCGCAACAAAGGCGAATGGAAATTCAACGCAATCGGCTCCGGTTTCGGCGGCGGACTCGCATCGCTCGGCAAAAACTACGGCGTCAACGTTTAAAATCAATTAGGAATTTGTAATTTGGAATTAGGAATGGGAGCGTCGTGTGCGATTCTCATTCCTAATTCCTGTTTTTAACGGAAGGAGAATTATCTTGGCTGTCAATCTTCAAAAAGGGCAAAAAGTTTCGCTCAAAAAATCCAACGGCAAAAAACTTTCGCGGCTGATGGTCGGTCTCGGTTGGGACGCTGCCAAATCCGAAGAGAAAAAAAGCGGCGGTTTCTTCAGCAGAATTTTCAGTTCGGGACCTGCCAACATCGACTGCGACGCATCAGTTTTCGTCTGCCAAAGCGGCAAATTCGTCGACAAAGACGATTTAGTTTACTTCGGCAACCTCAAGCACAATAGCGGCGCGATTCAGCACATGGGCGACAATCTCACCGGTGAAGGCGACGGCGACGACGAACAGATTTTTATCGACCTTGACCGTTTGCCCGCGCAGTACGATAAGCTGATTTTCGTCGTCAACATTTATCAGGCAGTCGAACGCAAGCAACATTTCGGAATGATTCGGAACGCTTACATTCACATTGTCGACCCCGAAGCTCACGAAGAACTTTGCCGTTTCAACCTCACCGACGATTATACCGATATGCTTTCAATGATTGTCGGCGAAGTCTACAAGCGTGGCGACGAGTGGAAATTCAACGCTATCGGCAGCGGCACTAAGGACACCGGTTTGAAAGACCTTGCCAGAAGGTTCGCGTGATTCATGGAAAATGAAAATCCTGCGGTCAGCGTGATTATTCCGCTCTACAACGCGGAAAAATATATCGGCGAATGTTTGACGAGCATTGTGAATCAAACGTTTCAAGATTTTGAGATTGTCATTGCCGACGACTGCTCAACCGACAATTCCCGCGCAGTCGTCGAAAATTTTTTTGCCAATTTCGGCGACAGATTGAAGTTGTTGCGGCTCCCGAAGAACAGCGGTTGTTCGGGCGTGCCGAGAAATTTTGCGTTAAAGGAAGCTCGCGGCAAGTACGTTTTCTTTGTGGACAACGACGACCTGCTGAACGATACCGCTTTGGAAGATTTTTACAAAGTCGCGGAAGATTTCAATGCCGACGTTGTTTACCCCGAAAAATGCCTTTCCTTCGACGACGAAAACGGCGCGGTCTCTGCCGAAATTTCGCACTTTCAAAGCGGCAAGTACGTCACGGAGCCGACGCTTGAGACTTTCGACATCAACGAGCGCATGACGGGCTTTGTTCGACAGCGTTTTTCGTGGTGGCCGTGGGATAAACTTTTCCGCCGCCAATTTCTCGTCGACAACAACGTCACGTTCCCCGCGCTCAGAAGGTTCGAGGATTTTGTCTTCACGCTGAAATATCTCGTTGTCGCGAAAAATTTCGTTCGCGTGCCGTTCGTCAACTATTTTTATCGCTTCCGTGAAAATTCGCCGTCGCACAGGGCTTACGACGTTTTGGAGATTGTGCAGGATATGATTGACATTTTCCGCACGTTGGACGAATTCATGAGCGGCAACAAATTTTTCCGCGATAATCCGCAACACAAGTACGAGATTTTAAATTTCTTTATCGGCGGGCAACTCGATTTGACGGTTAAAGGGTTCTTCAATCAAAACGACGTGCCGACCGCCGCAATCTACAACTACTTGCGAGAGAAAATTTTTCCACTCAACCCGCAAGACAACGTTGCGCTGACGTCATACTTGTTCATCGCGGTGAACATCTTGCGATTGCAAACGTCGCGGCAGGCGTCGGAGATTAACGACCTCAAACGTCAGCTTGCCGTGCTAAAAAATAATTTGGAGGTAACACATTGAAAATCACAGGTTTAACTGATGCACAAGTTCAAGAAGCCAAGGCGAAGTTCGGCGACAACTCAATCACTGAACAGGCGCGCGAAGGTTTCTGGGACAAACTCAAAGGCAATTTCGACGACCCGATAATCAAGATTTTGATTTTCGCGCTGTGTCTGAACGTGTTCTTCGCGTTCATGGGCAAAGCCGAGTGGTACGAATCCGTCGGTATCGCAATGGCGGTTTTGCTCGCGACGTTGGTTTCGACGTTCTCCGAGTACCGCAACGAAAGCGCATTCCAAAAACTTCAAGGCGAGGCGTCGCTCATCAGATGCAAAGTCTATCGTAACGGCGTTGTCACGGAAATTCCGATTAACGACATCACAATGGGCGATTGCGTTTTACTGCAGACGGGCGACAAAATTCCTGCCGACGGTGTCATCATCGACGGTTCAATCCAAGTCGACCAATCGATTCTCAACGGCGAGGCTAAGGAAGAAACTAAAACTCCTGCGCCGAATCAAGCTGCTGACGACGAAGCCGCGCAGAGTACCGATTTCCTCAACCACCACAAAGTTTTTCGTGCAGCTGTCGTTGCGGGCGGTTCTGCCGTCATGAGAACTGTCACGCTCGGCGACAACACTGTTTATGGCAAAATCGCTGGCGAACTCCAAATCGACGAAGACCGCGATACTCCGCTCAAGCTCAAACTCGGTGATCTTGCCAACCAAATTTCAAAGTTCGGTTACTTCGGCGGCGTCGCGATTGCGGTTGCCTTCATGTTCGAGCGCATTGTTATTCAAAACAATTTTGACGGCGCGTTGATGTCCGCGTTTTGCTCCGATTGGATGAACGTCCTTAACAGCCTCGTTGAAGCCGTCATGCTCGCTGTCATAATTATCGTTATGGCGGTGCCTGAAGGTTTGCCATTGATGATCGCAATCGTGTCCGCGCAGAATATGGGCAAGATGTTGAAAGACAACGTTCTTGTCCGCAAAATTTCCGGTATCGAGACGGCTGGCAGTTTGAACATTCTTTTCAGCGACAAGACCGGCACAATCACCAAAGGTTTGCTTGAGGTCGTCACGTTCATCGACGGCACCGCGAAATTCACGGAGACTTTCGACAAACTCGGCGGCAAGCTCCAAGAACTTACGTCGCTTTCAATTCGATTCAACAACGGCGCAGTTATCGCGGGCGACAAAATCGTTGGCGGCAACATGACGGACAGGGCTTTACTCGGATTCATCATCGGCAAAGACACCGCGCCTAACGTCAACGTCGTCGACACCGTGCCTTTCGACAGCGCGAAAAAATATTCCATGGCGAAAGTCAGCGGCGATTACAATCTGTGGCTAATCAAAGGTGCGCCTGAAAGACTTCTCGACAAATGCAGTTACTACTACGACAGCAACGGGCAACGTCAACCGCTCAATTCGACAGCCGAAATCAACGCGAAGATTGACGAACTTGCCAACCGTGCTATAAGAACGCTCGCGCTTGTCACATACGACGGCGAAGTTGTTGACGGCAACATTCCCGACAGCGGCTTGACGTTCGTGGGTGTTACGGGCATTCGCGACGACGTTCGCCCCGACGCAATTAAAGCTATCGAACAAGTTCACAGCGCAGGCGTGCAAGTTGTCATGATTACCGGTGACCGCAAAGAGACTGCTCAAGCGATTGCTAAAGAGGCTGGCTTGATTGAGATTGACGACGCGATTGTTATCACGAGTGCCGAACTCAATGAAATGAGCGACGACGAAGTCAAACAGAAATTGCCTAAGCTCCGCGTTATCGCACGTGCTTTGCCGTCCGATAAAAGCCGTTTGGTAAGATTGGCGCAAGAATTGAATTTGGTTGTCGGCATGACTGGCGACGGCGTCAACGATTCTCCCGCACTCAAAAAAGCTGATGTTGGTTTTGCAATGGGCGGCGGTACCGAAGTCGCGAAAGAGGCGTCTGAAATTGTTATCCTCGACGACAACTTTAAATCAATCGGCAAAGCGATTCTCTACGGTCGCACAATCTTCAATTCAATTCGCAAGTTTATCATCTTCCAGCTGACAATCAACGTCGGCGCAGTGTTAATCTCGTTCGTGTGCCCGCTGTTGGGACTTGAAAATCCGCTGTCAATCACGCAAATTCTTTGGGTCAATCTCGTCATGGATACGCTTGCGGCTCTGGCATTCGGCGGCGAACCTGCGCTTGATCGCTACATGGACGAAGAACCTAAACGTCGCGACGAAAAAATCATCAGCCCTTACATGATGTCGGCAATCGGCACGGGCTCGCTTTGGGGCTTTGCAATGGGCTTGGTCTTCCTGCTTACAGATTTTTCACGCGACCATTTCCGCGACATCAATCCCGAAGGCGTCACGTTCACATTCGGCGGCGATTCAGTCTACGTGCTCACGGGCTACTTTGCGTTCTTCATCTTCATGGCGGTCTTCAACGCATTCAACGCTCGCACCGACAGGATAAACGTTTTCGACAACATTGGCGGCAACACGGGCTTCCTGCAAGTCATGGCTATGATTGTCGTCGTGCAAATCGGTATGACGTATCTTGGCGGCGCGATTCTCCGTTGCTACGGTCTCACCGCGAATGAATGGCTTTTCGTCTTGGCAATGGCGTTCACGATTATTCCCGTTGACATCGTTCGCAAGCTGATTGTCGGCGGCTCGAAGTGATCTCTTTTAGAAAGCACAGGTGATTCTATGAAAAATCTCAAAGTGTCCGTGTTGATTCCGCTCTACAATCGCAAGCATTACATCGAGGAATGTATTAACAGCGTGTTGGCACAGACGTTCAAAGATTTTGAGATTGTCGTTGTTGATGATTGTTCAACGGACGGCTCGGCAGATTTTGTCGAAGAAAAATTCAACAAGCAGATTCGCGCCGGTAAGATACGGCTTCTGCGCAACGTCAAAAATTCGGGCGAGTTCCCCACGTCCAACCGCTTACTGCGTGAGGCGCGTGGCAAGTATCTTTGCATTTTGCACAGCGACGATTTGTATATGCCCTACGCTCTGGAGCATCTCCACGACGTGGCAGAAAAGACCAATGCTGACGTGGTTCACGGCATAGGACAATTCTTCACGCCGCACGATGGAGTTTTTGACAAGAACAAGTTACAAAAAATGCTTCACGACGGGCATCCCGTGGAAAAAGTTGAAATCATGTCCGACGTCCCCGAAGCCCGATTCAACGAATGGATAATGGGCGGCAGTTTCATCGACACGCAGTATAATTTCTTCAGCAGAAAATTTATTTTCGACAACGATTTGTTCTTCGACACGGCGGGCGAACATAGATTAATGGGTTTATGCTGGATGATGAAGGCTAAAGTTTTCGTCAAGACGCCTACGATTTTTTACGTCCGCCGCGACGCCCCCGACTCCGGCACCAACGAAAGAGTTATCCCGCCCGAAAAGATTGAGAAATTTGTTGCCACGCGCATTGAACTTTCGCGCTACTTGGAAAAACTTTTGCCGACGTTCGACTTCTTCAAGGACAACGAGCTTTTGATTGACGCGGTGAGAGTTCACTTGTTCGCGGCGCATGACTACTGGCAAATCGGTCGCATTGGCGTTTACAGAAACGGTATTACGCCCGAAATGCACAAAGCTGTCAAAGAGGCGTTCAAGAAATATTTGGGCGAAGACGGCAGCTATATGGCGTTCCTGTTCCACTTCGCGCACGAGCTTCAATATCGACGCAGAATCGAAAGCGATTTTGCAAACGTCGTTCCCGAAATGCATGGCAAGGGCGTAGCGTTTCGTTTCGGCGTAGTTTGAACTTGCTTAATTCTTGCGGCGTGACTTGTTGCAAGTTGCAGGAATACCAGGCACGTTGAAGAAACTAAGCCGTAATGAATCAAAAAATAAATTTTCGGAGGTGATTCGATGGAACTTAGCAAGGGACAAAAAATCCCGCTCAACGAAAATTTCCTGACGATTAAGTTTGAACGCCCCGATTCCGCGTTGGAGATTGATACGGCGGCTTTCATGACGGGCGGCGGCGGTAAAGTTGCTGGCGACGAAGATTTTGTTTTCTACGGCAACGCCCGCCACAATTCCGGCTCCGTCACGCACAACGACGACGATTCGATTGATGTTGACTTGTCGCGCGTTCCTCGGCACGTCGAGAAAATTTCATTGACCGCAACGATTTACGACGCGGATAAACGTCGGCAGAACTTCAGCATGATTCGCAACGCACGGCTCAAAATTTTCGGCACGAACGGCGAAATTGCAATCTTCCCGCTTGAAGATTTTACGGTGGAGACAGCGATTGTCCTCGGCGAAATTTATCGTTACAAAGGCGCGTGGAAGTTCAACGCGACGGGTGCTGGCTTCAGCGGCGGACTTGCTGCCCTGTGCAACAATTTCGGCATCGAAGTTAAAGACGCTCAACCACCCGCGCCGCCTCCGCCTGAACCGCCACGTCCGAAGATTGACACCAATCGCAATCGTTCATCGAGTCGCCGCGAAAAAATTACAATCCCGCCGCCGCCGACTGTTCGCGAAGAACCGCCTCAACCGAAGAAAGTTGAACTCCGCAAGGGGCAGAAAATCAGTTTGGTTAAACGCGGTAGCACTCTTGGCGAAATCGTCATCAATCTCAACTGGAGCCAACCGACTAAACCGACGGGCGGATTTTTCAGCAGATTCACGGGACGCAGTGGCATTGACCTTGACTTGGCTTGCTTGTTCGAGCTCAAAGACGGCTCAATCGGTGCGGTACAGGCTCTTGGCAATCACTTCGGCGAACTCGATTATCCGCCGTACATCGCGCTTGACGGCGACGACAGAACAGGCTCCGTTGCGGCGGGCGAAACTATTCGCGTCAACGGCAAATTCGCGGACAGGATTAAACGCATTCTGATTTACACGTTCATCTACGAAGGCGCGGCGAATTGGGAAGAAGCTAAAGGCGTCGTCACCGTGAATTGTCCTGGTAGCCCCGAACTTATCGTGCGCATGGACGAGTACGGCTCCCGCAAACACACCTGCGCCATTGCCCTGCTTGAAAACGTCGGCGGTACGTTCAGCGTCGAAAAGGTCGTTGAGTTCTTTGACGATTCCGAGCAAATGGATCGTGCGTTCGATTGGGGATTGCGCTGGACTATCGGTCACAAAGATTAACGCGCGTAATGCGTGTCATAAAAATTTTTTGGGAGGAATATTTATGGCTATCAGTTTGCAAAAGGGTCAGAAAGTCGACTTGACGAAGGGCAACCCTAGTCTTAAAAAACTTCTCATCGGTCTCGGCTGGGATGTCAAACGCTACGACGGCGGTTACGATTTCGACTTAGACGCGGCGGCGTTCCTGCTCGGTGCAAGCGGCAAAGTCAACAGCGACGACGATTTTGTTTTCTATAACAATCTCAAGCATAAGAGTGGCGCGGTCGAGCACATGGGCGACAACCTCACTGGCGAAGGCGAAGGCGACGACGAACAGATTAAAATCGACCTCAGCAAAGTTCCCGCGAACGTCGAGAAGATTGACTTCACCGTCACGATTTACGACGCAGACGCTCGCAAGCAGAAATTCGGTCAAGTCGAGAACGCTTACATTCGCGTAGTCGACGACGAGACCGGCAAGGAACTTATCCGCTACGACCTCGGCGAAGATTTTTCAATCGAGACGGCTGTTGTTGTCGGCGAAATTTATCGCAATAAAGGCGAATGGAAGTTCAATGCAATCGGTTCGGGCTGGAGCGGCGGTTTGGCGGCTCTCGGCAAAAACTACGGCGTCAACGTGTAAAATCAATTAGGAATTAGGAATTTGGAATGTGGAATTTAATTTCATACTCCAAATAAAAAAGTCCCCCGCAATTTCGCAGGGGATTTTTTTTCGTTGACACTGCGCGGGCAGAATTATAAAATTACCGGCGGCGAGGTGATTTTTTTATGAGAGTCGGAATCGACATCGGCTCCACGACGATTAAACTTGTCGTCATGGACGAGCAACGACTTATCTTCAAAAATTATGCGCGACATTTCTCCGAGATTGGTAACGCGCTTACAAATTCATTAACGTCGCTGAAGAACATTATCGGCGAAAAAACTTTCAAAATCGCATTGGCAGGTTCGGCGGGCATGGGTATCGCGAAAAAAATTTCGTTGCCCTTCGTGCAGGAAGTTATCGCCTGTCAACGCGCTGTCGAAGAATTTATTCCGCAGACAAATACCGTCGTCGAACTCGGCGGCGAGGACGCGAAGATAATTTATCTCGGCAACGCGCCTGAAGTCCGCATGAACGGCGTCTGCGCGGGCGGCACGGGCTCATTTATCGACCACATGGCAAGCTTGCTGTCGACGGACGCACTCGGCTTGAACGCGTTGGCGGAAAAAGGTAAACAGCTGTACACGATTGCATCACGTTGCGGCGTCTTCGCGAAGACCGACATTCAAGCACTGATGAACGACGGCGCAAAGAAAACCGACATCGCGCTATCAATCTTCCAAGCGGTCGTCAATCAGACAATCGGCAACTTGGCGCAAGGTCGTCCAATTAACGGCAACGTCGCATTCCTAGGCGGACCGCTACACTTCCTGCCCGAACTCAAAAAACGTTTCGTCGAGACACTCGGACTTTCTCAATCGGAAGTCGTCGACACGCCCGACGGAAATTTTTTTGTGTCAATGGGCGCGGCACTCAGCGACGAAGCTAAAGATTTTTCGTTGGCTCAGCTTGAAGAATCAATCGCGCGTTCGGAAGAGTCTGCACGTTCCGAAACTCGCAAAGCTGATTTTATTCTGTTCAATGACGCCGCCGATTATCAAAGTTTCAAAGCTCGACACGACAAAGCCAAAGTCAAGCGCGGCGACCTGTCGACTTACAGCGGGAAAATTTTCGTCGGCATTGACGCGGGCTCCACGACAACGAAGATTTGCGCTATCGGCGAAGATAAGCAGATTCTTTACACGAATTACGGCTCCAACGAGGGCGCACCGTTGAAAATCGTCGTCAATCAGATTCGCGACTTGTACGCCAAAATTCCCGCGACTGCGACGATTGCCGGCGTCTACACCACGGGCTACGGCGAGGCGATTGTCAAGGCTGCTCTTCACGCTGACGGTTCCGAAGTCGAGACATTCGCTCATTTGACTGCCGCGCAGGAATTTTGTCCCAACGTGTCGTTTGTGCTGGACATCGGCGGACAGGATATGAAATGTTTCTTCGTCAAGGACGGCACAATCGGCAACATCACGCTCAACGAGGCTTGTAGCGCGGGTTGTGGCAGTTTCATTCAAAATTTCGCGCAAGGTTTGAACATGACGGTCGGCGACTTCGCGGGCAAAGCTTTGACTGCTGATGCTCCCGTTGACTTGGGCACACGCTGTACGGTTTTCATGAACTCGAAGGTCAAACAGGCTCAAAAGGACGGTGCGACTGTCGGCGACATTTCTGCGGGTATCGCGCTCAGCGTCATCAAGAACGCGCTGTTTAAAGTCATGCAACTCAAGAACGTCGACGATCTTGGCGAAAATATCGTCGTGCAGGGCGGAACATTTTACAACGACGCAGTGCTCCGTTCGATTGAAAAAATTCTGAACCGTGAAGTCATTCGCCCAGACATCGCCGGCTTGATGGGTGCTTACGGAGCCGCAATTCTTGCTCGCGAAAACTGCGCGGGTTGCTCAAAACTTTTGTCGGCTGATGAGCTGGAAAATTTTTCTGTCGTCACGAAAAGCTATCGTTGCGGGCGTTGCGGCAATAACTGCTTGATAACCATGCAGAAATTCCCCGACGGCGGCAAATATTTCACGGGCAATCGTTGTGAGCGCGGCGTCGGCAACAAGCCCAAAGCTGATTCCGAAGTCCCCAACGCATTTGCTTACAAATATCGGCGCGTCTTCGATTATCAGCCGCTCGACAATCCTAAACGCGGTACAATCGGCATTCCGCGCACGCTCAACATCTACGAAGATTATCCGTTCTGGCACACGCTGTTGACGGAATTGGGTTATCGCGTCGAATTGTCCGCGAAGTCGTCCGCGCAGATTTTCTACAAAGGCATTGCGACGATACCGAGCGATTCGCTGTGTTATCCCGCAAAGCTTGCTCATGGTCACGTCATGGATTTGGTTGAACGCGGCTTGACGAAAATTTTTTATCCGTGCGACCTGTACAATTTCGACACGCGGTCGGATAATTTTTACAACTGCCCGATTGTCGCGAGCTACCCCGAGAACATTCGCAACAACATGGACATCTTGCGCGAACGTGGTATCAAATTTATTCAACCGTTCTTGCCCGTCCACGACATGCGCAAATTAAAAAAGCGTCTTGCCGAGGAATTTGCCTTCGACGGCGTGACGCGTGCTGAAATTTCTTTTGCTGTCGACAAGGCGGCGGCTGAACTTGAACGTTATCGGCGCGACGTGCAAAATTTCGGCGACGAACTTTTGAAACGCATTCAACGCACGGGCGAACATGCAATCCTGCTCGTCGGGCGACCGTATCACATCGACCCCGAAATCAATCACGGTATCGCGGAAATGATTCAGTCGTACAACCTGCCGATTTTGTCGGAGGACATGGTTTATCACGTGCCAGTTGACGCGCCGAAAATTTCCGTCGTCAATCAGTGGAGCTATCACGCCAGACTTTATCACGCGGCACAATTCGCGGCGCAAAATCCAAACGTCACGCTGATTCAATTAAGTTCGTTCGGTTGCGGACTCGACGCGCTGACAATCGAACAGGTCAAAGAAATTTTGGAGTCGCACGGACGGATTTACACAATGATTAAGCTTGACGAGGTCTCGAATCTCGGCGCGGCACGAATTAGATTGCGTTCACTGCTTGCGGCTTTGAAACGTCGTACGCCCGTCACATACACGCCGAAAATTTTCCCTGAACGTCCGCACTTCACCGCCGACTGCAAAGCTAAACACACAATCCTTGCGCCGGAAATGGCACCGATTCATTTCGAGCTGGTTCAAACGGTTTTGCGGAAGTACGGCTACAAAGTCATGATACCGCCTCTGCCCGACAAAGCGGCAATCGATTTGGGCTTGCGTTACGTCAACAACGAAATGTGTTACCCTGCAATCGTCGTGGCGGGACAAATGTTAGCGGCTTTGAAATCTGGCGACTGCGACCCCGACAACACGTCGATAATTTTGTTCCAAACGTGCGGCGCGTGTCGTGCGACCAATTACATCAGCGTCTTGCGGCGGGCGTTGAAGTTCGCGGGCTTCGGTCAAGTGCCGGTCTTCGCGTGCTGGGGTCTGCCCGATGAAACCGACGCTTTCGAGTTGAGCCGCGATTGTCTCATGGACGCGATTAAAGCTTCTGTTTACGGCGACTTGCTCCAAAACGTCAGCAACCGCATGAGACCGTATGAAATTCATCGCGGGGAGACGGATAATTTATTTGCCGAGTGCATGACGCTTGCCAAGAACGATTTGCTTAACGGCAACTACTTGAGCTATCGGCGCAACGTCCGCGAAATTGTTCGGAAGTTCGACGCCATTGCGATTGATGAGACGATTCGCAAGCCGCGTGTCGGTATCGTCGGGGAAATTTTGGTGAAGTATCACCCCGTTGCCAACAACTTTATCGAAAAAATTTTGCACGACGAAGGCGCGGAAGTCGTCATGCCTGATTTCGTCGACTTCTTCCTTTACGTCGCTTACGATTCTATTGTCAAGCGCGAACTTCTCAACGGCAGTCGCAAAGATAAATTGTTCGCCGAAATTTTTATTCAGTTCATTGAATTTTTTCGTCGCCCGATGAAAAACGCGCTCAAGGATTCCAAACATTTCCGCGCACCACACGCCATTAAACACACTGCGGAATTGGCAAGCCGATTCGTGAGCAACGGCAATTTGGCGGGCGAAGGTTGGCTCATTTGCGGCGAAATGGTTGCGTTGATTGAAGAGGACATCAGGAATATCATCTGCTTGAGTCCATTCGCGTGCCTCCCGAATCACATCATTGCAAAGGGCGTCATGCACACCTTGCGCGAGAACTTCGACAACGTGAACGTCACGGCGATTGACTGCGACGCGGGCTCTTCGGAAGTCAATCAGCTCAACCGTATTAAACTTATGCTCAGTGTCGCGAAAAAATTTTTGCCGCAAAGGAGGCGATAACATGGATCTTCAAACGGTCAATCAAGAGAACTTCGACATCAGCAAGCCGATAAATCTTGCGCCGCGTGAAATGACGCTTTTCAAATCGGAACTTGACAAGCAATTCGCGGAAGGCAACGGCGTCAACATTTTGAAAGCACTGCACAATGCTTTTTATCTGGCAGGATTGGAACGAAGCATAAAACAATTTGACGAAGGCAAAGTCGTACAATTTACCGCCGAACAATGGGAGGCTTTCGTCAATGAACAAAACCTTCTCTGAAAAGGCTTTTGAGCAATACATCTATTGGCAAACGCAAGACCGCAAGACGCTCAAGCGCATTAACGATTTGATTAAGGACATCGAACGCAACGGGGTCGATAAAGGTATCGGCAAGCCCGAACTTCTCAAGCACGAACTTGCTGGACATTGGTCGCGGCGCATAGATGATGCCAATCGTCTCGTTTACAAAATTGATGAACACGGGTCGCTCCGAATCGAATATTGCAAAGGTCATTATGAATAAAAATTTCTCCCGCCAAACACGACGGGAGTTTTTTGTTGACAGGAAAAATTTTCTGCGTGATAATCGCCGGCAAGGAGATGATTTTGTTGAGCAAACGACGATTGCTGCACGTGCGATTGTTCCTTGAAGGCGCGGTCGTCGGAATTGGTACGGGCGTTGTCGTGGCGATGTTGCGGTTCCTGCTCGACGTGGCGGACATTTATCGCCCGCTGATCTTCGCGAAAATCGACAGCCTCGGAAAAATTTTGTTGGCAATCGGCGTGATGATTTTGCTTGCGGCGATTCTGTCGAAAATAATTTCACTCGACGCACAAGTCGCGGGCAGTGGCATTCCGCAAATAAAAAAAATTTTGCAGGGACGAGCGCAGATGTTCAAACCGTTCCGACTGCTTGCCATAAAATTTTTCGCAACGATAACGGCAATCGGCGCGGGCATGTCACTCGGTCGCGCGGGAATCAGCGTGCAATTCGGCGCGGCAATCGGCAATTTCTTCACGAAAATTTTCCACGCGGGACAATCACGTCATGCAATCGTCGAAGGAAATTTTTTGTTGACGGCGGGCGCAGGCGCAGGTTTGGCGGCAATATTCAACGCTCCGCTCGCGGGGCTGATTTTTTGCATTGAAGAGTTTCGACAAAGATTTTCGCAGGAAATTTTAATCGTGACGATAACCGCGACCGTGACGGCGTCATTTCTCGTGAAAATTGTGTTCGGTGTGCGACCGGTTTTCGAGACAATCACCGCGACACCGCTGACGATGCCCGCAGTGATGACGTTGCCGAATTTGGAAATGGTGACCGCGATGAGTGCCGCACCGATAAAATTTTTCGGGCTGTTCATGTCGCTCGGAATTTTGTGCGGACTTATCGGCGCAATGTTCTCCAAAGCGTTGATCTTCGCGCTCGACGCTTACGACGACTTGAAACTTTTCGGCGTGAAAAGATTCGCAATCCCGCTACTGTTGGCAATCCCGCTCGGAATAAAACTTCCGCAAGTGCTCGGTTGCGGCAACGTGCTTGTCGACGAACTGCTGATTTCGCACACCGCGCTAAGTCTGCTGATAATTTTGCTTGTCGGGAAAATTTTGTACACGTTGATTTGTTTCGGCACGAACGCGCCCGGCGGATTGTTCTTGCCCGTGCTGGTTATCGGCGCACTTGTCGGCAACATCTTCGCGCGCGTCGGCAACGGTCTGCACATCTTCACGGCAGATTGGACGACGCTGTTTATAATCTTCGGAATGGCGGCATTCTTCGCGGCGGTGGTCAAGGCACCGATAACGGGCAGCATTTTGATTTTGGAGCTTACGGGACAATTTGAACATCTCGTCGGCTTGATTGTGGTGAGCGGCGCGGCATTTCTCGTATCCGATTTGTGCGGCGGCAAACCGATTTTCTCCGCCCTACTCGAACGTTCGCAAGACAAAAGGTGATTGAATGAGACGACAAAAATTTTTGACGTTGCCGGCAATGATAGCGTACTTGACTTATATCGGAATGTTCGTGCCGCTGTCGACGGATTTGTATTTGCCCGCGTTACCAGAAATGGGCAACTACTTCGCGGCAAGCGAATTCCTCGTCGGTTTGACGTTGACGATATTTTTTTTCGTGTTCGCGGTGAGCATGATATTATTCGGACCGTTGAGCGACAAATTCGGCAGGCGACCGATTTTGATTTTCGGCGCGGCGATTTACACGGCGGCATCATTTGCCTGCGCGGTCTCGGCGGACATTTACTTTTTATTGGCGGGCAGATTTTTTCAAGCAGTCGGTTCGGGCGCATTGATAACGGTTGCAACGGCGGTGATTAAAGATTGTTTCCGTGGTCGGCTCATGACGAAAATTTTGGCGATAACGCAGGCGTTGAGCGTGATAGCTCCGATGGGTGCTCCACTTATCGGCGGCGTGCTGTTGACGTTCACTGATTGGCGTGGCGCGTTCTACCTGCTGACGATTTTGGGCGCGTTGAATTTGTTCGTGTCATTTTTATTTTGCGAAACATTGCCCGAAGAAAGATGTTATCGCGGCGACGTTTTACACTCGTTGACATTGCTCGGCGTCGTTGCGCGAAAAAAATATTTCATGGCGGTACTGCTGATGTTCGCGATTTTGTCGACACCGTACATGGCGTACTTGAGCGCGTCGGCGTTCATCTACGTCGAACAATTTTCGCTGACCGCACAGCAATACAGCTATCTTTTCGCGGTGAACTCGGCGGCGTCTATCGCAGGTCCGATTATCTTCCTCAAACTGAAAAATATTTTGTCGAACGTCGGGATTTTGCGGCTGACCTTCTTCGTGTCGATGTTGAGCGGAATTTTGGTGCTGAACGTCGGAAATTTCGGCGCGATAATATTTTTGCTGACGTTCGTGCCGTTCACGATGATTGGTTCCGTGTCGCGCCCGTTCGCAATGGATCTTCTCCTACTCGAAGCAAAAGAGAACGTCGGGACGGCGTCATCAATGATAAATTTTGTGCCGACACTTTTCGGTAGCGCGGGCATGATGCTCGGCACGTTGCCTTGGTGGAATTTTGTCGACGGGCTCGGCATAATCATCGTAACGGCGACGGCGTTATCGTTAATGCTGTGGATTTTGATTAGGCGCAGACATTTCGGCTCGGCTCGACAATCCGCAAGCGACGTTGTTAACAATTAGGAATGTGGAATGTGGAATTAAAAAGCACGTCACGATTCCTAATTCCTAATTTCAAATTCCAAATCGGAAAAAATCCCGTCCACTCGATTTGAGCGGCGGGATAATTTTTTAGCGTTTCAAATTCTGCACGATACGATACTTTTTGATTTCGGCTTCCAATTCACTGACGGCGATTTCCAGGGCAATTTGTTTCTTTTTAAAATCTTTCGGATCAAGGTCTTCCGCTTCGAGTTCAAGTTGTTGCAGTTGCAGATTGAGCTTTTTTAACTCCATCTCTTTGACTTCAATGACGCTTTCCAAAATTTCCGGACTGACGGATTCAAGGTTATCGGTCGCGTTATTTTTGATGTACGTTTCCAAATCTTCCTTGCTGATGCGATAGGATTTGCCGCCCGAAGCTTTGATTTCGCCGTCGCGGATTTTTTTTCTGACGGTGTATTCGCTGATGTTGAGCAAAGTCGCCACATCTTTTGTTGTGTAAAAATTTTTGTTCATCATGTCGACGATTTTTGAAACAGCCAAAGTGCCTGCAGCTCCTGCCGCCGCCGCGAGAATCAACGGTACCATTTGCCACGCCTCCCAAAAATTTTTTTTATTCTATCAGAGTTTTTTCGCCATAACAACACACGATTAAAATATTTTCCACGCAGACGTTGACAAATAACAATTCATGCTTTATATTGAGCATATACAACAGCAACACAACAACAACATAAAATTACAAGGAGGCAAACATCATGAAGAGAACCAACGAGAAAATCGGTGCTTTTGCGGGCACAATCTTTGGCATGACGGCAGGTGCCATAAAAGGTGCCAAATACGGAGTCGCGGGCGGCGGCGGCGCAACCTCTGGCACAATCCCCTTCGCGGTAGCTTTAGGAATAATCGGCGGTCTTGCAGGTGCTCTCGGCGGTAGTGAAATTGACAGACGCGATGACAGCCGCAAATAAAATTTAAGCAACGTCACATAAAAAACCCCCGTCACTCGATTTGAGCGGCGGGGAATTTTTTTTAGCGCGGTATGTGCTGATTCACGAAAGATTTTATCTCCGTGAAAAATTTTTACGTCGCAAAGCTTTAGGCTTGTCCCAAATTTCCGTCAGCACGAACGATTCAAGCATTGTTGTCGGCGTCAAGTTCAAGTTGAGTTCGGAAGTTTCGGGCTCATGTGTCGGCTCGATTGTCGTTCGCGGCGTCGACTTGATTTTTTTCGGGCGAACTTCGGCTTGATTCGGTTGATTGATGAAGATTGGGACTTCTTCGCCTGGACGATTCGGATCGTTGGCTAGCGTCGGTATGTCGAAGTCGGGCGATTGATTCGGCGGCGGGAGGCGTTTTGTTTTGCGTTTGGCAAGATTGTCGATGACCGTGACTGCCAGCCAGATTAAAAAGATTGTCGCGAGTTCCATGCTGTCACCCCGCAGAAAATTTTTCGTCATTATACAGGACGCGCGAAACTTTCACAAGCCGATATTCATGCTACCGACGCGATAGCCCTGCAAATCCAGCGTGACGTAATCGAAACCGTAAGCCTTGAGCTTTTCAACGAGAACTTCGCGAATTTTCATGAGCTTGTCAAAATCTTCGGGCAAAATTTCAATCCGCGCAATTTTCCCGTGAACTCGAACGCGAAATTGTTCGAAGTCGTTGTCGCGAAGAAAATCTTCGGATTTCTCGACCATCGCCAATTTTTCGACGCTGATATTTTCGCCGTAAGCAAATCGCGACGCCAAACACGCCATTGACGGCTTGTCGGCAGTCAGCAAATTCATTGCGCGGGACAATTCGCGAATCTCGGACTTGTACAGCTCAGCATGACGCAACGGGCTTTTCACGTCGAGTTCAGCGATTGCCTTCATGCCAGGGCGGTAGTCGTTGTTGTCGTCCATGTTCGAGCCTTCAACGACATGCGCAAGACTGTTCGCCGCCGCGATTGTTTTAATCTGCGTAAAAATACTTCGCTTGCAAATGTAGCAGCGATTCGGCGGATTTTGTGCAAAGCCGTCAATTTTCAGCGCGTCGACGAAAAAAATTTCCTGCCGAATATTTTCATGCCGACAAAAATTTTCAGCCTCATCGCGTTCACGTTTCGGGAACAAATTCGACACGGCAGTCACTGCAAGAATTTTTTCGCCCAAAACTTCATGCGCAACCTTGAGCAAAAAAGTTGAATCGACGCCGCCCGAAAACGCAACTGCAACGCTGTTCAATTCCCGCAAATAATTTTTCAGTCGCTCAAATTTTTCGGAAAGCTCAATCATAAAATCATCTCCGTTGCAAAAAAAATCCCGACTCGACGCGCTGCCAAGTCGGAAATTTTTTTACGTTATATTCGTGTGACGTTCAAATTACATGCCGGCTTGAGCCGCAACTTCAGCCGCGAAATCAGTTTCTTTCTTCTCGATACCTTCGCCGAGTTGATAGCGGGTGAAGCGCAGAACTTTTTCGCCGCCGAGAATGTCTTTGACGGTCTTTTTGTCGTTGGGGTCGGATTTGACAAATTCCTGTTCGATAAGGCAAACTTCTTTGTAGAATTTGTTGATGCGACCGAGAACCATTTTTTCAACGATTTTTTCGGGCTTGCCTTCTTCGAGAGCCTGTTTGCGGAGAATTTCTTTTTCGTGTTCGAGTTCGGAGGCGTCGACGCCAGCGCGGTCAACGGCAAGAGGATTGGCAGCAGCGATTTGCATTGCGACATCTTTGCCGAGTTCGGTGGTGCCGCCCGTCATGTCGACGAGAACGCCGATTTTGCCGCCCATGTGAATATAAGTCGTGAGTTTGCCTTTGGTCTCGTAAGTGACGAAACGACGAATCGAAATTTTTTCGCCGATAGTCGCGGTTGCTTCGGTTACGAGGTCGGAAACTTTTTTGCCGTCGATAACGCCGTCATTGAGCGCGTCGAGATCGGCAGGTTTGTTCGCCGCAATGTATTCGATAATCGTCTGTTCGAGAGCGCGGAAGCTCTCGTTGTTGGCTGTGAAGTCGGTTTCGCAGTTGACTTCGAGCAGGACGCCGGTTTTGCCGTCTTTGGAAATGTAAGCAGCGACAGCACCTTCAGCAGCGATACGACCGGATTTTTTTGCGGCTTTGGCAATACCTTTTTCGCGCAACCAGTCGATAGCCTTTTGCATGTCGCCGTCGTTGGCGGTCAAAGCTTTTTTGCAATCCATCATACCTGCGCCGGTTCTCTCGCGCAGTTCTTTAACATCTTTTGCACTGATAGCCATATATTTCACCTCAGAAAATCTTTCAAAGTTAATCTTCGACTTCGAGCGCGGCAATCGACTTATGTCGTCGCCACGTCAAACGCGACATCTGTTCCGTCGCTTTTAAAGCGACTCTTCGTTCTCTTCGGACGCTTCGGCAATTTCGGCACCTTGGTTGCCTTCGAGCATGGCGTCGGCAATTTTGGCGGTGAGCAGTTTGACAGCGCGGATAGCGTCGTCGTTGCCAGGAATGACGTAATCAATCTCGTCGGGGTCGCAGTTCGTGTCGACGATTGCGACAATCGGAATGTTGAGCTTGCGAGCTTCAGCGACGGCAATACGTTCTTTGCGCGGGTCAACGACGAAGAGTGCGCCAGGCAACTTGTTCATCTCTTTGATACCGCCGAGATATTTTTCGAGACGCGCCATTTCATGACGGAGCTGCATGACTTCCTTTTTGGTCAAGACTTCAAATGTGCCGTCCTGCTCCATTGCCTCAAGTTCTTTCAGGCGATTGATACGCTTTTGAATCGTCTGGAAGTTCGTGAGCATGCCTCCGAGCCAACGCTCATTGACGAAGAATTGACCGGAACGAATCGCTTCATCTTTGACGGCTTCTTGAGCCTGTTTCTTTGTGCCGACGAAGAGAATCGATTTGCCTTCTTCGGCGACGGTGCGGACGAAGTTGTAAGCCTCGTCGACTTTGCGAACGGTTTTTTGCAGGTCGATGATGTAGATGCCGTTGCGTTCGGTGAAGATGTAACGCGCCATTTTCGGGTTCCAACGACGAGTTTGGTGACCGAAATGCACGCCCGCTTCCAACAGCTGTTTCATTGAGATAACTGCCATTTGAAAATTCCTCCTGTTTGTTCATTCGCGGAACATTTTTCGCGCCGTTTGACAGGGGTTAGGTTTTAGAAGTTTAATTCCTCATTCCTAATTCCACATTCCTAATTGACGAATCTGCACAGGTCGACGCTCCGCCCCGCGTGTTTTGGTTAAACGTCGCGAATTATACCACAAGAAAAATTTCACGGCAAGAAATTTTTGCAAATTCAATCAAGCAGATTGTCTTCGTAGACGTGACGTAGCTCGGTCAAGTTCTGCGTGTTCAAATCTTTGTGACACGTCCACGACGCAGAATTAATTTCCATTGTCTGGCGATTGTCGGAAGTGTACTGCTCCCACGCTGGAATTAAATCGTTGTTCGGATTGCCCGTCGCCGCGAAAGATGTCCACGTCGCTTGCACTTGCTTAACAAATTTCTGCGCGGGTTTCGGCTCAATGCCTTCGCTCGGATTGTTGAAGACGAACGGCAAATCAATCGAATGACACGAGCCCAACTTCTCAACGGGGGATTTCTGGCTGAACAGATAAAAATACACGTCGCCGAAAGTCGATTGATATTCCGCCGCAAGCTCTTGACCGACGCGCCAATCAAGCTGATTTGCAAACTCCAAAAAATTTTCGTTGCCGTCAGGCTCCGCGTGATTTTCCTGCCACGCACGATAAATTTCCGCTTGATTCGTGAATTCGCCTTCGTAGACAACGGGCGTCAACTTCGCGTAAAATTCGGGGAGATGTTCCAAAAATTCATCGTAGTACAAAAGCCAATAGCGATACTCGTCAGCGGTGTTGCCCGTCAAAAATTTTATGCCGCGAGCCGCACCATCTTTCAAAGCGCGGAACGGGTGTTCAGGCAAATATTTTCCGTCGCACGTCGGGAAGTAGTCAGTCTCCGCGATAAACGGACGCGTCATATAAAATTTCTCGTAAAGTTGCTCAAGTTCTTCGGCAGGTTTGGCGATTAGCTCACGCATATTTTTAAAACCGCCCAACGCCATGAACTCTTCGGCAAGTTTGATTGAGTGATCGGGCGTGTGATAGAACGACAGGTGCCCCGATTGCGCGATAACTTTTCTGAACAGACCTTTCGCCGCAGGAAGAACCGACAGGAACATTACCGACGATGCGCCCGCGCTCTCGCCGAAAATCGTAATGTTGTCGGGGTCGCCGCCGAAATATGCAATGTTCTCTCTGACCCACGTCAACGCCGCAACTTGATCTTTTATGCCGAGATAGCCGCTGTCCGCGAAGTCAGAATCAATGCCGCTGAAATTCATGAAGCCGAAAATGTTCAGCCGATAATTAATCGTGACGACGACAACTTCGTGAGCCGCCGCAAGATTCGCGCCGTGATAGCATGGGTCGCTTGAGCCGCCGCTGACGAAGCCGCCGCCAGGTATGAAAACCATCACGGGTTTGCCGGAAGCGTCGCCGCGCGTCCAGATGTTGAGCGTCAAACAATCTTCGCTCTGCCGATTGAGAGATGCGGGCTCAACTTTGTCAACGTCTTGAATCGGCGAGGCACCGAAATTTTTTGCGTCGAATTCGTCGTCTGAAGGTTGCAACGGTTGGGGAGCACGCCAACGCAATTCACCAACGGGCGGTTGAGCATACGGAATGCCCAGCCACGTTCTGACGCCGCGTTTGCCGACGAAGCCGTTAAATTTGCCGTAACGTGTCCGCACACTGCAATTCTTTGCCGCGTGAACGATGTTATCGTCGCCGAAAAAATTTGTTGCCGCGAAGGCGATTGCCGCCATTGAAGTCGCCTTAATGAATTCTCTGCGCGTGAATATTTTTTTTAGCAAAATGAATCTTCCTTTCCGTTTATCAAAAACTGTGACGCGTTATTTCGACGAGACCAAGCGGCGTCATGTCCACGACTTTTGTCTGATTGCGGTCGCGGCGTGCGAGATTGCGTAGGCTGTCCATCAAAATTTTTTTGTGCGCGTCGTCAACCATATCGATGAAGTCGACGATGACAATCCCGCCGAGATTGCGCCACTTCAGTTGCTTGAAAATAATTTCGCCCGCCTCCAAGTTCGTCTGCAAAATCGTTTCGTTGAAGTCGCTACGCCCGACGAATTTGGCGGTGTTCACGTCGATTGCGGTCAAGGCCTCGGTCTTGTCGATGACGATACGTCCGCCGCCCGGCAACGGCAATTCACGTGCGCGGGTCGAGGCAAGTTCCGCCGCAATGCCGAACGTCTCAAAAATTTGCGCGGGCTCGTCGTAGAAAAAAATTTTTTCGGGCGGAACGTGTTCAAGCAGTTTGCGTTGTATCTTGAGATTGTCGACGACAAATTCAGTGTCCGCCGCGAACTCGTCACGAAGAATTTTTTCGATTAAATCGTTGTCGCTGTAAAGCAGGGCGGGCGGTTTACGTTTGTCGTTGCGTTCCAAAATTTTCGCCCAAAGTTCACGCAGATGTTCGATATCTTCAAGTAGGGAATTTTCATCGCAACCTTCAGCCGCTGTCCGAACGATTATTCCAGAGTTTTGCGGACGAATTTTTTTTGCCAACGCGTGAAGTCGTTCGTGTTCTTCGCCGCGAATTTTATTCGAGACGCCGACATAATTGAGCGTGGGCAGGAAGACAGCGAGTTTGCCCGCCAAGCTGATGTTGAACGTGGCACGCGCACCTTTCAAGCCGCATTCGTCCTTTTCGATTTGAATCAGCACATCTTGCCCGACGGAAAATTTTTTCGCCGCACTAAATTGCACGAAGGCATTTTTATCGCGACCGATGTCCACGAACGCCGCACGCATGCCAGGTAAAAAATTCTGCACGCGACCTTTGTAGATGTTGCCGATGAGTCGCGGCACGTCGTACTGTTCGGTGTAAATCGCGTCGAGTTCGTCATTGATGAGCACAGCCGCGCAGGTTCGTCCGCCCTTGTGGCTGATAATAATTTTTTTCATTTCACAATTCCTAATTCCTAATTCCACATTCCTAATTAAAAAAAGTCCCGCCGAGTTGTTCGACGGGAAAATTTTTTTATCGGAAATCAGTTATCAATCTTGCGGACGCGGCTTTCTAATCATGCCGAGAATAAAGCAACCAACGACCGAGCCGATGATAATCGAGAGCAGATACATAAACGGATTGCCGATTGTCGGGACGACGAAAATGCCGCCGTGAGGAGCCATTAACGTGCAGTCGAACATCATGACAAGTGCGCCTGCCAATGCCGAACCGACGACGCAAGCCGGTATGACGTGCAACGGGTCGCCCGCCGCGAACGGAATCGCGCCTTCAGTGATGAACGACAAGCCCATGATGATATTCGTCGCGGTAGTCTTCTGTTCGTTTTTGGTGAACTTGTTCTTGAAGAAAACGGTCGCGAGTGCAATGGCAATCGGGGGAACCATGCCGCCCGCCATCGCCGCTGCAATGACGTAGTAGTTGCCGTCAGCAAGCAAGCCGACGCCCGTGACGTAAGCAGCTTTGTTCAAAGGACCGCCCATATCGACAGCCATCATGCCGCCGATAACCGCGCCCATAACGAGTTTTGCGGAAGGATCCATGTTGGCAAGCGTGTTCTTGAGAGCCTCGTTGATTCCCGCGACGGGAGGACCGATAACGAAGTTGCAAACCAGACCGATAATCAAGACGCCGAGCAACGGATAGAACAAAATCGGTTTGGTGCCTTCGAGAGACGGAGGCAGAACGCTGAGAGCTTTTTTGAGCCAGTTGACGACGAAGCCCGCAATGAAACCTGCAAGCAACGCGCCGAGGAAGCCGGAGCCGTTAGCAGCACTCAATGCGCCGCCGACGAAACCTGCCGCCAAACCAGGACGGTCAGCGATTGACATCGAGATGAAGCCCGCGAGAACAGGCAACATAAATCCGAAGGACGCGCCGCCGATACCCATGAACGTTGCCGCGGCAGGAGTGATTGAGCCGAATTTACTGCGCTCTTCAGGCGGCAAGCTGTTCAAGTCAACACTCGCGCCGTCAATCAAGAACGAGATTGCGATTAAGATACCGCCGCCGATAACGAAGGGCAACATGTGGCTGACGCCGTTCATCAAGTGTTTGTAGACTTGGCGACCGATACTTTCGTTCTCGACGCCACCGCCTGCGTCACCTGCAGATTCGCCGGCTTTTGCGTGATAAATTGGTGCGGAGCCGCTCAACGCCTTGTCAATGAGTTCGTCGGCTTTGTTGATACCGTCAGCGACTTTGGTGATGACGACGTGTTTGCCGTCGAAACGAGCCATTGCGACGTTCTTATCAGCCGCGACGATGATACCGTCAGCTTTGGCGATTTCGTCAGCAGTCAGAACGTTTTTCGCACCGCCGGAGCCGTTCGTCTCGACTTTGATTGAAATGCCGCGTTTCTTAGCGTGTTGCTCAAGACTTTCAGCCGCCATGAACGTATGCGCGATACCTGTCGGGCAAGCCGTGACCGCAAGAATTTGAATGTGGTCGGCTTTTGATAAGGGCACAGCGTTTGCACTGTCGGTGGGAGCTTGGAACTTGCCGTCTTCCTTGTCGTCGATGATTTTGAGGAACTCTTCCTTCGTGGACGCCTTAATCAACGCTTCCTTGAAGTCGGGATCCATAACCATCGTAGCGAGCTTCGACAGAATCATCAAGTGTTCGTCGTTGCCGCCGTCGGGTGCCGCAATTGCGAAGAACAGTCGCGCAGGGTTGCCGTCCATTGACTCGAAGTCAATACCTTTGGGAATGGTCATTGCGGCGAGACCGGGAGCCTTAACGCCCGACGATTTTGCGTGCGGGGTGGCGATACCGTCGCCGAGACCTGTTGTGCCGGACGCTTCACGAGCAAAGACATCTTTTTTGTACTGTTCTTTGTTCTTGAGGTTGCCGCCCTTGTCCATCAAGTCAACCAGGTGCGAGATTGCATCCTGTTTGTCCTTGACTTTGGCACCGAGATCAATGCTCGCATCTTTGAGCAGATCGGTAACTCTCATAATACACTACTCCTTACTACGAATGAATGAATGATTCCTGTTTAGAAACTAGTTCCTAGTTCCTAGTCCCTAGTCCCTAAGCTATTTCAATCGGCGATAAAAGGTTGCCGACTGTTAACGATAAAATTTTAGCCGCGTGCGTTTGCGGAAAGTTCGTAGCTTGAACCGTTGAACCAAATACTCAACCGCCACGTATCAAGCAAATCGACGTTGTACCAAGTGATAGTCTCGGCACCTTCGCCGGCGAATTGAATTTTGATTTTGTACATGGAATTGTTTGGGTTGTAGCGGATTGACCTGTAGTCGCCGCAATTCATGATTTCGGTACCGACGAGGTCTTCGCCCCAATCTTCACGTTGCATCGGCACGGCGTACAGGAATGCGATTGACATGTCGGTATCGTTGACGATTTCGCAGGGGTCGGTGTCCGCCGCGAAAGCTGACGTGTACGACGCCGCGACAATGAACGTTGCCAACAGGAAACTCCGCACGGTCATTGATAAAGTGTTGCGGATAATCACGATAAACAAACCTCCTCAAGTTGCGCCAAAAAAAATTCAGCCACGCGCGTTTTTGGAACATGTGCCGTCTTGGTTGATACTGATTCGCCACGCGTCAAGCAAATCGACAAAGTCAACGCCTTTGCGGGTAATCGTCGTGCCGTCAGCGAATTCGACTTTGAGCTTGTAGCGAATGTATGACGTATCGTAATTGATTGAGCGTCTGTCGCCCTGATTCATCACGCCGCTACCGACAAGGTCATTGCCCCAATCTTTTTTCTGCACGGGGACGAAATACAGCGACATAATTGGTTTGCCCGTCTCGTTGACGATTTCGAGAGGCTCAGTTATTCCCGCGAAAGTTGAGTTTTGCAACGCCGCGACAATGAACGCCGCCATTAGGAAAACTCGCATAAATTGTTTCAGCATAGGCATTCCGCCTTTCGGATAACGACGTTGATAAATTTGTTTAAAATCGGCTCGGAAAATTTTCGTTGAGATTGTCATTGGACGCCGTCAATCGCGCCTGCTCGTGTGGTTTCCATTCATGCCATCAGCTACCATAAGGCGTAACTTTTATCCAACCGACATTGTTCAAATCGAGACTGTTCCAATATTTGTATGTACCGTTCGAGAACTCTGCTTTGACTTTCACATAACGGATATCGTTAGAGAAGTTTACGGTGAAAATATTTCCATTTGGAATGGAACCAATATTTCTTCCCCAACCGTCATAGTACGATGCAACAGCGTAAAGTCTAGTAACAGTTTGACCAGATTCATTTACTATGGCGAGTTGCCTTGCAAAAGCTGATGTTTGAACCGCCGTGACGAGGAACGCCGCCAAAACGAAAACTCTGACGAGCGTCGCGATATAGCTACGCGTTATAGCTTCGGGGGGGTATTGAATCCTTTCATAATAATCAACCTCCTCAAGGTGAATCAGAAAACACTTCGGTCGAATTTCCGAGCCGACCTTAATTCATGAGAAAATACTTTTGATTTTGTTAAAGATTTTTTCGCCGAGAGTCTCGTCGTCTTCGGTAGCTTGGAAAGGTTGCGCTTGACCTGCTTTGATTCGATTGAAAAGTTGTTCGGGCTTGCGAATACCTGTGCCGACCGAAGTCGTAATCATAAGCTTGCCGTCGAAACGTTTCATTGGAATTTTTTTGCTTGCCGCGATGATGACGTAATCGGCGTGTTTGATTTCTTCGTCGCTGAGCGCGTGATAAACTCCCGCCGCACCGTGAACTTCAACGCGAATATTCAAGCCCATTTTCTCGGCGCAATTCTTAAGAGCTTCGCGAGCCATAAACGACGATGAAATTCCCGTCGGGCAAGCAGTGACGGCGATAATCTTCGTGTGCGCGGCAACGTCGGGTTCGGGCATTTCGTTGCGGGAGCGTTCGGCTTCTTTCTGGTCAATGATTCGGATAATGTCGGCGGGCGTCTCTGCCTTGATGAGATTTTCCTTGAAGGTATCGTCCATCAACAGCACGGCAAGGCGTCCCATATTCGTCATTGCTTCGTCATCAGCCTTTTCGGGAGCCGCGAACAGCAACAACAACCGCGCAGGTTTTTCGTCGAGTGAATGAAAATCGACGCCTTCGGGCACCGTGATGATTGAGATTGACGGCTTCTTGACGGAACTGTTTTGAGCGTGCGGCGTCGCCAGACCGTTAGCCAGACCTGTTGAGCCTTGAGCTTCACGCTTGAGCACGTCGCGTTTGACGATTGCTTTGTCGCGAATTGTGCCCGCAGTCATCAGCAAATCAACGAGCATGTCGATAGCGTCGTTCTTGTCGGTCGGGTGCACGTTGAGCGCAATGGATTTTTTTGAAATGAAGTTTGTGATTTTCAAGTGAATACCTCCTTTGTCATTGGGCAAGGGAGCATTTTATTTTTTGAGCGATTTGAGCAAAGCCTCGACTTCGGGACGTGTGGCGAGATTTTCCGAGAATGCAGACGCTGAGCCCGTGCAAAGACCCATTAAGAATGCTTTTTCGTAATCGCCGTTGCTTTCGGTGTAGCCTGCGACGAAACCTGCAACCATTGAATCGCCCGCGCCGACCGAGTTAACAAGCGTACCTTTCGGGGCTTCGGATTTGAAGAACGTTTCGCCGCCTTCGGGAACGAAAATTGCACCGTCACCGGCCATTGAAATGAGAACGTTACGTGCGCCCATATCCTGCAATTTTTTCGCGTAGGTGACAATTTCTTCGTCAGTCTTGAGTTTGACGCCGAACATGTCGCCGAGTTCGTGATTGTTCGGTTTGATGAGCCAAGGGTTGAACTTCAAGACTTTGAGCAACAGACCTTTTTCCGCGTCGACGACGAAACGAATGCCCTTGCCCTGCAGACGTGAAAGCGTTTGTTCGTACATGTCGTCGGGGAGCGTGTTGGGGATTGAGCCGCTCAAAATAAGCGTGTCACCTTCTCCGAGTTTTTCGAGTTTTGCAAAGAGTTCTTCGCGTTTGGCTTCGCTGATTTTGGGACCTTGACCGTTGATTTCGGTTTCAACGTCGGCTTTGACTTTGACGTTGATGCGGGAGAACCCTTCATCGAGCTTGACGAAGTCATCTGCGGCGTTGAAGTCGCGGAGCTGACGAACAATTTCGTCGCCCGTGAAGCCGGCAAGGAAACCTGTTGCCGTGGACTTGTGCCCGAGATTGCCCAAGACGATTGAGACGTTGACGCCTTTGCCGCCGCCGAGAACTTGCTCGTAAGTCACGCGGTTAATTGCGCCCGTCGTGAGTTTGTCGAGGCGAATGATGTAGTCAATCGCGGGATTGAAAGTTACGGTGTAAATCATCTAAAGTTCCCCCTTGTGAAAAAAATTGATTGAAAATTCTTGTGCGATTATACAACAGGGCATTGCACTTTTCAAGGCGGCAAGTCAATTAGGAGTTAGAAATCAATTAGGAATTATCATGCTAAAACCTAAAACCTAACTACTTCGTCAACATTTCAAGTTCTTCGGGCGTGACTTTCGTCGAGGAAATTTTTTCTATCGTGTCATCATTGTCAGCGGGCGGCGTGACCATCGGATAAACCGTGTCGTTCTCCGCGTCGACGAATTCGACTGGGTCTGCGAAAATTTTTTTAAAGGCAGTTTCCGCCGTGTCGACAGCAAAAATTTTCAAGCCGAGATGTCCGTGCGGAATGTCCTTGGCGTTTTCTTTCGGAATGACCAAAGTTTTAATGCCCGCCTGTTTTGCGCCGTAAGCTTTCTCGTTGACGCCGCCGACAGGACGAACTCGACCTTGCAACGAAATTTCGCCCGTGACAGCTACGTCTTGCCGAATGCGTTTGCCCGTGACTGCGCTCACCAACGCCGCAAGAATCGCCGTGCCTGCGCTGGGTCCGTCGATATTGCCGCCGCCGATAACGTTGATGTGCACGTCGAAATCGTGAATGTCTTTGCCCGTCACGCGCCGCAGAACACTTGCCGCATTGAAAACGGAATCCTTCGCCATGGAGCCGGCGGTCTCGTTGAAACGAATCGTGCCTTTGCCCTTCTCGGCGGGGAAAACGACAGCTTCAATCTCGATGACGGAGCCGATAAATCCGCTCACGCCCAAGCCGAAGATGTGCCCGACAGTCGCTTTGCTCGACGCTTTTCGCGTGACGAATTGATAAAGCCGACTGACCTGCGCCACTTCGTAAACGTCGCTCTTTTCGATTTTAATCGGGCGGTCAATATGCAGAACTTTTTCTTCGTCGCGGTCGAGTGCAAGACTGTAGGCGTCTGCAAGAATGTTAATTGCCTTGCGTCCTTCGATTGTGTATTCGCTGATGATTTCGGCTAAACCGTCTTCAAGTTCGACATTGAGTTTTCGGGCGGCATTGTTGATGATGTCGACGATATGCGCGGGCGTCAACGGCTCAAAATAAATTTCTGCACAACGCGAACGCAACGCAGGATTTAACGACGCGGCATCACGAGTTGTCGCACCGATTAGCACGAAGTCAGCGGGAGCACCGTTATCGAACAGCATTTTGACGTAAGGCGGGACACGTTCATCAGTCGGGTCGTAGTAGCTTGACTCGAAGAAAACGCGCTTATCTTCCAAAACTTTAAGCAACTTGTTCTGGAGCATGATGTCCATTTCGCCGATTTCGTCGATGAACAAAATACCGCCGTGAGCGTCCGTGACGAGACCTGGCTTTGGTTCGGGAATGCCGCCGTCAGCAAGTTGACGTTGTGCGCCTTGATAAATCGGGTCGTGCACTGAGCCGATAAGCGGATTAGTCACGTCGCGAGGATCCCAGCGTAAAGTTGTGCCATCAGTCTCGATAAATGGCGCGTCTTCAGCAAATGGACTTAGTTCCGAGCCGCAAACAGCCTCCAACACGAGCCGCGCAGCTGTAGTTTTGCCGACACCCGGCGGACCGTACAGAATCAAATGTTGCGGATAAGGCGACGCGAGCTTTGACCGTAGCGATTTAACAGCGCGTTCTTGCCCGACGATTTCTTCCAACGATTGCGGTCGGAGTAGCTCCATAACGGATTGCGTCAAGTGAATGTCTTCAAGCTCCTGCAACTCTTCACGCTTCTTGATGTCGTGCGGCGTCTCGAAATTGCCTTCTTCGCGCAGAATTTGCAACCGCATATCTTTGACGTACTCTTGATGATCCTTTTCGAGTTTCTCGGAGATTTTGCGTTCGATTTTGTCTTCGACTTGCCGACGAGCCATGATGTCCGCGATGAGTTCGGATAGCGCGACGATTTGTCCTTGAATTTCTGAACGTGACGGCGGCGGGTAAAGCGTAGGATTTTCTTCGAGAATGCGGCGCAGTGCCAAAACTCTTTCTGCGGGGTCGTTTGAACGCATGTAACGTAGCGCGTCCATTTTGCCCGCTTGCAAGACCAATCTGTCCGAGCCCATCACGTCGACCAAAATTGCATAGAGCGCGGAAATTTCTCGGTCAAGGTCGGTTTCTTGTCGTGGCGGCGGAGGATCGTCCTTACCGCCGAAAAATTTTCTGAACATGATTAACCTTCAACGACTTCGACTTTGATTTTCGTCGTGACTTCGGGATGAAGTTTGATAACCGCATCGAAGACGCCGACGCCGGTCACTTCGCCGAGCACGGAAATTTTGCGCTTGTCGACGTTGAGCGCGTGATTTTGTTGGAGAGCTTTGGCGACATCAGAACCGCCGACCGAGCCGAAAAGTTTGCCGTCCTTGCCGAGTTTGACGGGGATTTTGACGGAAATTTTTTCGAGCTGTGCGCCGAGCAGTTTAGCCTCGTCAGCTTCCTTTTGCAGTTTGCGAGCTTTGTTTTCAGCGTTGACTTTGGCGGTGTTCAAGTTGGCAACGGTTGCGTCGACAGCCAATTTTCTCGGCAAAAGGTAGTTGCGACCGTAACCGTCAGCGACTTCGACAATATCGCCTTTCGCGCCGACTTTTTTTACGTCTGCTTGCAATATAACTTTCATTTCAGTGGAGCCTCCTTTAATGTTGTCGCCGCATATCTTACCAGATAAAGGCGTTTATGTTAAGCGTCAATGATTTTTGCGAGATTTGCCGCGTGCATTGTAGCGCAGGAGCAGTGCTTGATCCGCCAGATTGAATTGCAAATCGAGGAGCGTTTGTCGAATGATTGTTGGCGTGAGTTTATCGGGCGGCAATCTTTTTTCCAACATGACCAATTTTCTTACGTCGGGCGTGTCTTCTTCGCCGAAACGAATTGCTCCCGCGACTTTTTGTATCAGTGACGCCCGCGCAGAGTCAATCACGTCGAACGAACACTCATTGCGCATTTGCGGCATTTCTTCAAGCAAAAGCCGTTGCACGTCGCGATAATTCAGCCACGGGTTGTCGTAAAGAATTTTGTAAATTTCCTTGACCATCGCCTCATGCTGCTTGATTCGGCACACTTCGCAAAAATTTTCTTGCGGCGGACAAAGCACATCGCACGACGCGCATTTATGCCAACCTGTCGCCAAACGAAACTTTTGCAACCGCGCACGACTTATCAACGTCTGCTTGACCGTCTGCCGAAGATTTTCGTTGGAAATTTTTGACGCCTGCTCTTCGCAACGTTTGACCTCTTCGTCCGTCAATTCAATCTGCTCAAGCGTAAGTGTCGACTTGTTAACCTGCGCGGACTCGTCGCGAAATTCTTGCGGCAAATCGGCGACTTGATAGGCTTTGGCAAGGCGAATCTCCTTGACAATCGGCTCATCTTCGTTGAAGGCGGTGTTAATCGCGTCAATGATTTCCTCGGTGAAAAATTTCAGCTGGTCTTTGAAAGCGGCGTTGCTCACATAAACGAAAAGAACCGCGTGTTCAAGCGCAACAGGCTTGACTTTCGCGGCAATGCATTCGTCAACAAGTTTGTTCCAATCGTGAATAATTTCCTGGCAAACAAATTTTTGGTACTGTTCTGGACCGAGCGCGCGCATTTTTTCACGCATAAATTTCCGCATTTGCAATCGCGAACACCTCCGTCAGCTTTTGATGCCGAGTTGCCGCTCATACTCTGCGACTTCTTCAGGCTCAAATTCCACGCGCATTGACTTCCAACGGTCATGCAACCAAAACCATTCGTCGGGATATTCGCGGACGTGCTGTTCAATCAGCGTCGCTAACTGCTGTGTCATCTGCGCAATATCAAAATGTTTGTCGGAAGTTTTTTCGACTTTGAGCGGCGGGAAAATTTCAAGCGTGTGTGTTTCGTCGGAATTTTTGCGCATGAACGCGGGGAAGATTGGAATTTTTCTGAAGCGCGACATTGACGCCGCACCCGTCACGAAATTTGTCGCCTGGTTGAAAAATTTCACGACAACGCCGTCGGTGCGCCCGACATCTTGATCCATAATCAGCCCGATGAAATGTCCCTCGTCAAGCATTTTGTACATCTCGCGGACGCCGTTGCGATAGGTGATATGCATGCCGATTAACGTGCGGTATTCGTTGATGAATTTGTCTGCGCCCGCCGAACGTTGCTTTTTCGCCACGCCGACGAGTGGAATGCCGTTTTGCGCGAAGGCTCCGCCCATGAGCTCCCAATTATCGCTGTGACACGTGGCAATCACTGCGCCGCGTCCGTCGCGTTCGGTCGAGTTAATGTAGTTCGTCAAATGTTCCAGCCCGACAACTTTGACGTGGCTTGACATGTTGCCTTTGAGCTTTGGGAAGGACAAAACCTCCATGAACATCGCGCCGAATTGAACGGTACTTTCGCGGGCAATTCGATTGGCTTCTTCGGACGACACGTTCAGACAGCGGCGGATATTGTCCGTGGCAATTCGTTTACGTTTGGCGGGCAGGAACAGCCATATCAATCGCGCCAAGCCTCGACCGAACGTCATACAAAATTTCAGCGGCAACAGACAAACTGCGCCGCTCAAAAGTTTCAATAACCTGTATTCGATTGAACTCACCTTCGCGTTGAAAAATTTTTAAGCGTGTGGTAACATTCGACGCGTTGAACTTGCGCAGTCCACGGACGGGCGGAGCAGTCAATCAGCCCCCGAAAGGGGGGAATAATCATGCTGAGGATGATCATTATGGTTATGGTGATTCTTTGGCTGTTAACAAATACAGCCTCGTAAGCTTTCCCACAAGCTTCAGAGGCTGAAATCTCCTGTAACACCTACAATTATTACGGGGGTAAGACTGCTTTAATCAAGTTCGGGCGTCCTCGGACGTCTTATTTTTTTTGCCGATGAAAATTTATCACAAGCTGTTTGCAATGTCAATCGGCAAGACCAGCCGCCTGTCGAAGTGCTTGAGCCTTGTCTGTGCGTTCCCACGGAAAATCAACGTCCGTTCTGCCGAAATGACCGTAAGCCGACGTTTGACGGTAAATCGGGCGACGCAAGTCAAGCATCTTGATTATACCGGCGGGACGCAAATCGAAATGTTCCTTGACAAGCTGTTCAATTCGCGATTCGTCGATTTTGGCGGTACCGTGACTGTCGACGCGCACGCTAACAGGATAAGCGACACCGATTGCGTAGGCAAGCTGAATTTCGCATTCATCAGCCAAACCTGCCGCGACGATATTTTTCGCGACGTAACGGGCAGCATAGGCAGCAGAACGATCAACCTTCGTGGGGTCTTTGCCGCTGAAAGCTCCGCCGCCGTGACGAGCCCAACCGCCGTACGTGTCGACGATGATTTTTCTGCCCGTCAAGCCGCTGTCGCCTTGCGGACCGCCGATAACGAATTTGCCTGTCGGATTGACGAAAAATTTTGTCTCAGCCGTCATCAGTTCAGCGGGGACAATCGGTTTAACAACGTACTCAATCATGTCGCGTTTAATCTGCTCCAACGAAACGTCAGGGTTGTGTTGCGTTGAAATGACAATCGTATCGACCGCGACGGGCTTGCCGTCCTCGTAAGCAATGGTGACTTGCGTTTTTCCGTCGGGGCGAAGGTAGTCGACTTCGTGCGTGACTTTGCGAACTTCAGCCAGACGACGTGCGAGCTTGTGCGCCAATGAAATCGGCAACGGCATAAAATCAGGCGTGGAATTCGTCGCGTAGCCGAACATCATGCCCTGGTCACCGGCACCGATTGCGTCTTCGATAGCCATATCGCCTTCACGCGCCTCAATCGATTTGTTGACGCCTTGAGCAATGTCGGGGCTTTGTTCGTCCAACGAGACGAGTACGCCAACGGTGTCCGCGTCGAAGCCGTAAGCCGAATTCGTGTAGCCGATGTCGCGAATTGCGCCGCGAATGATTTTCGGAATGTCAACGTAGCATGTAGTGGAAATTTCGCCGACGACGTGCACTTGACCCGTTGTAACTAGCGTTTCGCAAGCGACACGACCGTTAGGGTCTTGCTCTATGATTTCATCAAGAATACTGTCGGAAATTCTGTCCGCGACTTTATCGGGGTGTCCCTCCGTCACGGATTCGGAAGTAAATAAAACTCTGCGCATTCTTATACCTCGCTTTCGATTTGTATTCGCGGCAAAGTTATCATGTTTAGTTTGCAGTGTCAAGGGCGCGTAATCGTCGACGTTCAGAAGACAGCCTCAATGGTGCCGATAATTTCTCCGCGATGATTCTTCAGCACAGGCGGGAAAAGTTTATCGAGTTCGGCGGATTCGTCTTTTGTCAGCAAGTCGAGATATTTAAGCAAGGCGATTGTCATTGGCGTGACCGTCGAAAAATCACCGTCCTCAACCTTGAACGTGATGCCCAAGTCGCCGTCCTTGACCGCCATACAAAAGACCGCGTCGCTGCCGATTTTGGCGATGATTCTGCCGCCCGTGACCGTTGGAACAGCGCAATCGATTCTGCCAGTGCCCGCGACAATCTGCGGGTAGTTGCTCATTGCGTCGCGAATTTTCGTTGCGGCGGGTTCGTAGTCTCCCCAATCGCCTTTGTTCGGCGTGGACAGTCTGGCGTAAGCGAGCGACATGTTGTAAATCGGCAGATAGAACACGGGCACGCCGCAGCCGTCAATGCCGATTTCGAGTTTGTCTTCGGGCATACGCGACGCCATTGCTACGTGCTTGAAGATGATTTTCTGCGCGGGGTGTTCGGGGCGAATGTAACCCGACACGTCGACGCCGAGCATCATTGCCAGTGCGATTATCTGCGAATGTTTGCCGGAGCATTGATTGTGCGCCGCAGTGATCGGTTCGCCTGACAGCAACAATTTTTTGTAAGCTTTGCCGTTCAACGGACGCAGGACGCCGCAATCCAAAACCGATTCGTCGAGACCAAGCTTTGATAAAATTCCGCGAACAAGTGCGACGTGATTTTCTTCGCCGCTGTGACTCGATACGAGCAAAGCAAGTTCTTCGTCGGTTATGTTGTAACGTTCAAGTCCGCCGTTTTTCACGAATGCAAGAGCTTGAAACGGTTTTGCGGCACTGCGCCAGAACATCGGCAGTTGAGCGTTGCCAATCGACGCGACGACTTCGCCTTTGCAATTGACCGCAACGGCGTCTCCGCGATGAATGTTTTCGACGTGACCTGCGCGGGTGTAATGCAATAAAACTTCACTCATGGTTGTTGCCCCCTAAAAAATTCTTCGTTTAAATCTTCAAGAATCACGCAATGTAATTCTTCAAATTGGCGGAGCTGTTTGTCATTGGTTAAAAACAAATTGCAACCCGTGACGCAAGCCGTTGCCAGTTGCAAAGAATCCGCTGTCTTGAAATATGCATGACTTGCTCGAATTTGCGACGCCTTAACGGCCGTGAATTCGTCGATTTCATGAATTTTTATACCGCACGCGTCGAGAAATTCCCAAAAAATATTTATCGCCTGCTTGTTGTTCGTGCGATAGGGAAACACCAGATATTCCATGCAAGTTATCGTTGACGTGACGAATTCAGCTTGACGATTTAAAAGTCGCGAGAAAATTTGCTCGGCTGTTGGGCGCAACGGAGATTTTTCGTCAAGTAGATAAATTATCGGCGAGGTATCGACAAAAATTTTATTTTCCATCTGAGCGCAAATCCTTTATGTAATTTTCTACCGCCTCGACGCTACCGAACATATCGCCGCCGCGACCAGAATATTTGTTTAAATCGATTTCTTTTTTTGGCGTTGGCGAATTTTCTCTCGACAGTATCAGCTGAATAATCGAGTAAAGTTTTTCTTCGGGAACCGATTCTATCAGTTTGAAGGCTTCTTGTCTCAAGGGCGACATAAAAATTCCTCCTTGCAAAAAAATAAGGTCGAGTCCGCAAACTCAACCATTGTCACTTCCTCAAAAAATTTTAAACAAACTCAAACGGGCGTCGGTGACGAGTTATCTGGAACGTTCGGATGATTAACTTCGTCCGGCTTGCTCAAATCAATCGGCGGCTCTTTGGTCAAAAGTTGCTCGATTGTCGGCGGCTTGGCGAAAACGATTGCCTTCAAGTCGTCCGACGAAAGTGTTTCCTTGTCCATCAAAGCTTGAGCGATTGCCTCAAGTTTGTCGCGATTGTCGTTGATAATCGTGCGGCAAGCCTCGTACGCCTCGTTCATGTAGCGTTGAACTTCCTTGTCAATCTCGCCAGCAACTTCCTCGGAATAATTTTTTTGTTGCCCAAAATAGTATTGTTGCGCGGGGTCGCCACCATAAGCCACGGGACCGAGAACGTTGCTCATGCCGTATTGCATAATCATCGCGCGAACGATTTGGCTAGCGTGCTGAATGTCCTGCGACGCGCCCGTTGAAATTTCGTTGAGAACAATTTCTTCGGCGACACGTCCGCCCATTGCGACTTTCAAACGGTCAATGAGCTCGGAACGTGTGACGTAGCTACGGTCTTCCTTCGGCAACATGAGCGTATAACCGCCAGCACGTCCGCGCGGAATTATCGTGACTTTGTGGACGGGGTCAGCGTGTTTAAGCATCATGCCGACGAGCGCGTGACCGCCTTCGTGGTACGCCGTCAATTTCTTTTCGTTCTCGCTCATGACTTTGGATTTTCGTTCGGGACCCGCCATAACGCGTTCGATTGACTCTTCCATCTCGCTCATATTGATTTCGGTTTTGTTGCGACGTGCCGCTAATAGAGCCGCCTCGTTGACGAGATTAGCCAAATCTGCACCTGTGAAGCCGGGCGTTCGACGCGCCAAAATGTCAAGGTCAACATCTTTAGCAATCGGCTTACCTTTGGTGTGCACGCGCAAAATCGCGACGCGTCCTTTGACATCTGGTTTGTCGACGACAATTTGACGATCGAAGCGTCCGGGGCGGAGCAAGGCTTTATCGAGTATGTCGGGGCGATTCGTCGCCGCAATGATGATTATGCCTTCGTTCGCCGCGAAACCGTCCATTTCGACCAACAGCTGATTCAAAGTCTGTTCGCGTTCATCGTGACCGCCGCCGACATTTGCGCCGCGCTGACGACCAACCGCGTCAATCTCGTCGATAAAAATTATGCACGGGGAATTTTTCTTTGCCTGCGCGAAAAGGTCACGAACTCTTGAGGCACCGACGCCGACGAACATTTCAACGAAATCCGAGCCGCTGATTGAGAAGAACGCGACACCGGCTTCACCCGCGACCGCTTTTGCCAGAAGAGTTTTACCAGTGCCAGGGGGACCGAATAGCAAGACGCCTTTTGGAATTCGTGCGCCCAAATCGTTGAATTTTTTCGGGTGTTTAAGGAACTCGACGACTTCGGCAAGATCTTCTTTAGCCTCATCAGCACCAGCCACGTCGTCGAATCGGACCTTGCCTTTTTCGCCGCCGAGGAGTTTGGCGCGACTTTTGCCGAAGGAAAAAACTTTGCCGCCGCCGCCCTGCGTCTGGCTTATCATGAAGTACCAAAAGCCGACGAGCAAAGCAATCGGCAACAGCGTGGAAAGGAGCGTCATCCACCAAGGCGGTTCTTTCGGGTTCTGCGCAAAAATTTCCACGCCGTTGTCTCGGAGCTTGTTGACAAGACCTTCGTCCTCAACAGGTTCATCGGGGGCTATCGTTGTGAATTCTTTATCGTCTTTCTTCGTAACTTGAATCGTGTTGCGCACGATAACGACTTTTCTGATTTCGCCCTTTTCGACTTGCTGAATGAATTGCGAATAGCTCAACTCGTCGACAGGTTTGGGCTTGACGGAAAAATAATCGTAGGCAGTGACCGCGATACAAATTACCAGCAGATAAAACCCGACGTTGCGCAAAAAAATGTTCAATCAAAACGCTCCTTTGTTTTGAATTTTTTACTTGCCGCCGTAAACACTGCGTTTCAAAATGCCGAGGTAGGGCAAGTTGCGATAATGTTGCGCGAAATCGAGACCGTAGCCGACGATAAATTCATCGGGCACTTCAAAGCCGCAGTAATCAATCGGAACGTCGACTTTGCGGCGACTGGGCTTGTTAAGCAGTGTGCAGACTTTGACGCTATTTGCCTTCTTGTCCATGAAATAATCAATCAGATAGCTCATCGTCGTGCCGGAGTCGATAATGTCTTCCACGAGCAAAATATCGCGACCTTTGGGGTCGTTGTCGAGATTTTTGAGAATATTGACTTTGCCGCCGGTGTAAGAGTTTGCGTCGTAGCTTGAGGCGATGAGAAAGTCGAATTGCACGGGAATGGTCAGTCGCCGCA
Source organism: uncultured Selenomonadales bacterium (assembly GCA_947165145.1). Classification (GTDB taxonomy): domain Bacteria; phylum Bacillota; class Negativicutes; order Selenomonadales; family Selenomonadaceae; genus Quinella. The sequence continues at coordinate 41,173 of CAMUZG010000007.1, forward strand.
CAACGTCAGTGTAAAACATGACTGCGCCGTTGAGAATGCCGACCGTTAAAAGCGGTTTTGCGATGTCTTTGTAATCCTCGCTGATTTGCGCACTGAGCTCCTTGGCGCGGGCGGCGATCTCCTCCTCGGTGTACAGTACGCGTTCGATGTAATCTTCCTTGCTTTTCATGACAATCAACCCTTTCCGTTAAAATTTTGCGTTATGAAAAGTATTTTTTGATCTACTTTTCTTTGCGCGCACAAAGAAAAGTAGCAAAAGAAAGTGCGCCTCGCGGGGGCGTCCAAGTCCAAACGATTCCAACGTTAAGACTACCCGCAAGTCATAGTTCCGGCAAAACGTCCTTTCCGTGGACGTGTTGCCGGCGGCCGTCATCCATGACGGCCTCAAATTCCCGCAATGTTTTTAGCGACTCGATATGTTTTGCGTGATGAAAAGTCTTCCGTGTTTCAAATTGGCGCGAAGGTTTTTCGGCAACTCGACGCCAGATAAATTGTTGAGCAGAACTTTGCGGACGCCTTCAAAGTGCACGAAGCCGAAATCTTTGATTGAGCCGACGACTTGCACTAAAAATTTTTTAATGACGGCGCGTTGAATTGCGGTGTGCAACTTCAAAAATTCTGCGCGGACGATTGTGTTGTCGCGAACGACGGTTGGGAAAATTTTTTCGGTTTGCGCGTCGATGAAGTCTGATTCTTCCGCCGCGACTTCGCCCAATCTGCAAAGCGTCTCAACAAGTGCGGGATTGAATTTTTCCAGCGTCGGGGCGAGTTCCAAGCGGATTTTGTTGCGTGTGGCGTCGAGTTCAAAGTTGGTTGTGTCCAATCGCGGAGATAAATTTCGTGCGCGACAAAATTTTTCAAGCTCAACTTTTCTGAACGGCAACAGCGGGCGAATCAGCAAGCCGTATTGCGTCGATGTGCGCGATTTGATTGCCGATAAGCCTGTTGATGTCGCGCCGCGCAGAATTCGCATTAAAATCGTTTCCGCCTGGTCGTCCGCGTGATGAGCAGTGGCAATCGCGTCGCAATTCAGTTCGTGTCGCACGTTGCTCAAAAAATTGTAGCGCAGAATTCGTGCGGCAGTCTCGACGGAAATTTTTTCGTCCGCCGCGAATTTGCGAACGTCACCGTTGCCAACGACAATTTCAACGTTGCGTGATTCGGCGAAGGCTTTGACAAAATCTGCGTCGTCGATTGAAGTTTGTCCACGCAAACCGTGTTCAAAATGAGCGATTGCGACTTCAAGTCCGAAACGTTGCCGCACGTTGATTAAAAGTTCCGCAAGGGCAAGAGAGTCCGCGCCGCCCGATACCGCAATCAACACCTTGCTCACGCCGTCAAAAATGTTTGAGCCCGCGCAGATGTCAATGAACTTTTTAAACAGTTAAAAAGCACCCCCTGCCGCAGAAAGTGCAAGGGGCAGTCAATCCGAACGACGCGAACCGCGACCGCCGCGTTTGGAATCGGTTTTTCGTTTGAGGTCGGTCAATCGCTCGTCGCTGTCTTTGAGGAACTTAGACAACTTGTCTTCAAATGAAGCTGACAGTTGCCTTTGCGGGCGGCGAAAGTCTCCGCGTCGATTTGGTTTTGGTGATTGATTTTCGCTTTCGACGGGCTTGGGTTTGGCTTGTTTCAAAGACAGCGCGATTTTGTTGCCGTCGATGTTGACGATTTTGACTTGAACTTTGTCGCCCTCGTTCAAGAAATCGTGCACGTCGTTGACATAAACGTCAGCGACTTCGGAGATGTGAATCAATCCGACTTTGCCTTCCTCAAGCTCCACGAAAGCACCGAAATTGGCGATTCGCGTAACTTTGCCTTCCACAATGCTACCTGCTTCCATTGCCTAAATACGTCCTCCCGAAAAATTTTTTGTTGCGTCTCAGGGTCGCGCGGCTTGATAGGGCATTTCGCCTTCTTTGGTGAATCCTAAATCTTCACGCGCCAGACGCTCAATGTTTTTGATGTCCTGCAGTTCGGCGAGTTCCTTGCGCAATTTTTCGTTCATCGCCTTTGCCTTTTCCAGTCTTTTGTCGGCAATTCGTTGGCTTTCATTAACGTGAGCAAGGTGCACCTGTTGAGAGATCAAAACCGTTGAGAAGTAAGCGATCATCGCGAACATCACCAACGCAAACCAGTTAAAATTTTTTCTTTTCCGCATTGCGCCGCCTCCTCAGCTTTTGCATATAATAGCAGTTAGTTTTATCTTTCGCAAGGTTTAATGGGGATGAGGTGTGGGGTGCCTCGCGTTCGCGGCGTTCAATTAACCTTAAGTATTTGTTTGATCTACTTTTTCTTTGCGCGCACAAAGAAAAAGTAGCAAAAAGAAAGTGCGCCTCGCGGGGGCGTTCAAGTCGTAACTGTTCCAACGTTAAGACTAACCGTAAGTCGTGGTTCCGGCAAAACGTCCTTTCCGTGGACGTGTTGCCGGAGGCCGTCATCCTTGACGGCCTCTACTTCCTGCGGCGAACTCTGTTCACTGCGATAAAAAAATTTCAGCGTTATTTCAACAAGCTACATTGTATTTCCTGCCGCAGTCAAAACTTTTTGACGTGACGTTATGGATAAAAAAAAATCTGCCGCTCATGTCGAGTGACAGACTTTTTTTCAATTAGGAATTAGGAATTAGGAATTAGAAATTATTAATTCCACATTCCACATTCCTAATTTCAAATTGTTATTCGTCTTTCTTGCTGAATTCGCCAATATTGTGGTCAGCAACGTAGGTGTTGCCGTCGCCGAGTTTGTATTCGACAGCCGCAGTGCTCTGAACGTCGAGATGTGAGCCGTCAGTCAAATCAATCGTGATGCCTTTGTCGGTGATGTCAACTGCGGCAAAGTCTTCGGCGTCGAGATAGGTCAAGTCGACAACGTCGCCGTCGTGTGCGTTCTGAATAACGTCGTTGCCGTTCTCCTGCGCGAAGAAGAATGTATTCTTGCCACTGCCGCCGATGAGCGTGTCGTTGCTGAAGTTGTCGCCGCCCCAAATTGAGTTGTCGCCGCTACCGCCGATAATCAAGTTGTCGGAGTCGTTGCCCGCCAAGATGTTCCTATCGCCGTTTGCACGAGAGGCGTCGAGGACTGCGATGTCGCCGAGGTAAACTGTATCTTCGTCATCGCCAAGGAAGATGTCAACGTCGCCCATACCTTCGCTGACCGTGAGCGTAGGTTTGTCGCCGAGACCAACGTAGCATTCGGTGAAGCCGTCGAACTCAATAACGTCTTCGTCGACTTTGGTAAGCATGCCGTTGATAATCATTTCTTGGTCTTGCGCGTCGGTAATGGTCAGCAAGTCTTCGGTGCCGCCGTTGAATCCGATAACCACATCATCGCCGACGAGTTCCACGCTTGTGACTGCCGCGCCAGGCATGATGTAAACTTCGTCAGCAGTGTTCGCGTTGGTGCCGTCAGCGAATTCAAAGCCGTCGATAGTGTCGTGACCGTCGCCCGCCGCGAAGAAGAACGTTGTCTTGCCGGTCTTTTCGTCGGAAGTGTTGCCCTGCATGAGGTCGTCGCCGCTCCTGGAACGAATGGTGCCGTTGCCTGTGCCCGCAATCAAAGTGTTGTTAGCGTTCTCTTCGCCGGTGAGCGTTGCATTGCCGCTGCCGAGCTCAACTTTGTCGAAGCCGTAGAATTCGACAGCCGAACCGTTCAAGCTACCTCTAGCGTCGTTCAAATTGACGGCAACGGGTCCTGTGTACTCGTTGAAGCTGAGTCCTGTTGTTCCGTCGCCGATGAAGGTGTCAACGTCGGTGTCGTTCGGTACGCTAAGATCACTGCCGTCCTGCGCGATAGCTACGTTGCGGGAATTTCTGCCGTCGGTGAGCTTGAGTTCGTACGGTGCGGCGGGATTGAGCGAATCGGCGGAAGTAACCGTTGCAGCCGAAGCCGACAAGCCGTTGAATGTGAGTTGAGCGTTGCCCGAACTCATCGTCAAACCTGCGGGACCGTAGCCGAATTCCAAAGCCGACAAGTCGTTGACGCGAATTTCGTCGCTGTCGTCGCCGAAGCCACTGTTAAAGCCGTTGACAGTGTTGTTGCCGTCCGTCAAAGCAATCGTCGCGCCGCCGTCACGCAAATTCGGGTCGGTGATGTAAATTTGGTTATTGCCCGCGCCCGCGTCAACGGTATCATCTGCGCCGACAAGAACCGTATCGTTGCCCGCGCCCGCCGCGATTGATGAGCCGTCGCTCTTCTGCGTGTCGGTTGAATTCTGCGCGTAATTGCCTTTCAAGATAAACGAGTCGTCGGATTTTCTCGTATCGAGCGTGCCGCCGTCGCTGTGCGTGAATCCGACAGCTTGCTTGTCGCCCGTGGCGTCGATGATGTCCGCTAAGGTTGAGCCTTTGCTTGCCACGTTCGTGCCGAAGCTGATCACCGCGTCGCCCAAAGTCATTGTGCCGTCGCCGAATTTGATTTCGTTCGATTTGATTGCGTTCCCAATGTCGCTGTAGTCGAACGTTTGAATGTCGGCGTTATCATCATAATTTTCGAGAGTGACTTTGCCGTTCGTCGCGACGATAACGGGGCTACCGTCTTCCACGTCAACAGTCGCTTCGGCACCGTGACGCACAACAACGCTGTCTTGACCGTCGCCCGTCGTGACAAAGGTCGGGGCGTTCGGGCTGTCAATCAAAGCAACGTTGTCGCCGCTACTCAAGCCAATTGTCTGCAAGCCTGTCATTGTCGGGTCGATGTAGAATGAACTTTCACCGAGCGCGAGAATTGCGGAAGCTGATGTGCTTTCCGTTATCGGCATGAAGTTCGGATTGATAGCGTAGACGCCGTCTTCGTTCACTGTGAAAGCCTGCCCTTCCGACGCAACGACACGTTCGCCGTTGATGTTGTAAGTGTCCGCCACGCCGACAGTCAACGTCGCGTCCTTGTCGAGACCGCTGATAACGGTGCCGTCGTCGCTAAGAATCACGCCGCTTGAATCGCCCGCTAATGTGTAAGGTGCGCCGTTGATTGTTACGGAACCTTCAGGCAATGCCATAATCGCTTTTGATAACGCGCCCGCAATGTTCGTGCCGTTCGATAAGCCGAGAACCGCCGTGATGTCTTGACCGTCCGTCGCCAATGTTACTTCGTCGCTCGTCGTGGCGAAAGGTTGCCCGTTTACGTTGACCATATCAAACGAACCGCTCAACAAACCGCTGAGTCCGTCGATATTCACAACGCGGCTTTGAGCGTCGGTGATGAAGTCAACCGTGGCGTCGACAGTGTCGGTGACGTTGAAGATGTCGTTGACGAAAGTAAAGGTGCCGTTGCCCGCCGTGGCAAGCGTCAAGTTCGGTGCAGTCGTGACAATCGCGCCGCCGTCGAGTCCAAGAATCGAACTGATCGCGCCGTCGATAACGGGCACGTCGACTTGACTGTTACTGATGTTGAGCGGAGTGCCGTTAATCGTCGCGGTGTTCACGTCGTAGACGATTGCGTTGTCGAGACCGTTGATTAAGCCGTTCAAGCCGCGAACTTCCGTAACAAGTCCGTCGTCAGTGCCGAGTGATACCGGTGTCCGCGTCGCGCTGAACGTCAAAACATTTTCGTCGTTGAGATTGAAATTGTTTTCGTTCTGATGAACAGCAAAGTTGCCGTCGTCGTCAAGCAATGCGCCCGTGACTGATGAATTGTTCATCGTGAAAGTTGTCGGCTGATTAGTCGTGAAGGTGTGACCATTGATTCCAAAAGTGCCCGCGCCCGTCTCGATATTGCCGTCGCTGTTGACAGTCGCATTGCCGCCCGTAATCGAGTAAGAAGTGCCGTCGACGTTCAAGCCGTTGGAGAAGTCGCCGCTTATCGAGTCGGCACCAGTGACCGCAGTGAGCTTGCCGTTCGTGACGGTGTAAGTGACGTTGCTCGGTGCGTTGAAGGTTTTATCGACAGTGAGCGCGCCAGCTTTATCCGTCTTAATCGTGGCGTTATTGAGCCCGCTGACAGTCACGCCGTTGGTTGAGCCGATTTCGTCCAAGCCGTTGATTGCATTCGACGCGATGTTAACGCTGTAGCCGTCAGTGTCGCCCGTGACGTTCAAAGTGTCATTGCCGACAGTCAAGCCATTCGCAGTTGCCGTGACGTTCGTTGCCGCCGCTGTGTTCACGGTCTTGTTGTCGATGTTGACGGTGCCGTCAATCGTCAAGGATTTGCCGTTAGCGTTAGTGGCAGTCGCGCCGCTCGTCAAGCTGACATTGCCGCTGTCGTCGAAGGTCGCAGTGCCGCCCGTGCCAAGTGTCATGCCGTCGAAGGTAATCGGGCTAATCAAATCAACCGCAACGCCGTCGTCAGTCAAAGTAGCAACTGTGTTATCCGCAACGGTGAGCTCAACGCCATTCAAAGTGTAAGTAGCCGCGCCGAGTCCGAGTGCCGTCGATGCAGGTGAGATGACGTTCGCCGCCTTGTCGATGTCAAGAACGTTATCGCCGATTGTAACGGAGTTGTCGTTGGCATTGGAAGTGATCGTAGCGTCGCCGCCGATTAGCGAATTGTTGCGGTTGAGTGCAAAGGTCGCGCCCGCCACGTCGTCAAGATTGGCAATGGCAGTTGATGCACCAGAGAATTTAACGCCGTCGGTTGTGCCGAGATTGTTGGCAAGTGATTCGTTATCGCTGATGTTGAGCGCGGTGTTGCCCTTGTTGATGACGGTTACTGGCGTTTCGTCGATGTCCGCCGCCAATTTGACATTGCCGCGTGAATCGAGAGTTTGACCGCTGGCAACGACTTTGCTGAATTGCACGCCCTCATCAACGCTGACATTGCCGAATCTGTCAACGGTAACGGTGTATTCGTCGAGTGTGTAGCCGTCGAAGAACCAGCCGTCGTCGTCGTTGTATTTGAGTACAGCGTCGTCGGTCGGTGCAGTGTAAGTCTTGCCGTCGATTGTGACGGATGCGCCCTTGTTGAGTCCGCTGATACTGTTGAGATTGCCGTTATCGTCGGTGCCGAAGTCGACAGTGTCGTTGCCCATGCCGTCAATCGTGATTTCTTTGTCGCCAATAGAGTGAGTGCCGTCGCCCGCCGTGATGTCAACATCTTCTGCGCCTTCAGCAGGTTTAATCGGAATGTCGCCGTCCGCGCTGATTTTGCCTTTGTTGATGTCGACTTCGTCCGCGTCGGAGACTTTTGGAACGTCGCCCGTTGCGTCGACAGTGAAAGAATCTTTGTCGCTTGAAGGCTTGACGGTGAAGGTTGATTCGGATCCGTCGCTGTTGACGGTGGTAACGGGCACATCAGCCAAATCGTTATCGATTTCCATGACGGAGCCGTTGTCGGTGATTGAGCTGAGCGTTTCGTCGTCAGCGTCTTTGTTCAAGCTGTAAGTACCGTCAGCGTCTTTATCCAACGTGCCATAAGTCTTCGTGGGATTGCTGGCGTCATCAACGACGATAGCTGATTCGCCGTTCTCCAACGTGTCTTTATCGACAGTGAGGTCACCATCGGGCGCGGCGATAAGTGTTGTCCAGTTAGCGTCTTCGGCAAGGTCTTCGAGCGTGAGCCCTGCGGTATAGTCTTTGCTGCCAGTCCAAAGTTTGTCGTCGGCATTGACGGGACCGAGTGCGCTGATTGTGTATTCGTCGCCGTTGACAGTGAATTTGTCGCCGTTGTTCATGCCGCTGACGGTTACAGTGTCGCCCGCAACGTTGACAGTCAAGCCGTCGCCCGCCGTGGCAGTGATAGTATCGTTGCCCGTGGTCGTGACGGATTTATTTGCCGCAAGCGTGACAGTGCCGTTGGTGAGCGTTGAAGTTGAGCCGTCGCTGTCAATGATAACGTCGGTCGTAGCGTTGTAATCTTTGCCGTTGACAGTGACATTGCCCGCCGAAGATTTAAGCGTCGCCGCGAAGTCGACAGTGTAAGCCGTATCGTCTTTGGTGACGGTGCCGAGTTTTGTTGTCGGATTGGTGACGTTATCCACGACGATTGAAGTTGCCGCAACGTCGCCGAGATTGAGCACGCCGTTCGTCAATGCGATAAGCGGAGTTGCGTCGCTGTCGTAAGTAAACGTGCCGTCCGCGAAGTTATCGGCAAGCGTTTTGTCCGTCGAGTTGTAAAGCCCTAAGCCGTCAATGACTTTGTATTTGTCGCCGTTGAGCGTGAACTCGTCGCCCGCAACCAAGCCGCTGATGTTGTCGACGCCGATAATCATGTCGCCGTTGATAACGGTTGCCGTGACAGTCTCGTCGCCGATATTAACGGGTTGTTTGACAGCCGCGGCGATTGAACCTGCGGTCAGTGCGACTTCTTTAACGTTGTCGGTGAGCGCGGGAATATCTTCCGTTGCGTCGACAGTGAACGGGTTGCGCGTGTTGTTCGGCGTGACGGTGAAAGTGTTATCTTCGTTGGCAGTGACAGGAACGTCCGCCGCCGAGCCGTCGATATTCATTGTGACGCCGTCGATTGCGATTGAAGTCAGCGCAGTATCTCCCGCCGCCAATGTGTAACCGTCAGCATCTTTGGTCAATGCGCCATAAGAAACGGTCGGGTCGTCGAGATTATCCACAAGAATCACTTCGCCGTTGTCCGCTAAAGTTTCAGCGTTGACGACAAGATTGCCGTCCGTGACTTCAAGCACAGGCGTCCAATTATTTTCGTCGGCAAGCGCGGTGATCGTCAAGCCGTTCGTGAAGTTGTCGCCCGTCCAGATGTCGCCGTCGGAATTCATCGGTCCGATAGCAGTGACTTTGTAAGACGCGTCGTTGACAGTGAATTTGTCGCCCGTGCTGAGTTCGCCGATTGTAATCGTGCCGTCCGCGTTGACAGTGACGTTGATGACCGCAGAATCTTCCGCCGCGTTGATGTCGCTTTCTTCGTCAGCCGCCGTCTCGATAGCTTTGATGACGTTGCCGTCGGTCGTGGTGACTTCTTCATTCGCCGCAAGCTCAACCGTGCCGCTCGTAAGCGTGGAAGTCGTGCCGTCGCTGTCAATGATAACGTCGGTCGTAGCGTTGTAATCTTTGCCGTTGACAGTGACATTGCCCGCCGAAGATTTAAGCGTCGCCGCGAAGTCGACAGTGTAAGCCGTATCGTCTTTGGTGACGGTGCCGAGTTTTGTTGTCGGATTGGTGACGTTATCCACGACGATTGAAGTTGCCGCAACGTCGCCGAGATTGAGCACGCCGTTCGTCAATGCGATAAGCGGAGTTGCGTCGCTGTCGTAAGTAAACGTGCCGTCCGCGAAGTTATCGGCAAGCGTTTTGTCCGTCGAGTTGTAAAGCCCTAAGCCGTCAATGACTTTGTATTTGTCGCCGTTGAGCGTGAACTCGTCGCCCGCAACCAAGCCGCTGATGTTGTCGACGCCGATAATCATGTCGCCGTTGATAACGGTTGCCGTGACAGTCTCGTCGCCGATATTAACGGGTTGTTTGACAGCCGCGGCGATTGAACCTGCGGTCAGTGCGACTTCTTTAACGTTGTCGGTGAGCGCGGGAATATCTTCCGTTGCGTCGACAGTGAACGGGTTGCGCGTGTTGTTCGGCGTGACGGTGAAAGTGTTATCTTCGTTGGCAGTGACAGGAACGTCCGCCGCCGAGCCGTCGATATTCATTGTGACGCCGTCGATTGCGATTGAAGTCAGCGCAGTATCTCCCGCCGCCAATGTGTAACCGTCAGCATCTTTGGTCAATGCGCCATAAGAAACGGTCGGGTCGTCGAGATTATCCACAAGAATCACTTCGCCGTTGTCCGCTAAAGTTTCAGCGTTGACGACAAGATTGCCGTCCGTGACTTCAAGCACAGGCGTCCAATTATTTTCGTCGGCAAGCGCGGTGATCGTCAAGCCGTTCGTGAAGTTGTCGCCCGTCCAGATGTCGCCGTCGGAATTCATCGGTCCGATAGCAGTGACTTTGTAAGACGCGTCGTTGACAGTGAATTTGTCGCCCGTGCTGAGTTCGCCGATTGTAATCGTGCCGTCCGCGTTGACAGTGACGTTGATGACCGCAGAATCTTCCGCCGCGTTGATGTCGCTTTCTTCGTCAGCCGCCGTCTCGATAGCTTTGATGACGTTGCCGTCGGTCGTGGTGACTTCTTCATTCGCCGCAAGCTCAACCGTGCCGCTCGTAAGCGTGGAAGTCGTGCCGTCGCTGTCAATGATAACGTCGGTCGTGGCGTTGTAGTCTTGACCGTTGACGCTGAAAATTCCGGCTGAAGCTTTAATAGCCGTGGCGAAGTCGACAGTGTAAGCGGTATCGTCTTTGGTGACGGTGCCGAGTTTCGTCGTCGGAGCGGTGTCGCTGTCGTAAACAAAAGCGGTGTCGTCGTCGATTGTGTCAAGGTCAATCTGATTGTTGCTGTTCGGCGCAATGATTTGAGTTTCGTCGCTGTCGAAAGTAAAGTTGCCGTCGGTGAAGTCGTCGACAAGCGTCTTTGCCGTCGAGTTGAACAATCCAACGCCGTCAATGCATTCGTAATTATCGGCGGAACCGTCGGTGTCGGTGACGGTGAATTTGTCGCCCGCTGACAAGCCGCTGATACCGTCCGCGCTGATAATCATGTTGCCGTTGGTGGGAGTAATTGTCGTGCCGTCTTCGAGTTCGACAGGTTGATTGATAGCGGCGTCGAGAGCCCCAGCAGACAATTCGACTTCCTTAACGTCGGTGAGCGCAGGAGCATTGCCCGTAGCGTCGACAGTGAAGTTTTGAGCGTTTTTGTCGGGCGTGACGGTGAAGGTCGATTGGGAATCATCAGCATTGATTGTGGTGACGGGCACGGTTGAATAATTGGAATCGATAGCGACAACGACGCCGTCAACGGTGATGCCAGTCGCGTCGGTGTTGACTTGATTGTCTTTTGTCAAAGTGTAATTGCCGTTTCTGTCTCTGTTGAGCGTGCCGTAGACTTTGGAGCCGTCGGCGTTGGTGAGCTGTGTAGATGAGTTATTCGCCAAAGTGCTGTCGTCAATGACAATCGTGTCGTTCTCCAATTTGGAAATGCTGCCCCAAACTCTTTCCTCAAGTTGATCAATGGTTATCGAGCCGGTGGCGATAACATTAACTTCGCCGTTGTAAATTTCTTCTTCGTTGTCGTCGATTCTGTAAAGCGCGGCGTCAGTGACTTTGTATTCGATTTCGTCAATGGTGAAGATGTCGCCCGAATTCAAACCGCCGATAGTGATTTCGTAGTCAGCCGCAGCAGTAACAGTTAAACCGTTGCCTTCTTTGACGGTGATAGTGTAATCGGTCGACGTGGAAACTGATTCGTTGTTGGCAAGCGTGACGGAGCCGATATAGAGCGTAGAATCATCGGCAGTGGTGTCAAGTGTCAATGCGGTTGTGGCGTTGTAAGTTTTGCCGTTGACGGTGACGGTGCCGAGCGGTACGCTGACGGTCGTGGCGAAGTCGACAGAGTACGCGGAGCCGTTCTTCTTGAGTGTGCCGAGTTTGGTAGCAGTGTCATCAGTTGCGCTGAGAACAACGGCGTCAGTGCCCGTCATTTCACTGAGTGGAACAACTCCGTTCGTCGGAACGATAACCTGCGTTTCAGTGTCGCCGAGCGTGAATGTTTCGTTCGCAAAGTTATCGACGAGCGTTTTGTCAGTCAAGTTGTAAAGGTCAGCGGTGTCGAGGCATTTGTAATTCTTGCCGTTAATCGTGAATGCGTCGCCCGTGTCGATGTCGCTGATTGTAGTTGCGTTGACGATAACGTCGCCTGTTGTCGGCTTGATGGTGTTCGTGCCCGATGTGACGGTCTGATTCTCTTTGACGGTGACGGAGCCGTTGTCGAGTTTGAACGTCGTGACATCATCGGAGAACGTCGGTGAGTCGGTCGTTTCGAGTTTGAAGGTTGTAGCCTTGTTGTCGAGCGTGACGGCTGAAAGGGTTGTATCTCTGTTTGCGGTGAACGTTGCGGTCGCGAAGTCGGCGTCCATTGTAACGGCGGTGTTCGTCACGACGATTGAAGTCAATTTGTCGGTGGAGGCTTTGAGCGTGTAAACGTCGGCTGTATTCTTCAACGTGCCGTAAGACTTTGCGGGATTGATGATATTGTCAACGACAATGGCGGTTTCGCCGTCCGTCAAAGTATCCTTGTTGACAGTGAGAGAATCGTTGGTCACTACGAGCAACTTCGTCCAGTTAGTGTCGTCGGCGAGTTCGTCAATCGTCAGCCCCACAGTGTAAAGTTTACTGCCCGTCCAGAGTTTGTTGGCAGAATTGACGGGACCGATTGCAGTGATTTTGTATTCGTCGCTGCCAACAGTGAAAGTGTCGCCGTTGTTCATGCCGCTGACAGTAACGGTGTCGCCCGCAACGTTGACGGTCAAGCCGTCGCCTGCCGTCGCAGTGATTTTAGCTTTGCCCGTGGGTGTGACGTAAGCGTCCTTTGCAATCGTGACGGTGCCCGTTGTGAGCGTGGAAGTTGTCTCGGTTGCGTTAAGTGTTAGTGCAGTCGTGCCGTTGTACGTTTCATCGTTGACGGTGACGGTGCCCTTCGTTGAATTGACGGTTGTCGCAAAGTTGACAGTCAAATCCGAACCCGCCGCAATCTCGACGTTGGTGATGTCGCCGTCCGTGAATGCGTCGCCTTTCTTGAGCGTGAACTTGCTGTCCGCAACGGTGAGCGTGCCGATATTCTTCGTCGGGGCGGTGTCGCTGTCCACAATGATTGAAGTTGCTTTAACGGCGGTGATGTCGACTGCATTTTGAATCGGCGCAATGATTGGAGTTTCTTCACTGCCGAATGTGAACGTGCCGTCGGTGAATTTTTCAGCCAAAGTTTTATCGGTCGAGTTGAACAAGCCGACGCCCTCAATGACGGTGTACTTGTCGCCGTTGAGCGTGAATTCTTCGCCTGCCTCCAAACCGCTGATTTTTTCTGCGCTGATAACCATTGTGCCGCTCGCGGGCGTGATTGTCTTGTCGCCGACTGTGACAGCTTGATCAACGGTTGCGGAGATTGAGCCAGCAGTCAGTGTGATTTTCTTAACGTCGGTGAGCGCGGGAACTTTGCTCGTTGCGTCGACAGTGAAAGGCTGTGACTTCTGCGCGGGCGTCGCGGTGAAAGTGTTATCCGTGTTAGCGGTGATAGGTACGGTCGTCATTGAGCCGTCGACAGTCAGCTTGATGTTGTCAACTGCGATTGAAGTCAAAGCCGTATCGCCCGCCTTAACGGTGTAAGCGTCGCCTGTCTTCGTCAATGCGCCATAAGAAACTGTCGGGTCGGTGGCGTTGTCCACGATGATAACTTCGTCGTTGTCGGTCAAAGTGCTCGTGTCGACTTCAAGCTTACCGTCCGTGACCGCAAGGACAGCCGTCCAATTTGTTCCATTGTTCAGAGCTTCAATCGTCAAGCCGTTCGTGAAGGTGCCGCCCTTCCAAAGTTTTCCGTCGGAATTCATTGGACCGATTGCGCTGACTTTGTATTCTTTGCCGTCAACGGTGAAGACATCGCCCGTGCTAAGTTCGCCGATTGTGACGTTGCCGTCTGCGTCGACAGTGACGCTGATAACCGCAGGATTTTCCGCCCCTCTGGTTATTGTTTCTTCGACAGCCGCAGTGCTGATAGCTTTGATGTTGTTGTTCGAGGTGTTGACTTCTTCGTTCGCCGCAAGCGTGACGGTGCCCGTTGTGAGTGTGGAGCTGTCAGCCGTCTTCGCGTCGAGTGTAAGGTCGGTCGTGCCGTTGTAAGCTTTTGTGTTGACGGTGACGGTGCCTACTGCCGATTTAACAGCCGTGGCAAAGTCAACAGTCAAATCCGAATCAGCCGCAATGTTGACGGTCTTAATTTTATCCGCCGCAGAAGTTTCGCCGTTGAGCGTGAACTTGCTGTTGTCTTTGGTGACGGTGCCGATTTTGGCCTTCGGATCAGTGTCGCTGTCGTAGACAAAAGTTGTACCTTCAGCGATTGCCGTGATGTCGAGCTGTTGAGCGTTCGGCGCAATGATTGGGGTTTCCGTGCTGTTGAAAGGAAGCGTTCCGTCAGCAAATTTATCGGCGAGCTTTTTCTCCGTCGAGTTGAACAATCCAACGCCGTCGATGAGTTTGTAATCTTTTTCGTTGAGCGTGAACTCTTCGTCCTTGTCGATACCGCTGATTCCCGTCGCGTCGACGACAACGCTACTGCCTGTCTTCGGCGTGATACCGTTTTTGCCCGTTGTGACGGTTTGATTCGCGTTGGCAATGACGGAGCCTTCATCGAGAGTGAACGCCGTGACATCATTAGAGAGCGTCGGCGGTGTATCGGTTTCGGAGTCAGTGACGGTTGCGGTGAGCGTGAAAGTTTTCGTCTTATTATCTTTGAGCGTGACGGCTGAAAGTGTCGTTTCGTCGTTGGCGGTGAATGTGACGTTCGAGGTTGCAAAGGCGGCATCCATTGTAACGGCGGTGTTCGTCACGGCGATTGCAGTCAATTCGTCGGTAGCAGTCGCGGGTTTTGTCAAAGTGTAGCCTTCGTTCGTTTTGCTCAATGCGCCGTAAATCTTCGTAGGCGTTTCAATGTTGTCGACGATGAGAGCTTCCGTTATGCCGTCCGTGAAATCTTCCATGTTCGCGGTAATGTTGAGCGCGTCGCCCGTCACTGCAAGCAGAACGCCCCAATCGGTTGCGAGCTGGTCAAGCGTGATACCGTTTTTGCCCGTAACGTCGACTGAACCGGTGTAGACGCGTTTATCGTTGTTCTCGTCGATTCTGTAAAGATATTTACCGTCCATTGAGTAGGTATTTTCGCCGACAGTGAAGGTATCTCCGTCGGAAATACCGCTGATTGTTACGGTGTCGCCCTCAACGTTGACAATCAAACCGTCGCCCGCCGTCGCAGTGATTAACTCTTTGCCCGTGGGTGTGACGGAGCTTTTGACCGCAAGCGTGACGGTGCCCGTCGTGAGCGTGGAGCTGTCAGCCGTTGCCGCGATTGTAAGCTTGATCGTGCCGACGTAATTTTGATTGTTGACGGTGACGTTGCTGTCCTTCGACACGCTGACGGTTGTCGCAAAGTCAACAGTCAAATCGGCGGTCGTCGCAATATTGATTGTCGTGATAGCGTCGGGAGCGGAAGATTCGCCGTTGAGCGTGAGTTTGCCGTCGTCCGCAACAGTGAGCGTGCCGAGTTTGGTTGTCGGGGAAGTGTTGTTGTCGTAGACGTTGGCGGCGTTGTCCTGCTTCGTCAAGTTGAGCGTGCCGTCTTTCGGGCAGATGACCCCAACGAACTGTGCAGTTTCCAAATCGGCGAGATCGACTGTAGTACCCTTAAGGTCTTCGCAGATAGTTTTATCCGTCATCAAGCCCTGCGCGGACTGGGTGTAAGTCTTATCGTTCCAGGTGAAAGATTCGCCCGCGTTGAGTTCGCCAATTTCCGTGAAAGAGCCGTCTTCAGCTTTGGCAGTGAATTCGCCGCTCTTGAACGTCAAAGTCTGCTTATCGGTTGCAGTGGCAGATGTGTAAGTCGTGTTGAGCGTGACGGTGCCCGCGAAGAGTTTGGCAGTCGTGCCGTCGCTGTCGAGCGTCAAAGCGTTTGTGCCGCTGAAGTTTTGCTTATTAACGGTGACGTTGCCGTTTGCGTTGACTTTCGTCGCAAAGTCCACGGTGAGCGTTTTATCTGCGCCGATGTTGACGGTCGTGATGTTAGCCGTAGCGTCTTCTGTGCCTTTGAGCGTAAGCTTGCCTTCATTGATAGTGAGCGTTGCCAATTTCGTCGTCGGCGTGGTCGTGCTGTCGTAGATGAGAGCTTTGTTTGTCGAAGTTGAAATATCAAGCACTTTCAACGTCGGCGCGATAACATCAGACCAATCGGTGGCAGTGAGTTCGGTTACGTTGATGTTGCCGTTCGTGCCGAGGTCTTCAGCGATTTGTCCTTGTTCATTAATCAAGCCCTGCGCCGCTTGAATGTAAGTTGCGGTGTTGTATTTGAAGCGATCGTTGGGATTCAAGCCACTGATTTCAATGAACTTGCCGTTTTCCGCCGTTACGGAGATACCGTTGCCATTCTCGAATTCCACGGGATTATCTTCAAGCGTCGCGTTGACGGAAGGCGTAGCGTTGTTGAGCGTGACTGTGCCGCTGTTGAGCTTGGAAGAAGTTTCAGTGCCGTTGACGGTTGCGTCAATGACAATGTCGCCCGCCGCAATGTAAGATACATTATTGACTTTGACGTTGCCGATTGGTGCGTTGATTTGAGTTTTGAAATCGACAGCGATTGTTTTGCCTGCCGCAAGCTGAACGTTTTCAATGCAGTTGTCGGAGAAGTTGTCACTCTTCGTGAGGGTGAATTCGCCGGCAGGGGAAACGTCGAGTTCAGCAAGTTTCTTCGTGGGATTTGTCAAGCTGTTGTAGACGAAAGCTTTTTCGGTCTGATCGGTCAAGTCAAGCAACGTGCCTTCAACCGCGATAATCTTGCGGGTGCTCTCATCGTCCATCGTGAAGACGCCGTTCGCGTAGCCGTTTTCAACTTGTGAGCCTGATTCGGAGTAGAAAAGCCCGTCCGTGCTCATCTTATATCCAATGCCGTTGACATCAAAACTATCGCCTTCGTTGAGTGCGCCGACGTAAGCTTTGCCGTTCGTGTCGATACCGACGGTCACCGTGCCGCTCTTTATGGTGACTGTTCTGCCGTCCACGGAGATTGCCGGAGTGTTCGGAGTTGCAGTGAGCGCACCTGCCGACAAAGCGATTCCGTTCACGTTGGTGAAAGTCATCGGATTGTTCGCAGTGACGGACGTGGCGTCGATTGTGAATTCTGTCTCCACATCTGCTTTGAAGGTGCCACCGCCCGCAGTAATCGTCGTGTCTTTGCAGTCGGCAGGCAACGTCGCTTTAACGTCCTTGAGCTCAATGGCAGTCGGAACTTTGTCATTTATCGCGCTGTCCAATTTCAAGTTGTAAGCGTTAACGTCCTTGGTCAGCGTGCCGTAGCGTAAAGCTGTCGTTGCGTCGGTGAGGTCGGCAACAATGACGCTGTCGCCGTTCGTCGCGATTGTGTTTGATTCAATGGTAAATGCCCCGCCCGTTGCCGCGAGAATATTTTTCCAATCGTCGCCGAGCAAGTCTGCTGTCGTGACGGAAGTTTTTGCGTCGGGCAAAAGTTTTGTCTTATCAGCCGTTGCCAAACCGATTGAAGTTTCAACGTAAGCCGCTGTGTCCACGGTGAAACTGTCAGCTTTGTCGAGCGCGGCAATCGTAACGACATCATCTTTTGCGTTGACGGTTACGGTGCCGTTCGTCGATTTAATCGTTTCGTCTTGAACAATGTTATTGCTGTCGGTGCGGCGCGTGGTTACGTCGGCGTCTTTGACAAGCGTGACGGTGCCGCCCGTGAGGAAAGCTGTAGAATCGTTGTCTTTGTCGGTGACGATTGTCAAAACGTCCTGCGCGGCGAACGATTTGCCGTTGACGGTGTAGACGCCATTGTCGGTGGTGGTGATTGTCGTCGCAATGGTGGTGGTGAACGTCGGGAACAATTTGCCGAGCGTGACGCCTTTCAATTCGTCGAGAATGCCGCCGTCTGTTGTCGACAAGCTGTAGCCTGTGGAGCTGTCGTAATCGAGTTCAGCAACTTTGATTGTCTGATCGCCGTGCTTAACAACAAACGCTTTGGTGATGTTAAGATTCGTCGTCAAGTCGAGCGTGCCGTCTTCTTCAAGCTCAATGACCGTGCCGAAGCCGGAAAGTGCGGAATAAGCAAGCGTCTTGCCGTCGCTGATGTTCGTGTCGCAAATTGCAACAGGCTTGTCGCCGTTGAGTTTGGCGAGAACTTTGTTAGCGAGCACTTTGTAAGTATCGTTGTCGCCGACAGTGAAGATGTCGCCCTCGTCGAGTGAGCCGAGCTGAGTCCAGCCGCCGTCCACAGCCGTAGCAGTGATTCCGTTGTCCGCCGTCGTGCAGGTAATGGTTGTATCGTCAGCAGTCGCCGTGACGGATTTGCCGTTTGTGATTGTGACGGTGCCGCCAAAGAGCGTGGAAGTTTTTTCGATAACGTCAATGGTGAGATTGTTGCCGGTGTATTCTTTGCCGTTGACGGTGTAGACGCCGTTGCCCGTGGTGACCGTCGTCGCAAAGTCGGTGGTGACGGTGGCGTCGGTGCCGAGCGCAATGGTTTGAATCGTATCACTCGCGCCGTCAATCTGTTTGAAGTCGTAGGAATTAGCGGTTGCAGTGAGATTAGCAAAACGATCCTCCGCGTCTTTCGACACGACGATATAATCTGCCGCTTCGGGTGCAGTCGAAAGGTCAAGCTTATTTTCGAAGGTTAGCTCAAGCATTTTTGTCCAGGTGTTGGCAGGCAGGACGTAATCTGTGACATTGGGAACAGTCCAAATCGTTTTGTCGGTAGTGTCGGTAGTATTGGTCAATCCCGCGCCCTTCATGGTATAGCTTTTCGTGTCGTCAGCAGTGGTGCCCAGCGTGAAAGTTTCGTCCTTATTGGGCGTGAAAGTCATTGTTCTGAGATAAACTTTGTCGACGGTGCCACCGATTGTGTAGTTGCCGAAAATGACTGCCGCCGCGTTGTTCAATGTAACTTTCTCGACGGTGCTGAAGTCGTCGGATATGTTCAATGACACGCCGCTGACCGTTATGGAAGTTGGAGCGGTGTTGTCGGTGCCGTTGTACTTGATAAGTTTGTTGGTGCCCGAATCACCCGCAGTAATCTCGCCGTAAATAGCGGTGGGTTTATCCAAATTGTCGACGAGAATTCCCGTTGCGTTCGTGCTGATTGTAACGTCGGCGGTCGTTTGGATAAGGTTCGTCCAATATTGTGAATCCGTGCCCGTCAAGTTGGTTACTTCGTATTCGTAGGTGCCGCCGCGCCACATTGAATAGCTGTTGCCGCTCTTCTTGGACAAACCGACATCCGTCACGGTGAAAGTGTCGTTGCCGATTGTGAACTTGTCGCCCGAATTTATTTCTTCAAGCGTCGTCTTGCCGTCGCTGATTTTGACGGTGAACTTGTCGCCTTCAGTGAGCGTGTAAGCTTTGTCGTTGACGGTAACGGAATCGTTTGCTTTGTCTATGCTGTCGACAGTGACGGTTTTGTCGCCGTCGAAATTGACGTTAACGATGCCGTTCGCTACATTGACAGTCTGATTGTTTGCGGTGACGATTTGATTTTTATCGCTAAGTGCAAGCGTGCCTTTGTCGAGAGTGACGGCGGTTGCGTTGGTGATTGACGGTGCGGTTGCGTCGTAATTGACGGTAAACGTTGTGCCGGAAGCAGTAACCTTGAACGAAGCAACGGTGCCCGCGTTGATTGGCAGTTCCTTGAAAGCGTCGGTGAAAATAATTTTGGGTGCGTCTTCCGTCACGGTGACGGATTGCAATTTTGCATTATCGGTCTTTCCGTCCGTCGAGAGCTTATAGCTGTCGTCAGCAGTTTTGGTCAGCGTACCGTAAATAATTTTGTTGTCTGTATTGTTTACTACAAAAGCTTTGTCGCCCGTGTTCGCCAGTATGCTTACATCGTCGCCGTCAATCTTCAAATTGTTATTCTCGTCCGCCTCAATTTGCGTCAAAGAATTCCAGTTGGTTTCAATGAGCAAATCGTCGACTTTGATTTCGCCGCCGCTCGTTTCAACTATGTTGCCGTTCCAAACTTTGCTGTCTGAGTCGCGTTGGAATCTGCCGTTGCTGAGCAGAGTATATTTGACGTTGTCGACGATGAAAGTTTCGTCGGTGTCGAGCGCGCTGATAATCCTGTTGCCGTTCGACATGTCGACGATAATTCTGTTGTCGGTTGATAAGCTGTCTGCGGCGATTGTGTTCGTGCCGTCGAAGATTGATTGACGTCCGTCGACCAAAGCGATTTTGCCCGCTGTCTGATTAAGTTGCGCGGCGGCGGTGCTTATGGTTGCGGCGTCTCCGTCGGCAACGGTGAACTTGCCGGCTTCGGTGGTGAAAGTCGCGCCCGAATTCGTGACATTGATTGCAAACGCGGTGTTCGTCCTGTCAACGGAAATAACGCCGTTCGCGTCCGAGGCAAGTGAGCCGTATTGGGTCGTCTTGTCGCTGTCGATGATAATCCAATCGTCTACTCCGTTCGATTGCGGCAACGTGAGGACGTTGTTAACTACGGCGTCGGTTTTCTTCCAAATGCCATTGCCAGCACTGGTCAAGCTGTCGAGATCGATTTTAGTAGCGTCGCCTGTTCCGAGCAGGAGATTGTCGCTTGAATCCATGAAACCGACTTGTTCTTTGGTGTAAGTCGCGCCGTTGACGTTTAAGCTGTCGTTATTGCTGATGAGGTCGACGAAAGCTTTTTCGCCGTCGACAATGACGGTGTGATCTTTAACGCTGGTGACGGTGCCTTTATCGGTTCTGATTATCTGATTGTCCGCCGTGACGCTGAAAGTGCCGCCCGTCAAGCTGATGTTGTCCGCGTTGACAGTCGCGCCAGTGTTAACGTCGGTGACGGTGAAATTTTTATCGTCAGTGACAGTGAACGCTGCCCGCGATTGGTCGCCGTAAATCTTTTTGTTCGCGAAATCTCTGGTGAAATTGACGGTGGTGTTGTCTAACGTGATGACGCTGTCAACGGGCCAATCGGTGCCGCCCTCAGATTTTCTCAACGTCTTGGATTTTTGGTCGTAATCGGCGTAAAGCGTGGCGGGATTACTGGCGTTGTCGACAACGAGAGCATTAGCAGTGTTGTCCTTGATAACGAGTGCACTCGCCGAAATCAATTTGCCCCAAAGGTCGGTCTTTGGAATGTCGCTGAGTTCGACAGTGCCGTCCTTGGAGTTGAAAAGATACATGTTGTTATCGTTCAGGAGCCCAACGACGCCGTTCATGCTGTAGCCGGCACTTGCGATTTTGAAACTTTCACCGCCGTCCAAACCGCTGATTGTGCCGTCGGAGGAGTTCGCCGCGATTTCAATGACGGTACCTGCGTCGGGCGCGATGATACTATCGTGGACGTTGACGGTGACGTTTGAATCGGCTTGAACTGCGCCATTGAGCAGAGAAAATTTTTCGCCGTCGCTGACAGTTGCCAAAGCACCTGCGCCTTCAGTCAACGAAAGTTTATAGCCGTCGCCCGCGTCGTCAGTCACTTTGATTGTCGCAGCAGTTGATTGAATCGTGACGTTGGTTAAGCCCGCGCCCATTGAGAGCGAGCCCGCTTGATAGAAATCGACGCGATTAAGTTTGTCGGTGCTGTCGACTGTCTCGATTGTGTAAATGCCGCCGTTCCTTGTGATTGTGCCGTAAATATTTTGCAGACTTTCGTTGTCGACGAGGAACGCTTTGCCCTCGAAGTTTGCTGACGGCGGAACAGTCGTAGATTTATCCGAGCCAGTGATTGTGACGACAGCCGTCCAGTTTTCAGCGTTGGTGAAGTCCGCGTAGGAAACGGAGCCGCCTGTCAACGTGTGAAGTCCAGTTTCGGGCGACCAAATTTTGTAACCGTTATCGTCTTTTATGAAGCCCGCGCCGCGCACGGAGTAATTCACACCGTCGAAGGTGAAAACGTCGCCGTCCTTAGTTGAGAGTTCGCCGAGAGTGATATTGCCGTTCGCGTCGATGATAAAGGTCATGCCGTCGCTGTTGTTGGCGATGACGTATTCTTTGCCGTTGAGCGTGAAAGTATCGTTCGCCTTGCCCGTGACGGTGAATGTCTTTGTATCGGCGTCATAGGCGATGTTAATGCTGTTCGCGTTCTTGTTAACGGTGATTGATTTGCCCGTGCCATTAAAGTTGACTTTCTGATTGATATTGTTGTCGGTGAAGATGCTACCGCCGAGCAAAGTTATTTCCGTGGCGTTGAGGACGGTAGGATTGGCTTTGTTGCCGCTGACGGTGAACGTGCCGCTTGTCGTCGATTGAACGGTGAAAGTTGCGTTTTTGTTGTTATTGCCTTTGGTGACGATGACTTTGCCGTCATTGACGAGATCGTAGTCAATGGTGGTATCGCCGCCCGCTACGCTGATTGTATTGATTGCGTTTGCGCCTTTGTCGAAATCAAAATAATCCTCGTAACCGCCGTCGATTGTCGTTAAGGTGTAGCTACCTGTTTTATCGACTTTGAGTTCGGCGAATTTTTTAATGTCTGTCGCGCCATCTGTCGCTTCTTTATCAACAACGACAGCCGAAACGGAATGTTCGCCGCCGAGAGTAAGAACCTTGTTTTCCGCCTGAATGAACGTACCAAAGTTGTCGGCGTTGAGGTCGCTTAAATCCACGGTGTAGATTTGGTTGTGAGTGTCGTTGTCGTAAGCACCGACATAAACTTTCTTGACGCCTTTTTCGTCGGTTGTCGTTAAGCCGATTTCTTCGCGGGTGTACTTGGTATTGCCGACGTAGAAGGATTCGCCGATTTCAATGTCGCCGACTCTGTCCGTAGTAATGATAACGCCGTCGCTGACGCCGCCCGCAGTGTATCCGTAGCCCGAAACAACAAAGCCGCTCGACGTGACGGATTGAGATTCAGTGGCAGACAAAATGGAGCCTGTACCCAAGCTGACGCCCTTTGCGCCGCCGATGGAGATAACGTCATTGCTACTCGTGACGGTGTAAGCTTCGTCGGAAGTCGTCTTGAACGTGGCGTCGTTGACGGTGATTGTGACGCCCGTGAATTCGTCGGTGAGCTGAACCGTCAAGCCGTCGTTTATTGTGATGCCGCCCGTCAAATAATTGTAGACTTTATCATCGGTTTCGCCGTCGACTCTCTTTTCAAGCTTATAAACGCCGTCCGAGACTTTGGTTATCTTGCCGTAAATTTTGGAATGATCCGTGGAATCGACGATTAAGGATGATTCGTCGGTACCGACCTTTGCCAAAGCGTCTGAGGACATGACAAGCGTGTTGTTGCTGATTATGTGCGCCGCGAAAAAATCATCGGTATTCAAAGTACTCGGGTTAAGAGAACCGTTGGGACTGAGTATTATGCTATTCGGATTTTTCCAGATTTTTAAAGTGTCATCGGTCTGCATCATCAAGTCGTTGGAGGTAACCGTGTAAGTGTACGTTACGGGATTATCGTCTGTATAATTTGTCACGGTGAAGGAGCGACCGTTTGCCAAGCCATTTATGGTAAGAGTTTTGTCGCTGGCGTAGTTGAAAGTTACATCAGAGCTTGACGCCGAGTAAGTTATATGCGTGTTTTCGTCTGTGAAAGAGTTTCCTAAACCGCTCACTCTGACAATACCGGTTCCGTAGGAGGTTCCGGAGGCTTTATTGGCTGTCAGCGTCACGTTGCCGGAAGTAACAGAAATTTTATTGTTGCCGAATTCATACTTCTTGGTGCCCGCAGCGAGAGTTAACGTGTTGTTGTTGTTCATTGTTAAGGTGCCGTCCACGGCTGTGGTAATCGGGAGGGTTATGGTTGCACCATCAACTGTGAGACTTTTGTTGTTTTCGAGGCTGCCGGTATTTGAGCCGGTTATTCTTGAATTGTTAACGCTGATATTTCCGTCGTTTGTAATAGCCGAAGTGTTTATGTTTGCGTTATTACTAACGTTGAGATTTCCTTTATTTGTGATGCTCGAACTGTTTACGGTCGTACTGGTAACGTTGAGAGTTCCGTTGTTTGTGATACTCGAAACGCTTATGCTTGCGCCGCTATTAATGTTGAGAGTTCCGTTATTTGTGATGCCGGTGAAACCTTGAAATGTACCACTGCCTTTTATCGTAGCGGTTATGCCTGAAGGAATGGTCAAGGTGCCTGTGCCGGTAACTCTATTTCCGTTGAGGTCTATCGTGATGTTATTCGTGCTTGGATAATTTACGTTAGTCGTTTCAGTTATATTTCCGCCAATCAATTTGACGGTAGTGCCCGCTGTTGCCGCCCTTAGTGCCGAAGCTAAATCAGTGTAATGGGCAGTGCCGTTACCAACTTGCCAGTAAATTGTAGCATTTGGGTCGGTGGCGAAACGTTGTAAATCGAAGTTGAAGCCTTTCATGGTATTTATCTCCTTTCCGTGAGCATGTCTCTTTGATTTTATCGAATGAACTGCCGTGTGCATTAATCGAATTATAACAGAGCGCATGCCCGTCGATTATTAGCGTTGTGTTAAAAAAAAATAGTCAGCGGTAATGGTTGGTGATTAACCAATCACTATCCACTGACTGCTGACCGATTATTTGAGCATTGCAAGCATTGTGCCTGCCGCGACTGCTGTGCCGATAACGCCCGCGACGTTCGGACCCATTGCGTGCATAAGGAGATAATTGCCAGGCTTCGACTTCATGCCGACGAGTTGACTGACGCGCGCTGCCATCGGGACTGCACTGACGCCCGCCGAGCCGATAAGCGGATTAATCGCGCCGCCCGTCGCTTTGCACATAATTTTGCCGAAAACGAGACCGCCAGCCGTTCCGCCCATGAATGCGACTAAGCCGAGCCCGATAATCAGCAACGTGTCCGCGCGAAGAAAACCTTCAGCACTCATTGTCATACCGGTACCCGTTCCGAGGAAAATTGTTACGATGTTAATCAGCGAATTCTGCGCGGTGTCGGAAAGTCTGTCGGTGACGCCCGATTCTCTGAACAAATTGCCCAACATCAAGCAACCGAGCAATGCGGCAATCGGCGGCAGGAGCAGGCTGATAAAAATCGTTGAGACGATCGGGAAGACGACGCGTTCAAATTTCGTGACGGGGCGCAATTCTTTCATGACGATTTCGCGTTCGGCTTGAGTTGTCATGAATTTCATTATCGGCGGCTGAATCAGCGGGACAAGCGACATGTATGAATAAGCCGCGACCGCGATTGCGCCGAGCAAATGTGGTGCCAATTTCGTCGACAGATAAATTGACGTGGGACCGTCCGCACCACCGATGATTCCGATTGCCGCTGCCTCATGCACATCAAAGCCGACGAGCATTGCGCCGCCGAGTGCAACGAAGACACCGATTTGAGCCGCCGCACCTAAAAGCAATGTCGACGGTCTTGCCAACAACGGGCTGAAGTCCGTCATTGCGCCGATACCGAGGAAGATTAGCGGCGGAAAAATTTCGTTCGTGATACCAAAGTTAATTGCCTTCATGACGTTCATTTCTTCGCCGAAAAAGCCCGTGTTCGGGAAATTGGCGAGAATGCAACCGAAGGCTATCGGTCCGAGCAGTAGCGGTTCAAACTCTTTGACGAACGCCATGTACAGCAACACGAGCCCGACAAGAATCATTATGCCGTTGCCCGTCGTGAACGCTGAAAATCCGCTGTCGTTCCAAACTGCCTGGAGCGATACCGAGAACGCGTTTAAAGCTTCCAAAAAGAATCACCCCTTTCATTTGCGAGACAACGTGTTAAATCTTGCCGAAGAACGCCACGGCGTCGACTCGTGATTGATGACGCGTACCGCCCGAACTTGTCCCGAAAAGCCGTAAGCCGATATTGCCGCCGATATTGCCGCGATTATTTCGGGCGTGATACCTTCTTCGACGACGGGCGCAGGTTTCGGCGCGGATTCCGATTTGACTGCAACCAGCGGTTCCTCTTCGTCGGAAGTGTCTTCCGCAACTTCTTTAGGCTTGGTCGGGTCGACAATGTGAATCAGCTTGATAAGGTACATCAGCACCACGAGCACGATGAAAACGACCGTCATGTTTATCATCATGATAATTAGCGGGTTCGTCGTTACCGGTGAGTGTTCCATAAAAAAATCACCTCGATTGAATTTTACAAAGCCGTTTGCAATTCTAAACCGCACGTGCGCTTTCGTCAAGGAACGTGGCTTTCGTATGAACGCGGCGCAGGACTTCGATTTATCCAAACGTTGAATCGCGACATCTGGGTCAAGCGTCACGCTTGCGTCACGTTGCTGGGATTTTTTTATTGCGCCGAACGTTGTTTAACGATAAAATTGCCCCGAAAAAATTTTCGAGGTCATTTCAATGAATATTTGCTTGCTGATTAAAGATTTTGCCGTCGGGAAAAAATTTTTGGCAGACGGTCGACCAACGAAGAGCGGCGCGGAAATTCACGGCGAAAATCACGCGCTACAACTCATCAAACTCGGACATCGCGTCACAATCATGACGAAGAAACGATTTTTCTTCACGAAGACACGCGAAAATCTCAACGGTATCGATTTGGTGAGACTGCACGCGCCATTTCGTTGGCTTGAAATTTTTTTCCGACTGCTGACGACGCACAACGACATCGACGCATTTTACATCATCGGGACGCCGAAATTTTCCGTTTGGGCGATTTTGTTCGCGAAAATGTTCAACAAACCCGTGACTTTGGCGTTGACCGGCAAGGCTGAGATTTTTTCTGCGGATAATTGGCGGAATAGAATTTTGGCGACGTGCACGAATTACGTTGCGACAACAAAGGAGATTCGCGACGGTTTTGTTGAGCGCGGCGGAATTTTGCCCGAAAAAATTTTGATTTTACCGCACGGCATCGACACCGCGAAATATCCTGAATCAAATTCCGAACGTCGGAACGCGTTAAAAATTGCTCACGGCGTCAATCCCAAGCAAAAAGTTCTGCTGTTCTGTGCAAGAATTGT
Source organism: uncultured Selenomonadales bacterium (assembly GCA_947165145.1). Lineage (GTDB taxonomy): Bacteria > Bacillota > Negativicutes > Selenomonadales > Selenomonadaceae > Quinella. The sequence goes on from CAMUZG010000007.1 coordinate 67,541, forward strand.
CAAAGATAAAGGCGTCGACACGTTGCAAGACGTTTGGCGAATTCTGCACAAAAAATTCCCCGACGCGCTATTATTCGTCGTGGGCGGAGGTTTGAACGAACTTTTGGACGAATTGCGGGCACTTTCGACCGAATTGGGCGATTCAATCAAAGTTATCGGAGAAGTCGACGCGCCGCAGGAATTTTACCAAATGGCGGACGTGTACATTTTCCCGTCGCGCCACGAAGGTTTGCCGACGTCACTGCTTGAGGCAATGTCAAGCGGACTGCCCGCAGTCACGAGCGACATTGGCGGCTGTGAGGACGTGATTTTCAACGATATTAACGGTTTTCGCGTGAATTCGGAGGATTCGGCGGCATTTTCGGAAAAAATTTCGATTTTGTTCACGGACGACGCTAAAAGAAAAGTTTTCGGCGAACGAGCGGCGAAATTGATTCGCGAAACGTGCGATTTTTCGATTGTTATACCGAAATTGGCGGAAATTATCGCGAGGTGACTTATGGACGACAAAAAATTTTTTGAACTTGCCGACGCGTGCGGATTTTTAGAATTGGTAGCCGAGGACGCTCAAGCTGAGGAAATTTTGACGGCGGGCAACTCGTTTTTCGACAAAAATTACTTCGGAACGCGCGTTTTGGTACTTGCGCCGCACCCCGACGACGAAATCAACATCGCGGGCAACATGATTTTGACGTTGGCGGCTGCGAAGGCGGAAATTTTCGTTGCGTACTCGACGAACGGCGATTTTGACGTTTCAGCGGACATTCGGGCTCAAGAAGCGGTCGATTCTTTGAAAATTTTGGGTGTTTCGCGCGAAAAAATCATATTTTTGGGCTACGGAGACGGTCACGAACTTTCCGACAAGCCGACGACTTCCCCTGCCGGTCACAATAAGACCTACGCGGCGAAAAATTTCACGGATTACGCAAAAAAGGCGTTCGGACGGCACAATTCCTACACAAAATCGAACTTTAAGCGTGATTTGAAGAGTCTGCTACTTGAGCTCAGGGCGAACATAATTTTCTGCGTCGACCGCGACAGCCACCCCGATCACATTGGGCTTTCGACCGTTTTTGAGGAAGTTTTAGGCGAAATTTTGGCTGAAAGGAGCGATTATCGCCCAGAAATTTACAAAAAGTTCGCTTATGCGACCGCTTTCACTGCCGCGCCCGATTTTTACGCTACAAATCTCCGTTCGACGAAAAAACCTAAGCTCGGCGAAACTGATACCTATGATTTTGACATAATTGACCGCGCGAATTATATTTGGGCGAGCCGCGTGAGATTTCCCGTTGCGGATTCGTGCCGACGAACGATTTTGAAGGATAATCCGATTGCCGAGGCGATTTTTGCCCATAAAAGCCAGCGAAATGAGTGGAATGCGCTACGAATTCTTAACAGCGACGAAGTTTTTTTCGAGCGACGCACCGACAACCAAATTTTTGCCGCAAAAATTTCTGCGACATCGGGCGACGCGTCTAAAGTCCGTGATTTCAAGATTTTTTCGCCCGAAAACCTTTGGAAACCCGAAAATTCACGCGGAAAAATTTTTTTCACGTGGAATAATGATCCTGTGCAGGTTGAGCGAATAATTTTGTACGGTAACGCACTCGACGAGGAATCAGCGAAAATTTCCTTGAAGTTGGAGCTTTTTGGGGCAAAAACGCCTAAAAGTTTCAATTTGGAGCTACCAAATCGCGGAAAACCGCTAATAATCGACACGGAAAAAATTTTCGTCGAACGAATGGAAATTGAAGTTGTCGACGCGGGCAAAAATTTCGGTCTGTCGGAAGTCGAAGTCTTCGCGAACAAAGAGCCGCTCAAGAAAATTCCCCCGTTTATAAAACTCACGATTAACGACAATTTTTTCTACAATTACGCCATTCCGAACGAAATTGACAAGGTTTCCGTCGGAATTTACCGCTTTCACGTCGATTCGCCGATAAAAATCACTGCGACTGCGGGCGACGACGAAATTTTAACGGAAATCATCAAAAGCGGCGACTTTGTGCTGAATTTCGGCAAAAAAACCGAGATTTTATTGACGGCGGAGGTAATTGGCACGGGAATTTACGACAAAGCGATAATCCGCCGCGTCGGAGATTTCGCGCAAATTCAGTTGAAAGTTCGGCAGTGGCTCGACAAACTACGCGTGCACAAAATCAGGAAGGTTGACAGATGAGCATTTTGACGATTAATGAAGAACTTTTTATCGGTTCGGGCGGTCATCAAGCGACGTATATTCACCCGCTCGACGCTACGAAGTGCATAAAAATTCCTCACGACAAAAACGACGGCGACGTTCGCAAGGAAATGCGTTATCGGAAGTCCTGCGCGAAAAAATTGGCAAATTCCAAGCTGATAACGGCATTTTTCGGGACGATTGAGACGAATTTGGGGCTCGGCTACATTTTTGAGCGCGTGATTGACTACGACGGCAAAACTTCGCTCGACATGAAGAAATTTTTGCCGAAAACTCCTCAAAACGCCAAAAATCTCCAGAAAATCTGGACAATATTGCTGATTTTCAAGTCGGACTTCCTGCGCGAAAATATTGCAATCGTCGACACGGACATCGAAAATTTCATGGTGCAGGAAATTTCGCCGAACAATTTCCGCGTGCGAATCGTCGACAACATCGGCACGCCCGTTTTAATTCCGCTTGTTTATTGGTTCGAGTTCGCGGCGGCGTGGAAGGCAAAACGTTATTGGAACAAAATCGTCGTGTGGCTCGAGGAAAATTATCCCGAAGTGATTACGCCCGAGTTCGCCGCACAACTCAAAGCGAATTAATTTGGAATTAGGAATTAAGAATTTTGAATTGAGACCGCGCAAAATAATTCCTAATTCCACATTCCGCATTCCTAATTGAATAAAAATTTGCCCCTTCTTTGCGGGAGGGGTCTTTTTGTGTTAGAATAACTTGCTGTGCTAAACCCAAACAAGCAGAGCAATTCAGCAATCAAAGGAGCGAACATTATGTCAGGTCATTCCAAATGGGCAACGATTAAACGCAAGAAAGGTGCTAACGACGCGATACGCGGAGCGATGACGACGAAAATCAGCCGCGAAATCACAATCGCCGTCAAAATGGGCGGTGCCGACCCGACCGGTAACATGCGCCTTAAACTCGCGCTCAGCAAGGCAAAGGCTAACAACGTCACCAAGGACAACATCAATCGCGCAATTCAAAAAGGTCTCGGTGCTTCCGACACGTCGAACTACGAAGAAATCACTTACGAAGGCTACGGTCCCGGCGGCGCGGCGTTGATGCTCGACATTCTCACCGACAACCGCAATCGCACGGCAGCTAACATTCGCCACATTTTCAGCAAACACGGCGGCAATCTCGGCGAAAATGGTTGCGTCGGTTGGATGTTCAAGCAGAAGGCAGTTTTCGTTGTCGACAAAGAAACTTTCGACGATGAAGACGCGCTGATGGAAATTGTTATGGATGCGGGTGCCGAAGACTTCAACGCTGACGAAGAAACTTTCGAGATAACAGCCGCCCCCGACGATTTCAACGCCATTGAAGCCGCGCTCGCCGAAAAGGGAATTGAGACTGCATCTGCCGAAATTACTCAAGTTCCCGATACGACCGTCGCGCTCTCCGATAAGGACGCCGAGAAAATGCAGAAACTCCTTGACGCGCTCGACGAAGATGATGACGTTCAAAACGTCTACGGCAATTACGAGTTCGCTGATTAAATGTTGGCGTTAGGCATTGACCCTGGCACGGCGATTTGCGGTTACGGGCTCGTCGAACAGATTAACGGTCGGCTCGTCGCCAAAACTTTCGGCGTGATAAACACCAGTCCGCAAGCTCGTATGCAAGACAGATTGCTAAAGATTTACACGGAGCTTGACGCGCTGATAAAAAATTTTCAACCGCAAATCATGGGCGTCGAAAAATTATTCTTCGGCAAGAACGCCACGACAGCAATCCCCGTCGGACAAGCTCGCGGCGTCGTCTTGCTGAGTGCGGCGCAAAATAATCTTGACGTGGTAGAAATCACGCCCAACGAGGTCAAGCAGTCAATCACGGGCTACGGCGGCGCGAACAAGGAGCAAGTTATTTACATGGTCACGAAGATTTTGCACCTTGCCGAGCCGCCCAAACCCGACGATGTTGCTGACGCTTTGGCAATTGCAATCGCGGCGGGCTACGAGGCAAATTCATTGGCACGCAGAAATTTTTTTGGAGATTTGAAATGATCGGCTACTTGAACGGCAAAGTGAAATTCCTTTTCGACGACAGCTGTATTTTGGACGTGAACGGCGTCGGCTACAAAATTTTCGTCGACATGCAAACAAGACAAGCTTTGACACTCGACTCGGCGGCAGAATTTTTCATTCACACGGCGGTTCGCGAAGACGCCATAACACTTTTCGGCACGGCAAATCGCGCGTCGTTCGAGCTGTTTGAATTGCTGTTGACGGTTTCGGGCGTCGGAGCGAAGAGCGCGCTTGCTATCGTGTCGAAAATTTCGTTGAATGATTTTTCACGCGCCTTAGCACTTCAAGACGTGAAAACTTTGACGAGATTGCCAGGTGTCGGGAAAAAATCTGCCGAACGAATTTTGCTTGAACTTAAAGACAAAGTTCGACCGCTTGCCGAAAATTTTTCGTCGGAAGAATTTCAGCCCGCGCAAATTCAATCGACGGCACAGGACGAAGCGTCGGAGGCGTTGTCGGCTTTGGGCTACACTCAAGCGGAAATCGCGGCGGCGTTTAAAAAATCTCCGAAAAATTCCACGACCGAACAGCTGATAAAATTCGCGCTCAAGGAACTGAATCGCTTTGCTTAGGCGTCATCAATCACTCCTGAAAGCTGACAGCTGATAGCTAAAATCTCATTGCGTGAGGCAGGTGAAAAAATTTGTTAAGCTCATTGGAAGCACTGCGCCCGAAAAAAAGATTGTTCTTGGGATTGCTTTTGGCGTCGGAAGTCTTCGTCGCGCTGATGTTGTACGTCGCGTGGCGGATAAGTTATCTCGGCTTGGAAAATATTTTTGAACACCTGCCAGCAATCTTCGCCGCGATTTTGATTCTCGTTTCAACATTCTCATTCGGTGCGCTGTGCAACATGGTTTTGGCTGTCAAAGGTCTGCCTACGCTGAAATTTTTCCACCGCTACAGCTTTGCAATCATAAAATTTCTTTTCCCGTTGGCGGTGCGTATCGGAAAAATTTTCAACATCAAGCGGCGGCAAATCGAAGGCTCGTTCGTGGCGGTGAGCAATCTTATTTTCATGAAGAGCGGCATAAAAGTTCCCGCGAAAAAATTGCTCGTGCTGAGTCCGCATTGTCTGCAACTGTCGACATGTCCGCACAAAATCACGCGCGACCCGAATAATTGCAAACGTTGCGGCGGCTGTAATGTCGGCGACTTGATGAAACTTGCTGATGAAATGGGTTTTACGTTCTTCGTTGCGACGGGCGGCACTTTGGCGCGGCAAGTCGTGAAAAAAATTCGTCCGCAAGCAGTCCTGGCAATCGCCTGCGAACGCGACTTGATGAGCGGCATTCAAGACGTTTATCCTTTGCCGGCGGTCGGTGTGCTCAACATTCGTCCGAACGGACCTTGCAACAATACCCGCGTTGACATGGACGAAGTTCGGCGCGTCCTTGCTCAAATCGTCGCGTGATTGGGGGTTGGAGCCTTGGACGAAAGACGTGAATTGCCTTCCTCAATCGAATTGGAGAAAAGAATACTCGGCGCAATGGCGTCTGGAGGTAACAATGCCTTTTCGGACATTGCAAGCATACTGAGCGCAGAAGATTTTTTCCGCCAAGACCACAGACTCATTTTCCACGCGATACTTTCACTCTACAGTCAAAGTAGCGGATCAATTACTGCCGTTGAAGTTGAAAACGAGTTGCAAAAACACGGCAAAGATAAATTCGTGAACAAGGCTTATATATCTTCGGTTCTTAGCAGTGAATACTCGATAGAACGCGCCAAGGCTTATGCCAAAGTCATCAAAGAAAAATCAAATATGCGGCGGCTGATTTATCTGGGCGAAAATCTTGTCGAATGCGGTTATGACCCGCAAAAAACTTTCGACGAGACGATGGAGCTGGCAGAAAAAGAACTGCTCGCCATTTCCTCCAACACAAATAATGTCGGCTTTGAATCGGCTGCCATAGTTTCGCAAAGATCTTTTGAGCGGATTCAACACACTCACAACCATCCCGAAGAAATGGAAGGCGTGACGACTGGTTTGACCGATTTGAACAAGATAACCAACGGACTGCATAAATCAGATTTGATTTTATTGGCAGCGCGACCGTCGATGGGCAAGACCGCTTTGGCGTTGAACATTGCCGCAAATGCCGCCTCGAAAGGCAACGTCGTCGCGCTTTTTTCTTTGGAGATGAGCAAGGGACAACTTGGCAATCGTCTTATCAGCACGGCAAGCGGTGTGAATTCAATGTACTTGAACACGGGCAACTTTTCCGATAATGACATGGCGGCGATGGTTGATTCGCTGGAGTATATAGCGAACATGAACCTTTTTATCGACGACACGCCTGGTATCACGATAATGGACGTGCGCTCAATGTCGCGACGAATCAAGCGGGAACACGGACTAAATCTCATCGTCATAGATTATTTGCAACTCATGCAGGGCAGTCGCTCAAGATATTCCGAACAAAATCGTCAGCAGGAAATATCCGAAATATCCCGCAATCTGAAAGCGTTGGCGCGTGAACTTGACGTGCCGATTCTTGCGTTGAGTCAGCTTAGTCGCAGCGTGGAAATGCGGGCGGAGAAAAAGCCTCAACTTTCAGATCTGCGTGAGAGCGGCTCACTCGAACAGGACGCCGATATTGTCATGTTCCTGTACCGCGATGAATATTACAATCGTGACGAGACCGAAAACGAAAATATCGCCGAATTGATTATCGCGAAGAACCGCAACGGTCCGACGACTTCGATTAGGCTCCAATTCCAAAAAGAAATTTTGCGCTTCGGCGATTTGACTCGCGTTGAGATGTGAAGTCGGCTTGCCGATTTTTTTTGCCCAAAATCACAATGTAATGATCCGATTTTTGCCAACACGCTCCAGAGTGATTCGCCGTCATTGCTTTTGAATGAAATTTTGTTATAATCGCCCTGCACGTGCAAATTGCAACGGTTGACGAAGCGGGGAGGCGACGACATGTTTTTGGAAGAACGACAGGCTAAAATTTTGGAACTGCTCAACAGCAACGGCAAAGTTCTGGTCAAAGAGCTGGCGGAAATTTTCGGCGTGACTGAGGATTCAATCCGCAAAGATTTAAGCTCACTGGAACTCGACGGGAAATTGAAACGCACTTACGGCGGAGCAGTCACAATCGAAGAGAAATTGCAGATGACCGAAGCGAATCGACGCAGAATTTCCGACGTTGAAGCTAAACGCAAAATCGCCGCCGCCGCCGTCAAACTCATCACGCCGCAAGATTTGGTTTTCCTCGACATCTCGACGATAAGCATTGCAATCGCGCAGATTTTGGAGAAAACCGAGCTCAATTACAAAATCCTAACGAATATGGTTGACGTGCTTGTAATGTTGGCGCGAAACCCGAAGATTGATCTTTGCTTTGCTGGCGGGAAAATCAATCGTAGTCGCGACGGTTTTTCCGACGTGCTCAATTTGGAATTCATCACGCGTTTTCGCCCCGACGTTGCGTTTATCGGCGCGTTCGGCTTGGACATCAAAAAAAATTCGCTGACCTCGCGCGACACTGCTGGCGGTGTGCTCAAGGCGCGAATGATTGACTGTAGCAAAATTTCCTACGTCATTGCCGAGTCGAAGAAAATCGGCGTCGAAGGCACGTACAAATTCGCTGCGCTCGATACGGTTGACGGAATCATCACCGAGACCGAGCTGAGCGAAAATCTTACTGTCGCCGCCGAGAAATTGGGCGTGAAAATTATTGTCGCTTAAGTTGTCGATTTTTGCCCGCGTCTTTTGCGATAAGCAAGCCAAATGAAAATCACTGAGGCTATCGTGAATGCAACGACGCTCGTGACTTGAGCCGACTTGAGGAAGCCAATCACTTGAGCGTTGTAGTCGCCACGCAGAAATTCCAATGCAAATCTCGCCGCGGCATAAAGCATGACGTACAGCGCGAAACATTGACCTTTGACGTAATCGGTGCAACGGAAAATCAAAAGTAGCGCGAAAATCACAATGTCAAGCTGACATTCCCAGACCTCTGCGGGAAAAAGCGGTTGGTCGCCGTAAGTTCGATAAGCAAGCGTCGTGTCTGGATAAATTATTCCGAAGCCTGCGCCTGTCGGAGCACCAAAAGCGTCGCCGTTGAGCAGATTTGCACAACGTCCGAGAGCTTGACCGAGAACAATCGCGGGCGCAAGAATATCAGCCAGATGAATCACGTCAAGACCTTTGCTTTTGGCGAACAGTCCGCCGGCAATCACACCGAGAATAATTCCGCCTTGAACAGCCATACCGCCTTGCCACACGTTGAAAATCTCGTCGAGATGATGTTGATAGTAGCTCCAATCGAAAAAGAAGACGTCCCACAATCGAGCACCGACTAAGCCGAAAAATCCGCCGATTAAACCGATGTCGACCAAAAATTTTTCGTAGCCGCGACCGTCAACCTTCGCCATGAAATATCCGACGCCCGTCGCCAAAAAAATTGACAGCGACAAAATCACGCCGTATGAGCGGATTGGAAAGTCTCCGATATAGAATAGATATTGATGCACTTGAATCCTCCCGAAAATTTTTTTTGGCGATTATAACAGGCGCAAAAATTTTTTGAAAGGATTTTCGTCGGCGGTGAAGAATCAAGCCGAGATTTTTTGTTACTGAAAGGAATTTCAAATGCCGCGTCGAAGTCAAATCGCGCAAGCAGACTGAAATTTTTTGTGGAGGGATTGAGTTTGGCATTTTTTTTAATAGTGCCGAGCGTAATGATTGTCAGCATAATTTTAGTACACGCGCTGGCAAATCGGCTGGGTCTGCGCATTTTTTACCCGACGCTCTTCGCAGTGGCGGTTTTGTCGTTCATGGTGATATTCGCGTCGTCGCTCTTGACGCACGTCGCTGGCAAAGATTATCTGTTGATGTTCGGGCTGATGATTGCGGGTGCGGCGTTACTCGTCACGTTGGCGAATAATTTTTTGCTCAAGAAAGAAATCGAAGAAGAATTGCGTTTCACCGAGGAAGTCAAAGCGGCGTACGCTGCCGAAATCGAAAAGGATTCGTTGGCGTTGAAGCGAGTCGAGTCCTTCGACGTGGTGCCGCCTTACAATGAATCGGTTCCGACCAACGATACGCAAGCTAACGTTCTCGACGATAAACCTGTTGATGATACGCAAGCCGACGTTGTTAACGATAAACCTGTTGATGATACGCAAGCCGACGTTGTAGACGATAAATCAGCTGACGATACGCAAGCAGACGTTGTTAACGATAAACCTGTTGATGATACGCAAGCCGACGTTGCCGACGATAAACCTGTTGATGATACGCAAGCAGACGTTGTTAACGATAAACCTGTTGATGATACGCAAGCAGACGTTGTT